>CAIMCD010000023.1 GCA_903839405.1 uncultured Chlorobiaceae bacterium
GCGCGCATTCTGCAGACCTTCTCTCCGGAACTCTCAAGCAAGGCTACCCGCGCGCTTGAAAAGCTCGGTGTTCAGGTCTGGGGGTGCAGTCCGGTCAACCATATTGATGCGGACGGCGTCCGGATCGGCAATGAGCGGATCGAGGCGGCCACGGTGCTCTGGGCGGCCGGAGTTCGGGCTACGAGCATCGGCAAAACCATCGGCTTTGAGACCGACAAGAGCGGCCGGATTCTTGTTGACGACTACCTCTCGGTCAAAGGGTTCCCGGATGTCTACTGCGGCGGAGATCAGGCGCATGTTGCCCTTGCGGATGAGATGACGCTTCCCGGCCTCGCTTCGGTCGCCCTTCAGGAAGGGGAGTCAATCGGGCAGAACATTCTGCATGATATTCAGGGAAAAGCAAAAAAGCCCTTTACCTATCGCGACCGGGGTCAGATGGCCACGATTGGCAAAAATGCCGCCATTGTCGAGCGAGGCAACGTGAGGCTTTCGGGCATACCGGCCTGGATTATCTGGCTGGCGGTGCACATCTACTACCTCAGCGGCGTTAAACACCGGCTCTTTGTGATGCTGCAATGGGCGTGGTCGTACTTCACCTATGGTCACGGGGCCCGGATTGTCAATAAGGAGTGGCGCTTTTACTCCCACATCCCGGAACCGGCTGAACCGGCCGAACGGGAGGAGCTGATCGCGGATCCGGCATGTGAGTTTATTCCACCTGGCCCCGTAAACGGCAAGAAGGAGCTGTAACTCTCATCTCACTATGGTCAGGGAGCGTCACGATTTCGGATGGTGATCGTGGATGCGGATGATTTTGCCGGTTTGTATTTTTTTCAGTTTTAAATCCGCTTCCGTACCCACGTTGATCACCAGATGGATTTTATCTCTTCCCATCAGGATATCGCATTTTTTTATCACAAAATTGTTCAGGGTAAGATCAATCACCTTGCCGGCCTTCTCTTTGGCAACCGCCTGATTGATGATGCCGGGCACGCGCTTGATAAGGGTGTCGAGGTTGATCATCAGTTTTGAAGCAATGGCATCGCGGATCATGCCATGCAGCAGCAGCTCCCTGGAGTTTACCACAAGCTGGTTGGTGGAGATGGCAAAATCAAAATGCTCTACTTTCAAGGTTTGCGTTACCGGATCAAACACCAGCCGGCCACTTGCCACCAGATTGTCGTCACGGTGGTTATCCGTCGTCAGCACCTGAACCGAGAGGCCGCTTGTTGAGGCGTAGGCGTGTACCTGTTTGATTGAAGCCGTGTATCCTTTTACGGAATAAGTTTTTCCCCTGAAGAAATTGTTTAAATCCCGGTTGATTTCTTCAAAGGAGGTGGTGGCATAGACAAAGATATCGGATTGGAGCGACTTCTCCTTTTTGCTTAGTGGCCGGAACTCCGGCAGGGGAGTTGGTTTTGCCGCCGTGGTGGTGTCGGTCAGAATCATCATCTGTGCCTGAATCGTGGTAAAAAAGCTGATATTTTTTTGGGTTACCTCACTCTCTCCCTTGATATCGCGGCAGAGAAACCGTATCCAGACCTCTCTCGGTTTTCGGTTGAGGAGAATGGGATCCTGCAGGTCGTGCCACACCTCCGCGAGTGTCGGCTGCAAGGTTGCGGCTTTGTATATTTCACCATCAAGCAGGGCGGTTAACTCTCCCTCCTTGTCGTTAATGGCCTCTTCCAGACGCTCTTTTATATTCTTTTTGAAAAACAGTATTCGGAGCACGGGTTCCTCCTGCCACTGGCAGCTTTTGATCTTGAATCGGGTGACGATATTCCATTTATGATCGATATGAACGGGTGTCGAGAGGGTTACGATGATGGTCGAGTGCAGCGGTTTTACCAGTTTTGACAAGGTCTTTCCAAAGCGGCTGTCGATCAAGGTGGCGTCAACAATTAACGGAAACCGGCAGATCAGTTGACTCCCTTGTGATCGGATGGTGATCGGCTCCTGTTTCGAAAGGCTTAAAGCGATCTCCTCTTTTTTTTCGTGGTGCAGCCGCAGATTTTTTTCGAGGAAAGTGCCGGTAATTTTACGATTCAGATAATCCGCAAGGTTCTTGATATCGAAGCGGATATGCAGATTGATGGTTGAGCTTGGAACCTCAATGTTGTACTCTTGTGTGATGGCTGGCGGCGGCGGGACGCTGGTCAGTGTTTTCGCTATCCAGAAAAAAAGAGTCACCGCAGCAGCAGTTGCCGCAAGAACCGAGAGTGTTATCAGAAGTGATCTCTTCATGAAGCGCTTTGTTGGAACAACAGTTAAAGTTTCTTTTGCTCAACGAGTATGTGAAGTAATATACACCGGAAATACATGATCATTTCGTTTTCGCGTCATGATTCTCTTCCGAACTCTCCGAGCCGTGCACTCCTTCTGTTCGGTTATTCTGCCGGGTATTTTGTTGTAAAGAGAGGGATTTTTCCTGAAAGTGTTTTATATTTTAACGGTATAAAAGCTTGAAGGGAGAAGAGATATCGCTCACTTCGCCGCCGTCCCCCGTCAATCATCCATAGTTCAGATTTCTTAACCATCAAAACCTGATTGCAATGGACCCTATTCGCATTAACAACTACTGTTTTGACCGGATTCATCTTTGGATACAGTATGAGTGGCAGATTCCACAGTTTATGGAGGTGGTTATTGAGGTTTTCTACCCGAAAAACCGTCAGGCCAACGGCCTGGTGATGTTCAGTCACGGTTTTCTTGTGGGGAACGATCTGCTCTACTATCCGAAGAAAATCATTGGCGCTTTTCTTGATAACTCCCCACTTTTCGATATCAATCCCTCGGCCTATTACAACTACAGTGAGGCTATTGTTGAAAAAAACTGGGCAATGGCTTTTGTCAGTGCGGCCCATTCCCAAGCCATCGGTATTCCGGGGATTGACATTGGCGGCAGTCCGAGGGTAGGGCAGGAGACCTATGCGGCTGCATCCTATCTCATTAAATATGGTTGTACGGATTTTTTTTATAAAGAGGAGAGCAGCACCCAGAATCAGGGCTTTTTTGACAATGCGATTGCCGAGAGTTCAAAGTTCCTTGTTTCCAACAATGTTATTTTTGCCGGCCATTCGGTTGGCGGAGCGCACGCCCAGGCGGCGGCTTGCGGATTTGAAAAACTGCAGGAGCTTGGCCGGCAACAGTACCGGATGTACGATCCGGTGATTTTTGACCGTGAGTTTCTTCCGGCCTACACAGACCGCCTTTCGCAGTGGGATCCTTCAGAGCGGGCCAATCCGGTTGGTTTGCTCCAGCTCTCACCGGTTGACCAGCAAATATGGCTCATCTCTCCCGGCATGAAGCCCTATCGTGATGCTCTGGCGACCACTCCAATACCCTCGGTGATGATTGTGGGCGAGTGTGATTGTGCTTGCCTTGACTCTTCAACCCCTCCGGGGTGGTCGGAAACCCCCGGTAAGGAAAGCCAGTTCACCCAGCTCTCCCCTCCAGAGAGTGACTCATGGGCGGTGGTTGCCCGGGTTGAAAACGGCAGCCATTGCGGCTATCTCACTGAAAAAAGCGATCTCTGCTCTCTTGCTGATGATCCATCACAGTGCAAGCGTGGTGAGGGCAAGCCGATCTACTGTTCGGGCGGGGAGGAATCAGTATTCACAACCGAACTGATCAAACGTTTTATTGATCTCTATCCTGATGGAGCTGGTTTTGAGGGAGATCGTGACGCCTGGATCGGGAGCCAGTTTCTTACGGATCTGAACCAGGAGAACCCTGATGGCGGGGTGGTCAAGCTGGTGCCGTTCAGTAACGGCGAGTATATCAACTATGCTGGTCAGGTTCCGGCCGTGACGCCATCCTGATATAGACTTGAAGCGCAGGATGCAACAAAAGTATCCTGCGCCTGTTTTTTTTCATCCGGGATATAATCTGGTTGAATTTGTTTTTCAGTAGTACATCAGAGCGTAGAAGATATTTTTTTTGACTTCGCTGATCACAAAGCGGTAACTTTGCTCATTACTCCACCACAAGAGAGGATGCCACCATTCCGGGGAGGTTGGAATGAGTATGAATGTTTTCGTCGATCCTTCAAACGCCCGGCTCCAGGTATGGTAGAGACGGAGCATGTGCGGAGGGTCACTGACAATGATTGCCCGTTTCCACTCTCTCTTTTCCATCAGCTCTGAAGTGTTCAGAGCCTCTTCCCAGGTTGTTTCGGATCGGGTATCGACCCCGATTGCTTTTTGGGGTACACCATGCTCCCTCATGCGGCGTTCGCGCCAGTTGTGACCGGGGCGGTAAAAACGTTCATCAAGGCCGGTCAAAAGAATATTGCGGCCGTAGCCTGCCTTGTAGAGCTCGGCTCCTTTGCGTATGCGAAGGCCGGTATCACCTCCCAGTACAATAATGACATCGGCTTTTTCAGGCGTGTCCGCATGTTGTGACACAATCAGGCCGAGGCTTAAAAAAATGGTCGTGGCTATGACGGAGAGTAAAACAAGAAGCGTAAGGAGCAGTTTCAAGAGAGTTTTCATGGAAACAAATGCGGTATTTAACATAGGGTAATGCATTGAGCAAGAGCCGAAAGGTGCAGGCCGGGGGCTCACGGCTTGTGACCTCGTGGCCAATCCTTGCCGGTTACGCATTTTATGATGGCATTTATTGAGGAATCATGCAAATAGAATTATGCTGAAGGGCAGCCTTTTTTTGCTTCTGAGGCTTATTTCATCCATCTTGCATTGAGCGCCGCTCGGGGAGTTGGAACTTCCTTTGCAGGAAGAAGATGCAGGGCGGACGCAATTGAGTTTCAGCGGGGTTGCCAAACAAGGGTGTGTTATAAGCGATGTCTCTTCATCTCTATACAAGCAACAGGATGGAAGCCTTGGTCGACGGCCTTGCTACAAAGCTCTCGCGTCCTCTTGCCTCGCCTTTTGGCGAAGAGGAGATTGTTGTGCAGAGCAAAGGGATGCAGCGCTGGCTCTCCATGGAGCTTGCTCTTCGCCTGGGGATATTTGCCAATGCCCGCTTTCCCTTTCCGAACCTGATGGTGGCCGGGTTGTTCCAGAAGATGTTTTCGGAGCTGCCAAGCTCTTCGCCTTTTTCAAAAGAGGTGATGAGCTGGAGAGTGATGGCGCTTTTGCCGGAACTGCTCGACAGGGAGCCCTTCGGGCCGCTTCGCCACTACCTTGATCGTGATCATGATGGGCTTCGCTCGTTTCAGCTCGCCCAAAAAATTGCCGATACCTTCGACCAGTATACCCTCTACCGCTCCGAAATGCTGCTTGGGTGGGAAGCGGCCGAAGCTGGTTCGTTGGCCGGAGGATGGCAGGCGGTTTTGTGGCGGAAGCTTGTTTCTTCAACAACGGGCGTGCATCGGGGCCGGCTCAGGGAGCGTTTTTGCCGCCAAGCCGCCGCCGCAAAAACAGCGCCCTCCTGGATACCGGAGCGGATTACGGTTTTCGGCATCTCCTATCTGCCGGCTCTGCATCTCAGTATTCTTTCAGCGGTATCAAGGTTGACGGAAGTGAATCTTTTTTTCCTGAGCCCCTCACGTGAGTATTGGGCTGATATTCTTTCAAAAAAGGCAAGTGCACGGCTACCCGCACCGGAACGGGAGTTGCGGAGCGAGGGCAATCCGCTTCTCGCTTTACTCGGCTCGATCGGACGGGATTTTTCGGATATGATTGTGGATTTCAGCGACGAGGCCCTTGAGGAGGAGGATCTCTACCGGGATCCCGGAACCGGCTCGCTGTTGCACACCCTGCAGTCCGATATGCTCAATCTGCAGGGCACCGGGGAGGAGGGAGTGCTCACTCTGGCCCCCTCTGACCGTTCGATTCGCATCAACTCCTGCCACTCCCCCTTGCGTGAAATCGAGGTGCTGCACGACACCCTGCTCGCCATGCTTGAGGAGCAGAGCGGCCTCACGCCGAGGGAGATTGTGGTGATGACTCCCGATATCGAGAGCTATGCCCCCTATATTTCAAGTGTCTTCGGTGCTGGAGCAAATGGCGGTGTGGCCCTGCCGTATACGATTGCCGACCGTCGTCTTATGAATGAGGGGGAGATTGCGGCCGGCCTTCTCGCTCTGCTTGATCTTGGTGGTAGTCGTCTTGGGGCACCGGAACTCTTTGATTTTCTGATTGCTCCGCCGGTAAGCCGTCGTTTTGGGCTCAGCGAGAGCGATCTCTTTACGATTCGTGGCTGGATTGAACAGACAAGGGTACGCTGGGGTATGGATGAAGGGGATCGAGTGCAGCGGGGCCTGCCCTCCTATCGTGAAAACTCATGGAGAGCGGGGCTTGAGCGGCTGCTGCTCGGCTACGCCATGCCGGATGAGGGGGAGTTGTTTCAGGGTGTGCTGCCCTATGATGCGCTTGAGGGCTCCATGGCCGCTACGCTTGGGGTGTTTGCCGAGTTTCTGGATCTCATTGAGGCTTTTATGCAAAGCCTCCAGAAACCCCGCCGGCTTGAGGGGTGGCGTCACTATTTTCTTGGGTTGCTGGATGACTTTTTTGTACCCGCCGAGAGCTCAGAGCGCGAGTGGGCAGCCATCCGGGAGGTGATTGACCAGATCGGCAAGCTTGCTCTGGAGGCGGAGTTTACGGCTGAGGTCGAACCGGCGGTCATCCTTGCCTGGCTGAAAGGACGGCTTGAGCAGGAGGAGCAGGGGCTCGGGTTCATGACGGGCGGAATCACCTTTTGCGCCATGCTTCCGATGCGCAGCATTCCTTTCCGGGTTGTGGCCCTTATCGGCATGAACGACACGGCCTTTCCCCGCCAGAGCCGTCCGCCGGGTTTTGATTTGATTTCGCTGGAGCCAAAACGGGGCGACCGCTCCTTGCGCAACGAGGATCGCTATCTCTTTTTGGAGTCGATCATCTCGGCCCGCGATGTGCTCTACATCAGCTATCTTGGCCAAAGTATCCGCGATAACAGCGAACTCCCTCCTTCGGTGCTGGTGAGTGAACTGCTGGACGCCATTCAGAGGCGCTTTGTGTTGCCGTCGGGCGCCTCACTGCAGGAGCATCTGGTGGTGCGCCACCGCCTGCAGCCCTTCAACCAGGAGTACTTCAGCACCAACTCCCGCCTTTTCAGCTACTCGGAGGAGAACTACCAGGCGCTGCTGCAGCAAGAGCAGGGTGCAGGCCAAGCGATTCGCCCCTTTATGGAGAGCCCTCTTTCAGAGCTGCCGGATGAGTGGAAGGAGGTTCCGCTTCAGCGGCTTCTGCGTTTTTATGATAATCCGGCGGCCTTTTTTCTGGAGCACCGTCTTGGTATTCGCCTTGAGGGTGCGGCTCAGCCGCTCACTGATCGCGAACCCTTTGCCCTTGAGGGTCTTGAACGCTACGCCATGCAGCAGGAGCTGCTTGAGGTGGTGCTCCGGGGCGGTGAAGCGGAGATGATGCTTCCGCTCTTTCGGAGTCGGGGAGTGCTTCCGCCGGCGCGTCAGGGGGAGCTGGCTTTTCTGTCCACGCTTGACGAGGTGCGCAAGTTCGCCCTGAAGGTGCAGGAGAAAACCGCGAGCACGGGAGGGCTCCCTCCGCTTGAAGCTGATATCCAGCTTGGAGGGTTCCGCCTGACCGGCCAGCTTGAGGGGGTTTGGCCGGAGGGGATGCTCCGTTACCGATGTGCGGAGCTGAAGGAGAGAGATCAAATCCGCTGCTGGATCGAGCATCTTGTGCTGAACACCATTGCTCCCGCCGGTTATGGGCGCCGGAGCACCCTCGTCATGCGAAACCGTAGCGTCCAGTACAGTGAAGTTGAGAATGCATCGGCCCTTCTTGAGCAGCTCCTGAACCGCTACTGGCAGGGGCTCTTGATGCCGCTGCGCTTTTTTCCCCGCTCTTCGATGGCCTATGCCGTGAAGGAGGAGCTGAAGGCGGCGGCCGCCGCATGGCAGGATGGGTACAACAATTTCCGTGGTGAGGGATCCGAACCGGCTATCCGGCGCTGTTTTGGTGCCGGAGATCCTTTTGATTCTGAGTTTTGCACCATAGCCCTTGAGTTGCTCAAGCCGATGATGCAGGCCGGAGGGAGAGGGTGATGATGCAAACCCTCAACCATCAGACGGTTGAACTTTCAGGTACCACCCTGATTGAGGCAAGCGCCGGAACGGGCAAGACCTACGCCATTGCGGCGCTCTACCTGCGCCTGCTGCTGGAGCGTGAGCTCGATCCCTCCCGGATTCTGGTGGTGACCTATACCGAGGCGGCGACAAAAGAGCTGCGCGCCCGGATACGGAGCCGCATCCGTGAAGCGCTCAATGTGCTGGGTGGCACCGGGAGCGACGATCCTTTGCTTCTGGCGCTCTATGAAAGCGCATCCGCCACGGGGATGACGAGGGAGAGGGAGATTCTGGAGCGGGCGCTCGGAGCGTTTGACACCGCTTCAATTTTCACCATTCACGGATTTTGTTTGCGCGCCTTGCAGGATAACGCCTTTGAGAGCGGCTCCCTCTATGATACCGAGCTTGCTACCGACCAGCAAAAGCTGCTTCAGGAGATTGTTGATGACTTTTGGCGGATCCATTTTTTCAGGGCACCCTCGCCGATGCTCGCTTTCGCCCTGCAAAATACCTCTCCCCAGAAGCTCATGGAGCTGCTCCGGGGTTTGCATAGTGGCACCGGGAGCCGGGTGATTCCGGAGTTCACGGAGAGGGAGATTGAGCTGCTGGAAGAGGCGAATTGTGAGCGCTACGGCGCGCTTGTGCAAGAGTGGCGTGATGAGAAGCAGGGCATTGTGGAGCTGCTCAGGAGTGACAAGGCTCTCAGTCGCTCGGCAGAGTTTTACCGCGCCGATCTTCTCGAACCGCTCGTTGAGCGGATGGATTGTTTTGTTGCTGGCGGCAATCACAACGATCTCTTTCCGGGTTTTGTGAAGTTCACCCGGAGCGGTATTGCGGAGGGTACCAAGCCGAAGAGCCATCCTCCCGCCCATCCATTTTTTGAGAGTTGTGAAGCGCTGCTTCAGGGCGTCCAGGAGCGCTTTTTGGCCTTGCAGGCCGAACTCCTGCTCTTTTGCCGCGAACAGATGCCGCTCCGTAAAGCCGCCGCAAACCTGCGCTATTTTGATGACCTGCTGCTTGATCTCTATCATGCGCTGCTCTCTCCCGGCGGGGGAGAGGGTTTTGCGGCCACTCTCCGACAGAAGTACCAGGCCGCGCTGATTGATGAGTTTCAGGATACCGATCCGGTGCAGTATGAGATTTTCAGAAAGATTTATAGTGCATCCCATCTGCCGCTCTTTTTGATCGGTGACCCGAAACAGGCGATTTACAGCTTTCGCGGGGCCGATATTTTTGCCTACCTCAGAGCCGCCCGGGATGTGGATGAAACGCAGCGTTTTACCCTGACGGTCAACTGGCGCTCGGTTCCGGCCCTGCTCGGGGCCTTCAATACTCTCTTTGAACAGACTAAAAACCCCTTTCTCTACGATGCTATTCTCTACCATCCGCTTACGGCCGGACGCTCGGTTGAAGAGGGCGGTTTGAAGGTTGCAGGAGAGATGGAGGCAACGGCTTCGCCCTTTCAGCTCTGGATGATGGAGCCGGAGGAGGGAGCTGACGGAACCCTCTCCATCGGTGCGGCCACAACTTTTGCGGCCGCCGCCGTGGCCCGTGAGATTGATCGTCTCCTGCAGGAGGGAGGTGAAGGTCGCGCCATGATTGAGGGGAGAGCGCTTGGTGCCTCTGACCTGGCGGTGATTGTGCGCACGCACCGCCAAGCCCGCATTGTGCTTGATGCACTCCAAAAAAGGGGGATTGCCGCCGTGATGCAGAGTGAGCGCTCGGTGCTTTGTTCACCTGAGGCCGAAGAGCTTCGCCTGCTCCTTGCGGCCCTTGGTGATCCCTCCAGCGAACGGAAGGTTCGGGCCGCTTTGGCAACCGATCTCCTGGGCCGCTCGGGTAACGATATTGTGGGTCTGTTGGAGGATGACGAGGCCTCGGTGGAGCTGCTCCGCCAGTTCCGCTCCTACCACCATCTCTGGCTGGAGCGCGGATTTATGGTGATGAGCCGTGAGCTGTTGAGCAAGGAGGGGATTCGTGGCCGCCTGCTTGCATTTCCCGACGGGCAGCGCCGCCTCACCAATCTGCTCCACTGCTTTGAACTGCTCCATCAGCGGGCGCATGAACGGCGGCTCGGCATGGAGGGGGTGATCTCCTGGTTCACCGAGGAGCTTGCCGGAGCGGATACTGAGGGTGACGAGTACCAGATCCGGCTTGAAACCGATGAGGCTGCGGTTAAAATTGTAACGGTTCATGTCAGCAAGGGGCTGGAGTACCCGGTTGTGTTCTGCCCATTTTTCTGGAGCGGTACCGGCCGGAGCGGAGAGCGAGTGGTCACCTTCCATAATGAGGAGGGGGAGATGATCCGGGATTTCGGTTCCGCTGATCTTCAGGCGCACCGCCATCTTGCCGAACGGGAGTCGATGGCCGAAAGCCTGCGCGTGCTCTATGTTGCCCTCACCAGGGCCCGCTATCGCTCCTGTGTGCTGACGGGCAACATTGTTGACCGAACAAAAAAAAGCAGCCCTGAGCATTCACCGCTCAATATGCTCTTGTTTGGAACTACGGCTGGCCAGCTCGGTGGCCCCCAGATGCAGCAAGCGTTGCAGGCGCTGGCCGATGGCTCGGATGGTTCGATTGGCTTCCGCCGTCTTCGGGAGGGTGAGGGCGAGAGTGAGGGAGAAAGTGAAGGTAAGCAAGCCGCTTCGCTCTCATGGAGCCTCAGGAGGGCGGAGGAGAGCGCTCCGGTGCTCCGTCTGTTCAAAGGAAAGATTCAGGGGGATTGGCGGGTATCAAGCTTTACCTCTTTCAGCCGCCATGAGTTGAAACCGGCCGAGCTGCCGGATCGAGACGACTTCTTTTCTTCCTTTAATCTTCCGGCACTGCCGGTTGTCGCGGCGCCAGAAAAGAGCATTTTCGCTTTTCCCCGGGGGGCGGAGGCTGGTATTTTCATGCACGCTCTTTTTGAAACGCTTGATTTTGCCGACCCTTCCGGCAGCAAAATTCCTGAACTGGTTCAGGAGCAGCTTCTGCGTTATGGCTATGATCCTGAGTGGGAGCCCGCTGTTACCGCTATGGTTCATCATGTTCTCGATACCCCCATTGCCGAGCCTAAAGGCTTTTTCACCCTCGGCTCGCTCAAGTCGGGCAAATGGATAACCGAATTGGAGTTTTTCCTGCCACTCCGCTTCCTCACGCCCTCCCTGCTTGCAGCTATTCTTCGCCGCCACGGCTCCACAGAGGTTGGGGGCACTCTGGAAGCGCTTGCGGCCGCCTTAAACTTCAAGCCAGTACGGGGGATGATGATGGGCTTCATGGACATGGTGTTTGAGCATGATGGGCGCTACTATCTGCTGGACTGGAAGTCCAACCATCTTGGCAACACCATTGATGATTATCGCTTCAGTTACCTCCGGGAGGCCATGGAGAGCAATCTCTACACTTTGCAGTACCTGCTCTATACCGTAGCCCTGAACCGCTATCTGGAGCAGCGGGTTGAAGGGTACAGCTATGAGAGCCATTTCGGGGGTGTGCTGTACGTTTTTCTGCGCGGAGTTAATGCGGCCGAAGGCGAAGGTGCCGGATTTTTCCGGGAGAGGCCATCATGGGAGTTGATTGAAGCGTTAAGCAGGCTCTTTGAGAGCGGAGAGGAGGAGCTGCCATGACCATACCCTTTGAGCCGCGCTTGATCGACCGCCACTTTGCGGACTTTATTGCCCGCCACTCCGGCGCTATGGAGCATGACGCGCTCCGGCTGGTGGTTGCACGCTTGAGCGCAGCCGTGGGGGAGGGGCACACCTGCCTTGACCTGCACGAGTGTGCCGGTTTGGCGTTTGAGTGGGAGGGTTGCCTTACAGAGCTTCCTTCTTTCAGGGAGTTGTACCGGCATTTGAAGAGCCTCCCGACCGTGGCTTCTGCGGGAGAGCGGAAACCCCTTGTGCTGGATGATGCGGGCCGGCTCTATCTCTACCGCTACTGGCGCTATGAGCAGGAACTTGCACGCATGGTTCTGGATATGGCCGCCGATGATGGGGTGGTGGTTGATGAGGGGTTGCTCGGTGAAGGGTTGCAGCGGCTTTTTGCAGAAAACCGCGATGATGATGGCGAGGATTTTCAGAAAATAGCCGCTTCACTGGTGGTGCACAAGCGTTTTGCGGTTATTTGCGGAGCGCCCGGCACCGGTAAAACTTCAACCGTGGTTAAAATTCTTGCACTGCTGCAGGAGCAGGCTCAAGCCCAAGCCCAAGGGCGTCCGTTACGGATTGCGCTGGCGGCACCAACCGGCAAAGCCGCCGCACGCCTGAAACACTCACTTACTCTTCTCCAGGAGCGGCTTGCTACTTCGGATGCAATCAAGAGCGTGATCCCGCAGGAGGTTACCACCCTCCATCGCTTGCTTGGCAGCGTGACCGGTTCGGTGCGATTCCGCCACTCCGCCCTGAATCAGCTCCCTTTCGACATGGTGGTGCTTGACGAGGCCTCAATGGTCTCCCTGCCGCTTATGGCGAAACTGGTTACGGCGCTGAAACCCGCCGCCCGTCTGCTTCTGCTTGGTGATCGCGACCAGCTTGCCTCGGTTGAAGCGGGGGCGGTGCTTGGCGATATCTGCTCAAGCGCCGACGCTTCAGCAAGCTCTCTTCTGGCGGGTTCACTGGTTGAGTTGCAGAAAAACTACCGGTTTGCCGCCGACAGCACCATTGCCGCCCTGAGCCGCGCGGTCAATCTTGGCCAATCTTCCTCAGCGCTTGCCCTCTTCGGTGAGGAGCGGGATGCAGGAGTTGTACTTTGTCCGCTACCGAGCCCGGATAAGCTGAAACAGTCGCTTTCACGAGTTGTTATCGAGGGATACCGGAGCTGTTTTGAGGCCCTTACTCCCGGAGAGGCTCTGGAGCGGTTTGAGCGTTTCCGGATTCTTTGTGCCTTGCGTGAAGGGGTTTACGGGGTCACGGGCATCAATGCGCTGGTTGAAACCATTCTCCATGCCGAAGGCGTTCTGGATCCGGCGCTTCGCTGGTACCGGGGAAGGCCGCTCCTCGTTACGGCCAATGACTACCCCATGCAGCTTTTTAACGGCGACATTGGTATGGTTTTTCCCGATACAGCTCAGGGTGGAGCAACAAGGGTCTTCTTTCCGGCCTCGGATGGAGGGCTTCGCGCCGTGGCTCCGGAGCGGCTGGTGCAGCATGAGACCGCCTTTGCCATGACGGTGCATAAAAGCCAGGGCTCAGAGTTTGACCGGGTGCTGCTTATTCTGCCGCCCCGCGACAGCGATCTCCTCTCCCGCGAACTCCTCTATACCGCCATAACCAGGGCGCGCCACAGGGTGGAGATCTGGGGAAGCGAGGGGGGTTTCTCGGCCGCAGTCAAGCGCAAAACCCAACGCGCCTCCGGCCTCCAGGATGCCCTCACGGTTGGCGTCAGCAGTCGACCCTGAATGCTTGCAGGCCTCTCCGCTATTGTTATTTTATCCGTTACAGCACCTTAACCACACCACCAGATCATGAAGCTTTTACATACCTCTGACTGGCATCTCGGCCGGGCACTCTATGGGCGGAACCGCTATGAGGAGTTTGAGGCTTTTCTGGATTGGCTCCATGAAACCCTGATCTCGCAGGGGGTTGACCTGCTTCTGGTTGCAGGGGATATTTTCGACACCACAACTCCCTCCACCCGGGCGCAGGAGCTCTATTACCGCTTTTTGCACCGCGTTGCCAACTCCCGGTGCCGCCATGTGGTGATCAGTGGCGGCAATCACGACTCACCCTCCTTTCTCAATGCCCCGAAAGCGCTGCTGCGTTCACTCAACGTGCATGTGACCGGCTCGGTGAGCGGCAACCCGGAGGGTGAGGTGGTGGTGCTGCGTGACCTGCAGGGCAACCCTGAAGCGGTGCTCTGCACGGTGCCCTATCTCCGGGATCGGGATATCCGGAGCGTGGAAGCGGGCGAAAGTATGGACGATAAAACCCGCAAGTTGCTTGAAGGCATTGAAGCGCACTACCGGGAGGTCTGCCGTCTTGGAGAGGAAATCCGTAGCAACTTAAGCTCTTTTGTACCGCTGGTGGCTACCGGTCATCTCTTTGCTGCCGGGGGACGGAGCATTGAGGGTGACGGCGTGCGGGAGATCTATGTCGGCTCCCTTGCGCGGGTTACGCTCCAAACTTTTCCTGACACCATCGATTATCTGGCGCTCGGTCACCTCCACATTCCCCAGAAAGTTGGCGGTATGGAGCATATTCGTTACAGCGGTTCACCCCTGCCGATTGGCTTTGGCGAGGCGCGCCAGGAAAAAAAGGTGGTCGTTGTCTCCTGGTCTGGCGAGCATCGCACGGTTGAAGAGGTGACGGTACCCTGTTTTCAGCCGCTCGAACGAGTGAGTGGCACGCTTGAAGCCATATTGGGCAGAATTTCAGCCTTGAAGGCCAAGGGAAGCCGGGCATGGCTTGAAATTGAGTATTCGGGCGATGAGGTGATTTCGGGATTGCTGGCTCTGCTTGAGGAATCCATCAAGGGTTCACGGCTTGAGATCCGGCGGGTGAAGATCCGCCGTGTTGCCGCGCAGTCGCTTGAACGGCTTTCCGAGCATGAATCGCTTGATGAATTGAATGAAGTTGAGGTTTTTCAGCGCTGTCTTGATGCCCGTCAGGTGCCGGCCGTAGAGCGTCCGCTGTTGCTTGAGGCCTACCGGGAGGTGGTGCAATCGCTTCATGAGGAGGATCTCTTCCTGCAATAAACTAACGCCCCATGAAAATTCTTCAGTTACGCTTCAAGAACCTCAACTCCCTTTACGGGGAGTGGACGATAGATTTTACCCTGCCCGATTACACTTCGGAGGGCATTTTTGCCATCACCGGCCCTACCGGATCGGGCAAGAGCACCGTGCTTGATGCCTTGTGCCTTGCGCTCTACGGCGAGACCCCGAGGCTCGGCAAGATCAAGGGAAGCAGTAATGAACTGCTTTCGCGTCAGGCGGGGGAGTGTTTTGCCGAAGTGCTCTTTGAGACGGACTCCGGTCGTTACCGCTCGCACTGGGCCCAGCACCGGTCAAGAAAAAAGCCGGATGGTGAGCTTCAGCTTGCCAGGCATGAAGTGTCGGATGATCGAACCGGAAAGATCATGGCTTCAAAACTGCTTGAGAGTGCCTCCGCCATCGAGCGGCTGACGGGGATGGATTTTGATCGGTTTACCCGTTCCATGCTGCTCGCCCAGGGAGGGTTTGCGGCTTTTCTGCAGACCTCAGCCGACAATCGCGCTCCGGTGCTTGAGCAGATTACCGGTACCGGAATTTACTCGGAGATCTCCATCAAGGTTCATGAGCGAAACCGCCAGGAGCTGCTGAAAAAACAGCTCCTCGCAGATGAGTGTGCCGGCGTCACTCTGCTCTCTCTGGAAGAAGGTGCCGAGCTTTCCCTCAAACTGCAGGAGGCTCTGGAGGGTGAACGGCATCTTCTCCATACGGCGAGCGAGAGTGAGCGGGCTTTGGAGTGGCTGCAGAAGATTGCGGTGATGCAAGAGGAGCTGATGGCTCTGGATCAGAATTTCCTGGAGCTTCAGGCTGCCACGGAGGAGTTTGCTCCGGAGCGGGCACGACTTGAGCGGGCAGAGCGTGCCGCAACGCTTGAGGGGCGATATAACACCATTCAAGCGTTGCAGTTGCAGCAGGAGCGGGAAGTTGCATCCCTGGCTGCGGCTGAAGGTGATTGCCGTGAACGGATTGCAGTGCAAGAAGAGGCTCAGGGAGTGCTCTCGGAGCAGGAGCAGCGGCTTCTGGGGTTGAGGGAGCGTGAAAAAGAGCAGGCTCTTGTTTTTCAAGAGGTTAGGGCGCTTGAGCTGCAAATCGCCGAGAAGCGCAAGCTCTCTGGTGCTTTGCAGGCCGAAGTGGAGCTCCTTCAGGAACGGCTTGAGATGAGGGAGCGTCAGGTGGAGCAGGCGCTTCTGGAGCGCAAGGAGGCCGAGAGGGTGTTTCGGGAGGCTGAAGCCTACCAGAAACTCCACCACCCTGATGGCGCTCTTGCGGGTGCCATGAGCGGGATAGAGATGCGCCTCAGGGCACTGCATTCGGCCATTGCGGCTGAGGGTGCAGCGCTTTTGCAGGTTGATCAGGCCCGTCAACGGCTTGATCAGGCCACGCTGCACCATGAGCGCCTCTCTGCGGAATGCAGCCGGGTTGAGGGTGCTTTTGCATCCGTTCAACTGCAGCACAACGAGCTGCTTCAGCGTCTTGGGGAGTTGCTTGGCGGTACGACACTCCGCCTCTGCCGAAACGAGTATGAGCAGGTGAGTGCCGAGGCAAGGGAGCTGGAAACCCTCTCGGCTGCCCTTAAGGCGCTGGAGGAGCTGCGGCGTGAAGCGAGCGGATGCCACTCGGCAACCCTTGCACTCTTCGGACAGTGCAGCTCGAACAAGGTCGAATTGCCGCGTCTAGCCTCCGAACAGGAGCGGCGTGCCGAGGGCGTCAGGATGCTTGAAGCGCAGGTGGTGCTGCAGGAGCGGATCCGCAGCCTTGAAGATGAGCGCTCACGTCTTCAGGATAATACTCCCTGTCCCTTGTGCGGATCGCTTCACCATCCCTACGGTGCGGCAACGCTTCCGGTTCTGGATGAAACCCAAAAGGAGCTTCTTCTGGCCCGTTCCCTGCTCCGCCAGAGCGAGCAGCGCCTTACAGCCTTGCAGATTGAAGGTGCGGCCAGAGAGAAAGAGCTTCAGCAGCAGCAGGAGTTGCTCGCTGGGTTGACGCGCCGGATCGCCCAGAGTACCCTCACCATTTCAGACGTTGCCCGCAGAGCCGGGCTTCCCGAAAGCGAGGTTGTGACGCCGGAGCTTCTTCATGAACGGATTGAACTGGCAGATGCTCGTTGCCGGGAACTCTCCGTCCGGATTGGGGAGGCTGAGGCGCTTGAAGAGCGGATTTCCGCTGCCGCCGATGAAGCAACAACCCTGCAGCAGGCCCTCAGTGAAGCTCACCGTCAGCGTGAAGAGGGACTCTATCTCCTTAAAGATGCCCGGAAGGAGCTTCAACGGGCCGAGGATGCGGTGCGCCGAGCACGAACTGCACGAGAGGAGCTTGCTTCGGGCGTGCTCGGGGAGCTTGCGGTTTTTGGCATAAGTGACCCTTTTCAGATTGGCCTCGATGAGACTCTCTCTCTGCTTCAGTTGCGGTTGCACTTGTGGCAGGAGGAGGCAGAGAAAAAAAGTGCGGCAGAGCAACAGCTCCGGCTTTTGGAACATGCTCTTCTCTCTCACGCAGAGCTTTTGCAGAGCCAGCGTCATGATCTGGCTGAAAAAAAGCAGCTTTTTGATGAGGAAACTCTCATGCTGGACACCTTAAAGACCCGCCGCAGAGAGCTTTTTGGAGAAGCGAGGGTTGAAGAGGAGGAGGCGCGCCTTCAGGCTCTGCTCCTCTCCGCGGAAGAGCGGTTGCACAAAGCACGCCTTGCTTGTGACCAGGCTCGCCAGCAGCAGGAAAAGCTTGAGACAGTGATCGCTCATCTCTCCAACACCATCCACCGGAGGAGTGAGGAGCTTGCACTTCTTCGCCACTCCTTCATGCTTGGTGTGCAAGAGCGGGGATTTTCCGATACTCCTGATTTTCTTGCGGCACGCCTTGAGCCGTTTGAGCGAGAGAGGCTTCTTGAGCAGGCCACAGCCATCAAGGAGAAGCGGCTTCAACTGGAAACCCTGCGCCGCGAGCGGATGGAGCGGGTGGAGCAGGAGCGAGGAAGGGCGCTCTCTCTGAAAACGGCCGAAGAGTTGTCGGAAGAGCTTGCAGGGTTTTCGGAACAGCTCCGCACCCTCCGCTCCTCGATTGCTGGTATGGAGCACCGGATTGCAGCGAATGAAAAAGCGGCCGGAGAGCTTCGTCAAAAGGCTGCTGCACTGACGCTTCAGCAGGCGGAGTGTGCCCGGTGGGGCAAGCTCCATGAGCTGATCGGTTCCGGTGACGGAAAAAAATATCGCAATTTTGCCCAGGGGCTTACCTTTGAGATCATGGTCGATCATGCCAACCGCCAGCTCCGGAAGATGAGTGACCGCTACCTGCTTGTCCATGATCCTCTTCAGCCGCTGGAACTCAACGTTATTGACAACTACCAGGCCGGGGAGCGGCGCTCGGCCAAAAATCTCTCGGGAGGGGAGAGCTTTCTGGTCAGTCTTGCCTTGGCGCTCGGCCTGTCGCAGATGTCGAGCCGTAAGGTGAGGGTTGATTCGCTCTTTTTGGACGAAGGGTTTGGTACCCTTGATGAAGAGGCGCTTGAAACAGCGCTTGAAGCCCTTTCGGGGGTGCAGCAGAGTGGAAAGCTGATTGGTATTATTTCACATGTTGCGGCGCTCCGCGAGCGTATCACCACCCAGATTCAGGTGGAACCTGTTTCCGGTGGAAAGAGCCGCCTCTCGGGAGCCGGAATCAGCTTTGTTTGAGCAAAAAAAAGTGCGGTTTTCCTGGAAAGAAAACCGCACCGGGTATTGAATGAAAAAACGTGAAGCTGTTTCCCGATCAGAATTTGTAGGCAATTCCGATGGAGAGGTCAGGGTAGTATTTCAGGTTGTCAATCTTGCTCTGTACATCGCGCTGTTCTTGTGCAAGATCAGCCTGAAATGCAGGCAGAGCGGTTACCGGCCCATTTGCCACAAGCGTCACTTTCGGCGAACCCTGGAACATGACACCAAGATTGAACGAGAAGGAGAGCCGGGCATCTTTTCCGACAGCATCTCCCCATCCGATACCGGCATAGGGTGCCGTTTTGTTGAAATCAACCTTGCCGGTCAATGAGCCAAGCTGAGCGCCCGTATAGATTGTATTGCCGATGGTGTAGGTGGTCTGAGTGGTACCGGTTGCCGATACATCGTTGTTATTGATAACGAGGCCGCCGGAGAGTCTGAACCCTGAATTTTCAAAAGGATGCCAGTCAAGCAAAATGGGAACGGAGTTGAGTTTCAGCTTGTAATCGTAGGTAACATGGCTTTCGGTGGTGTTGCCGCTGTAGTTGAAGCTGTTAAAGCCCACTCGTGCATTGATGTTTGGGGTCAGTCCTGCACTTACCTCTCCGCCAAGGCCCAGGGTGCCGCCTTTGACGCCGAGGGCAACATCGCCCAAATCAGCAAATGCTGCTGGAGTAGAGGAGAGGAAGAGGAGCGAACAAACCAGTGCCCGTTTAAAATTTTTATGTTTCATGGGGATGCTGTTTGGTTATCGTTTACAAGTGATCTTGCTGAAAATACCGCAAAAAAAAGCTCTGCCTGATGATACTGTTTTTTGAAGCCTCTATCTCACCCTTCAAGGTAGAGTGCATCAGGATGGCTTGCTCTTCTCGATGGTGATTTGCTCCGGCGGAAAACCAGGAAGGCGAACCGCTCCGGCAAATCGTTTTTCGTAATAGTTCTGTTTCAGCTTGTCTTCAGTGATTCCTTTGGTGCGTGACGAGTGCACAAAGGTGTCGTTGCCCATAAAGATGCCGACATGGTTGATACGGCGACCCTTTGTTTGAAAAAAGACCAGGTCACCGGGTTGCAGTTCATTTTTTTCTACCTTGTTGCCTATCGCAGCCATCTCTCGTGAGGAGCGGGGAAGCTGCATGTTGAATGTCTTGCCGAACATGAAACGCACAAATCCTGAACAATCAAATCCTGCCGGAGTCTGGCCTCCGAAACGGTAATGGGTTCCGAAATACTGCCGGACACCATTGAAGAGTGAAGGCATGGCGGCAAACGATTCAGTTGACGACTCGGAAGTTGCCGGTGTCGTCACGAGAGCTTCCGCCGTACCCTCACAAAGAGCGGTTGCGGGCTGAAATGATATGGATGTAAAGCAGAGAGCAAGAAAACCGAAAGAGCGGGAGATTTTTTTTCGTACCGGAGTGGCGCGAAACAAGGAAACAATATTGTTTGGAAGCGGCATAAGCACTGTTGTTTTAAGGTTTCGGTGGGAGGCCTTTCAGCTCTGATGCTAATGATTTAAATTTAACAACATATCAAGTGTATTACAAAAAAAATATAAGCTAGGATCGTGTTCTTGCAGTATTATAGTTCGGGATTATGAGGAAGAAGGTTATTTTATAAGGAGTGAGGCTACGGAGTTGGATATTTTTTCTACAGTTTCAATTTTTTGAAATGAAAAACCTGGAAACACTTTCGGCTCCGCTTTCCGAAGGGGAGCTGCTTGAGCTTGAAACCTTCCTTTTAGCGGAGGCTTCCTCTCATGGTGCCATGACGCTTGATGCTCTTGACGGCTTTCTTGCGGCGCTTGTTGTCGCTCCTGCCAAAGTTATGGCGGGGGAGTGGCTGCCTCTTGTTTTTGGCTTGCCTGAAGAGGATTATGCAATCAAGGCCGCCAGTGATCCGGTTCAGAGGATTACCCCACTTCTTTTGCGCTATATGAGCTCCCTCGTTTCACTTTTTCAGCGTGAGCAGGATGCTTTTCTTCCCCTGTTTGATCGGTGTACCTATGCCTGCCGGGAAGATAAAGAGGCGGCCATCACCTCCTGGGCACTGGCATTCATGTTTGGCATGGAGTTGCGCTACGAAGAGTGGGAGCCGATTTTTACTGCTCTTGATGCCGATGGCGATGAGGCGGCTCTGCTTTTGGGTCCGATTCTTCTGCTTGCCGGTCAACAGGATGACGTTCGTGAAATAAGCTCAGCGGAGCGTGATCAACTCAAAAAGCTGGTTGCTGAAAGCGTGAGCGAAATCTATCGTTTCTGGCTGTGGCACGAGAATAAACCCCAATAACTATTCCAGAGTCCAGCTTCCGCAAACCCGGTAACAGTTGTATGAAACCTTTCCATAAACCATGCTCTCTTGGCATTGTCATAACCGGAGGGAGCTCGGGGCTGGGGTATGCCCTTGCCAGGGAGTTTCTTTTGGCGGGTGACCGGGTGGTCATCTGCGCCAGAAACCCGGAGCGCCTTGAAGCGGCACTCTCTTCCCTTCGCCGGACGCCGCCCCGAGGGGAGATATTCGCCATGGTGTGCGACGTGCGTGATCATCTGGCCGTGAAGGCGTTTGCTCTATTTGCGGCCGCTTCCCTCGGCACGATAGATCGCTGGATCAACAATGCCGGCACGGCCGGGCAGTTAAAGCGGCCACTCTGGGAGCTTCAGAGTGATGATATTCTGGAGACCTCCGCAACCAATCTTTCCGGCACCCTCTTCATGTGCGCCGAAGCGCTCCGTCTTATGGCGGGCTATTCGTCTGCCGGGGAAGCACGTTACCATATTTTCAACATGGGATTCTCTGCACTCGGGGCATTTTTTTCGCGTTCCGCCGTGCCGCACAAGGCCTCGAAAAGGGGGGTTGCGGAGGTGAGCCGTTTTCTTGCCCGTGAGCTTAAAGCTGCAGGAAAAACCGCTATCGGGGTTCATGAGCTGAGCCCTGGTCTTGTCTTGACCGATCTCTTGCTTCGCGACGCTTCGCCGGAATCAAGGGTGCTCCTGGATGTTATTGCCGAAAAGCCTGAAACGGTTGCGGCTCTTCTGGTGCCAAAAATACGAACGGTCACGGGGCGTAAGGGAACGATTCGCTATCAGCCGCTCCTCGGGCTCTTTTTCAGGATGCTTATCGCCACGCCCCGTATCCTTCGTGCTCAGAGGAGCGCTTGAAGCTCCGTCCAAAGGGCCGAGTAGGCTTTGGAGGCCACAGAAGCCGGGTGAACCGCATTGAGCGGAGCGCGGTAGATACCCATTTTTTCAACCTCGGAGTTGTAGGGGACGCTTTGGGAGAGAAACCCTTCATGGTTGCGGTACTCATGCAAAATATCGGAGTGCATTTTTTTCCGTTTTTCCACCATAGTAAAAAAAGCCCTGATTTTTGAACCGTCAAGCCCGTTGGCTTCAAAAAAATCCTGTAACTGGGTATAGGTGCGAATGGAGAGGGTTGTCGGAATCATCGGAACAAGGATCAGGTCGGAGGCCGCAAAAACACTTTCAGAAAGCAGGGTCAGGTTGGGTGGACAATCAAAAAAAATATAGCGGTACTCTTCGCCCAGCTCCTCAAGGTTTTTTTTGAGCTTTTTCCTTGGTTTTTTCTCTTCAGAGAGTTCGATGTCAAGATTGCGGTAGCTGATGTCGGAAGGGAGCAGGTCAAGATGCTGAAAGTCGGTTGCCTTGATATTGCGGTATATTTTTTTTGCCCCCTGGAGAAATTTCTCACTGTTATACTTTTTGGAGGAAGCAATCCTGAAATAGTAGGAGCTTGCACCCTGTGGATCAAGATCGCAGATCAGGGCCGGAGGCGTCGAAAGGGAGGCGAGGTAGGAGAGGTTTACGGCCGTTGCGGTTTTGCCGACCCCGCCCTTGATGCTGTAGACTGCAATGGTTTTCATGGCTCGATCGGGCAGGTTATGAGAGTATGAAACAGGTGGTGGGTTTTTTCATCGTCAAAAGCCCTGAAGGCTTCGTGAAAGGTGTTGCGTGCTTTTTCCTGCTTTTGATAGATGATGGTCATGAGCCCGCCCGTCGATGCGGCCGAGAGGGTCGGGTTGTCGGTTGGCGGCAGGGAGAGGAGGTGACGATGCAACATCTGGAGCTGAATGGCTGCATCGACAAAATTTCCAAGGTTTTCCTGAAGCTCCTTCAGGTGCCGGATCGCCGGAGTCATGGTTTTATGCCCAAAGAGTGAGGAGAAGAATTCAAGCAGGTAACGCAGTTTCTTGCAGTCGATGCGCAGTGCATGTAGTTCGCTGTCGGTTGCTTCACGGCTGATCTTGCGGCCGTGGCGAAGCAGCTTTTTCCATGCCTTTTTAATGGCGGCCACTGCAACCTCATGGGTTGCACGGGAGGCGTTCGGGGCCTGAAGCGGATCGGGCAGCGAGGGCTCGGTTATAAAAGCCTCCCACTCTTCCAGAAAAGAGCGGTAGGAAGGCGATGCAAGATATCGGCAGAATTTACGGTGAAGCTGGGTGCGGGACTCTGCGATCTCATTGAAGAAGAGGGTGAGTGAAGGCCTGAGCTCAGGGGGAAGCGAGGTGGCAAGAGCGGTTTGCTGGAGCAGGGAAACATCGCGGTCACGAAGTGTATTGCTTCGTTTTCCGAGTTCTTTCAGCATCTCCTGGTAGCGGGTGAGCGCCTCCAGCTCAAAAACTCCCTTGAGCTGCTTCAAAATGGAACGGCTCCGGCGCAAAGCAACCCGGTAGTCATGCAGAAACTCGGAATCAATATCTTTTCTGATTCCAGCCTCGTTTTGTTGCATCTGGGTAAGGGTTGCCTGCAAGAGCTGGCGGACGCTTTCATGAACCGGAGCATCCCGCTCAAGGTGGAGCTGGATTTTCGGCGAGTACCTCTTTTCGCTGCAACCGGCATGGTGCATGATCAGCGCAAAGAGATCGCGGAACTCACACCTCTCAGCCACCTCTTCATGCGAAGAGAGTGATGCTGCAAATTGCTCGATCTCTTCATGATACCCTTTGAGCGGAGTGAATGAAAAAAGGGTGGCAAAGGGCTCCGGCTTTTCAGGGCCGACCAGACTCAATGACTCACGGCTGAGAAAAGCAATGGTTTTTTCGTTACTGTCAAGGATTCGGTAGGAGAGCGTTTCAGTTTTGATGGTGCAATGGCGGATCAATGATCGGAGGGTTGTGCATGAGAGGAGCCTTTTTTTGAACTCGCCCTCCGGGATGAGGGTTACAGGGAAAAAAGCAGGCTTTCTTGTAAAGAGTACCGAGGTGATCTCACTTCCGGAAGCGAGATCAAGCATACAGAAGCGGTTCTTTATTTTGACAAGAGCCATCCCTTTTTCAAAAGCATGCCACTCAAAGGTATCGTAAAAGGTGCGCTCTTCACTTCCGCTTGAGCGGTGGATGACCTGCCATCCCGGAGGGAGCATCTCATGAGGCTCCGGGTGCAGGGCAGCATCAGGCTTCAGCATAAGCGAGATGGTTCTTTGTTGAGCGCTCATGGTTCGGGTTCTCTTTCTTGCTTTGGATGCCTCATGATTACTTGAGTGTAATATAGTAAGATATCCTGTATTGAAAACCAGGGCTCTCCACTTCTTTCCTCTCAGGGTGCAGTTTCATGCAATGCGCAGGTGACCATGGGAAAATCTTCACCATTATCGTCCGTTGCTTTTAAATAGGGAGAGTTTTTCATAAATTACAAGCCATAAAAAATGACGGGAATTAACGGATTCGCTCAACTTATTTCCAATAAACCGATGAAGTATCCGCTTTTTTTTCTTCTCTTCTTTATTGTCGTTCTTGCTGGTTGTTCCAGCCAGCACAATGAAAAAACAGCAAAAGATCACGCTCCGGCCGCCAATTTGCAGGTCGGTCTGGTTTTTGATGTTGGCGGCCGTGGCGATAAATCATTCAATGACTCGGCTTATAACGGTCTGGAGATGGCCAAGGCCAAGCACGGGATCAAGTTTCTTTATGTGGAACCGCAGGGCGAGGGCGCTGACCGCGAGGCGGCACTGCGCCAGATGGCCTCTGATCCGGATATCGGCCTTGTTATCGGTGTCGGCCTGCTCTTCAGCGAGGATATAACGGCCATTGCGGCCGAGTTTCCCGACAAGAAATTTGTTTGCATTGACTACGTCACTCAGCCAGGTGTTCCCCTGCCAAAGAATCTCAATGGAATGGTTTTCGAAGAGAAAAAAGGCTCGTACCTTGCCGGTGCTCTTGCCGGACTGGTTACGAAAACAAAAACCGTTGGCTTTATTGGCGGGATGGAGTCCAATATCATCAAGAAATTCGAATCGGGCTTTATTGACGGTGTTCATTCGGTTAACGCGGATGTCAAGGTTATTTCAGGCTATATCGGTATGACCGGCAGTGCGTTTGCCAATCCTACAAAGGGCAAGGAGCTGGCCTTGGGGCAATATGGCAAGGGAGCCGATATCATCTATCAGGCGGCAGGAGCAAGCGGACTTGGCGTTATTGAGGCTGCCAAAGAGACCGGGAAGCTGGTGATCTGCACCGACCGTGATCAGGAGGCGGTGGCTCCGGGATTTGTTTTGACGAGTATGACCAAGGCGGTTGACCGGGCGGTGCTTAAGAGCGTTGAAAATGTGCTGGATGGAACTTTTCAGGGAGGAACGGTCAGCGTGTTTGGCCTTGCTGATCGCTATACCGACTATGTCTATAACCAGAAAAACGCTGCACTGATCGGTCCGAAAAACCACGACCAGATTGAGTCGATTCGTAAAAAAATATTGAGTGGTGAAATTGTTGTCAATGAGACCGCCGTTGTACAATAATAGGGTATGGGGCTGCAAGGTGAGCGCTCTGTGTTGGCTTACTGCTGAGCGGAAAAATTGAATGCTTGTTAATTGATTGAATGTGACTCTACTGGTGAACAAAAAAATTCTTGTGACCGGAGCAACCGGTTTTATTGGTTCGCGTCTTGTGAACAAACTTGCATCCACTGCCGATGAGATCTTTGTTCTGGTCCGCAAAAATTCAGATTTAACCTCTCTCTCCGATGTCCTGCACAAGATTCATCTTGTCTATGGTGATATTACCGACCGAGCTTCGATTGACGCGGCAATGAAGGGGATGAACCGTGTCTACCATTCGGCTGGATTGACCTATATGGGCGATAAAAAAAATGCACTGCTCTATAAAATCAATGTGGACGGAACCCGCAATATTTTGCAGGCGGCCGCAGCGGCTGGTGTTGAGCGGGTGGTGCATGTCAGCTCCATCACGGCGGTCGGCATTGCCTTTGATAAAAAACCGGTTGATGAGTCGGTTGTGTGGAATTTCGAGACCATCAGCCTTGAATATGCCAGAACCAAGCATATTGCCGAACAACTGGTTGCCGATGCGGTTAAAAATGGGCTTGATTGTGTGATTGTCAACCCGGCCTTTGTGTTTGGTGCAGGAGACCTTAATTTTAACGCCGGACGTATTATCAAGGATGTCTACAACCGGCGTCTGCCCTTTTACCCGCTTGGCGGCATCTGCGTGGTCGATGTTGAAATTGTGGCCGACACCATCATGACCGCCATGGAAAAAGGAAAAACAGGGGAGCGCTATATTATTGGCGGCGAAAACGTCTCCTACAAGGAGCTTGCTGATACCATTTCCCGCATTACCGGCGCACCTAAAATCCACCTGCCGCTCCCGTTCTGGATGGCCAAACTTCTGAAATCAGCCCTTGATCTGAAAAAGAAGAACCAGATTTCAAAGCTCTTCAACATGTCGATGTTCCGGGTAGCCTCGGAGTTTCTCTACTACGATTCAGCCAAGGCTTCACGCGAACTCAACATGCGCCATGAACCCCATGAACAGAGCATCCGCAATGCCTACGAGTGGTACAAGGCACGAAACATGTTGACCTGATTTCGGGTAAGGACGGTGAAGAGAGTGCATGGCACTCTCTTATGGTTTCTGGCAGATGAGCATCATTCTCGGCGACTCCTCTTCACTGAAGGGATCTCCCTGATAGTTTCCTGTTATCGTGTGCACCGCAAATCCCTCCTCCTGTAGTAGCGCCACAATTTCACTCTTGCTGTAGAGCCGAACGGATTCCGTGAAGCAGCGCTTTTCGCCCTTCGCAGTGGAGAGGGTAATGGTTTTGGTAATCCGGTCACCCACAAATGCCCGCTCTTCAAGCACCGAAAGCTCTGCGGATTCCCGGCGAGTTTGCGGTACCAGGGTTTGGGCCAGAACAACAGGATTGATCAGGTCAAGCGTGTACCACCCCTTAGGCTCCAGTGCAGCAAAGACCTTTTGAATCACCAGCCGGTCATCCTCTTTTGAGTCGAAATAACCGAAGCTTGTAAAAAGCTGAACCACCAGATCATAGTGTGTATCGGTGGGAACAAACCGCATGTCGCAGCAGGTGAAGTGGAGCTGCAAACTGCACGAGAGAGCCTCCTTGCGGGCCTCCTCAAGCAGAAAAGGAGAGAGGTCGTTACCCGTAACGCAGTAGCCGAGCCGGGCCAGTTCAATGGCATGGCGACCAGCTCCGCAGGCAATATCAAGGATCGATACCGATGCCGGATCTTTTTGGTCAAGGCCGGTTATGGAGAGGATGGTCTGGACAGAAAGAGCGGCTTCACGAGTGTCGCGGTGGCTGTAGAGCTCAAGGTAGAGAGGATGGTTAAACCACTCCTCAAACCATTGCCCGGTGGAAGCGGTTCCGGAAGCGTCACGAGAGTGGGGCATTGATGCTAAATGCTAAAAGAGGTGTGAGAAAGAGGAGGATTCAGGGCATCCTGTAGGGTGCCCTGAGGAGCTCGCGGTTCAACTGATTACTTTGCGGAATCGCTGATGGCTTTGGCCAGAATTGGCTGCTCATTTTCTCCGTTGGGAATCCGTACGTGTTTTTCGACGAATTTCCAGGCGTTACTCTTGGTTGACTTTACGGAAAAAACAAGTTTGGCCATTTTGAAATCACTGGCACCGGTTTTTTTCCCTTTATCTGCAAACGATTGTTTCTTTGCCATGACGTGTAAGGTAGTTCTTTTGGTTAAATACGCTCTTTCGCTTTTGCTGACAAGCCTCAAAAAGAAGTTGAAAATAAGAAAAATATTGCCGATAACCAAGCGCCCATTCCTGATGCATTGATCTCAGGGTTTTCCTCCTTCAAGCAGTTTCCCCTTGTGAAAGATGGCCGTGGCCTTTCCTTTCAGTCGGCGGTTGAGAAAGGGGGTGTTTGATGAGCGGGAGCGGAGTGAGTCAAGCGTGAGGCTCCACTCCAGTTCAGGATCGATGATTGCAAAGTTCGCCTCTTCTTCCGGCTGAAAGAGAATTGGCTTCAGTTGCATGATCCTCCTCGGGTTGACCGAGAGCAGCTCAATGGCACGGTAGATGGTAATGACCCCTTTGTTGACCAGCTCGGTGATGGTCAGGCCCAGAGAGCTCTCGAGGCCGATAATGCCGAAAGAGGCCTGATCCGGAGGGCACTCTTTTTCATGAGGTGCATGAGGGGCGTGGTCGGTTGCTATGGCATCAATGGTGCCGTCGGCCAGCGCCTCAAGCAGGGCATCACGGTTTTCGCGTGAGGAGAGTGGCGGCTTCATCAGGTAGTTCCCTTTCTTTTCAGCGAGAAAGAGATCTTCATCCGAGAGGGTGAAGTGGTGAGGGGTTACTTCGCAGGTCACCTGAAGCCCATCCCGCTTTGCCTTGCGCACCAGATCCAGTGCGGCCCGGGTACTGATATGGGCAACATGATAGCGCGCTCTTTTAAGCGGGTCGTGCAGCTTGTGCTCTTCAAGATACTCCATCAGGAGCAGGTCACGGGCAAGGGTAATGGCTTCGGAGACCTCGGGAATTCCTTTAAGGCCGAGCTTTGCCGAAAAAAGCCCTTCATTCATGACCGCGCCGGCTGTAAGGGCATTGTCTTCACAGTGCTGAATAATCAGGAGGTCAAAGTTTGAGGCATACTCAAAGCCGAGGCGCATGGTCTGGCTGTTCTGGATGGCCGAACCGTCATCCGAGACCGCCGTGACCCCGTAGGAGCGGAATTTGCCGTAAGGCGCCAGATGCTCACCCCGGCTGCCGACGGTCATTGCCCCGATCACCTCCAAATCAACCGGCAGCGATGCCGCATGGTGGCGGATATAGGCAACGCCAAGCGGACTGTCAATCACCGGCTTGGTGTTCGGCATGAGGGCAACGCCGGTAAAGCCGCCGGCGGCAGCAGCATTTGCGCCACTCTCAAGGGTCTCCTTGTACTCCTGGCCCGGCTCCCTGAAATGGCAGTGCATGTCAAACAGTCCCGGAGCGAGAATCTTCCCCTGCAGTGCAATCACCCGGTCGCCGGGTGCAGCGGGTATAGGGTCACTTCCGAGCAGAAGACGCTCGATTTTGCCCTCATTGCTCACCTGTATTGAACCGATTGTATCAAGATTTTCAAGAGGATTGAGCAGACGGGCCTGCTGGAAAATAAAGCTCATGGCTCTGGGGTATTAAGTTTAAATGGTTACTGAACTTCGCCCTTCTGTTCACCGAATGGTTTACGGAATGGGCTGATACAGCTTCGGCATAATCCGCAAAGATACGACAAATAATGAAGAAGCGGCTCCGGAATGGAATCATTTCCCCGCTTGATTGGTGGTACCGCTTCCTGATCATCCTCCCTCCAGTTCAAGAGAAAAGTGGTTGCAGAGGGAAACAACTCTCTTTTGTTATGTTATATTTAGAGAACAGAGCAGGATATGATGCAATAGTCGTGTACAATGAAGAGTGGGGAAGCCCTTGCAATGGAAAAAGCCGGAGTTCGGCAAATGATGAAAGCCCGGCGCAGCTCGCTTTCGCAAGAGAGCCAGAGGGCGATGAGTGAGGCTGTTGTCGGTCATCTTGCCGGTATGGAGGAGTTGATCACGGCCCGCCATATTCATCTCTACCTCTCTTTTGGCGATGAACTCTCGACCGCAGCTCTTCTTGTTACGCTTGCGGCCATGGGTAAAGAGCTCTCGGTGCCGGTTGTGCGGCACCGAATGATTTTCTCCTCCGCTTTCAGGCCAGGGGATCCGCTCCGGAGAAGCTCATTTGGCCAGCCGGAACCCGAATTTTTTTCTCCGGCGGATGAGAGGACGCTTGACTTGGTGCTCTTGCCCCTTTTGGCGTTTGACCGGAAGGGGTATCGTCTCGGGTATGGTAAGGGATTGTATGATCGGTTCCTGCATCGCCTTGCGGAGTCCGGGGTTCGCCCCTGCCGCATCGGTCTTGCCTTCAGTATGCAGCAGGTGGAGCAGCTCTCTTTGGAGCCCTGGGATGAGCCGCTTGATGGCGTTGTGCATGAAAAGGGAGTGATTCGATTCACCCAAAAATTGTGATGGTGATCTATGCAGTCACAGAGTGAAAATAACGGCAAGGCAGAACTGCTGCCGGATCTACTCGATACCGCCTATTATGTCAACCGGGAGTTGAGCTGGATCTATTTTAACCAGCGGGTGCTTGAAGAGGCGCTCCATCCGGAGGCGCATCCGCTCCTTGAACGGGTGAAATTTATCTCGATTTTCAGCTCGAATCTCGATGAGTATTTCATGATCCGTGTTGCCGGCATTGAAGACCAGTTTGAGGCGGGCATCCAGGAGCGAACCAATGACGGCCTTACTCCTCTTGAGCAGCTTGAAAAGATACGGGTGATGGTGCACCAGCAGATTCGGGAGCGGAACGACTGCTTCTATAATGACCTCTTGCCGGCTCTGAAGCGTGCGGGTATTGAGTTTCTCTCCTTTTCCTCGCTTTCCGAAGTGCAGCAGGAGGCTCTTAGGCACTATTTCCGCAAGGAGATCTATCCGGTGCTGACGCCCCTGGCCTTTGATACCGGCCACCCCTTTCCCTTTATGTCGAACCTCTCGCTTAACTTGGCCATTGAGCTTGAAGATGAGGAGTGCGGCACCTTGAAGTTTGCGAGGGTGAAGGTGCCGAGTATTCTGCCGAGGCTTTTGAGCTTCAATGATATTGAGGGGCTGGATGAGGGTGACGGGATTATCCGCTTTCTCTGGCTTGAGGATCTGATTGAAAACAATCTGGAGCAGTTGTTTCCCCACATGAGGATCACCAAGTCCCATCTCTTCCGCCTGATTCGCGATGCCGACATCGAGATTGAGGAGGATGAAGCCGGTGACCTGCTTGCCACCATTGAGCAGGGGATTCGCTCCCGTCGTTACGGCAAGGTTGTCCGACTGGATATCGGTTCCTCCATGCCGCTCTCTGTGCGCAATACCCTGATGAAAAATCTTGAAGTCAGCCCCCGGAATGTCTATGAAATCGACGGAGTGCTCGGGATGGGATGCTTGATTGATCTGTTGAAGATCGAGCGGCCTGATCTCAAGGATGAGCCCTTTGTGCCCAATAACCGGATTGAGGAGCAGTTCGGCACCGATATTTTCCGTGCTATCCGCTCCAAAGACCAGTTGCTCCACCACCCCTACGACTCCTTTCAGCCGGTGGTTGATTTCATCAATCAGGCGGCCGATGATCCCGATGTGCTCTCCATCAAGCAGACCCTCTACCGGGTCGGCAGCAATTCGCCAATTGTCCAGGCCCTGATACGGGCGGCGGAGGAGGGCAAGCAGGTCGCGGTGCTGGTGGAGCTCAAGGCCCGATTTGACGAAGAGAACAACATTGTTTGGGCACGTTCGCTTGAAGATGTGGGTGCGCATGTGGTTTACGGTTTGCCGGGCCTGAAAACCCACGCGAAGCTCACCATGATTGTGCGCCGCGAACACAAAAAGCTCAAACGCTACCTCCATCTGGGCACCGGGAACTACAATCCGGTTACCGGCAAGATCTATACCGATTACAGCCTCTTTACCACCAGTGAGCAACTGGCCAATGATGTGACCGAACTCTTCAACGCCCTGACCGGTTATTCAAAACATACCGGCTATAAAAAACTCCTTGTTTCGCCCATCAACACCCGTAAACGGATTATCGAGATGATTGAGCGCGAGGTGGAGTGGAGTCGAAAGGAGAAGAGGGGGAGAATCATCATGAAAATGAATGCCCTTGTCGATATCGAGACCATCCGCTCGCTCTACAAAGCCTCCCAGGAGGGGGTCGAGATTGACCTGATCATTCGCGGTGTCTGCTGCCTCAAGCCCGGAATTCCGGGGGTGAGTGAGCATATTCGTGTTATCAGCGTCATCGGGCGTTTCCTTGAGCACAGCCGGGCCTACTACTTTTTGAATGGAGGCAAGGAGGAGCTCTATTTGGGCAGTGCCGACATGATGTCGCGCAACCTCGACGACCGGGTTGAAACCCTCTTTCCGGTTTTTGACCGCTCCCTTATCCGGCATGTCAAGAGTGACCTTGACCTGCTCATGAGCGACAATCTCAAGGCATGGCAGATGCATCCGGACGGCACCTATTCGACCATCCATAATGATGGAGCCGAAGTCAACAGTCAGGCACTCTTTTTGAGCCGATCAACCGTAAAAAAAACTTCAGGAAAATTTAAAGTAAACAAATCATGAAAATTGCAGTTGGAAGCGATCATGCCGGTGTGGAATTCAAAAAAACCGTTGTAAGCTGGCTGGAAGCAAACGGCTACGAAGCAAACGATATGGGCCCCTATACCGAGGAGTCGGTCGACTACCCCGATTTTGCCCGCAAGGTTGCTTTTGCGGTTGCCAACGGTGAGTGCGATCAGGGGATTCTGCTCTGCGGCACCGGTATCGGCGTTTCAATTTCGGCCAACAAGGTCAAGGGGATTCGTGCGGCGCTTGCCTGTAACCCGGAGTTCGCAACCCTTGCGCGGCAGCACAATAATGCCAATGTGCTCTGCCTCTCGGCCCGTTTTTCCGACAAGGCCACCATTGAAGAGACCCTCAAGAACTGGTTTGCCACGGATTTTGAAGGGGGTCGCCATGAAAAAAGGGTGAACAAAATCGAACCATGCTGCTGAATGAATGCATAACGCACTGCCTTGACCGCACCTACCCGGTATTCGGGGATGAGATGGCGGTTTCGGAAGCGCTCAGCCGGATGCAGGAGGGGCGCATTGTGTGCGCTCCGGTTCTGCATGAGGGAAAGGTTCAGGCCATGGTGACCATCCTTGACCTCCTTGCGGCTAAAAGCTCAAAAAAAACGGCCGCTCTCACCCTTCGGGAGCTGGAACTTCAGCCGGCTGAAACGGTCAGCCCCAGTGATCACCTGTTTGAGGTGATGGCGCGTGCCGGTACTTTTTCGTGCCCCGTTATTGCGGTTGCGGAAGAGGATGGCAGCTATTGCGGCGTGCTCAACAAAGCCCGGGTGCTTGAAGAGGTGGCTGGAGTCTTTCATCTCAACGACGATGGCCTCACCCTTGAGCTTGATGTGCCGACCTTCGGCCTGAAACTTTCGGAGGTGGTGGCTGCCCTTGAAAAAAATGATGCCATGGTGCTCAGTTTCGGCATGTACCATCCGGAGCCGGAGAGTGAGCGCATGCTGCTCACCTTCAGGGTGCAGAGCCACGACCAGTTCCGCCTGATCAAGAACATGGAAAAATACGGTTACTCCATCCGCTACACCTCATCACTTTCCAAAGCCGGAGAGGACGAACTCCGCGAAAAAGCCCTCGAATTTCTCCGGTTTATGGATATGTAGGCGTGCAGCCATCTATCGCTTCTCTCTTGCCGCATGGCGTACTTGGCGAAGGTTCATGATTTCCGCCACTTCGAATTTTTCTGCTCCGTCAGTAGATGGGCGCAGATGGATAATATCGGGAAAATAACCAAGCCGACCGTGCAGTTCCGCCAGTAATACCGACCAGATTGCCGAATATCCGGCAGGGAGAGCAACAATGCTTGCCCGCTGCCACTCTTCAGGTGAGAGATCAATGCGTTCAATCGCCTTGACGATATTGGCAACAAACTTCCGATCCTCCGCTATGGTGCCAACCGGCACATCAATGACCTTCGATGATGGCCACTGCAACAACTTTTCTACGGTTTTGAGTTGGGCGGGCAAGACCGGATGACCGGAAAAGTTCAGGAGAAGATGTTGTGTGCCAACAGGTTGAGTGCCTTTGATACGGCGGATCACCTTTTTCCAGAATGCCTGCAACAATCGTATCAGCCACGGAATATTTTTTGTTACCAGATACTCCAGCAGTTCAATAATTGAAACAACACCTGTTGTGAGGGCAAAAAACGTTAACAGGTTCTTTTGCGTCAGCAGATCATGCATGAAAATTGATAGTTGATCATTGACAATGGATAATTTTATTTACCCCGTCCAGTGTAACCGCTATAGTCGCCACTCTCATTTCTACTCTTCTGTTCATTTCATACCGATGTAACCCCTCATCTCAATGGTATATTCATCACTATTTTTTGTATAACTCCATTTGTTCGTTTTTGTCATCTCATTTGCTCATTCGTGTCATCCCGACTGAAAGGAGGGATCTCTTCCTAGGTCATCGAAAGCAATACGCTGCGCGTGCAATTAGATATGAAGAAAGGGTGCCAGTTCTTTAAGCTCATCGCCAAGGCTCAGTCGCAATACGCTGCGCGTGCAATTAGATATGAAGTGGAATGGGAGGGGCATATTTAATTCCTGGTATTAAGTCGCAATACGCTGCGCGTGCAATTAGATATGAAGTATCATCCTCTCTATGTCTATCAACAGATCGCTCCGTCGTCGCAATACGCTGCGCGTGCAATTAGATATGAAGATTCTGAAAAAGCACTCGAGGACTGGCTCGTCGAGAAAGTCGCAATACGCTGCGCGTGCAATTAGATATGAAGTTTGGAAACGTATCTTTCACGGAACGCCCTTACTCAAAGTCGCAATACGCTGCGCGTGCAATTAGATATGAAGATTTACGGGTGATCGCTATGCTGAATTTTATACCTTAGTCGCAATACGCTGCGCGTGCAATTAGATATGAAGTTTCAGGGCAGCGACGGAACAAACTGGGTATCACTGTCGCAATACGCTGCGCGTGCAATTAGATATGAAGTCTGAACAAATTGGGCTCATACGTAAATCAAAAGCGGGGTCGCAATACGCTGCGCGTGCAATTAGATATGAAGGGAACTATCTCCTTGACGTTCAAATAGTTCTTTTGAAAGTCGCAATACGCTGCGCGTGCAATTAGATATGAAGTATCTCGCCGGGGCAAATCTCGCTGGCGCAAATTTATGTCGCAATACGCTGCGCGTGCAATTAGATATGAAGTCCGCTTCCCTCTCTGGATTCAAGAAAGGAACAAAGTCGCAATACGCTGCGCGTGCAATTAGATATGAAGTACAATATTGCCAACGCACAAGTGATGAATAATTTGAGGTCGCAATACGCTGCGCGTGCAATTAGATATGAAGATCAATACAGCGACACCATTGAGGTGAGCGTGTATCAGTCGCAATACGCTGCGCGTGCAATTAGATATGAAGTATGCATTGGTTGGTATTGGAAGAATGTCTTTTACTTGTCGCAATACGCTGCGCGTGCAATTAGATATGAAGACGTGACTGTCTATTGCGCTGGAGAGGAGGTCAAGGTCGCAATACGCTGCGCGTGCAATTAGATATGAAGGGAGAAAATGCCATAGCATTAACGTGGACCGAGGTGTCGCAATACGCTGCGCGTGCAATTAGATATGAAGAAATAAGGGTGGCTTAACAGCCGCTACAGAAATAAGTCGCAATACGCTGCGCGTGCAATTAGATATGAAGAAAGGTAAAATACATACCATAAGCGGAGTACGGTATATAGTCGCAATACGCTGCGCGTGCAATTAGATATGAAGAACATCCTATGCCTTTCTCCGCAGTATCCGCTCCAGCTTAGTCGCAATACGCTGCGCGTGCAATTAGATATGAAGCAATACATGAATGAATGGAGAAAAGCTATGTCCAAAACAGTCGCAATACGCTGCGCGTGCAATTAGATATGAAGTAGCGTTAAGCCCTATGTGTCAGTTTTTTCATTTTTGTCGCAATACGCTGCGCGTGCAATTAGATATGAAGAGTTTGTCGCGCATTACAGAGACCGAGATATCAGCAGTCGCAATACGCTGCGCGTGCAATTAGATATGAAGTTTATGTTGTGTAAAACACCTGTATATGTTAAGAAAAGGGTCGCAATACGCTGCGCGTGCAATTAGATATGAAGGTGATAGGTAACATGCCTGACGGTAGGATATTACTTGTCGCAATACGCTGCGCGTGCAATTAGATATGAAGCCGGACTTGATCTTCGTGGACAATTCGACGCCTATTCGTCGCAATACGCTGCGCGTGCAATTAGATATGAAGGGGGAGCGATATCGGTGCAGTATCAGGTAGTCAAAGGTCGCAATACGCTGCGCGTGCAATTAGATATGAAGTGAAAAAAATCTGCACCAGCGCCACACAGATGAAAGTCGCAATACGCTGCGCGTGCAATTAGATATGAAGATCATTTAATATCCTTTTGAGAGGACTCTGTTTTTGTCGCAATACGCTGCGCGTGCAATTAGATATGAAGCCATTTTTTTTTGAATGGGTCGGTTTCTAAATATTCTCAGGTCGCAATACGCTGCGCGTGCAATTAGATATGAAGTTTGTAAGATCAATACTGATTCTTGCAGTAATAATATGGTCGCAATACGCTGCGCGTGCAATTAGATATGAAGTATTGTTCTGACAAGCAATTTGAGTTAATCGAAAAGGTCGCAATACGCTGCGCGTGCAATTAGATATGAAGCCTTACAGAGGCAAACCTCAGAGGGGCAGACCTTACAGAGTCGCAATACGCTGCGCGTGCAATTAGATATGAAGCATGTGTGCCAATCTCATGTGTGCCGATCTCAGCAGTGTCGCAATACGCTGCGCGTGCAATTAGATATGAAGGGTACCTCTGGAAAGCCGCGCTGGACGTGGGCTGCTGGCGCGAAAACCGGAGGATCGGTATTTTTCAGTCATGTCAAGGGACAACGTACTGATTTTTACAATTTTGAACATCTCTATGTTATCAAATAATTATGAGTTATGCAATAACCGGAGCATAATTTATGCTGATTTTTCTTCTAATGCATTGTTTTGTAAAACGATAGGATCGATTTTCAGCTTTTTCCAGAGGGTCTAAAATTATCCTCCGGTTTTTACCACTCGGTCTGGTAGGGTTCATAGATACTCCTTGTGCCGGCAAGCACTTCGCTGATTTTGACTACCTGCGATTCAATATGCCGCCGGATGTTCATGGTGTTTCCACTGAGGGGGTCACGCGACTCTGCCCACATGCGCTGCTCAAAAACCTCAAGAAACTTTTTCCGGGCCTCGTCGGTCAAAAAGCATCCAGCTTTCTCTTTACGATAATAAAAATCCTTGTGCCGCAAAATACCTTTGTTGAGGGTGTAGAGCGTCATGGAATCAATAATGGTTCTGAACTCTTCAATGAGGTCGTTGATCAGTGCAGGGTTTCCTTTATCTTCGGCGTGCAGAAAGCCGATGTAGGGGTTCATCCCTTTCATGCGCACCAGCGAGAAAATGTTGGAGTGCAGCAGGCTGTAGCCGAAGCTGAGCAGGCTGTTGACCGGGTCGGTTGGTGGTTGCCGCACGCGGTGGAATGCTGGTACAGTTGTTGGTGCATATTTATCAAATTGGATAAATGTGAAACTTTATCATAATGTGCAAAACGGAGAAGAAGAATATCAGTATTGGGGAGATTTATCGAAATTGTAGAGAAGTGGTTTTGTGCGGATCTTTATATCGAATCAAGTATAATTGACGTATCGCGAAAGACGAAAACTTAATACGGATTTTTCCTCTATCAAACGTGTTGACCAAGAGCTGAGCTGATGCTGGCCACTTAAAATACTTGCGAATCATTATCCTAATTAGTACTATTTTACTGAAATTCGATTAGGATTTACGTTTTCCTCTTGATATTCGAAAAAAAATCAGTACATATAAAGTATGCTTATACTTTGAGTTGTTGAATACCCCATGATATAACGCACGCACCATCCATCTGACTGAACTCTCGCAACAAAGCGTTGTCGGGTTTTACGGTTTCGATTCCCCCTCAATGCTGCTGGCCGTAGTGTTTTGCTATACTGAACTACACCTTAACGCCACCGTTATGCCCAGTAGTACGCAGTACCTTTTTCTCTTCACCATCGGACCTGTCCAGAGCTTCATAGCCCAGGCACGCAAAACCCGTGATCTTTATGCGGGGAGTGCTATTTTGGGAGAAATTATCGATGCAGCAATCACCGTGGCAAAAAGTCATAATCAGGAGAATAAAATTATTGTTCCGGATCCTGATTTAAAAGCCAAGCCAAACAGGTTTCTTGCCAGAATCATAACCGAAGATCCTCGAAAGTTCGGTAATGACGTGGAGCAGGCAGCACGCTCAAAGTGGGTTTCCTTAGCCTTAAAAGGATTTGTTGATGCCGGAGTATGTAACATCCCCGGCATCTGCAGATTTGATAATGAACAGAAGCAGAAATTCAATTGTGAGGCACTTGCTCAGGTCAAGCCAGCTGGAGCTGCAGCACAGATCGAGGATCTGCTCGAAGTATATTGGGTTTTGTTGCCATTCGATGGATCGACAGATAAATATCAAGAAAAGCATGATGAGCTTCAGAAGCGACTTGCAGCAACAAAGAATACGCGCCAGTTTAATCAAATCGATGAACCTCCGGCCAGGAAATGTTCACTTGACGGAGAGCGCAACGCACTCTATTATAGGCCAGCAGAGTCAGGTAGGGGTGCGGTGCTTAAAGAAATGCACTCGAAGTTTTTGTTGCCGGATACAGAGTTGTTGAATGATTTTCAACTTTTAGACTTCGGTGAAGGATTAAGTGCAGTTTCACTAGTCAAACGGTTCTATGCAAAAGGAGATGGGTTTCCGTCTACGCCAAGAATTGCCTTGCTTAATATTCTTGACAAGATTGAAGCAAGTTCGGTAGGAAGAGATTTTAGCAGCTTTTTTACAAAGGGTCGCAGCAGTAGCCTGCTGAATGAGCAACTCTACTTCGAGGAAAACCTAACCCCTACTTATTTTAGAAAGAATGGATATAGCGATCTTGTTGAGAAACTACCAACGATACATAAGAGCTATAAATGCATTGAACGGGAGTTCGGTAATCACATGTCGAAATATTATGCTCTTCTGGTTTTCGATGGGGATAGCATGGGAAGGATATGGTCTGGAGATGGAATTGCCGATCCGAATCGATTAATAGAGCTTCACGCGCGCGCCTCAGGAAAGCTTCAGATTTTCCAGCAGTTGCTTGGACAACGACTTGGGATTTATGCTGCATATGCTAAGGCTTATCTTGATGGTGCAATTACTAAGTTATCGAATGAAGATCCGGAAGGAATCTGGGGAACTGTGCTGAACGATTCTACGTATCGAAAATATCTCGAAAAAGTAATAAGTCAAATTGATGACGCAGATGACAGGAGCGAACAGAGCGTAGCGTTATTTCTTGATATGAAAAAAGGTAAAGCCATCTATGCTGGTGGAGATGACTTTCTGGGTTTCATCAACCTTAACTATCTGTTCTCAGCCATGAAAGATCTGCGAGAGGCCTACTATGAACTGGTTAGCAAACCACTTGCAGAATTTTATGATGGAAATCCAGCTAAGCTCACGTTTTCAGCAGGCATTGCCATTGCGCATTACAAAATGCCTCTCAACGAGGTTCTGAAATGGGCGCATGAAATGGAACATGAAGCAAAAAAGATCAATGAAGGTAAAGATGCTTTTGCTATTGCTGTTCTTAAGCACTCAGGCGAAATTGAAAAAACACGATACAACTGGAAAGATGAAAATGACACATGGTTGACAGGTGATATGGATTATATCGTTCGGGAACTTCAGGCAAAAAAAATTTCAAACAATTTTATCAAAGCTATTGCTATAGAGTTTAGAGGGCTTGCTGAAGTGGACACAAACGGTACTATCACCTGCAGTAATCTTGTGTATTCTGAATTGCCCCGGTTGATAAAGCGATCACTTAACCGCGATCCCGGAGAAACTCATGATGTATACCATCAAAGATGTGAAGTCATGATAGATCATGTTCAAAGGCTCTTCGATGAGGCGTTTACCTGTAATTCTATCACAGGAAGGAAACAGACGCATGTGAAATCACTGACTACATTTCTGTCGGCACTCAATATTTGCGACTTCATTAAGCGGGAAACGGTTCATGAACAAGAGTAAATCATCGATTTCAATTATTTTTGAAGCGTTCGATACGCTGTTTTTTCGAGATGGACGGCCATTTTCCATGGGCGATGATACTTGGGCTGATGGAATATTTCCTCCACCTTTATCTGTCATACATGGTGCATTGCGAACAGGATATTTTGCCCAAAATATTGGCCAGTTTCCTGAAGCTGGTGGGCCAGACGACCCAACAAGTGGTTTGCATATAAATAAAATTTGTTATCGGATTTCGCCTGGAAATTTATTCTGCTATCCAGCTCCGCTTGACTTTATAGAAATTAAGAATAAGCAGTTTAAAGACATGGTCGATGAACGCGTAAACAAACGCTATTCAATTGAGAAGCTCAAATTAGTCAAGGATACTGAGGGTTGTTCTTCACTTGAAGAGAAGAATCTGGGTATGTTCGTACATAAAGGGGAGGTAGAACCGCTAGAAAATGGGTTGATTGATGTGCAGGGCCTGACAAACTATCTTTGTAATGGCAGCTTGTGTAAGGTTATCAAATTGTCCGATCATATATGCAAAGAGCCTAAAGTTGGTATCGGAAGGAGCGATGTAACTCGCACTTCAGGGGATACTGGAAAGCTTTACAGGGTAGGATTACAGCGCCCGGCATCCCGAGATGGTCAGAGCAGATTTGAGGTTGTTGTCGAATTTGAGGAAATGCCGTTGGTTGGCAGCGGTATTCTCAGGTTAGGCGGGGAAGGTAAGTGTGTGTCGTATTTAGCTGAACGTATCCCTGAAATCAATATTTCATCATTAGAAAAATCAGAAAATAACCGGTTCAAACTTTACTTTCTTACCCCGGCAGTGTTTGATAAGGGTTGGATTGCGAGTTGGATGGAGACTGGTGAATACAAGGGTCTCGGGTTCAATTTTCTTGGCGCAGTTGTTGGTAAACCACTATATCTCGGAGGCTTTGACATAAAGGCGCGAAAGCCGAAAATTATGAGGAAGGCAGTTCCTGCTGGGAGTATTTATAATTTTGAGCTTAAAGAAGGAACTGTGAAGTCAAGGTTTGAAGAACTAAAAAATGCATTTCATGGAAAATCGCTAGCCGATGAAAGCCTGTGCAGCATCCGTGAGGGATATGGTATTGCTTATCTGGGAGTAGGAGAATGAAAAAAGTTATTGCTACTGTTGGTACTTCATTGATTACCAATTATCTGAAGCCTGAAATCAAAATGATCTTAGGGAAGGAATATGATTGTATAAAAAATGCTTTTGATAAATTGGAGACCCAAGATGCCAGTCAGTATCGTTCTGTGGATTCTAAGGTATATATCGATTACATAGAGGATGTAATTCTTCATAAGTGGATGAAAGGAATTGACTGGGATATGCAGGTAAAATACTGGAATCTTGATAATAATATATTGCTGAATACGGCTGCGTCTGCAGAAATTTCCAGTATTCTTAAAATTAAAGATACTGGGGTAGTTTATCTGATTGCAACGGATACGATTCTTTCTTGCTTGGCGGCAAAGATTATTGCATTCACGTTGAATGGGTTCAAAAAAGAAGATGGTACAATTTTGAATGTCAGTTTTGATCCAAATGTAGATGTTGTTACGGGATTAAGGGTTGATAATGCGCAGCAATTTCAGGATATTGGTTTACCTAAACTGATTGAGAAATTAGTTGATTTAGGTATAAATAATGAAGAAATAATGTTAAATATAACAGGAGGATATAAAGGTGTAATTCCATATTTGACTATAATTGGTCAGTTATTTAAGAATGTTTATATCATGTATCTTTATGAAAAAAGTGACAAAATTATTAAAATACCGAAATTACCTATAAATTTTGATTGGGTAGTTCAGGAGAAATTTTTTTCATTATGCATGATAAAGAATATTAGCAATTCTGAGGGCTCTTCTCAGATTAGTAAAAATGAAGAAATAGATGCTGATTTATCTTTATTATTCGAACGAGAGCCCAATAAACTGACACTATCTGCACTTGGTAAAATATTAATAAACACTTTGAGTGTCGATGAAATTGAGTCAAGACATGTGTTAGGTTTTTTAATGGAATATCGTCTTGTTAAGCATTTTAATAATTATGTATATCAAGACGTTTTGTGCAATAAATATCCTATTGTAGAAACGCCAAACAGAAATTCTATATACAATGCGTGTGAACTTGATTTAATCCTTCGACAGGAAGATCTTTCTTGTAATAAATTTGTTGCAATTGAAGTAAAAAGTTTTTTGAGTAAAAAAAAGCTTGAGAGACAAGTGAAAGATCAAATAATTGGTTTTAATAGCAATTCTTTATGGCCTTTGGAATATCATATTGTCATATACAGTTTTATTAAGGTAAATAATGATGATTTAGTCGACTGGTTTAATAAAAAAATAGTCCCCTGTTTCAGTGCTATGAAAAACTGTAAACCATGTTTGGTGTATTTGTATGTCGATTGGAATGTGAATAAAAAAAATGAAAGTAATGATACACAAAATCCTTATAAAGGTTATTTAAGTTCTGATCAAAAGCTAAATCTTGAATATCTTATTTAAATCCGGAAATCATGTATAAAAAAGCGATACCTTTTTTTCTTGTCTGCGAAACGCCGCTCCATGCGGGTAGCGGTAGCGATCTGGGTGTTATTGATCTTCCTATTCAACGTGAAAGGCACACTACATTTCCTAAAATTGAGAGTTCCAGTCTAAAAGGGAGCTTGAGGGAGGCTTTTGAGTCAAAACCAGATCTCAATAAAGTTGATAAAATTAAAATTCATCTTGCCTTTGGTTATGACGAACAAGAGGATGATTCTGAGGTAATCGATCATTTTGAAGATGAAAAGCAGTTTCAAGGCGCTTTGGGTTTTACCGATGCACGGCTTCTGCTTTTTCCTGTGAAATCCATGAAAGGGGTATTTGTATGGATTACCTGTCCTAAAGTCCTGGAGCAATTCAGGCGTGACATGTCGCTAGACGGCATCGTGTTGCTGGATAAAGGTCTCAAGACGTTGCTTGATGTTGTTGTTCCAGAAGTTACGTCGGAAAAATGCCTTGTTTCAAGTGATAAGGTGATCGTCAATCCACAGGAGAAAAGCGAGTTAGGTAAGAAAATTGTACTCGAAGAATATGCGTTCACAGCAATTCAAAGTGAGGATTATTGTGAGAACCTTGCCGCTTGTTTTGCAGAGTGGCTGTTTCCATGTGTGGCTAAGGGTGAGTCTGATCTTTATGCTTTCTGGCGGAAACAGTTGAAAAACAATCTTGTGATTTTGCCCAATGATGATTTTTCCGATTTCGTGAACCTTTCTACCGAAGTAATTACACGCACAAAGATTGATAACGAGAAAGGGACTGTCAAGGATGGCGCTCTTTTTACTGAAGAATATTTACCAGCAGAAAGTGTGCTTTATTCTCTTGCATTAGCCGGGCAAATTTTTCACAAGAATGACAAGAAAGCGCCATTTACCGAAGGACAGATAATAGGAGAACAAGACCAGTCAACATTTGAAACTCGTCTTGTTACAGAATTTTTCAAATCCTGTTTGCCGCCTGTTGTTCAGATTGGAGGTAACGCGACACTGGGTAAAGGACTTGTTCGGACTGTAAAATAAATACGAGGAGATGCCTTTATGCCTGAAAGCATGCGACTGAACAATGAACGCCGAAGGGCTCAAGAAGCATATTTCTGCGCTCAACAAGCTAGCGCAGAAACCTATGCAGAAGAATACAAAGCACTCGTAAAGAAAATACCCATGAGAATAAAATCTAGTGGGCTTTGCGCGACAATTGCTTTTATGTTTGCAAAAGCTAGTGACGATAAACAACACAGGCTGTTGTACACTCAGCTTGATACATGGCTCAGAAAGACGGGATATGTGCCTCCTCAGCTTAAGCAACTTGCCCAGGCAGTGATTTTTTTGGGAAATGCCGAATATCGAGCGGTTACAAACGAGACCCTTGCTTTTTTTGCTTGGTTGCGCAGGTTTTCCGATGGATTAATTGAAAAGAAAACGGTCACTTCTCATGTTGCAGAAACAAACAGCGAAACTATATCTGGATAGCAAAAAGAAATGGCGAGTAAAGTTCGATAACGCCAAGCCTCATGAAAAGGGTGGGGTTGTTCCTGAGCGTATTTGTAGCGCATTTAGCAAGACTGAACACGACCAAAAACCTTGCGTGGTTACAAAAACGGATGGCACAATTACATGTGTCCAGCTTGGCGACATACTTTTTGGTACCATAACGTCATATCCAGCAGATCAAAAACAATGCCAAGGTCAGCCTATATCGTCTCGACGGTTGCATCCGTCTTTTTCATCAACGAGCACGTTGACGAGTGCCACAAATTCCGGGAGCAGTTCCCAAGTCTCAGCAGCCATTGATTATAATAAAACCTGTGAACAGGTGGCTTGGCAGTGCGCTGTGAAAGGTGCCGTGTTAGGAAAGGATTATAGGAACTCAGCGAAAAGCTTGCCAATGATGATTCGTCACAACGGTTTGGGGGCAAGCCTTGTGTTTATTGAGAGACAAAAAAAAGATATGGAGCATTACCGCATGCTCTTCATGCACCTCAGCGGATTGCTTGTTACTTTGGAACCAGACCTTGCACAGGGAGAAATAGTTGAGAACTTCCGGACAAAGCTTGGTTCCTCTCGGACCAGATCTTTAACCATAGAGGTAATTTCTTTTTTAGGCTGGCTGAGCCGTTACGCTGAAGGATTGACTACAGACAATAATTCCAAAAAACATGGCTAAATCAGAAAAAAAAGACTGGCACGAACAAATCCGCCAAGTGGGTCAGCAGTTTGGAGTTGAAGTCTCATCAAGAAGCTGTGACCAAAAATCGGAAAGTCATATGGCTACGGCAGACTGCATCAACAAGTGTACGGTTTCTCAGCACACATATTTGCCGTATGATTCGCGGCAGGCATTGGATTCTGCTTCGGAAGTCGCTGGAGTTCTTATCGACAATTTTTCCCTCAAGCTGAACAAGGCTGCCCGATTTGAGGGCACTAAATTCAGCTTTTACAAAGCAAACAGGAATAATGTTGAGTATGAACCAATTGCATTTTTTGGCAATATCTATTTTAACGAAATAGTCGCACGTCAAACAAATAGTGTCAAGGCGATGAATCTTGATATTAAATATTTTGATGCAAAGATTGATTGGCGTTTATGTGTTGGACTCGGCAATGAGTCAGTATATGAAACATCTATGACGTTGCATCACATTTACGGGATTCCCTACATCCCGGCGAGTGCGGTGAAAGGTGTGGTTCGCAGTTGGGTGATTACAGAGTTGTTTGATAGTGAAATGCAGGCGATTAAGGACGTAGACTTCTGTGATATTTTTGGTTGCCCTAATAAATTTGAGGGAGAAAGCTCTTATTACAATGAGGACCGACAAGGGAAAGTTTTTTTCTTTGATGTTTACCCGCTTTCAATGCCGAATATTAAGGTCGATATTATGAACCCTCATTATGGTGATTATTACATGGATAAACAGGTAGACGGTAATCCAGTTCCTCCTGCGGATTATCTGTCTCCAGTACCTATCAATTTTCTTACAGTTGAGAATACGTTATTTCGCTTCGTGCTTGGCATTAAGAAAGAGGATAATAGATTAATCAGCAAAGGAATATTTATTGGACAAAAGATTTTTGACATTGCGAAGTCTCAGCTCATTGAAGCCTTGACTAAACGAGGCATCGGAGCAAAAACCGCTGTTGGATATGGTTGTATGAAAAAAATTGCAGAGTTATGAATTCAGTTACTTTTAATTGCGAAATCATCACTCCGATGTTTCTTGCTGGAGCTGACGGAAAATCACCAGAGTTAAGACCATCATCAATCAAGGGTGCGTTACGGTTTTGGTGGAGAGCTATGCATGGTGATTTATCGATTACAGAATTGCATGCGAAAGAATCCAGTGTTTTTGGTTGTGGTGGTGAACATGCAACTCGTAGTCGAATAAGTATTGATGTGAGACCTCATACTCTTCCTATTAATCAAGGACTTTCTGAAAAAAAAATTGATACTCCTTCGCCAACCCTGAATGACCCTGAACGAACCATTCGCGCGCAATTGTTTACCTATCTTGCTTATGGTGCCCATCAACGTGAGTATTTTAAGGTTGGGAGTCAATTCAGTGTTACTTTTCGATATCACAAGCTTATCTCACCTGAAAATGATTTTGTTATCCCCTTTGAACTTATTTCTTTTTTCGGCGGATTAGGTGCAAGAGGTCGTAATGGTTTTGGATCTTTCAAGATATTATCATGCGATGACTCAAACGTTAAATTACATTCTGATCCAAAATCAATTTTAAGAAAACTCAATAGTGGTTTACCCTGTGGATATACAGCGTTTTCTGAAAAATCCAAACTATTCAAGACTACAGATCATCAAGTTTCATGGGAGAAATCTCTTGAAGTAATCGGTACAGCTTATATTAAAGAAAAGCGAAAGCTTGAAAATGCCCATACCTATGATAAACGGGCGTTTATTGCTGCACCTATTGTTCAAAGTGATGTTCTTCTGTGGCATAAAGAGCGTCATGCAAAGCAGTACTTTTTAAGTGTAACAAGGAATGTAACAGGCACATATGATGGTTGGATTTTATTTCTTCCTTACAAGCATCATAAAAACACAACCACAGACAACTATGGGAAAGCAACAACAGAATTTAACAACGGATTGAAAAGACATTTAATAGAGTTGATATAAGCATGCGCATAAACCTTGAACTGAGTCACCGGAAGCGGACGGTGACGCTGCCGATCAATAATTCATACCTTGTATCCTCACTGATCTATAATATTGTTGATAAAAGCTCAAGCGAGTATGCAGAGCGGTTGCATGAGCAGGGGTATCGGCTGGCGAACAGGGCCTTCAAGCTCTTTACCTTCTCTCCGCTCTACCCCGGAAACCGGCGCAAGTGGGTGATGCATGAGAACGGAACCATGAGCACCTCCGAAAGCCTGCTCCATTTTACGATTTCGTCGATGAAGTCGGAGTTTATTGAGCATCTGGTGATCGGGCTTCTGCAGGATCCTTACGTTTGGATAGGCAAGGAACGGTTCAGGGTCGAGACGGTGCGCAAGCTTGATGCACCGGAGCTTACCGGCGATATGGAGTTCATCATGCTCTCGCCCCTTGTCTGCACCACAAAAAGGGAAGAGCGGCACTATCCGCAGTTTCTCTTTCCTGGTGACCCGGAATTTGCACGGGTAGTGCTGGAAAACCTCTGCCGGAAATATCAGGTGCTGCATGGGCGCTTGTTTCGCTGCAGCGATGAGGAGTTTGGTTTTGCCATCGACCAACCCTATGTGGAACGGATGCAGGGAAAGGTTCAAAAACTGATAACGCTCAAAGAGGGGAGAAGTGACGAAACAAAAATCAAGGGAACCCTCGCCCCTTTCCGGCTGAAAGCCCCCCGTGAGCTTATTGAAATCGGCTACGAATGCGGCTTTGGAGAAAAAAACGCCCAGGGCTTCGGCATGGTCAAGCTGGCTGGCAGTTGAAAGTTGATAATTGGCAGAGGAGACCTTGCTCATCAAGACCAAAACCACATCTCCCATTCAGTGATTCAAAATGATCCTTTTCACTCTTGCTTCTTTTGTGCAAAGAACTTTAAGAATCGGAGTAGAATTACAAAAGGAAAAAATAATAGGGGGATGGAAGACAAACGGTTGTGTGGCTGGATTGCTGCGGCCGTTGCATGGAAGGCTAAGCCGGCGGCTGAAAGTGAGGGGAAAAGCTGTTATGATGGGTTTGAATGTGTATTTTATGGATAGGGTTGCGAGAGTGGAGTATGGTGCCGAGAGTAGCGTCAACGACGGTGTAGTGTTCCTTTCAATTGCCGCCTGAGACTTTGTATTTCAGTAAACTCTTTTTTACTATATCATTACTAGCGTATCCCGCCCTTCGCTGAACTGGTCCGGCGGGAGTAACCTCTTTGTTTCTGGAGGGTTTTCGGGTTTAATCGATACTATTTTTTATGACAACAGCACACTCTACCACTCTTGCCGAGCAAATCAGGGCGCGAGCGAGAGAGATTTTTCCGGAAGTGGTCTCTCTCAGAAGGGATATTCATGCTCATCCGGAACTCTCCTATGAGGAGGTTCGTACAACCGCCCTCGTCAAGGAGTATCTTCTTGCTCTTGGTATTACCCCTGAGCCCTCACTGCTTGAAACCGGGGTGGTTGCCCTGATCCGTGGAGAGGGCCGCTCAAACAGGGGTGAGCTTGTTGCCCTGCGGGCTGATATTGATGCCCTGCCCTTGACCGAAGAGAATAGCCACGGTTTCTGTTCCCTTGAAGCCGGAAAGATGCATGCCTGTGGCCATGACATGCATACGGCCATGCTGCTCGGTGCGGCTAAAATCCTTTCGGGGATGAGAGGTGAGCTTAATGGTGACGTACTGCTGATTTTTCAGCCAGCCGAGGAGAAGGCTCCGGGCGGAGCAAAACCGTTACTTGATGGCGGCCTTTTCAGGCGGTTCAAACCGCTGGCCATTATTGGCCAGCACTGCTTTCCCAATGTGCCAACCGGCAGTGTTGCTCTCTGCAAGGGGAGCTTTATGGCGGCGGCGGATGAACTCTACTGCACCGTAACCGGCCAGGGTGGGCACGCTTCGGCGCCGCACAAGGCGGCTGATCCGGTGCTGGCGTCCGCCCACATCATTACCGCCGTGCAACATCTGGTCAGCCGGGTGACCCCTCCGCATGAGCCGGCGGTGATCTCCATTGCTTCCATTCACGGCGGCAATGCGCCCAATGTTATTCCGCGTCAGGTGACCATGTCCGGCACGATGAGAACCATGAATGAGGATGTGCGCTTTCTGCTTCAGGAGAAGCTGCGCCAGACGGTTACGCATGTTGCCGAAGGGCTTGGTGTTAAGGCTGAGCTTGAGATCCGCAAAGGCTATCCTGTGCTCTATAACGATCCGGTTGTGACCGAGCAGGCAAGGGTTGCCTGTACGGAGTATCTGGGCAGCGATAAGGTACTTCAGAGTGAACCAATCATGACGGCGGAGGATTTTGCCTACTATCTGCAGGAGGTTCCGGGGAGTTTCTGGCAGATCGGTACGGGAGTGGCGGAACAGGATAAAAGCAACACCCTCCACTCTCCAACCTTTAATCCTGAAGAGGGTGCGCTCGAAACCGGCAGTGGTCTCTTGGCCTATACGGCAATCCGCTTTCTTTGCTGGGAATAATTTTCTCCGGATAAAAAAAAGGCGCCCAGTGAGAGCGCCTTTTTTCGTTTCAAGCCTTCCCGTTGGAGCCGAGAACGTTGATAATCTTGTGGATGTAGAGCTTTTTGAGCGCATCGCGGGCTGGGCCGAGATATTTTCTGGGATCGAACTCTTCGGGCTTTTCATCCAGCACCTTGCGGATTGCGGCAGTCATGGCAAGGCGTCCGTCTGAATCGATATTGATTTTGCATACGGCCGATTTGGCGGCAAGGCGAAGCTGGTCTTCACTGATACCGATTGCATCTTTCAGTCTGCCACCATGCTCATTGATGGTTTTAACCAGATCCTGCGGAACGGAAGAGGAACCGTGCAGCACGATTGGAAATCCGGGAATACGGCGTTCGATTTCGGTAAGGATATCGAGGCGGATTTTTGGATCTTCACCTGGTTTGAACTTGAAGGCGCCGTGTGAGGTGCCGATGGAGATGGCGAGGCTGTCAACCCCGGTTTTTGCAACAAAATCCTCGACCTCTTCAGGCTGGGTGTAGGTATGGTGAGCCGCCGAGACCTCGTCCTCAATACCGGCCAGCACACCGAGTTCGCCCTCAACGGTAACATCATATTGATGTGCATATTCCACAACTTTTTTGGTCAGAGCGATGTTATCCTCATAAGAGAGATGGGAACCGTCGATCATGACTGAAGAAAATCCGGATTCAATACAATCCTTGCAGAGTTCAAAACTGTCGCCGTGGTCAAGATGAAGCACAATAGGAATTGGGGAGCCGAGTTCAGCCGCATAGGCCACAGCACCCTGGGCAAGGAAGCGGAGCAGGGTTTCGTTGGCATAGCTTCTTGCTCCTTTTGAAACCTGGAGAATAACCGGGGATTTGGTTTCAGCACATGCCATGATGATGGCCTGCATCTGCTCAAGATTGTTGAAATTGTATGCCGGAATAGCATACCCTCCTGTTACAGCCTTGCTAAAGAGCTCCCGGCTGTTACAGAGCCCGAGTTCTTTATAACTGATTGTTTTGTTTTGCATTGAAAAGTTCTCCCTTTATTATTATAATAAGCCCGAATTTTTGCCGTACCGGATACAAATGTGTTACAATTTTATCAAGTGCTGGATAATATAATATATTAGTTTTCTCATTCAAGAACAGCAACATTGCCCGCTGTAAACCTTTAGAATTGTTAAACCTGAAAATGCTTAGAAAGAGTCTGTTTGTTATTATTGTTGCCTTGGGGAGCTCTTCCCCCCTTATTGCAGAAAACAGCATAACGGCAGCTCCGGCTGTGGTTACCCTACGACCGACACCAGCCGAGGAGGAAGCGGGCAAGTATATCAGCCAATATCTTTTGCAGAACCACTACCGGAAGGTAGCTGTCAACGACTCCCTCTCTCAGCAGATTTTGCAGCGTTATATCGATAATCTTGATGGAGGTAGAAGCTATTTTGTGGCAAGCGAGGTAGAGAGTCTCAAAAAGAGTTATGGAACCCGTCTTGATGACGAGTTTCTTGCCGGCAAGGCAACTTCAGGATTTGCGGTCTACAACTTTTTTCTCCGCCGGGCAAAAGAGAAAATGCGATTTATGAAGGCATCGGCCGATACGGTGCACTTTAACTTTTCAACGCCTGAAACCCTTGATCTTGATCGCAAGGCCGATCCATGGCCGGCCGACAGGCGGCTGTTGACCGATTTGTGGCGCAAAGAGCTGAAATACCAGTGGCTTAACCTGAAATATTCCGGTGAGAGTGCGCTGACCATCCGCAAAACCTTGGCAAAAAGCTTTACAAGCCGTCTCAACCTCTTGAATCGCCAGAAGCCGGAAGATGCTTTTCAGGCATATACTTATGCGGTAACAACCTCCTTTGATCCCCATACCAGCTATTTTTCGCCGGACGAGTTTGAAAACTTCCAGATCGATATGAGTCGTTCGCTTGAGGGGATCGGCGCAAAACTCCAGACCGAAAGCGAGTATACCGTTATCAATGAGGTTATTCCGGGAGGCCCGGCATTTAAAAGCAATATCCTGAAAAAAGGTGATAAAATTATCGGGGTTGGTCAGGGTGAAACCCTTGAGATTGTTGATGTTACCGGTTGGAGGATTAATGACGTGGTTAAACTCATCCGGGGTAAAAAAGGCACCGTTGTTCGGCTGAAAATTTTTCCTGCAAGCCAGGGTGGCCGCGGGCCGGCAAAAATTGTCAAGATTGTGCGTGACAAGGTTGACCTTGATGAGCAGGCAGCCAAGAAAACTATTATTCAGGTCAATGGTCAGAAAATCGGGGTTATTACCATTCCCTCATTTTATCTGGATTTTGAAGGGCAGCAACAGAAAAACGGCAATTACAACAGCACCAGTCGTGATGTTTCTCGTATCCTCAATGAACTGAACCTCGAGCATCTTGATGGTATTGTTATTGATCTGCGCGACAATGGCGGCGGCTCACTTGAAGAGTCGGTGAACGTTACCGGACTCTTTATTCCAAGCGGTCCGGTGGTGCAGATCAGCAATTCAGCGGGCGGCAAAATGGTGCTCAGGGATGAAGACCGCAAGGTACTCTACAGCGGCCCCCTGGCTGTGCTGGTGAACCGTTACAGCGCATCGGCTTCCGAGATTTTTGCGGCAGCAATCCAGGATTACGGACGCGGCGTTATTATTGGTGAGAGAACCTTCGGAAAAGGTACGGTTCAAAGTTTGATCAAATTGACAAGACCCTTCAGCTTTTTTGGTAAGAAACCTGAACTCGGACAAATAAAGCTGACCATTGCAAAGTTTTACCGGATTTCCGGAGGCAGTACCCAGCACAAGGGGGTGGTGCCTGATATTGTGATGCCATCGATGATCGATACCTCCTCGATTGGCGAGGATACCTATACCAGCAGTCTGCCATGGAGCACCGTTACCCGTGCGTTTTATCGTCCGACGGCCGATCTCACGCCGGAGGAGCTTGCGGTGCTTCGCCAAAAACAGCAGGAGCGCTCAATGAAGAGCCATGTTTATCAGCGCTATCTTCAGGATCTGAATACCCTGAACCAGATCCGCAAGCGTAAGGCGGTCTCATTGCAGGACTCATCTTTCAAGGGGGAGATTGAGAGCATCAAAAAGATCGAGAAGCAGTGGGTTCAGGAGCCGGATTCGGTCAAAAGCACGAACAAGGAGAAGGATATCCTGCTTAACCAGTCAGCGGCGGTGGTCTCTGACCTGGCGGAGCTTAAACGGGTGAAGCGGCAAACCGTTATTCGTACCATGCCGTCGCTCAATTGACAGGGAAGGGCGATTGACAAGAGATTCCTCCCTTTGGTTGGGATGACAAACGAGGGATCAGAGGGCGAGGATGTGGTGCAAGAAAAAAAAGGCGGAGTTCAGGGGCTCCGCCTTCGTTGTTTCAGAGCGTTTTTTTTGCCTCTCGGATCTGCAGGGCAACCGAATCGAATGAACAGCTTCCGTGGGTTTTTTTCGATTTCACGCTTACGTCAGCTTTAAGGCAGTCGTAGATATCCGGCTCAATGGCCTCCGAAAACTCCCTGAATGTTTCAACGGGAATATTTGGCAGGGTAACGCCGGAGGTGAGGCTCCAGGTCACAATTTTTCCGGTAATGCGGTGTGCATCGCGGAAGGGAATCTGCTTGCGTACCAGATATTCCGCAATCTCGGTAGCAAGACTGAGATCTTCAGCCGTCAGTTTCGCCAGCCGTTCCTTTTTAAGCGAGGTGTTTTCAAGCAGTTTACCGAATATCCTGACACTGCTCACCGCTGTTTCAGCGCTGTCAAAGAGCGGCTGCTTGTCTTCCTGCATATCCCGGTTGTAGGAGAGCGGTAGGCCTTTCATGATGGTGAGCATGGCCATCAGATTGCCGTAAACCCTGCCGGTCTTTCCTCTGACCAGCTCGGCAATATCGGCATTCTTTTTTTGCGGCATGAGTGAAGAGCCGGTGGCAAAGGCATCGCTGATTTCCAAATAGCCGAACTCATATGAGCTCCAGAGAATCAAGTCCTCGGCAAATCGCGACAGGTGCATCATAATCATCGAGCAGGCGGAGATGAACTCAATCACAATATCGCGGTCACTCACGGCATCAATGCTGTTGGAGAAAAGATCCTCAAAGCCAAGCAGCTCGGCGCTCCGCTGTGGGTTGAGTGGCAGGGTGCTGCCGGCAAAGGCTGCGGCTCCGAGCGGGGAGATGTTGACCCGTTTAAGAAGGTCAGCAAGACGCTGGCGGTCACGGTTGAACATGTTGAAATAAGCCATGTAGTAGTGGCCGGCAGAGATCGGCTGGGCACGTTGCAGGTGTGTATAGCCGAAAATGATGGTCTCGCAGTTGGTTTCGGCTTTTTCCACAAGCACCGTCAAGAGAGCGTGGAGGGCTTCCTGCAGCTCATTGATCTGGCCGCGCATATAGAGCCGGGTATCGGTTGCAACCTGATCGTTGCGGCTCCTTCCGGAATGGAGTTTGCCGGCCGTGGCTCCGATTTTTTCCTTGAGCCGGTTCTCAATAACCGTATGGATATCCTCGTCTTCCCAGTGCGGCAGCAGCGCACCGCTGGTCAGCTCCTCCTCTATTTCTCCCAGCCCCGTAATAATCTGCTCAGCCTCATCCCGGCTCACAATACCCTCTTCGGCCAGCATGGTCACATGGGCAATCGAGCCCTTGATATCTTCATGGTAGAGCTTTTTATCGACATGAACCGATGAGGAGTAATGGAGTGCATCGCGGTCAAACGGGAGTGAAAAACGGCTTTGCCAGAGTAACTCTTTATTTTTGGACATATGGGCTGCTGGTTGTTAAAGAAAGTACAAGTGGAGGCAAAATAATAAATTTTATCTTATTGCTTCGGCGCTTGTAGCGTGAAGCTCGGCATGGTTACCAAACACGCACTCCGGATATGAAAATGAGAAGCCAACCACCACAAGCAGTGACAAAAACCGTTGTTATTACCGGCAGTACGAGGGGCATAGGGTTTGGACTTGCGTGCCGCTTTTTGGAGAGGGGGTGCAATGTTGTCGTGAACGGGCGCTCGCAGGAAGCTACAGGGAAAGCTCTGGCGGAGCTTCAGCGCTATCGCCTTCAAGTGGCCGCTGTTGCAGCCGATGTCAGCAATCCGGAGGGGATCCGCCACCTCTATGATGAGGCAACCAGGCAGTTCGGGCGTGTGGATATTTGGATCAACAATGCCGGCATGCTTCATGAGTCGCGCACTGTTTGGGAGCTGGATCAGGCGGCCATCACCGAGGTGCTCCGTCTCAATATGGACGGAGTTATTCATGGCACCATTATCCCTTTCCTCCGGATGCAGCAGGAGGGTGGAGGGAAGATTTTCAATATGGAAGGGCTTGGCAGCGACGGTTTTATGATTGACGGCATGACCATTTACGGCACAACCAAAAGCGCCCTCTCCTATTTTACCCGCTCCTTTGCCCATGAAGCTCGCCAGAGTTCCGTGCAGATAGGCACCCTCAGCCCCGGCATGGTGGTGACCGACATGCTTCGTGGTATGGTCAGCGGCACTTCGCCGGAGAGCCTGAAAAAGAGGAGGTTTTTCAATGTTATGGCGGATGATGTCGATACCGTTACCGCATTCTTGTGTGAAAAGATCCTTGCCTCAACAGCTCAATCGCCAGCAATAAAGTGGCTTACCAAACCGGCAATGGTGCTGAAGATTCTTGTGGCACCCTTCAGGAAACGGGACTTCTTTGCCTGAAAAGCACTTTTGTTTAGAGCGGAAGGTCGTACTCTCTGAGGATAACCTCTACATGCTTCGGTATCAGTTGTTCCAGCAGCTCGGGATAGCGGAATTTGACAAAGTAGTAGTGCCGGATGAGATGAAAATCAACCGAGTAGTGGGCAAACCCGATCCCTTTCGGACCGATCAGGCCGAGCATCAGAGCCATCAGTTTCCCGAGCCAGAAGGGGATTCGGCTTTTCGGTGAATACGCTCTCTTCTCTTCCTTCATGCTCTCAATAATGCGTTTCGTGGTGTTCTGGACAAATGAGCGGCACTCCCACTTGCCGGATTCCTCATAGCGCTCAAGTTCCGGCTCAATCAGCTCCAGCAGTTTCTTTCCCCTCTCGGTTCGTACCAGAACCCACTGCCGCTTCTCTTGCCGCCGCCGCTCGGCCCCGATGTAGCCGACGGTAATGTCCGCTAAGCTGTTGAGATAGTCAAAGCAGCTCATGCAGGCAACCGGGAAAATAGCGGGATTGGAAAGCTCTTCCGGGAGACTGAAAAAAGGAATTTTTTCAACATGACCATCCACGTGGCGGATATGAATCCTGAAATCCTGCATGAACTCCATATGGCGGGCGGTTTCAGGCGAGCGTGACATTCTCCGCAGAATCCACGGCCATTTTGAGCGGGCGACATTGTCAATGCAGGGAATGCCGATGGTCAGAATCTCCATTTCGCGCAGATAGGTAAACCGCTCCTGAAAATCCCGCAGCGTATGCAGGTGGCAGGCCGCTCCGATAACCAGGATTTTTTTCATGCCGAGCTTCCATGCCTCTTCAAGGGAGCAGAGCACCGGGGAGAGCACCGGTTTGTTGCCCCTCCCGGCATAGATATCATCATGGTTACGCGCGAGAAAGGGGATCGAGAAGAAATGATTTTCAGGAGATCGGTGCAAGCTCACCACCCCTTCAACCAGACCCTCTTCAAAAGCCCTGATGGCCATACGGGTAATGATGCCGCTCCACTGCGCATCGGCCATCGGCGGCTTCAGTTGCGCGGTAAACCGTTCTAATGTAATACCAAAGCGCATCTCAACCGGATCGGTGAGGCTTCTCTGTCGTCCGAAGAGTTTTTTCTCCCGTTCGCCAAGCCAGCCGTTCCTGAAAACACAGCTCTGGATACTCTCCTCAACCGGCCAAGCCTGGATTGAGCAGAGTCCGCATGAGCTGCAAAGTGTTTTTTCTTTCTGGTGCATGGTTTCTGGGGGCAACAATCATCCGCTTTATCTGGAGCGGGTTTTGTCGGTGCAATCCCGCTATCATCCGTAATACGATAGCTTACGAATTTTTTATTGTTGCACAATGCCCAACCGAGGGAAGAATCGTTGTCGAACATTTTGAAGCTCTATGATTCTTTTTGATTTTTTATCACAGAGTACTTTAATAAGCAAAACAAAACAGAAAAAAAGGGAAAGTACCATAAGCGGAGAATTGCAGCTTTTTTCGGTGCGCAGCAGAATCCCTTGCGTATGATTTTTTGCTTTTGAAAGTAGAGGGCGCTATCCGATATTGTAAAAGGGGAGTGTAACTCATCAGGAGTAATCAACATAACGCATCAATTCCATGTTCAGTGCACTGTGGAGAAGAATCTCTGACCGCCAGAGAGCGCCGCGCCGCTGGTGGTATCCTATGCTGCATGAGGAGCAGCATTAACTCCTACCTCGGGTTAATGAAGCATTATAATACCTATTCCTTGCGGTGTACCATGCTGCGCAAGCACCTCTCTCCATGGTGGTTAAGGCTGGCCAAACCAAATACCCGGCTTGATAAACTCACTTTTATCAAGAGGTTACGGCGGATACAATGGAAGAACAAAGCATTAAAACGGTAATGCTGATACGAGCAATGAAATGATAACCTGCAAAGATGTTCGTTTATTACAGTGCGTGGAAAAGGAGGTAAATGGCTATATTGCCGGAGAATAAAGGAGAGTTACGCTAAAACCGTCAACCGGTGATTTATGGCCGATATTTTTATAAGCTATGCTCACGAAGACAAAGAACGGGTAGCGCCGATTGTTGATGAGCTTGAAAAAATTGGCTGGAGTGTTTTCTGGGATAAGAAAATTCCTGCTGGTGAACGATGGCACATTTATATAGCAAAAGCTCTTGGCGACTCGCAATGCGTGCTTGTTGTTTGGAGCAAGCATTCAATAGTCTCCGAATCGGTTATTGAGGAAGCTCTGGTAGCAAAAGAAAAGGGTGTTCTCGTTCCGATTTGTCTTGATCGTGTTGAACTACCCCTTGGATTTAAACTTATTCAGGCGCCTGATCTTTCTGACTGGGGAAACAATAGTTCTCACCAGTCATTTCTGGATCTACAGAGTGACATTACGTCCAGAATTTCTTCTTCAAAACCTTCATTACCGACAGCTTCGCCATCATCGCAGTCGAAAGTGCTGTCAGCAGTTCCAAAGCTTAAAATCGGCGACAACTATGGTGGTGGTAAAGTTGCATTTATCGACGCTACCGGTCAGCACGGAGTGATAGCCGCTGAAGCTGATCTGCCGGGAGGTGATAAATATAGTTGGGAAGCGGCAAAAAAAGCGTGCAGTGATCTGCGGGAAAATGGCTATAGCGACTGGCGTTTACCGAGCAAGGAGGAGTTGAACCAGCTCTATATCAACCGTAGTGCTGTTGGCGGTTTTGCGGATGTCAACTACTGGAGTTCTACGGAGTACGATGCAACTACCGCACAGACCCTGAATTTCGGCAGTGGGGACCAGAGCTACGCCAGCAAGTACGGCGAGTGGCGGGTTAGGCCTGTCCGGGCTTTTTAACTATTTATCCCTTTAACCATTAACGGGTGGGTACAGGGGGCTTGTCTGAAGGCGTGTCTTTACGGGTGAGAGAGGAGGTTGAATGCGATTGCGCTTGGCTGAAACTTGAGATCTCTCCTGAAGGTCGAGATGACAATAGGGGAGTCCAATGGTGAGCGAGTGGATAACTCATGTTTCTGCGTTTGCATA
>CAIMCD010000024.1 GCA_903839405.1 uncultured Chlorobiaceae bacterium
AAACATCAGCACAACACCGGTGATAACAAGAATAATAAAGGCAAAAAAGGTAATGCCTCCCATTCCCCAGGTATAGCGAAGCTTCACGGCACTTTCGCGAACCTGCACAGGGTGCAGATGCAGGAAGACGTTGCCGAAAATTGCCATGGCCCTGTCTCGTACGGTATTGCGGTAATCTCTTCGGAAAATGGATTTCCAGATAAGATTTTTTTTGACCTTGTCAGTTAGGCTTTTCATAATTACCGGTTCATTTTTTTACTAAACAGTTTACTGGTACCCGCGCAGTCTCTTTAACTGCCTGTCATACTCCGCCGGGCCCTTGCGTGAGCCATCGGGATTCACCATTTCCACTCCATCCCACGGGCAATCAATGGCACAGATATGGCATCCGGTACAGCTTTCATCGACCTCGGCTATACCATTATAGTTCAGCTCCGATTCGACGATCGTGATAGAATTGGACGGGCATGTCTGCACACAAATCCTGCATCCTGTACAAAGCTCCGAGATGACTCTTGCCGCCGCACTTTTGCGAGGCCCGTCGCCTCTCCTCTTCCGGGAGGGCTCCGCAATCGTTATGATTGTTTCTTCGCTATCCATATTCATAAGATTTCAGTTATCCCTGTTAACCATTACACTCTCAATAAACTCTGAGGATAGACCTCATTTGACTCCTTGCCCGGAACACCTGGGTACTTGATCGTCTTGTCCACCTGCAACTGACCATCTTCGGCAATACTTATTTTAAAACGATCCATCGGCCTTGGTGCCGGTCCTTCAAAATTCAGGCCTGAAATGTAGTAACCACTACCATGACAGGGGCACTTGAATTTTTTCTGCGACTCCATCCAGCTTGGCGTACAGCCAAGATGAGTGCATTTGGACTCCATGGCAAAAAAACTGCCATCCGGGAGGCGGATAATCCAGGTACCAAACTCCCTCTGGTACTGGGAATTAACCTGACCCGGCGGATAGTCGGCCGGAAATCCAACCTTGAATTGTGATGCTGGTTCAAAAAGTACCCGAGGGTAAAAGAACCTCAAAAAGGCCAGCGAGTTCAGAGCGAGAAACCCGACAAGGCCTCCCCATCCCACACGCTCGAGAAACTTCCTGCGGTCACTGGAGATCTCCTGGCCACCGTCCTGGTACTCCCTCTCTTCCTGTTGCGCTCTTTCGAGCTCTCTGTCATCCGGCATAGCAGATTGTTTTTTCTTTCAGTGAGTCTTTTTAAAAATAAAACCAGCTTTAATGTATAGAATTACCCCATTGTCAAGTGATGGAGAGCTTAAAAAGGATGCTAACAACAAAGAAAAAAACTGTTGAATAACACGCCTCCCTGCTTGCAAGCTCACCTTCCACACACACAACAAAACTATCAAGAGCTCAATACAGACCTGAATCCTGCCGCACAGTTAGATACCATAATAAGGCATGTTCAGCGGCAACTTGCCTTGCCTGACTGGTCACTGCTGAGCTCATATCATGCGACCCAGATGGTTTTCTGTGCGTGATACAAACCATGCAAACAACACACAATCAAAGGCAAAACACTATAAGGCACCTTTTTCCGATGCGCCACAACCTGGATGTAGTAGCAGCCAAGCTGGCAGATATGAAAATAAAATCTTGATCTATGCGGGAATGCGGAGTGAAAGACAGTAATGCGTTAACAGCCGCCAAATTTTCCCCAAAAAAAGCCAACAAAACAATGCAGAGCGTACGTGGAGTATGGTCAATCACTACGCGCTAACGAACAGCGAAAGATCACTATATACCTACTAAGTCTACTGTAAATATGGTATAAAATTTTGTCAAAAAAAAACAACTCCCATTTTTTTTGACAAAAAAAACACAATCCGGGGAGTGTAAACGCCAAAAAATCATGAAAACAAATGCCTGAACTCTGACCTACAATTCAACACCTGTTACTCAGTCAGAAAACCGCCACAAACCCAAGCCGTTTCAGGGAGTTTCATCTTTAACGTTAAGGTAGTATAACGATTGTGAATACTTTTCTCCAACTAAAAAAAACAGAAAAGCACCTTATACTCGCGCTTTACACACCAACAACACATCAAAACAAGAAAAAAACCAGGGTATAAGGGAAAAATACCAGCGAACAATTTTTTAAACCGTGCATTTCATCGCCGGGCAATCAAAACAGGAATACTAAAATTACACTAATTTTACTAGTGCATTCATCATTACAAATAACCACAAAACCCTTCTTCTCTATCCCTGAAACCCTGTAACCTTTCCGGCAGAAGAGTTCGGGCTTTTATGCTGGAAAGCCGTAACGATCCGCATACAAAAAAAGGTCACCATGGTTATTTGTTAAACTCTCTTTCCTCTCTTATATTTGTGTGCTGCAAAACAAAATCTTTTGTCCTCTCCTGCACAGAAGAACTTGCACGTAATCCATGTGTGTTTGTGTGTATCCTGACTGAGAACATCTCCTTCGTTTTCTTGTTATGTCCAGCAGGAACAACCTTCTAGCAATATCGATCAACGACATCGCATGTGCATCTGCAACAAATGGTGTAAACTTATCGTAGAGAACTTTTCATTGCTATTCACCATTGTGAATGGTTGCACAGTGTAAATAAAAACAAGTGAAGAGTCCCGGTCGGTGATATATTTAATAATAAAGTTTATTCAGTAGCATTATGGTGGTTGTCCGGCGTCGCTGGTTTCAGGCCCCTTGGGATTTTAAGGAATCCATTCTCTTTGCGGCAGTTGCACTCATTGCAGGTTTTGCCATTCAGTATGCCGCTTCAGGGAGCGGCATTACACTGCCCCGCTTGCCCTTTAACGCAATAGCACTCACGCTGTTTGCGGTTATGACCCTCGGCGCAGGGCTCGCGTTCAGAAACAATCCCCTTGTCAAATGGCTCGGGGGAATTCCGCTTGGGCTCTGTTTGATCTTTGCCATTGCCGTGCTCTCCCTCGTCGGAGGTATTGTGCCACAGGAAGCGGCCGCAGCCGGCTCACTCTCCGCCCAGTTCGGCCTGAACCAGATATTCTCAAGCTGGCCGTTTGCGCTTTCGGTGCTGCTCTTTCTCGGCAATCTCGGCCTCTCGCTTTCATGGCGGCTTATCCCCTTCAAAGTGCAGAATTTACAGTTCATCCTCTTTCATGCAGGGTTCTGGATCGCGCTTTCATGTGCCATTTTTGGCAGTTCCGACCTGCAGCGCCTGATAGTCCCAATTGAGATCGGTAAGGCAAACAACTTTGGCTACACCATGCAGAGCGACACTCCCCAGCCGTTGCCCTTTTCGATTTTTCTGCATGACTTTTCGCTTGAAGAGTACCCTCCCCAGTTGCTGCTCTATGATCCACACAGCGACAAGCTTCTGATGAACCGTGCGCAGGCAATCATTGAGGTTCAAAAGGGCACAACGGCCACATGGAAGGGTATTGAGGTTCTGGTGCTCGACTATATCCCTTACGCTACGCCCGGAACCGATGGTGTGCCCGTAGCGGCTGATCGCTCAACCGGCGTGCCTTATGCTAAAGTCCGAATCACCACGGCCGCAGCTCCTCGCGAAGTCTGGATCAGCACCGGCGGTCCCAAAATCAAGCCCGATGCGGCTGACCTGGGTAACCTCTACCTGATCATGGTGCCGGGTACACCAAAGTCGTTCCGTTCGGCCGTAACGGTTCAGGACGGAAAGGGTAATGACACCATGGCAAATCTTGAGGTCAACAAGCCGGTCAGTTTTATGGGGTGGAAGCTCTATCAGATGGGTTATGATGAAAAGGCCGGACGGTGGTCGAAGCTTAGTTTGGTGGAGGTGATCCATGACCCCTGGCTTCCGGCCGTCTATCTTGGCTTTTTCATGATCATGGCAGGGAACATTCTGTTTTTCTGGAATGGTATTAAACGTTCAAAGGTTGCATCATGATACTTGATTTTAACACAGCGGCCATCGTGGCCATTGCCTGCTGGGCAACCGGTTCGCTGCTGCACTTGTTTGCGCTCCGCACTCCCGCACTGAAACTGCCAGCCGTTGTAATGACGCTTGGTGGTTCAGCGGTCATGGCGGGCTTTATTGCCATCTACTGGAGCGCGTTGGGCCGCCCACCGCTCAGAACCCTTGGCGAAACACGGCTCTGGTATGCAGCACTTATTCCTCTTGTAGGCTTTCTGGTGGAGTCGCGCTGGGAGATCCGGTGGCTGAAATACTACTGTATGGCGCTTGCCGCTTTTTTCCTCGGCATCAACATGCTCCATCCGGACGTCTTTGACAAAACCCTCATGCCGGCACTGCAAAGCCCCTGGTTCATTCCGCACGTGGTTGTCTATCTTGTTGGTTATGTGCTGCTTGCCGCATCTTCTTTGACGGCACTGCACAACGTTTACCTTGAGTTGCGCTCCAAAAAGAATGAGAACGGTGCATCGGTTTCACACTACCTGGCGCTGCTGGGCTTTGTTTTTCTGACCTTTGGACTCATCTTTGGTGCACTCTGGGCAAAAGAGGCATGGGGACACTACTGGACATGGGATCCAAAAGAGACCTGGGCCTTCCTCTCCTGGCTGGCCTATCTCGGCTACCTGCATGCATTCCGCTACAAGATTGAAAACCGCAAACTCCAGTGGTATCTGGCCCTGGCATTTGTGGTGCTGCTCGTCTGCTGGTTCGGAGTCAACTATCTCCCCTCAGCACAGAACAGCGTGCACACCTACCAGCAAAGCTGACAACCCTTCCCCAGACACTGAGAGATGAAGCAAACTCCCCTTCATCTCTCAGCTCTTGTCATTTTACATCCGAATCGCTAACCCCTTTCTCGATCAACCGGTCAAGGCAGGTGCTACAGACACAGCTTTTGTAACGCTCGGCAAGATAGTCGCGCACTTCGGGCGGAACTTTCCGGGTAGAGCACCAGCAGGTTGATGAGAGGGCACAGGTAAAAGGCTGAGCGCAGATGGGGCAGATCACGGTTCTTTCGGTGCCGGTATGAGCTTCACTCTGGTGTGTCATGGATTATCATGTTAAGGTGAAGAGAAGACTAGGGTGCCAACGTTTGGCGGAGCGCTTTCTGCCATCCGTCAAGCAGCACTTTTCTGGTATCGGGCTCCATTGCAGGCAGAAAGGTTCTTTCAACCCGTTGGCGGGCCAGCAGCTCATCGCCCGATCGCCATATTCCGCAATGCATTCCGGCAAGCGAGGCTATGCCGAGGGAGGTGGACTCAATATTGAACGGTTTCTGGATCGGCACATTGAGCAGATCGGCCTGAAACTGCATGAGAAAGGCGTTACTGACCGCGCCGCCATCCACCAACAGGGCTTTCGGAGCAAGGCCTGTGTCGGCCACAATGGCTTGAAAGAGATCAAAGGATTGGTAGGCAATCGATTCAACGGCTGCTCGCACAATGTGATTCCGGTTCGAGCCTCTCGTCAGCCCAACAATGGTGCCCCGCGCCTCCATCTGCCAGTGCGGCGCCCCGAGACCAACAAAGCCTGGAACCAGATAGACTCCGCCATTGCTGCCAGCCTCCCTCGCCACGGCTTCACTCTCTCCGGCATGTTGAATAAGCTTCAGCTCATCGCGCAGCCACTGGATCACCGCCCCACCCATAAAGACCGATCCCTCAAGCGCGTAACAGGGACGGCCCGAGCCATTGATGGCCAGCGTTGTCAATAAACCATGCTTCGACGAAATAACCGTATCGCCCGTATTCATCACCATAAAGCACCCGGTGCCATAGGTATTCTTGATGGTGCCGGCTTCAAAACAGCACTGCCCGAAAAGGGCTGCCTGCTGATCGCCCGCAACCGCCGTAATCGGAACATCGTAAAGCTCCTCAAGCGCCGTTACCCGACCGAAATCATCCATTGAGTTTCGTACCTCCGGCAGCATTGATTCCGGCACGCCAAACAGATCGAGCAGCTCCCTGTCCCACCGCTTTTCGCGGATATTGAAGAGCATGGTTCGCGATGCATTGGTAAAGTCCGTGGCGTGAACCCGGCCACCGGTCAGCTTCCAGATCAGCCAGGTGTCAACCGTGCCGAAGAGCAGGTTATCGACATCAAGATGCGGAGAGTGATCCAGAATCCAGCGAATCTTTGTAGCGCTGAAATAGGCGTCGAGCTTCAGGCCGGTTTTGGTGCGGATGCGCTCCCCTTCCGACTCATATTGCCGGCAAAGCTCGCTCGTCCGCCGGCACTGCCAAACAATGGCGTTACAGACCGGCTGGCCGGTTCTTTTGTCCCAAATAATGGTGGTTTCGCGCTGGTTGGTAATGCCGATAGCCGTGACCGGTTCATGAGAGCCGCCACGCAGCTCCCTCACCCCTTCGACAACGCTTCGCCAGATCTCTTCCGGATCATGCTCCACCCAACCCTCCCGGGGGTAGAG
>CAIMCD010000025.1 GCA_903839405.1 uncultured Chlorobiaceae bacterium
ATACCATACTTTGTTTCCATCATGTCACCCATGTAGTTGATCGAGCGGTGACAGAGAATCACGTTGAGATCAGCCGTATGAGCGTTTTCAATCTGGCTGACGGTTGAGTTGCCGCTGAATGAAGAGACCAGCGTGATGCCAACCCTCTCAAAAATGCGTTCGATCTCAAATGCGTCGCCGCCGATGTTGTATTCGCCAAGCAGGTTAAGCTTGAACTTGCCCACACTTGGAGTGTTGTTGCGGCCAACCATGTGTTTGAACACACCGTTGTTGGCAATGTGGTGGCCGGCCGACTGGCTGACGCCACGGTAGCCTTCGCAACTGAAACCAAAGACGTTGCAATCACCGAACTTCTCACGCATCTCTTTGGCCGCTGCGTGCACGTCATCACCGATCAGACCAACCGGACAGGTTGAGAAAATAGCGATCGATTTCGGGTGGAAGAGGTCATAAGCCTCCTGGATTGCCACTTTAAGCTTCTTTTCACCACCGAAGACCACGTTCTCCTCCTGCATGTCGGTCGAGAAGCAGTAGGGGATATAGTTTTCATCGGTCAACGACGTGGTTCTGGTCTGGTTACGGCGAGTCATCCATGCGTAGAAACTGCAGCCGATAGGGCCATGCACGATGTTGACAATATCACGTGTAGGTCCGAGCACCACACCTTTACATCCGGCATAGGAACAGCCGCGCTGTGTGATGATACCCGGTACGGTACGGACGTTGGCCTGAACCTCAGGAACGATTTGCGGGTCATTGACGATGATCGACTTGGCGCGCTTTTTGGCGACCTTGGTCGGGTATTTTTGTATCAGCTCCTCCCTGACTTGGGAAGGATCCGGATATATTCTGTTCGCCTCCATATAACTCTCTCCGTTTACACCTTGAAAATGTTGTTCTTAGTTCAGCGCTTCCTGTCCTTTTTCGCCGGTACGGACCCTGATGGTCTCAAGAATCGGCGTTACAAAGATCTTTCCGTCACCGGCTTTACCGGTCTGGTTGGTTTTGATGATGACGTCAATTGCGGTCTTGCATAACTCATCAGGCACCACAACGGTCAGAATTCTTTTGGCTACAAGCCTCGGTGCGTTGCCAAGCTGGGCAATGGCTTCGGGGTGACCTTCAGCCGCGCCGTTGAGAATATCAAAATGAACCTGGCCCTTGCCGCGACCCATCACCCTTCCGGTAGCTGTGAATGCGGGAATACCTGCTTCAATCAGCGCCTTCTTGGTTTCGTTTACCTTGTTGATCCGGATTACTGAAATGATCTCTTTCATTCAGGCCTCCTTCGATGCTGCGAACTTTGGTTCGGTCTCTTGTTCACCGGTGCTGATGGTATAGACCTCTTCGACGGCTGAAACAAAGATTTTGCCATCACCGAATTTGCCGTCAGCGCCGCTCTTTGCATTTTCGAGGATGGCGCGGATGACGAAATCCTTGTCGCTATCCTGTACCACCACAATCAGCATCTCCTTGGGGATTTCATCATAGATCACATCTCCGACGCGCAGACCGCGCTGTTTGCCGCGTCCGACAACCGGGATTTTGGTGACTGCCGGGTAACCTGCATCGAGCAGCCCCTGCATGACTTCATAAACCTTCTCCGGTCTGACGATTGTTCTGATCATTAACATGTGTGTGTACTCCGTTTATTAGTTAGCGATACCAAATTCAATGAGAAGTGCTTCCAGTTCTTCGATCTCAAGTGGCTTGGGAATGACAAACATCTTGTTATCGTTGATTTTCTGTGCAAGAGCGCGGTATTCGTCAGCCTGCTCATGAGTCGGATCGAACTCGATAACGGTTTTGCGGTTGATCTCGGCGCGCTGTACAAAGTTGTTACGAGGTACAAAGTGGATCATCTGGGTGCCGATTTTCTTGGCAAGCTCTTCGATCATCTGGCGCTCGTTGTCAACGTTACGGCTGTTGCAGATAAGGCCACCAAGACGAACTCCACCGGTATCGGCATATTTCAGAATACCTTTACAGATGTTGTTGGCAGCGTACATGGCCATCATCTCGCCTGAACAGACGATGTAGATCTCTTCAGCTTTACCGTCGCGGATCGGCATGGCGAATCCACCGCACACAACGTCACCCAGCACATCGTAGAAGACATAGTCGAGATTCCATTCATCATCAAAAGCTCCAAGCTGTTCGAGGAGGTTGACCGAGGTGATGATACCGCGGCCGGCGCAACCGACACCTGGCTCAGGACCACCGGATTCGGTGCAACGGGTTTTTCTGTATCCCTCTTTGATGATATCTTCGAGTTCAACTTCTTCACCTTCCTCGCGAAGGGTGTCGAGCACTGTTTTCTGCTGCAGTCCACCGAGAAGCAGGCGGGTCGAGTCAGCTTTCGGGTCACAGCCAATAACCATGATCTGCTTGCCCATTTCGGCAAGACCGGCAACCGTATTTTGTGTCGTGGTCGATTTGCCTATGCCACCTTTTCCATAAATCGCGACTTTTCTCATGTTTGTGCTTTTTTAGGTTTTTATTGCCTTTATCATCAAATATTCAGGGAAAATTCTTTTCTGGCCTGAATAGTTATGCTCTTATTATTGCAAGATGCGTGCCAAACCGATGTTTTTCTGTGGAAGTTTTTTTCGGAGCCAGGGGAATATGCTCCTGAAGCCTTATGGCTGAAGGGTTTGCGTTTTTTTTGTGTACAGTTGTTGTTTTACGGGAATACGTTAATTTTTTAGCAGGAATAGATTCCTGTTGCCAGAAAAAGCTACCATCCGGTAGAAAATATTTGGAAGCTACATATTGGTACTCTTCCGGAGCCGATTGTTGCGCTTTGATTGCATGCTGCTCAGTCGGGCGAGCGGTATGCTGGCAAGGGTGCTCCTTTGGTGAACGGATTTTGTTCTAAAAATTCAGGATGAGAGAAAATGAGGGGTTTGGCGGATGTTTTGGGTAATCGTTCATCCCCACCTTATTTTGATAGCAGTTTCAGGATTTTTGCTTTGCTTTTATTTTGTTACCAAAATGTAGGAACTGTTTTTTTCTGAAGAAGAACCATCTCTCGTTAAGACTTAATATTAATAGCTTTACCATGCATATCGCTTCAGTAAAAGAGCTGTTTGACCGTTCGGTGCCCACCTACGATCAGTCGCGGCGGCAGCTTATACCCTGTTTTGATGATTTTTATCGTACAGCCATTGAACTGGTGCCCTTTCAGCCCGGCGATCCATTCAGGGTGCTTGATCTTGGTGCGGGCACCGGGCTGCTCTCACGCTTTATTTCGGAACAGTTTCCCCGGGCGCATGTTACCCTGATGGATCTCTCCTCGGAGATGCTTGCAAAGGCTCGTGAGCGGTTTGCTTTGGAACCGGAACGGTTCGCCTTTATGGTGCAGGACTATTCAAAGGGCTTGCAGGGCTCTTATGACCTTGTGGTTTCAGCCCTCTCAATCCACCATCTTGATGACGCACAGAAAGCCTCACTCTTCCGCTCGATTTTTGGGGTGCTCCATAAGGGTGGTATGTTTATCAATGCCGATCAGGTGCTTGGAGCGAGCGAATGTATCGACCGGATTTACCGGGAGGTATGGCTCCGGCAGGTGAAGGAGAGGGGAGTTTCGGACGCAGAGCTCAATGCGGCAAAAGAGCGGATGAAGGCCGATAGACTGGGCACGCTTGAGCGGCAACTCACCTTTTTAAGCCGAGCCGGCTTCACGGAGGTCAACTGCTGGTATCAGAACTACAGCTTTGCAGTCTATTCAGGCCGGAAGGAGTAGGCAAAACCGTTGTGCCATCAGCCCGAGATTCCTGAGCAGGAGCCAGGAGTGACGCTCTCTGCTTTTGCCAGCAAACTTATTCATGCTCTGTGTTTGCCTTTTAAATTTTACGGTATTTTGCGCTGATTTATATGAATAAGTTTATAGGAAAGCGTAAATTACATCGGAAAATCACTGCCTCCCAACCAGCAACAGGGGTCTGATTATGGATGATGATATTCTGTACTCCGCGCCGCCCTCAAAGCTTGATGAAGAGCTTGAGAAGGGTTTTATAACGGCAATCATTGACCAGCCGAAACTGCTTGACGAGCTTGCCAAACAACTGGTCACGCTCGGGCTTGCCATTCCGGGGCTCTACGCCACGGTGCTAAAGCTTATCGGTGGAGGTGATGCTGTTGTGGAATCTGCTCCAATGATTGTTGGCGCTTTTGCCTGCTGGTTCATTGCGCTTGTGCTGAGCCTTGCAAGCCTGACTCCCCGAAAATGGAAGGTTGACCGGAGCAAATTGCGCAGCAACATACCCGCCGCACCGGGTCAGTCGCTGAGCATTGAAGAGTTTTTTATGGTCACAGCAACGTATAAACGACGTCTGCTTGCTCTGGCAACGCTCTTCTGTTTTGTCGGGATATGCCTTGCCGGAGTTACCGTTTTTTGTACAACCAAAACCCCATAATGCAATGCAGGAGAGCATGAAACGCCAGAAAATAGAGTGCTGGCAGTGCAAAAGGATTTTTTCACTGCTCATTGACACCGCAGGTGAGCCGATGCTGCTTCGGGAGTGCCCCTACTGCCATGCACCGCTCAAGCTTGCCTTTGGTGGTGAATCGCAGCATGTTATTACGGTGATGCGTGGAGCAGCCAGGTCGCAGCCGCAAGAGATAACCGTTTATCAGCTCCCGGAGATTCTTGAGTCGTCAGATCCCTCATTGTCACAATAACCAGGCTTCGCTATGATTGACCCGCTTATACTCAGGCCGGACGAAGGCATCCTCACCCGCTACCCTGAACTGGTGAAGTTTGCTGCCGAGCTTTCGGACATCTATGCCGATCAGGAAAAACTTGTGACCGACAACGCTTTGGAGGCAATTGGAACCCTCCTGTGGCGTGCGCTCGATGCGGACGAACCATTCCAGAAGGCCAGAAAGCGGGCAGGGCAGCATCTTCTGCCCATCGTCATTGAAAGCATCAAACCGGAGATCCTGCACCTTCCGTGGGAGACGCTCTGCCATCCTGAGCTGGGTTTTCTTGGCCGCAGTGAGGGCTTTACCCTATCGCGTGCCATGCCTTCCATCGGAGCAGAGTTGCCAGCCATTGAAGATGGACCGTTGAGGGTGCTGCTCTTTACTGCATTGCCTGATGATATTGGCGAAAAAGAGCAGCTTCGTATTGAGGATGAGCAGGCGCTGGTGCTTGAGGCGCTTGGCCAGTGGCGCCAAAGCGGCCATGTGGTGCTTGAAATGCCGGATGACGGGCGATTCAGTGAGTTTACCCACCAGCTTCAGCACTTCAGGCCGCACCTTGTCTATCTCAGCGGTCACGGTGTGTTCCAGAAAGATTACCTGAACCCTGACAACGACAAAGGGTACTTCCTGTTCGAGAGTGACAATGATGGAGGTGAGCTGGTTGATGAAGAGCAACTTGCAGCGGCATTTACCGGTACAACCGTGCAGGCGGTGATTCTCTCGGCATGTCAGTCAGGCAAAGCGTCGTCGGCCAGTTTGAATAACGGGTTGATGCAGCGGCTTGCCGACAAAGGCATTCCCCACGTTATCGGCATGAGGGAGTCTATTCTCGACCGCGCCGGCCTTCAATTTGCCCGAGCCTTCTTTGGCGCACTGATGCAGCAAGAGAGTATTGCCGCCTCCTTGCAGCAGGCGCGGCGGGCCATCGTGCGGCCTTTGCATGATGATGAAGAGCTGCGACACTCACCATTGGCCGAATTGTCACTGGGCCAGTGGTGCCTGCCGATGCTGCTCAGCCATCAGTGTGACCGCCAGTTGGTCAGCGGTCGCTTTACTCCGCAGCCGATGCGCGCGACTAATCACCGAAACAGGACTTTTAAACAGCTCTCTTTACCGGAGAGGTTTATCGGGCGTCGTCGTGAACTGCGCAAGATACAGCGTGCTTTCTGGGAAGGTACTACAACAACTCTTCTGCTTTTTGGGGCAGGAGGAGTGGGCAAAACAGCGCTGGCCGGCAAGCTTGTTATGGGTCTCAAAGCTGATGGTTATGAGGTTTTTTGCCTCTCTTTTCGTCCTGAAAACAATTGGCGTTTCTTACTGTCGTCTCGCATCCCGTTTTCTCTTGACGACAAGCGAAGAGAAGCATACGAGCGGGAAATTTCCAACCGGAATGACCTTGTATTTCAGGCGGAATGTTTGTTTTCATTGTTACTTGAACAGTTCGATGGTAAAGTGGCATTTCTGTTTGATAACCTTGAATCTGTTCAGGATCCATCCACCTGTGCTGTTACTGATATTGAATTGTCCGATTTGATTGCTATGGCGCTTGATTTGCAGGAAGATGGCTTGAGGCTTGTTCTTACCTCCCGCTGGACACTACCGGAGTGGCCAGAGCAGCTCCATTTTATTGGCAAACCGGTTTATCGCGACTTTCTTGCCGTGGCGCAACAGCAGAAACTTCCAAAAGAGTTTTTAACGGATTCCAAGCGTTTACGACAGGCTTATGAAGTGCTTGGCGGTAACTACCGCGCGCTTGAGTTTTTTGCTGCGGCCTTGCAGGAGATGAACAGCATTGAAGAAGAGCTGATTGTTGCTTCTCTTCGGGGTGCGACAGAGGAGATACAAACCAACATGCTGCTTGAACTGGTCTATAGCCACAGAACGGCGGTAGAACAGCAGTTGCTCCGCACTCTGGTGGCTTACGAGGTGCCGGTAGCTATTGAGGGGGTAAAGGCTCTTGTGCTTGATGAGCTTGAGCGGCCAGAAATTGCTTTGGATGCGCTGCTCTCGGTTTCACTGATTGAGCGAACGGAGAATAAAAGCTGGCTAACCGAAGAGTTTCTGGTGTCACCTTTGGTGCGTGACTGGCTGCTGCGCAAGGGAGGGGCAACGTTTTTCCGTGAGCAGCTTCAGCGTGCTGCCGGATATTTGCAGTGGCTACTGGAAAATGAGCGGAGAACTTTTGAGCAGGCAATCGTTACCTACGCCGCGCTTATCGCCGCTGGTATGAACGAAGAGGCTTATCGTATAACGCTCGGCTGGATTGTTGAACCAATGAATCGGGCTGGTTTGTACCAAGTCTTGCTCGATACATGGCTGCCGCCGGTTTGCTCATCAACCCATCCGCAAACTGTAGCTGATGCATTAAATCAGATCGGTAAACAATATCTGCATATAGCTCATTATGACACAGCGCTGGACTACTTGAAACGCTCGCTGGCGATCCAGCAGGAAATAGGTGACAAGTCAGGCGAAGGCACCACGCTCGGTAATATCGGTAACATATATCATGCCCGCGGTGACTATGACACAGCGCTGGACTACTTGAAACGATCGCTCGCTATTATAGAAGAAATCGGCGACAAGTCAGGCGAAGGCACCACGCTGAATAACATTTCGCAAATATTTAAAGCCCGCGGTGACTATGAGACCGCACTCGACTACTTGAAACGCTCGCTGGCGATAAGGCAGGAAATCGGTGACAAGTCAGGCGAAGGCACCACGCTCGGTAATATCGGTAACATATATCATGCCCGCGGTGACTATGACACAGCGCTGGACTACTTGAAACGCTCGCTGGCGATCCAGCAGGAAATAGGTGACAAGTCAGGCGAAGGCACCACGCTGAATAACATTTCGCAAATATTTAAAGCCCGCGGTGACTATGACACAGCGCTGGACTACTTGAAACGCTCGCTGGCGATAAGGCAGGAAATCGGCGACAAGTCTGGCGAAGGAGCCACGCTCAATAACATTTCGGCACTCTATCATGCCCGCGGGGAGTATGAGACCGCCCTCGACTACTTGAAACGCTCTCTCGTTATCCAGCAGGAAATCGGCGACAAGTCTGGCGAAGGAGCCACGCTCAATAACATTTCGCAAATTTATGATGCCCGCGGGGAGTATGACACCGCACTCGACTACTTGAAACGCTCGCTGGCGATAAGGCAGGAAATCGGTGACAAGTCAGGCGAAGGCACCACGCTCAATAACATTTCGCAAATATTTAAAGCCCGAGGGGAGTATGAGACCGCTCTCGACTACTTGAAACGCTCGCTGGCGATAAGGCAGGAAATCGGCGACAAGTCTGGCGAAGGAGCCACGCTGAATAACATTTCGGCACTCTATCATGCACGCGGTGACTATGACACAGCACTCGACTACTTGAAACGCTCGCTGGCGATCCAGCAGGAAATCGGCGACAGTGCAGGATTATGTGCAACGCTGTTCAATATGGGCCATATCTACTTGCAGAATGAAGAGGTATCCAATGCGGTGTCATCGTGGGTAACGGTTTACAGAATGGCCAAACCGATGAATCTTGCTCAGGCATTACAGGCACTGGAAAACCTTGCCTTACAACTCGGCCTGCCCGGTGGCCTTGATGGCTGGGAGCAGTTGTCGCTGCAGATGGGTGAGGGTGAATAGGGTTTCAATTTCCATCGGATTCTGGAATGCGGCTGATACCTTGGGGGCGAACTCAGGTTAGGCATGAAAAAACCGTTGCAGCTTGATGCTCTTTATGCACCGGTCATCCGTTATCGCCGATGGCCGAGGGGGGGCAGATGTCCATCTGTTCATTGCAGCGGCGGATCTCCTCTTCTGAAACCGGTTGCCAGTGCACATAGGCGTAGCCTTCGCTGTCTTCGGCATAGAACTCCGGGGCGTTGCCATAGCAGTAGGTACAGGCGGTACATCCTTCGCCTTCGGGGTCGTCGGGGGTGGTACAGTAAAATTTGCCGGGAGCGTTTTGCGGATGCTTCATTGCCTTGTTTGCCATGGGGTTTCTCCTTTTAAACCGTTCTCTGTTTGAATTGCTACCTTTTAGTATAATATTTTTTTGGGATGCTGGACAAGGAGTAACTCCTTTTGTTAAAAATGACAATGGATCAGAGTAAAGAGTTCCATGGAAATTGAGGGATTTTGATTTCTTGCGTATTGTCATTGTTCTCTTCTTTTGGAATTCTGGCAACAGGCTTGTTGTTATTGATGCCGTGGAGCGCAGTGTTGCTTCCTGTGGACTTCTTGAAGAGCGACTTTTCATCTATTGACTTTTAACTCTATAAATCAAAAGCGAATCATGCAGAGAAAGCAACTTGGAAAGACGGATATGCAGCTTACCCCGATCGGCTTTGGGAGCTGGGCGATCGGCGGCGGTAACTGGGAGTATGGTTGGGGTGCGCAGGATGATGGTGATGCCATCGGGGCCATTGAGCGTGCGGTTGAGCTTGGCGTCAACTGGATTGATACGGCTGCGGTTTACGGCCTTGGTCATTCGGAGGAGCTGGTTGCAAGGGCGGTGGCTGGCATGAAAGAGAGGCCCTATATTTTCACCAAATGCTCATTGGTGTGGGACAAAGAGCGCAAGGTTGGTAATAGCCTCAAGGCTGATTCCGTGCGGCGCGAGTGCGAAGGGAGCCTCAAGCGGTTGAAGGTTGATGCAATCGATCTCTACCAGATTCACTGGCCCAATCCCGAGGCCGACATTGAAGAGGGGTGGCAGGAGTTAGCTCGCCTGCAGGAGGAGGGGCTGGTGCGCCATATCGGGGTTTCCAATTTCACGGTTGATCAACTGCGCCGGATTATGGCGATTGCTCCGGTTGCCTCCCTTCAGCCACCCTACTCCATGCTTCGACCGGCGATAGAAGCCGAGCTGCTGCCGTTCTGCCTGGAACACAATATTGGCGTGATTGTTTACTCTCCGATGCTCTCCGGTATGCTGACCGGTGCCATGACGCGTGAACGGGCTGCAAACTTTTCGGCGAATGACTGGCGCCGTCACAACAAGGAGTTTCAGGAGCCGCGTCTCTCCCGGAATCTTGAGCTGGTTGAACTGCTTAAGGGTATAGGCAAGCCGTACGGTCGTTCCGCCGGTGAGGTGGCCATTGCCTGGACCTTGCGTCATCCGGCCGTTACCGGAGCCATTGTGGGCGGGCGCACGGCGGCCCAGGTTGAGGGTATTATGGGGGCAGGGGAGTTCCGGCTCACCGCTGAAGCGGTCGAATCCATTGGGCGCTTTATTGCGGCCATGCCGAAATAAGCTCGCTGCACCATCCGGGGAATGGTCACAATCTGATTGGACGATTCGACTCCGGCCCGATTTTTTCACGGGCTTTTTTTCTTTCGCCAAAGGCTTGAATTTCACTGGAATAAATCGTACAATAACTACAGCCCTTCTGCTATTTTATTACACTCTTCACGAGTGCCTGCAAGGGTTATTTCATCTGCTCTTTCCCCCTCTCTTTTTACTCTCTGGTGGAGCGTGAGGCGGTTTACTCTTCGGTGTTTATTTTGTTTGATCTGTAAACGAAGTAAATCAATGGCGGCACTGCCTCAACTGAAACCGTTTTTGAGCGGGTTGCGTTTCATGCTGAACGGCAAGGAGGCATTTGCCATTTCGGACTGCCCGCTTGAGACCGAGGTTGACGCGGCAAAGGAGGCGGCTTTGGATATGACCCTTGACTGGGTTTACCAGGCCGCTGGTTACCGTCAGGGCATGATTCACTATCTGCTTTTAAGTGGCAGAGAGCCCTTTGCCAATCTGAAAACTCTCCGCCGCATCTCCTCCTATGCCGGCAGTTCCGGTCTCTCTGTTGCCGTGCATACCAACGCTTTCTGGGCCTCTTCACGTGAGGAGGCTCTTGATACCCTGCAGCAGCTTCCGGCTGTAGACTCTCTTACCCTCTGCGTTAATCCGGCTTGTCAGCCGGCTGTTCCGTTCAACCATATTGAACATGCTCTCTGGGCGTCAAAAGAGCTACATCGCCACTGCAGGGTTGAGCTTTTTGGGGATGGTGCCGAGAGGGATTTGGCCCTGATGCAAGAGCGCCTGGGCTCTCTTGTAAACTCACTGGATGATATTGCTTTTGGCGGTTTCTCTCCTTCCGACCACAGGCTGCCTTCAGCCGAGCCGGCCGCATCTCCTTGTTCCGGTTTCGCCTATCCCGTTGTTCTGCCTGACGGAAAAGTCGTGGCTTGCGAGGGTTCCCGGTCGAATGTCATGCACTCCTGCCCGCTTTGTCTTGGTTCCCTTCAGGAACGCTCCCTCAAGGAGATTCTCGACTCTGCGGAGCTGAACCCGGTCTTGCATATCATCCGAATCTGGGGCCCCCAGAAACTGGTTGCACTGATGAGGGAGTATGGGTTTGGTGACCTGTTACCGCACTTTGCTTCCGAGGAAACGCATTGCGAACTCTGTCACAAACTGCTCTCAACCCTGAAGGTGGTTGAAATGCTTGAGCGTATTTTTGAGGATTCCCAGCTCCTCCATACGCTTGCTTATGCACGAATGCACTATCTCGGTGAACCGGCCATGATTCAGCAATACCGCCTGAATGGCAGCGAGTCCATTGATCTTGCCTCAATGGCGCTTTTTACGGACTGGTAATATCTGCTGACAGAGATCTCACCCTTACCGCTCTTTGCTTCACCCCTCCCAGGAGTCGCTTTTCCTGAGAAGGGTTGCTGATTGCCTTGGATTTTTAGGGACGGAATTTGCGGTAGTCAATGTCAAATTTTTTGACACGGAGTCCCATGATGCGGTCGGAAAGGCCGAGTTGCATGGCTGAGCGCGACATGTTCCCTTTGGTGCGCTTGAGGGCCTCCATGATCATCTCCTTCTCTATGGAGTCGAGCTTCTGTTGCAGCGATCCGGTATAGGGCGTGCCGCTCGATTCGGCGGTCTGGAGCGTCGGCGGCAGGTGGTAGCCGTGAATAACATTGTCCTCGCTCAGAATGACCGCCCGTTCAATACAGTTTTCCAGTTCGCGGACGTTGCCCGGCCAGTGGTAGCGCATGAGCATGTCGATCGCGGTCGTTGAGATGCGTCGTACCCCTTTCTGGTTTGCCGTGTTGTATTTTTCAACAAAATAATCGGCCAAAAGCAAAATATCGGTTTTGCGTTCCCGCAGCGGGGGAACCGTAATCGGGAAGATATTGAGCCGGTAGTAGAGATCTTCCCTGAACAGCCCGTCGCGTATCAGGGCCTCAAGATTGCGGTTTGTGGCGGCAATGATACGCACATCGACCTTGATGGTTTTGGAGCCTCCGACCCGTTCGAACTCTTTTTCCTGGATGATTCTCAGCAGCTTTGCCTGAATGGGGAGGCTGAGCTCTCCCACCTCGTCCAGAAAGATGGAGCCCGAGTGGGCAAGCTCAAACCGGCCGTGACGCGTAGCGGAGGCGCCGGTAAAGGCCCCTTTTTCGTGGCCGAAAAGCTCGCTTTCAACAATACTTTCCGGCAGGGCCGCGCAGTTGAATTTGATAAAGGGCTTGTCGTGCCGGTGGCTTTTAAAATGAATGGCACTGGCCACCAGCTCTTTTCCAACGCCGCTTTCGCCGAGTATCAGGGTTGTAGCATTGGTTTTGGCGATCTTGTCGATCATTTTAAAGAGCGCAAGCATCGGTTTTGCGTTACCGATAATATTTGCCGGGCGTTCCGATTCGGAGATACTCTCCTCTTCATACTCATCCGCCGGGCGCGATTTGGAAGAAATTCGTTCGGTGTTATTTTTTCCCAAAGCGTGGTTGCTTGCACTCGCTTCATGCGCAAGCTGTTTGAGGCGCACCGCCTGTGAAATCATGGCCGCTATAATGGAGAGCTGGTCAACATAGTGTTGCAGCATATCCATCCGCTCTTCCTGAAGGGTTATTTTTTTTATTTTTTCTTCGGCCGGCAGCGGTTCAAGCTGACGGTCAGCGCTCAGGGTTCCAATGATTTCCGCACCTATTTTGATCGGGATGCAGATAAAGCAGAGGTTCTCTTTTTTTGCTTTTGCCCGTGAGCGGGTCCGGTCCAAAAAAAGTGGTTCGTCGCTGATGTTTGGTACAATAACCGGTTTACCGGTTTTGACCACCTGTCCGATCACCCCTTCACCAATCTGGTAACGTCCCCTCTCTTTTTCTTTTTCAGTCAGTCCGAATGATTCGTTGATGACAATTTCCCGGGTATCGCGGTTAAGGATGGTGATCATCCCCCTCAGCATGTTCATATTTTCAGACATGATGAACAGAACAAGCCGTAAAACCTTGTTGATATCGTTTTCGTTGGTGATGGTTCTGCTGACTTCGGCCAGCAGACTGATACTGCTGTGGTCGTATTCCTGGGCTATGAGCATGACGCTTATGCTATGTTTATCAGTGTTTTGTCTGCGAGTGTACAATAAATGGCATCGAGTTCATCCGCTCTCAGGGCCCTTTTCTTTTCCGTGGCTGTTTTGCGCACCATGGCCAGCAGTTGATGGGCCTCATCTCTGGTAATCATGATTCCCCGGCGGGAAAAATAGTGCTGCAGACCGGCGCTTCCTGAGTGTTTTCCTATAACCAGTTCCTGTACACTTTGGCCAACCTGGTCGGGCAGGAAGGGTTGATAGGAGAGCGGATGTTTCAGGAGTGCAGCGCAGTGAATGCCCGATTCATGCTGGAATGCCGATTTTCCCACCACTGGTTTCTGATCCTCGATAACTCTTCCCGAAGCCTTGCTGACCACCATGCAGAGATGGGCAAGCTGGCGGGTATCAATACGGGTGTCGTATTTTCCCGAAAGCTTCAGGGCGATGGAGAGCTCTTCAAGCGCAGCATTTCCTGCCCGTTCACCAAGTCCGGTCACTGAAACGCTGACCGCATGACATCCGGCTTCGAGGGCCGTGTATGCATTGGCGGTTGCCATACCGAGATCATTATGGGCATGAAATTCAAGTGCCATATGCGTTATGGACCTTAGCCGGCCGACAAGAGCCATCACCGATGTCGGGGTTGCAATGCCTACGGTGTCGGCAATTCTGACCCGGTCAGCACCACACGCTTCAGCATCGAGCACAAAGTTCTGCAGCATCTCGGCTTCCGCCCTGGTGGCATCCTGGGCTCCGACGCTTACGATGCCGAAATATTTTTTGGCCTTCGGGATGAGCTCCTGCAACTGCCGCTGGACCCATGCGTAATCTTTGTCCATCAGTTGCAGGTAGAGGGCTGAAATGGGAAAACTGATGTGCACGGCTTCGGTGCCGCATCTTCGCGCATCCTCAATATCCTCCCATTTTGCCCTGGCCCATGCACAGAGGCGCACCGGCAGATTCAGGGCGACTATTTTTCTGATTGTGGCTTGTTCCTCTTCGCCGATTGCGGGGTAGCCGATTTCAAGTTCGTTCACTCCGGCATCAGCAAGCAGCGTGGCAATCTCTATTTTTTCTGCACTGCTGAAAACAACTCCCGGAGCCTGCTCTCCATCCCGCAGGGTGGTGTCGATGATCCAGGGCTTGAGGGTGGGTTGTAATGGTGTCGTGCTGTTTGTAGGCATTGTCCGGGCTTTTTCTGTCACGCTGCAAATCGGTTCCGGAATACGTTGCGTACCAATATTCCGTTATTTAAGTTTCAATTATATTATACCTAAATAAATAAGGTAAATTAAAAGAAAAATAATAAAATTTCAGACATTTTTGTCTTTTTATAGGCGGTTTTGGCTATAGACCTCTATTTGAGCGGTTTTACGTGCTCTTCGGTATCGTGAGAATGGGGCGCGGGAGCGAATGATCTGGTGCCTTCAGGAGCGGAGTACTCCTATTGCGGGGAGCTCCCGGTAGCGCTCGTTATAGTCGGTGCCGTAGCCGACAATGAAAGTGTCGGGCACCATAAAGCCGGTATAGGCAATCTCTACAGGGTGTTTCCGGGCGTGAGGCTTGTCGAGCAGCGTGCAGATTTTCAGTGATGCAGGCTTCATCTCCATCACTTCACGGGTGAGCACCTGCATGGTGAGTCCCGTATCAATAATATCTTCAACCAGCAGAACATGGCGGTCGGCCAAAGAGAGTGTATGCCGGAGGGTGAGCTTGCCTGAAGAGGTTTTTTCTGAGCCGTAGCTGGATGCTGAAATAAAATCAATGGTGCAGGGTAGCGATATGGCGCGCAGCAGGTCGGCGGCAAACATAAAGGCCCCTTTCAGTACCGCTACAACCGCAAGGGGAGAGTTCCTGGTAGCAACTCTGTACTCTTTTGCTATTTCCCGGCCCATCTCCTCTACCCGCTCTTGGATTGTTTCTGAGGAGAAGAGCGGTGTAATGAGAGCTTCTTCAGAGGTTTGTTGTGACATTGGAATCTTCTTTGGAGTGTGAGATGGCCGGAAAGGGTGCTTCCTGAAATGAAGCGTGTCGGGTTCAAGAGGTATACATCAGCTTATAATCGTGTTGTCTCTCCATTGTTGTGTTCTACCCGCGCATGCTCGATTGCTGCATCTTGTGTGGCCTGAGAAATATTGTAGTGTATCACAGGTTGAAAAATCAGCCAACTCATTGGTGACGAGATGCTCTCCTCGGGGCACTGCATCTGGCAGTGAAAACAGAGCAAACAATGATTATTCCATACGGGGTATCCCTTTTGATGCATGGCAATATTCTGTGCAGGACACTCCTGGCTGCAGAGGCCGCATGAGCTGCACTTTTTTTTATTGACCCTGAACAGTCGGGTGAATATGGTTCTGGCCAAAAAGCGGTTCGTCACAAATCGCTCCACCATGTAGATGAGTGAGGGTGGAGGATCGTTTTGAGGTTTTGTATAACCCTCTCCCGCCATAATGGTCGCGATTTTTCGACCAAATTCTTCGGCTTGAAGCAGTTCCTCCCTGTTCGGGTGGTCAGGCGAGAAGAGAATACCCGCTTTCAGATATCCCACGAAGAGGTCGGCTCCATGACAAGGGAAGTAACCCAGCACGTTGGAGCCTTTTTTTTCCAGAGCTTTGCGGATAGCATTGCCCGCGTCACCCGGATAGGTGCCATGCAGGGTAAAAACAAAGGAGGGGAGTCCTTCAAAATCCGGCAAATTGTTGAGATAGTCCATCACGTTGAATGGGGGACGGAAATAGTAGGCCGGACTTCCTATACCCAGCAGGTCATAGCCATCAAGCCGTGGTGGGCGCTCATCTTTGAGGTTGCAGAGATCAACCCGGCACGCTTTGGCCCGCAAACCGAAGGCCATTGCTTCAGCTACACGGGCCGTGCTTCCGCTCAGAGAGAAGTAGAGAATCAGAATTCTTGGCACGGTAATATGCAGGTAGAGGTTCTTTGCCGGAATATTCTGTTGGTAGTATTATTGGCTTGGTTGTCCTATCTTTGATGCGGGCCCCCTTATGGAGCAGGGCTCACCGCCATACGTGAGCTGATGCTTGACAACTGCAGGTAAATGGTTGTAATTTTTTTAATTGTATGGGGCGGTATTCAAAAAAAGAAATTAAATTTAAAAATTTTGAATATTGCAATATTATCATATGATCGGAATATATGATTTTTATCGGCATTGCCGGTAGTATTATTTTAGGGAGTGGTGTTACGGTTCAGGCTGATTCATTGACCAGAGGCTGAAGGAGCCTGTTAATGAATCGGATCCATGAATATGGTATCCGCTTTATCCGAGCAAAGCCATTTGTGGCCGGATCAGGGTTACGGGAAAAAAGCCAACAGCTATTCTTGTGGTTTTTTTATACGGTATGCTGGCTGACAGGGAGGGGAGAAAAATGAAGCGGTTTTTCGTTCATGTTCGCTAACAGGAAGAGAATAGCGTGAAGGTTTTTGCTCGCGAATGACACATTTTTTTACGCAGCATCGCTGGCTTCGCCAGCTTAGGCTGAATCAGGAAACAAGAAATATTCTTTCGGCCTTATCCAAGGCCATCAAACTGATCTGGGAGAGTAGTCCCCGGCTTGTGGTTGTTCATACTCTTCTGACCGCATTGCAGGGGATAGTGCCGCTTGGTACTCTCTATGCCATCAAGCTGCTTTTCGATCTCCTTACCGCAAGTAAAGGATCCCTGCTCAATAATGGTGGTTGGAGGAGCATTCTTGCTTTACTGTTGTTTACAGGACTCTTTATGCTCCTTGAACAGCTTTGCCGTTCACTGGCAGCCGTCGTGAGCAATCGCCAGTCCGAAAGGGTGCTTGACCGGGTGACCTCTATACTGCATGAGCAGTCCATCAAGGTTGATCTCTCCTATTATGAACATGCCGGTTTTTACGATACCATGCATCGTGCCCAGCAGGAAGCTGGCTATCGCCCCCTCAGCATCATTAACGGATTGTTCACGCTCTTGCAGGCGATGGTGACCCTTACCGCCCTTGCAAGCCTTATTTTCAGTGTTCACTGGAGTATTGCCCTCTTTCTTTTGCTTGCACTGTTGCCGGCATTTGCTGTAAAAATACGCTACTCCCGAAAAAGTTATGCTCTCCAGTTCAGTCAGACACCGGCGAAACGTCATCTTGATTATCTGAACGACCTGCTTACCTCTGAATCGTTTGCCAAGGAGCTGAGGCTTTTTGCTCTTGGCTCCTCTTTTATGGCGCGCTACAGGAAGTTGCGTAACGTGCAGCGCCAGGAGTCATTTGAACTGAGTGAACGGGAGGCCCTGTATGGTTTTCTGAGTCAGCTTCTTGCACTGGTTTCGCTTCTTTTCTCCCTGGGTTTTCTGCTTTTCCGCTCATTGGCCGGGCTGCTGACCATTGGCAGCTTGGTGATGATCTATCAGGCCATGCAGCGGGCGCAGGCATCGGTTCAAAGCGTGCTTGCTGCCGTGGCCTCTCTCTATCGCGATGCTCTTTTTTTTAGTAGCTTTGATGATTTTCTGCATCATACTCCCCTTATTGCATCATCTCCAGAATCAAAGCCATTTCCCCTGCCCTTGGCCGAGGGCATTACGTTTCGCAACGTCTCCTTCCACTATCCCGGCTCCGAGCGGCAGGTACTGAACAATTTCTCACTCTCCATCCGACCGGGTGAGCATGTTGCGCTTGTTGGAGAGAACGGGTGTGGAAAGTCAACGCTGGTAAAGTTGCTCTGCCGGTTGTACGAACCGGATTCCGGAGAGATTTTTATTGACGGCATTGATTACCGGACGATAGAGCTTGAAGCGTTGCGCAAAAATATCGCCGTGGTCTTCCAGGACTACGTGCATTATCATATGAGTGGACGGGATAATATCCGCATAGGCCATATCGATATCGCTGATGATGACGAGAGGATCGAGTTGGCGGCGAAGCGATCTGGAGCACATCAGGTTTTGGAAAGGCTCGAAGGCGGCTATGATGCCATGTTAGGCAATCTGTTTGATGGTGGTCGTGAGCTGAGCCTTGGAGAGTGGCAAAAAATTGCCATAGCCAGGGCATTCTTGCGTGATGCACCAATCATGATTCTTGATGAACCGACAAGTGCACTTGATGTTGAAGCGGAGTATGAGCTGTTCGAGCAGTTCAATGAGCTGACGAAAGGCAAGGCGGCCCTGATTATCAGCCACCGGTTATCAACGGTGCGTATGGCTGACCGGATTGTTGTTTTTATGGAAGGCAAAACCGCCGAAGAGGGGAGTCATGAGGAGCTGATGCAGAAGGACGGCATCTATGCCCGTCTCTATCGCATGCAATCCGAACTCTATGTCAGAGATTAGCTGCAGGAAAATAGCTCTTTTTTCCTAGCCATAGTTGTTCTCCTTTTTCCATGACAGGAAACTATGATCATTTATAGGATTTTCTTGATTAACTTGTTATTTAAAAATAATTTGGAGGTCGTCTTATACAGAAAGGAACGGTCTGCTTTTTGCGGAATCAGGCAGATCAGTCTAAACAATATTAGGCTACACAAACCGTGATTGAACAGCTACTTCTCCTCGCTGCAGCGTTTGTCATTGGTTTCGCTGTAGGTCGCTACCGCATAGATCGTGTTTACTCGCTGCAGAACCGAGGTGAAGCTGTTTTGGCTGACAGATTGATCGAAAACTTCCAGGCGCCGAGCTATCACCTCATGAACAATGTGACATTGAGGCGCAACGACGGGACAACCCAGGTCGATCACATCCTCATCTCACGCTACGGCGTTTATGTAATCGAGACGAAGAACTACAATGGTTGGATATTTGCGAACCCAAGACACTCCATGTGGACCCAGGTTCTCTTCAAGCGCAAGTTCAGGTTCCAGAATCCCATCCACCAGAACTTTGGCCACGTTCGTGCGGTTCAGACCCTCCTCGACTTCTTACCACCCGAGACGATCTCGGCTGCTGTGGTCTTTACGGGTGAGGCCGAGTTCCAGACTGAGCTACCGGTTGGTGTGTACTCAACGGACCGCTTCATCGAGCACATACGAAATCGGGTAATGGAAGTGATGTCGGAGAATCGCATGCAGTTCTGCATCGGAAGGTTGGAGGCAAACCGCCTCGCCTTGACCCAACAAACCGATGTAGAACACCAATATTATGTTCAGCGCAAGCATGGTGCCTAATCCGGCAGTCAACCGAACGCTACTGCCGGGGCTGAAGCTTCAGTTTATTCAGGATGTTTTGGAAGGAATGAGAGATCGAGAGTGTACTTTTTGGGATTGTTGCGGTCGATAAATACCCGGACAGTTTTATTCTTTATGTATTCGGAGGGGTCGAACCAGAGATCATGGCTTTTGAAGCGGTAGACCTTTGCGGTTGAAGGGTTCCGCCATTCGGTTATGATCCGCCAGGGGCTTCTGCCATTGACCGATATGGAGCGGTTGAGCTCAATCCCCTTGAATTCACTCTCGATGGAGTAGCCCTCTTCCTTCAGGGCCTTCTCTCTTTGCCCGTTCAGCAACGGGATCAGGATCATTGCCCCGCCAATCAGAAAAAAGACTCCGCCCATACTCCCCAGGATAATGGAGCCACCCCAGATCGGAAAGAGAGCGTTGATGGTTGCGTGCTGTGGCTCGGTGGGGAGGTATAATACCTCAACCTTTTCCCCTTTTGCATAACCGGGCGGGTTACTGCCGGTTGATGAGATAAAAATAATCGACTCGCCGTTGCGGCCGCTGAAATGTACAACCGGAATGTAGTTCATCCCGCTGCCTGAAGTGGAGCGTACCAGATTGACCACGGTGCCCTCGGTTTTTATGGCTTTCGAAACAAATGCATCCGTTTGTTGATAGAGCAAGAGCGCCCCGCCGAGCATACACAAACCCATAACGGTGAAGAGATTTTTGATGAAGGCGATTACGTTCATTTTTGCTCCATTTAATAATCGGTTATCAGTTAATAATACGTATTTTATTCTTCGTTATGCAAGTGTGGAAAAGTTGAGTTGCCGTTGAACAGGGCTGAAGAGTATCGTGATGCTGAAAAAAAAGATTCTGGCCATCAATACCGGTTCATCGAGTATCAAGTTTGCCCTTTACCGGTGTGATGCCGAGGAGCAGCTTCTCTTTACCGGCTCACTGACGCGGATTGGCCATGAGTCGGGAGCGTTTTGTGTGCGAAACCAGGGAGGCGGCACGGTTTGCTCTGAGAGTGTCAGGGTGGTGGATCATGAGGCGGCTTCCAACTACCTTTTTTCATGGATGGCGTCGCAAGCGGCGTTCAAGCCGGACGCGGTGGGTCATCGTCTGGTGCATGGCGGTCCGCGCTACTTCAGCCCGCAAGTGGTTTCCCCGGAGCTGATTGCCGCTCTTGAAAAGCTTTCTCCCTTTGCGCCCGAGCACCTGCCGCAGGCGTTGACGGCCCTCCGCCATGCCCACAAGCTCTTTCCCGAAATTTTGCAGGTTACCTGCTTTGATACCTTTTTTCACGCTGCCATGCCGCCGGTTGCGCGCTTCTATCCGCTGCCGTACTCCATTCGCCGTGAAGGGGTGGTGCGCTATGGTTTTCACGGCCTCTCCTATGAGTACCTGCTTGATGAAGTGGAGCGCCTTGGTGGTCGGGAGGCAAAGCAGGGGAGGATCATTCTGGCCCATCTTGGCCATGGGGCGAGTATGGCGGCGGTGAAGGGTGCTCAAAGCATCGATACCTCAATGGGTTTTTCACCGGCTGGCGGCCTCATGATGAGCACCCGAACCGGGGATCTTGATCCGGGGGTGATTCTCTTTCTTTTGCAGCAGGAGAAGATGAGTCCGAGTGAGATCAAGGAGATGATCTACCGCCGCTCCGGTCTTTTGGGTATTTCGGGGATCAGCGATGAGATGCAGGCGCTGCTCTCCCTGGAGGCGGAAAAGCCTCAGGCCCATGAAGCCATTGAGCTGTTCTGTTACCGGGCAAAGCAGTGTATCGGCTCCTTTACGGCGGCGATGGGCGGGCTGGATACCCTTGTTTTCAGCGGCGGGATTGGGGAAGAGAGCAGAGAGATTCGCCGCCGGATTTGTGAGGGTCTCGGCTTTCTTGGTATCACGGTGGATGACTCCCGCAACAAGATCTCTTCAGCGGTGATCTCCCCGCCGGACGCTCCTGTTACGGTCAGGGTTATCAAAACCAATGAAGAGTTGATGATTGTCCGCCACACCCTCGCGCTTCTGCGGGGAGCTGTTACCTAATGCGGCATCTCTATTTATAGTCGTGAGAAGCCCGAGAACAAGGTGGACGGAGCAGAGAAACCGGAGTGTACACGTGCTACATGAGGATTTCGAGCACCACCCAACGCACTGATTGGGTTTCGGAACAAATAAATAGAGGTGTCCATGCATGATGAGTATGGATCAAGCTTGTAGTTTCATCTAAACCGATTTTACCATGATATCCCAGGAGAGCCTTTTACCCCCGTCTCCGCTTTCGCCGGATGAACTCCAACTCATTGATGCCTACTGGAGGGCGGCCAACTATCTCTCGGTTGGGCAGATCTACCTGATGGAGAACCCGCTGCTCCGTGAACCCTTGAAGCCCGAACAGGTCAAGCCGCGTCTTTTGGGCCATTGGGGCACAACGCCGGGGCTGAATTTTATCTATGCACATCTGAACCGCACGATAAAAGCGCGCGATTTGAATGTGATTTTTATTACCGGGCCAGGTCATGGCGGTCCGGCTCTGGTGGCCAATGTCTGGCTTGAGGGTACCTACAGCGAATATTATCCCAATATTTCGGAAGACGCTATTGGCATGAAGCGCTTGTTCCGGCAGTTCTCCTTTCCCGGTGGTATCCCAAGCCATGTGGCGCCTGAAACTCCCGGTTCCATCCATGAAGGGGGCGAGCTTGGCTACGCGCTCTCCCACGCATTTGGAGCGGTGTTTGATAATCCCTCCCTTCTGGCCCTCTGTGTGGTGGGTGATGGCGAAGCCGAAACCGGCCCCCTGGCCACATCGTGGCACTCCAACAAATTTCTCAATCCGGCCCGTGACGGGGCGGTGCTGCCGGTGCTCCACCTGAACGGCTATAAAATCGCCAACCCCGCACTGCTTGCCCGTCTGCCGCACGATGAACTGGAAGATTTGATGAAGGGGTACGGCTACAAGCCTCGTTTTGTGGAGGGTTCCGATCCCGCTTTGATGCATCAGGCAATGGCTGCGGCGCTTGACGCCTCTCTCGACGAGATTGCGGATATTCAGCGGCAAGCGCGGGAGCAGGGAGTAACCGAGAGGCCGCTCTGGCCGATGATTGTGCTGCGTTCACCCAAAGGGTGGACCGGGCCGAAAGAGGTTGATGGCAAAAAGACCGAGGATTTCTGGCGTTCCCATCAGGTGCCGTTTTCCGCCGTGCGGGAAAACCCGGCTCATCTCAAGCTGCTTGAGGAGTGGATGAAGAGCTACCGGCCGGAGGAGCTTTTTACGCCTGAAGGGGCTCTTAAGCCGGAACTGAAAGAGCTTGCACCAAAAGGGCAGAAACGGATGGGTGATAATCCTCATGCCAACGGCGGGCTGCTCTTGAAATCACTCCATATGCCGGATTACCGGGATTACGCACTCGCGGTTCCCTCTCCCGGATCGGTGAAGGGTGAAGCCACAAGGGTCATGGGGATGCTGCTCAGGGATGTGATGAAGATGAATGAGCACGACTCCAATTTCCGGGTATTCGGGCCGGACGAAACCGCCTCAAACCGGCTTGGTTCCTTGTTTGATGTGACCAGCCGTACATGGATGGAGAGTATTTTTGCGTATGATGAAAATCTTTCCCCGGACGGAAGGGTCATGGAGATTCTCTCCGAGCATACCTGCCAGGGGTGGCTTGAGGGCTATCTGTTGACCGGACGCCACGGCCTCTTCTCCTGCTATGAGGCCTTTATCCATATTGTTGACTCGATGTTCAACCAGCATGCCAAATGGCTGAAAATCACCAATGATGAAATTCCCTGGCGCCGGCCCATTGCATCACTGAACTACCTTTTGACCTCCCACGTCTGGCAGCAGGACAATAACGGTTTCTCCCATCAGGATCCCGGCTTTATTGATCATGTGGTCAACAAGAAAGCCGATGTGATACGGGTCTATCTTCCGCCTGACGCCAACACGCTGCTTTCGGTCACCGACCACTGTTTGCGCTCACGGAACTATATCAATGTGATTATTGCCGGCAAACAGCCCGCCTGGCAGTGGCTCGACATGGAGGCGGCCGTCCGCCACTGCACCAGCGGTATCGGCATCTGGGAGTGGGCCTCAAACGACACGGAGGATGGTGAGCCGGATGTGGTGATGGCCTGTGCGGGAGATGTGCCGACGCTTGAAACCCTTGCTGCGGTCGATATTTTACGGGAGAGAATCCCCGATCTCAAAATCCGCGTGGTCAACGTTGTGGATCTCATGACCCTTCAGCCGATTGAAGAGCATCCGCACGGCCTCAGTGACCGGGATTTTGATGATATTTTCACCACCGACAAGCCGATCATTTTTGCCTATCACGGCTACCCCTGGCTGATTCACCGCCTGACCTACCGTCGTACCAATCATCACAACCTCCATGTGCGGGGGTACAAGGAGGAGGGAACCACTACCACACCCTTTGATATGGTGGTGATGAATGATCTTGACCGCTTCCATCTGGTTGCCGATGTGGTGAACCGGGTGCCGCGTCTGCGGCAGCGAGCGGCTTATGCCAAACAGCATGTGCGCAACATGCTGATCGCCCACAAGGAGTATATCCGCACCTATGGCGAGGATATGCCGGAAATCCGCAACTGGCAGTGGAAGCGGTGAGAGGTGAAGGAAGTAGGGCGAGAGTTCTGAGGTTGAAGTTGTAAACAGAATCGAAATTTATTATGAAAGGGAAAAAGAGGTTGCGGCGTAAACTACCGGGGCGTCCCCTGAAAAGGGAGATGCAGAGCCTGACCCGCACCATCGGCCAGCCACCCGGCACACTGCTTCATATCGGAGAGCAGAAAACGGGCAGTGCGCTGATAACGGTTTTCGGTTATGATGAAGCGCATGAGTTTCATTGTACCGTGAACTCCCTCTCGGAGTGCATGGCATGGAAAGAGTGGCCGGGAGTGCTCTGGATCAATATTGATGGCCTGCATGACGTTACGCTCATCGAAGAGGCTGGCCGACTCTACAACATTCATCCCCTTACCCAGGAAGATATTCTGCATACCGGGCAGCGTCCTAAAATTGAAGACTTTGAAGGTTATCTCTTTTTAGTGCTCAGAACGCTTGAAGTTGACCCGGCAAGCGCTGAAATAACGGAAGAGCAGTTGAGCATGGTGATCGGAAAGAACTATGTGCTGACCTTTCAGGAAAAACCGGGCGATATGTTTCAGGCCGTCCGGGAGCGAATCAAAAGCCCTGGAACCGGCATAAGAAAGCGCAGGGCAGATTACCTTGCCTATGCACTCATTGATGCCGTGGTGGACAGCTATTTTCTCATTCTTGAAGAGCTTGAAAGCCATATCGAATTGCTTGACCAGGAGCTTTTCGCCGCGTCAGGTCACGATACCTTTCAATCCATCTACGGCCTGAAAAAGGAGCTGATTCTTTTACGCAAATCCGTGAGGCCGATGCGGGAGATCATCAACAGCATCAGTCGGGATCATTACAAGGTAATTGATGATGCAGCAACCTGGCCATTTTTCAGGGATGTGTACGACAATGTCATCCTTATTATCGAAACCATTGAAACCTATCGGGATATTGTTATCGGCATGTACGATACCTGGCTTGCCATTGTCAACAACCGGATGAACGAGATCATGAAGGTGCTTACCACCATTGCCACTATTTTTATGCCGCTCTCCTTCATGGCCGGAGTCTACGGCATGAACTTCCGTTCCATGCCGGGTCTTGAGTGGCAGTGGGGATTTTATGCCCTTCTTGGGGTGATGGGTTTGATTGTTGCGGGGATGCTTGTTTTCTTCCGAACTCGCAAATGGTTTTAAGGCCTCGAAAACAGCTCGGCACTTACTCTTTTTTCTTCTGCCCGGTAAAGTAGGTCAGTCCAGCGATCACTATGCCTATCGCTCCGCCGAGGTAAACTATTTCGGTTTCTCCATGCCATGTTACGACGTGGCCGAGAAAGACAACCGCCATAACCACCACAATGACTCCAATCAATTTTCCCTTCAGGTCATCAAGGCTATGCATGACAAGCCATTCCGGCAGGGTAATGGTGTCGTCAATAAAGAGCTCATAAAGCCCCAGTGACATGATATAGAGTACGGTTCCCACAAGAAAGATGTCGGTGTTTTCGATAAATCCGAGAGCCAGCGCCTTTGCTCCTTTGGCCGTTACCGTGCTGTACATGATGGTGTCAATGATCTGCTGTACTATTGAGATGCCTGCGTAGATCAAAAGTGTCGTTGCGGCAATGAACGTTCCGATGACGGCGATGATAACGAGGTATCGGCTTGAAGAGAGAAGTCGCTGCATAAAAAGCTCTTTGAAAAGTTTATGCTCAATTACTCTTGTTCAATAGGATAACAAAACGTGCGGCAGCCGCTCTGGCATTTTTCAGACATTCAGATCCTTACCGGAATGCCCCTTTCGCGCAGGTACTCCTTGGCTTCAAGGATGGAGTGTTGGCGGAAGTGGAAGATTGATGCGGCAAGTGCGGCATCGGCACGGCCTTTGGTGAACCCTTCATAGAGGTGTTCCAGCGTGCCGGCACCGCCGGACGCGATAACCGGAATGTGCACCGAGGTGGAGATTTGGGAGAGTATCTCATTGTCGTACCCCACTTTGGTGCCGTCACGATCCATGCTGGTCAGAAGAATCTCTCCGGCACCGAGCTCCTGCACTTTTTGTGCCCACTCCAGCGCCTTGTAGGGGGTTGGAATTTTTCCGGAGTGGGTGTGAACAATGTACTCCTCCCCGATTTTTTTAACGTCGATGGCCACCACAACGGCCTGAGAACCGTATTTTTCGGCAATCCGGGTGATGAGTTCCGGGTCGTTGACCGCGGCGGTGTTGACCGATACCTTGTCGGCTCCATGCAGAAAGACCTCTTTGGCCCGTTCAACGGAGTTGATTCCGCCGCCGACCGTGAGCGGAATAAAAACTTCACCGGAAACTTTCAAAACCTCTTCAAGGGTTGTTCTTCGGGATTCAAGTGATGCTGAAATATCAAGAAAGACTAGTTCATCAGCCAGTTCGTTGTTGTAGAAGCGTGCCTGCTCAAGGATGGAGCCCGCATCCCGCAACCCTTCAAAGTTAATTCCCTTGACCACTCTGCCGTCCCGTACGTCGAGACAGGGTATAATCCGCTTTGCTAACATTGGCTGTACTGAAATCTGTTATGAAAACCTGTGGAACAAGAAATCAATTAAGTTTGAACTCTACAACATTATTTTAATGTATTATATTTGCAGGCAACTGAATTGGAAGAAAAAAAAAGAGCAAGACAATTATGAAATTCCCTGTTTGTGAATATGCGGATTCAGAGGAAGGGTTTTACTCTCAGTGTGCTTCCTGCCCGATTGACGCCTCCTCTTCGGGTTGCGCACTTGACGAACTTGAAGATGGTTATTACCAGTTTGAAGGCGCTACTCCCCATGGCGGGGTGAAGGCACTCTTCTTTTTCAAGGACAATGAGGGAAACCGGGTGAAAAAGAGGGACGCTATCCACGTAGAGATCCATGAGCTTGACGAGCTGGGCCACCTGCTTACCATCCTGTACGGTATGGTTGATCCCGAAGGGATGATCTACCTGAAAAAGTCAGGGCAGGAAAACATTCATCGTCAGGATAATATCCAGTAATTCCGGAGTTCCATACAGCCAATGACCCTGAACAAACTCTATTTTGACGGTGGAGAAGAGATTCGCGACCTCACCATTATCGGTGGCGGCCCTACCGGAATTTTTGCTGCATTTCAGTGTGGCATGAATAATATCAGTTGCCGCATTATTGAGAGTATGCCTCAACTTGGCGGTCAGCTTGCGGCGCTCTATCCTGAAAAACATATCTACGATGTGGCCGGTTTTCCGGAAGTTTCAGCCGCCGGTCTGGTGGAGAGCTTGTGGAAGCAGACGGAACGCTATAATCCGGAAGTTATTCTTGGCGAAACCGTTACCCGCTACCGCAAGCTTGAGGACGACTCCTTTGAGGTGACCGTCTCTTCCGGCAGGGTCTTTTTGTCGCGGGCCCTTTTGATTGCGGCCGGCCTCGGGGCTTTTTCACCCCGCAAGTTGCCGCAGTTGCAGAATATTGATCATCTGGAGGGTCGCTCCATCTTGTATTCGGTCAAGAGTATCAGTGATTTTGTTGGCAAAAAGGTTGTGATTGTTGGTGGAGGAGATTCCGCGCTTGACTGGACGGTTGGTCTTTTGAACACGGCGGCGCAGGTAACGCTTGTGCACCGGATGCATGAGTTTCAAGGCCATGGCAAAACCGCACGGGAGGTGTTTGATGCCCGCCAGAGTGGAAGGATAGATGTCTTTTTAAATACGGAAGTTCAGTCTATTGACAGCGATGGTGAAACTCTTTCAGCGGTGCATCTGCGCTCGAAAAACGGCAAGAGTATCCGGGTTGATGCGGACTGTCTGCTGCTGCTTATCGGCTTCAAGTCAAACCTTGGTCCTCTTGCCGGGTGGGATCTTGAACTGACCGACAATGCCCTTGTGGTTGACAGTCATATGAAAACCTCGGTTGATGGGCTCTATGCCGCCGGTGATATTGCCTTTTATCCCGGAAAACTGAAAATTATCCAGACCGGGCTCTCTGACGCGGCCATGGCGGTGCGTCACAGCTTAACCTACATCAAGCCGGGTGAGAAGATCCGCCACACCTTCAGCAGTCTGAAAACGATAAAGGAAAAGAGGAATGCCCCGGACAACGGCTGAAAAGAGTTTGCCTTCCAATAATGCCCTGCAGGCCTGGATGCTGGCCATCCGGCCGAAAACCCTGCCTGCGGGCGCGGTTCCGGTTATTCTGGGTTCAGCTCTTGCGGCGGCAGACGGAAAATTCAAGCTGCTGCCGGCTCTTGTGGCCCTTGTTTGTGCGCTCGGCATCCAGGTTGCCACCAATTTCATTAACGAGATTTACGATTTCCGCAAGGGGGCCGATACGGCGGAACGCCTTGGCCCGACCAGAACCGTAGCTGCCGGCATTATCAGCGAATCGACCATGATACGGGTCTCGGCCACCCTTCTGATTGTGGTGTTTCTGCTCGGGCTCTATCTGGTCTCCATTGCCGGATGGCCCATTTTGTTGGTCGGCCTCCTCTCCATGCTCTTTGCATGGGCCTATACTGGAGGCCCTTATCCGATTGCCTATTCAGGTCTTGGCGATATTTTTGTCTTTATTTTTTTTGGGCTTGTAGCGGTCAGCGGCACCTATTACGCTGAAGCTCATACGCTGGTGCTTCCCGTACTTTTTGCGGCCGTGGCGCCGGGGCTCTTTTCGGTCAATATTCTTCTGGTCAACAATATCCGCGATATTGATACCGACCGAAAGGTGGGCAAAATGACCCTTCCGGCCCGTATCGGCGGTGTGCTGGCGCGTCGCCTCTATCTTCTTTTTACGGTAGTTGCTTATCTTGTGCCCCTTTTGCTCTGGATGCAGGGGTATTCGCCCTGGGGGATGCTCTCACTCCTCTCGATTCCTCTTGCCGTTACGATGAATCGCAAACTCTTTTCAAGCGAGGGGAGGGAGCTGAACATGGTGCTGGCCGGCACCGGACAGCTCATGACCCTGCACGGCACACTCTTTGCCGTGGGCCTTCTTTTTCATTAATCACCTCTTTTTGTTATGCCATCCGATAGTGTTTCGATAGCTCTCATTCAAACTGCATGCGGGAGCAACCCGGCTGAAAACAGGGAGAGAGCCTGCCTGAAAATCCGGGAGGCCGCCGCAGGGGGGGCTCAGATTATCTGTTTGCAGGAGCTTTTCACTTCACTCTATTTCTGCCAGAGGGAGGAGTACGAGCCCTTTTCGCTTGCCGAGCCGGTGCCCGGCCCTTCCACGGAGCTTTTGCAGGAGCTGGCCCGTGAGCTTGAGGTGGTGATTGTGGCATCGCTTTTTGAACTGCGGGCGCGGGGGCTCTATCACAATACAGCCGCTGTGATTGATGCCGATGGCCGGTATCTCGGCAAATTCCGGAAAATGCATATTCCGGACGATCCCGGCTTTTACGAGAAGTTTTACTTTACGCCGGGTGATCTTGGCTACAAGGTCTTTAAAACCCGCTATGCCACCATTGGCGTTTTGATCTGCTGGGATCAGTGGTATCCAGAAGCGGCAAGGCTGACCGCGCTCAAGGGGGCGGAGATCATTTTTTATCCCACAGCCATCGGCTGGTCGACCGACGAGCACTCCCTGGAAGTGCGCCAGGCGCAGCAGGCGGCTTGGAAAACCATGCAGTTGAGTCATGCAATTGCCAACGGGGTTTTTGTTGCCGCGGCCAACCGGGTAGGGCGGGAAGGTGAGCTTGAGTTCTGGGGCAACAGTTTTGTCTCCGATCCCTATGGCCAAGTCATTGAAGAGGCGGCCCATCAGGATGAAGCTGTGGTGATTGCCCGATGCGACCTCAGCCGTATTGGTTTTTACCGCTCGCACTGGCCCTTTTTGCGGGATCGCCGCATTGAAACCTACGGGGAGTTGCAGAAACGCTTTCTTGAGGAGTAACTCGCTTTAGCCTAAGGCCTGCGGCTCAGGGCCGGGCCTGCAGGGGAACCCTTTTTCCGGGTGGCGGGTTATGACCTTCACTCTTTTACCCATACGCTCTTTTTGTTATGAATATTTTTGGTACGGTTGTTTTCGTGACGCTGCTCTTTACCTTTTTTCTAACGCTTGTGTCGGAGTTGCTCAATCTCAAGGCCTCGGCCGCCGGAATTCCTGCGGAGTTTGTGGGGGTGTATGATGATGCGGCCTACCGTCAATCACGGGAGTACCTTGGTACGTCAACCCGTTTCTCCCTTTTCAGCTCGGCTGTGGATCTGCTGCTGCTGCTGCTCTTCTGGTTTGCCGGAGGGTTTAATGCGCTCGACCAGTTCATCCGTGCTCAGGGCTTCACTTCGCTGGCGAATGGCCTTCTCTACATAGGAGCGCTCATGTTGCTTCAGTCGCTCTTCGCCCTTCCCTTCAGTATTTACAAGACTTTTGTGATTGAGGAGCGTTTCGGCTTCAACAAGACAACGCCGGCGGTTTTTGTGGCCGATCTGTTCAAAACCCTTCTTCTGGCCCTGCTCCTTGGCACACCCTTGCTTGCCGGGGTGCTCTGGTTTTTTGAAAAAAGCGGGCCGATGGCCTGGCTTCTTGCGTGGGGTGGCATCACCTTGCTTTCGCTCCTCTTGCAGTATGTGGCTCCGACCTGGATCATGCCGCTCTTCAACAAGTTTGTGCCGCTTGAAGAGGGCGCGTTGAAGCGTGCCATTATGGATTATGCCCAAAGCGTGCGCTTTCCGCTGACCGGGATTTATGTTATTGACGGCTCAAAGCGCTCGGCCAAAGCCAACGCTTTTTTTACCGGTTTTGGAAAGCGCAAGCGGATCGCCCTTTTCGATACCCTGATCGCGGCCCATCCGGTTGATGAACTGGTGGCGGTGCTTGCTCATGAAATAGGCCATTTCAAGAAAAAGCATATCATTATCAACATGATTTTGAGCATCTGCAATCTCGGGGTGCTCTTCTTCCTGCTCTCCCTTTTCATGAATAACCGCTCGCTGTTTGATGCCTTTTTCATGAAAGAGCTCTCGGTTTATGGAAGCCTGATCTTTTTTATGCTGCTCTACGCTCCGGTGGAGCTGATCCTCTCCATTTTTCTGCAGCTTTTGTCACGCAAGCATGAGTTTGAAGCCGATGCCTATGCCGTTACCACATACAGCAAGGGAGGAATGCTGGCCGACGCCCTCAAGAATCTCTCACGCAGCAATCTCTCAAACCTGACGCCGCACCCCTTCTATGTTTTTCTGAACTACTCCCATCCTCCGGTAGTACAGCGTATTGAGCGCATCCGGGCGCATTTTGCCAAACCCTGAACTGATAGCATATTTTATGGCTGAGTCACGTTATTTCATGCCCCCTGAGTGGGCTTTTCATAAAGCAACCTGGCTCTCCTGGCCTCACCGTCTAGCCTCCTGGCCGGGCAAGTTTGAGCCGGTTCCCGGATTTTTTGTTGAACTTGCCTCCTGGCTCAGCTCTTCCGAGGAGGTGCATATCAATGTGCTTGACGAGGCAATGGAGCGCGAGGTGCTGGAGCTGCTCCGTAACTCCCGCCACCGGCAGCTTCAATTGGATCGGATTTTTCTGCACCACATTCCCACCAATGATGCCTGGTGCCGCGACCACGGGCCGAACTTTGTTTTCCGCCAGAGCGAGGGGAAGAGTGAAAAAATTATTCTCAACTGGGAGTTCAATGCCTGGGGTGAGAAATATTCGCCCTTCGACAGCGACAATGCCGTGCCGGAACGGATTGCCTCTCTTGAGCAACTGCCGCTGGTTTCAACCGGGATGGTGCTTGAAGGGGGATCTATTGACGTTAACGGAAAAGGTCTTGTGCTGACAACCGAGGCGTGCCTGTTGAATGTGAACCGAAACCCCCTGATGAGTCGAGAGGAGATTGAGCGTGAGCTTGCGAAATATCTTGGGATTGAAAAGGTGCTCTGGCTTGGCGATGGTATTGTGGGTGACGATACCGACGGCCATGTTGACGATATGGCCCGTTTTGTGAGTGAGACCACCGTGGTGATTGCCGTTGAGGATGACCCTTCGGACGAGAACTATGCGGTGCTTCAGGAGAACTATACCTTGCTGAAAAGCTATACCGATATTGATGGTAATCCCTTGACGGTCTTGAAACTCCCCATGCCCTCTCCGGTTATCTATGACGGTGAGCGCTTGCCGGCAAGCTATGCCAACTTCTATATCGCTAACTCCGTGGTGCTGGTGCCTACCTATCGCTGCTCACGCGACAGCGAGGCCATAGCGATTCTGCAGGGGTGTTTTCCTGAAAGAAAGGTCGTTGGCATTGATTGTTATGATCTGGTCTGGGGACTCGGCGCCATTCACTGCGTTACGCATGAAGAACCAGCGCTTTCCTTGTAGTGGTGTGCCCTAAAGTCGAATCTTTTCTACCCTTTTCTGTGTCATCCCGCATCTTTTTTTGTCATCCCGACTGAAGGGAGGGATCTCAAAGAGGTGGGATCTCACATAAACCGGAAATGCAAAAAGCGGATGGAACTCCGCTTTTTGCATGGTAAGGTAACCATCGCTTTACATTTCATTCACTACTCAGCCAGCAAGCAGGGCTGAAAGGCTTTTGCAGTTCTCCTCAACGATGGCGGCAGAGTCCTGAAGGGCCTTAAGTTCCGAAGGGGAGAGGTTGATTTCAAGCAGCTGCTCAACGCCGTTTTTGCCGAGTTTGACCGGCACGCCGCAAAAAACATTCTCTATTCCGTACTGACCTTCAAGCAGCGTGGTGCAGGGGAGAATACGCTTACGATCCTTGACAATGGCCTCAATCATCTCTACGGCTGAAGCGGCAGGAGCATAGAAAGCTGAACCGGTTTTCAGGTGGTTGACAATTTCAATGCCGCCATTTCTGGTGCGCTCAACCAGCTCGTCAATTTTTTCCTGCGGCAAGAGCTCGGTCAAAGGAATACCGGCCACATTGGTGTAGTTGACCACCGGCACCATCGAGTCGCCATGTCCACCAAGCACCAGGGCGCTGATATCCTGCATGGAGACGTCCAAGGCTTCGGCAATAAAGCTTTTGTAGCGGGCCGTATCAAGCACGCCCGCCATGCCGATCACACGCTCTTTGGGCAGACCGCTTGCCTGCTGGGCCACAAAGGTCATGACATCAAGCGGGTTGGAGACCATGATGATAATCGGGTTCGACGAGTGTTTCATCACCTGGATGGTCACGTCACGGATAATGGTGGCGTTTTTCATCAGGAGATCTTCCCGTGTCATACCGGGCTTTCTTGCCAGACCGGCCGTTATGAGCACAATATCCGAATCGGCTGAATCTTTGTAGTCGTTGGATCCAAAAACATGGGTATCAAAAAGACCTACAGGCCCGGATTCATACATGTCCAAAGCCTTGCCCTGCGGGATTCCTTCCACAATGTCAATCAGAACAACCTCTTTGGCCAGTTGTTTTTCAGCAATGCGAAGAGCCGCGGTAGCCCCGACATTTCCGGCTCCGATAACGGTGATTTTCATAAGGCGTAACTATTTTGTTTGGTGTAAAGGAAATACCTGTGGTTGTTGGCACAGGGTGCTGTTTGTCGTATAAATAAAAAAGCCGCCTTTAAAAAAGACGGCTATAAATAAAAGGTAATCCTCTGTATTGAGAGCGAGCAAAACTCAGCAAGGCATAATGCTGACCTGCTTTTTGTTATTCCGGCCGTTGCGGAATGTAACAACACCATCAATAAGAGCGAAAATCGTATGATCGCGCCCCAGACCGGCATTGATGCCCGGCTTGATAACGGTGCCTCTCTGGCGGAGAATAATGGTGCCTGCGGCTACGGTTGAGCCACCTGCTGCTTTTACTCCGAGATATTTCGGATTACTGTCGCGTCCGTTTTTTGTCGAACCGCCACCTTTTTTATGGGCCATAAGAAAGAGAATTAACGTTAATAATTCTGAACTGTTGTTCTTAAAGTGAAATAACTTCGATCTGGGTCATCTGCTGACGGTGACCGTTTCTTGACTGGTAGCGTTTTCTGCGATTCTTCTTGAAAACGATAATCTTGTCATCCTTGACATGATCAAGCACCACAGCCTGAATGCTGCTGTCAGGATTCAGAACGGTATTTTCACCATCAATCTGAGCGATGGTTTTGATTTCCATTGAGTCGCCAATGGCAGCTTTTTGTTTCGGGACAAAGAGCTTATCCCCCTGTTTTACCAGAAATTGTTTATCGGAAATCTTGATCAGCGCCTGCATCGTGCTCATATATTTTAGTGATAAAGGTCTGAAATATAGCATAATTCCCCTGAAGTTCAAACAAACCGAGGAAACTATATCTCCTTTCAGAGCAAAAAGAAGGTAGTCAGGAGCACCAGGGCAAACATCGAGAGCGAAATCGAGAAGAGGCGGTACCATTTTGCGTACTCGGAAGGGGTGCATGGATAGGTTAACGGTCGTATTGAGCGCATGATATAGCCAAGGGTGAGTGCGACCTGAAGCACGACGAGGCCGATTTTGATAAACACGGCCAAATGCCATCCGTGATAAAGGCCTGCAAGCAGGAGGCCCGAGAGAATGACTGCTTTAAAGGCGGTGTCGGCAACTTTGGTTTCAAGCCGGATAAAGTTTTGCAGCAGCTTGGAATACTCTGCCGGACTGCCCTCCTCTTTGCCGGTCAGTTTTGGCTCCAGGGTTTTAAGCAGAAAAAGGGAGGCCAATACAGTGCCGAACCATGCGGCAAAGCAGGTGACGTGAATCAATCGCAGGATGGTGTGCAGGGTCTCCATTGGTTTTCCAGAGCTTGTTGGTGAAGGTGCCGGCTTAAGATACTCCTCATAAGGGTGGTTGTCAAGCAGGGAAGAGCGACAGGCGGCTTGTTTATTCGGTGGCGCTGCCGTAGCTTCATTTTCTCAGGGGCTGAATGTTTCGTTTCAAATGGTATTAACAGGGCAAAGAAGAGGTTATGGGTAAAGAGAAGGGTGCGGTGCCAAAAGAGCAATCTCCGATGATGCGGCAGTATCTGGAGGTTAAGGAGCGATACCCCGACTTTTTACTCCTCTTCCGGGTCGGTGACTTTTATGAAACCTTTTTTGATGACGCGGTAACGGTTGCCGCCGCCTTGAATATCGTGCTCACCAAGCGCTCCAGCGAGGTGCCGATGGCCGGCTTTCCCCACCATGCAAGCGAAGGCTATATTGCGAAGCTCATTAAAAAAGGGTTCAAGGTGGCGGTCTGCGACCAGGTTGAAGATCCGGCCTCGGCCAAGGGGATTGTGCGGCGCGAGATCACCGACATTGTAACTCCAGGCGTGACCTACAGCGACAAGATTTTGGACGACCGCCACAACAACTACCTCTGTGCGGTGGCCTTTGTGAAAGAGGGGAGGGCGCAGCTTGCCGGAGTTGCCTTTATTGACGTCACCACAGCCGAGTTCCGCATTGTTGCACTCCGCCCCGAAGAGCTTACGGAGTTCATCCTCTCGCTCCACCCGTCGGAGGTGCTGATCTCCTCCGGTGAAAAAGAGCGTTCTGAGCCGCTGAAAAAGGCCCTCTCGCCTGATACGCTCGTGAGCGAGCTTGACGCATGGATGTTCAGTGAGGAGCAGACGCAGGAGGTGCTTGCCCGCCACTTCAAGACCCACTCGCTCAAAGGGTTCGGCATTGAGGGTAACCGTCCGGGCCGGGTGGCGGCCGGGGTTATTCTCCAGTATCTCGAAGAGACCCGCCAGAACCGCCTGCACTATATTACCCGCATCGGTGAGCTGCACAGTCGCGAGTATATGACCCTTGACCTGCAGACCAAGCGAAATCTTGAGATTATCTCTTCCATGCAGGATGGCACCCTTAACGGCAGCCTGCTCCAGGTGATGGATCGTACCCGTAACGCCATGGGTGCGCGCCTTATCCGACGCTGGCTGCAGCGTCCCCTGAAGCAGGCCGAGGCTATCCAGCTCCGTCTTGATGCGGTTGAAGAGCTTGTAGAGCATCGGGAGATGCGGGGCGGTGTTGCCGAAAAGCTGGCAGCCATCAACGACCTTGAGCGCTCTCTGGCCCGCATTGCCACCTTCCGTACCATTCCGCGCGAGCTGCGCCAGCTTGGCATCTCTCTCTTCTGCATCCCCGATCTGCAGGAGCTGCTTGCTGAAGCCACCTCCATCCGTCTCCGCCATCTCGCCACCAGCCTGAAGCCGCTCCCCGAGCTTGCACGGCGCATCGAGGAGGCAATTGATCCGGAGTCCGGCGCCTCAATGCGTGACGGTGGCTATATCCGTGTCGGCTACCACTCCCAGCTTGACGAGCTTCGCACCATTGCCTCGACGGCCAAGGATCGCCTGATGCAGATTCAGCAGGAGGAGCGCCTGACCACCACCATCTCCTCGCTCAAGGTCAGCTTCAACAAGGTTTTCGGCTACTATATTGAGATCAGCAACGCCAACCGCGACAAGGTGCCGCCCTATTACGAGAAGAAGCAGACCCTGGTCAATGCCGAGCGCTACACCATTCCGGCCCTGAAGGAGTATGAGGAGAAGATTCTCAATGCTGAGGAGAAGAGTCTGGTGCTTGAGGCCGAACTTTTCCACGAGCTTTGCCGGCTGATTGCCGGCCATGCATCCGAAATTCAGGAGAGTGCCGCCCTTATTGCTGAAATCGATACCCTCACCTCCTTTGCCCTCTCGGCGGTGGAGTATGGCTACTGCAAGCCCCAGATCATGACGCACGAAAAGCTGCACATTCAGAACGGCCGCCATCCGGTACTGGAGCGGATGATGAGCGCCGAGGAGCCCTATGTGCCGAACGACTGCACCTTTGATGAAAAACAGCAGATGCTGATCATTACCGGCCCGAATATGGCCGGAAAAAGCTCTTTCCTGCGCCAGACCGGCCTCATTGTTTTGCTTGCACAGGCCGGGAGTTTTGTGCCGGCCGAGAGTGCCGAGATTGGCCTCGTTGACCGGATCTTCACCAGGGTTGGTGCTTCGGACAACCTTGCTTCGGGCGAGAGCACCTTCCTTGTTGAGATGAATGAGGCGGCGAGCATCCTCAACAACGCCACGCATAAAAGCCTGCTGCTGCTGGATGAGATCGGGCGCGGCACCAGCACCTTTGACGGCATGTCGATTGCCTGGTCGATGAGCGAGTATATCTGCCGCTCGATTGGCGCTAGGACCCTCTTTGCAACCCACTACCACGAGCTGGCCGAGCTTGAGAGCCGCCTTTCGGGCGTGGTGAACTACAACGCCACGGTTGTTGAAACCGCCGACCGGGTGATTTTTTTGCGCAAGATTATCCGTGGCTCTACCGACAACAGCTACGGTATCGAGGTGGCAAAAATGGCCGGGATGCCGGCCGAGGTGATCTCGCGCGCCAGGGAGATTCTTGCGGGAATGGAGAAGCGTGATATTGAAATTCCCCCCGACCGACCGCCCAAGATCAAGAGTATGCAGATCAGCCTTTTTGAGGAGGCCGACTCCCGGCTCCGCACCGCCATTGAAACTCTCGATATCAACTCGCTTACTCCGCTGGAGGCGCTTCTGGAACTGAAAAAGCTGCAGGACTTGGCGCTGAAAGGAAGCAAGAAGTGATGAAGGTACTGCTGATTTTTATCCAGGCCGACAGCGGCGTTGACGGCGCTTCGCTGCTTGACAGCGCTTCCACAAAACGCAGCCTCTTCAGCTCGCTCAAGGACAGTGCTCTGAGCAACATCATCCGCCGCGCACAGTTTGCCATTCCGCCCCTCTCTTTGATGATTCTCTCTTCCCAGCAGGTCGAGGGAGTGAGTCAGACCATCTGCGACCTGCGCTTTGAAAAGGTGCCGCTTGACCAGCACTGGGACATGGCCGGCATCAGTGTTCAGACCGGCGCGGTACGCCCCGCCTTTGAGCTTGCCCGTGCGCTCCGCTCACGGGGGATCAAGGTGGTGCTTGGCGGCCCTTACGTTACCATCTTCCCTGAGCAGTGCCGCGATCACGCTGATGCTCTGGTGATCGGGGAGGCGGATGACGTTTGGCGTGAGGTGCAGGAGGATCTGCTTGCCGGTAGCCTGAAGGCTGAGTACCGGGTTGAGGGTTTCCCCGATCTTGGCGTGGAGCGTGTTGTCCAGAAAAGTGCGCTCGACATCAAGAGTTATTTTACCACCAACGTGGTGCAGACAACCCGTGGCTGCCCCTACAGTTGCGACTTCTGCAATGTGCACGTCATGAACGGCCACCGCCTGCGCCACCGCTCCATTCCGGCCGTGCTCCGGGAGGTTGAGAGCTTTCTGAAAGAGGACAAGCGGATCTTCTTCTTTCTGGACGATACCATCAATTCGGACGAGCTCTATGCTGAAAAACTTTTCACGGAGCTAATCCCGTTCGGCATCAACTGGGTAGGCCAGGCCACTACCGCCCTTGGCGAAAAGCCGCGCCTGCTCGAAGCCTTCAGTCGTTCCGGGTGCGGTGCACTTCTTGTTGGCATTGAGAGCCTCGATGACGGCAGCAACCACGCCCACAAGAAGTTCCACAACCCTTCAAACCGTCAGGTGGAGTGCATCAAGAGCATCCGCGAGGCGGGGATATGTGTTTATGGCAGCTTTATCTACGGCCTCGACGGGGATACCCTTGCTTTGCCGGAAAAGCTTGAAGCCTTTATTGAGGAGACCGGTATTGATGTGCCGGGCATCAACCTGCTCCGCCCGATTCCGGGCACCGGCGTTTTCGACCGGCTTGCCGATGAGGGGCGCCTGCTCCACTCCCGGCACGACCACGACGCCTTCCGCTTCTCCTGGGGTCAGGAGATGCTCTACAAACCCTTGCGTATTCCGCTTCAGGAGTTCATTCCAAGCTACACTGCCCTCACCAAACGGGTCTTTACCGTCCAGAACGCCCTCAAACGCGCCGCCCGTGCGCCTCGCCTCCGCTCCGCCGTGCTGATGTTCAACCTCCTCTACGTCCACATGTACGGCATGTCGCGCAAGGATTTGATGCGGCAGTTGCGGGAATTGGGGTGACGAGGTTTGTGCGTCAGGGCGGGATGATCCCGAAAATCAACCCGTAGGGACACGGCATGCCGTGCCCATTGCGTTTATTGGTTGTGTTGGTTGCAACCTCTTTTTTTACGTATCTTTATACGTTGAAAAGCCGGGCGGTTCTATTTCATAAATCGATTGATGCACGGGGAGACGCAGAAGATGAGCGAGATTTTTCTCTACGACCTTTTTCTCAGTCACAGCTCAAAGGATAAGGATGTCGTGCGCCCGCTTGCCGAGCGGTTGCGGGCGGACGGTTTGAAGGTCTGGTTCGATGAGTGGGAGCTGAAGCCCGGAGATAACATACCGCACAAGATAGAGGAAGGGCTTGAGCGCTCCCGCGTGCTGGTGCTCTGCATGTCGGCCCATGCCTTTGGTTCGGATTGGGCCCAGTTGGAGAGCGGCACCTTCCGCTTCCGCGACCCCCTGAACAAGGATCGTCGCTTTATTCCCCTGCGGCTTGATGAGGCACCTATCAAAGGATCCCTATCGCAATTTCTTTACATTAACTGGCTTTCAGAGGAGCGCGAACAGGAGTATGGGAAGCTGCTTGAAGCTTGCTGGTCGGAAAAACAGAAAAAGATAAATGAAAAAGGTAATGGTGCGTCTTTTGGAGTGAATCAAGCTGTAGAAAATAATTCTTTTATAAGACGTCAGCCAAGTGATACTCACTTACAGCGACTTCCTGAGTTTATCCGTAAGAGGACGCAGGGCTTCAATCAAAATATACCGCTGACAAGGGAAGAAATCAATAAACTGGTGAATCGTTACATCGGAGTAGAAGGTGGTTATCTAGGGGACTTCTCCTACCGTACACATCATGATTTTTACCTCAATTTTGATCTGGATATTGATCCATATAATTATGAGGGAACAACACGTGAGCGTTTCATACAAATACTTTTAGAGCATTCATGTGATTTACAGGCTCGGATTTTGGAGGGCATTCTTAACAGATTTTAGGTTGGTTCTTCAAAGCTTCGTACGCAAGAGCGTTACAACGAAATCTCAGGGTGGATTGCACGTCTGAGGGGATAATCCCATCCCTGCGGTGTGTTGGTCGTCAGTCGCCGTAATGTTGAAGATATTCTTCTTCACCGCCTCATTCAGTCGTAACTACTCTTTTGAGCAGATACAACTGTTTTACCCGGCGACTTTATAGGTTTGCCCTACGGGAAGGAAGCCTGCAACATCACCGTTAGCAAGCCGTGAGCGGATATGCTCAAAGAGCGTGATCGTCTCTTTCGAGTATAATCGTTCACCACAATGGGTGCAAACTTCAGCGTTTACTTTTACAACAGCGGTATTGTTGCCCCCGAGAATCAATTTTTCCACCTCTTTTTCAATGATCTCTCCACCGCAAACCGGGCATAGCTCAAACGGGGTCATTGCTTTGTTCTCCTGGTTTTGAATTCAATCCACCTTTCCGGATCGGGGCGATAAACGGTTATCACCACGGCCCATGAGTTTTCTCTATTGTAAGCCCAAACACTGTGCACCGGCTCTCTTCGAGCGTTTTCTCCAAAAATAAGACAGCTTGGGTAAGGCTTGTCTTTGGGGTAGTGCTCAATAATCTCACCATGTATAACGCTGGTTAGTACCTCTTCAAAGGTCAAATTGTCCGAAAGAGCCTCTTCGTAAGCGTGGTCAGTGATTCTGAACTGCTCACGCTTTATGGCTTTGACAATCTCTTCCTTATCCGTCATGCCCCGCGTTTGATTTTAGCAGAAATTTACTTTTCTGGAATATAGTGAATTGTATTCAGATTTTTTTTTGCGATGCCGATCATCTCACACGATGAGCAACTGGAGTAGGATGGTAGTTCATTCCGGCTTTGCTTTTAGGAAAACGTTTTATGAGACCGAATATCGTACTATATTCAGGTTTCGAGAAGCAACGAATCAGGGGGGAGATGAATATTACTACCGACATCAAACCGGTTACCTATCTCAAGGCAAAAGCGGCTGATCTGCTTGATCAGATTAACGATACGCGCCGTCCGGTTATTATTACCCAGAACGGTGAGCCGAGAGCGGTGCTTCAGGATCCGAAAAGCTATGAAGAGATGCGCAATGCTCTTGGGTTGCTGAAACTGCTGGCACAGGGTGAAGAGGATATCCGTAAAGGCAACCTTCGCTCGCAAGAGGAGCTGTTCAGTGATCTTGAAAGCCTGTTACAAAAGCCCTCCTCATGAGTGCAGGCTACAGGGTTCTATGGACTGAAGTTGCTGAAAAAGATCTCAGGGAGGTTATAGCCTTTATTGCCGCTGACAATCCGCAGAATGCCCTCTCGGTTCTGGAAAAAATCAGGGATAAAGCCGCCACGCTCTCCACTTCTCCCGAGCGGGGCAGGGTTGTGCCGGAGCTTCACTCCTGCGGAATTTTTGTCTATCGGGAGTTGATGATCTCCCCCTGGAGGGTTTTGTACCGGATCGCCGAACATAACGTCTATGTAACGGCGGTGCTCGACAGTCGCCGTAATGTTGAGGATATTCTTCTGCACCGCCTCATTCAATTGTAACCTCTTTTGACCGTTACCCATCATTTACCCGGTAACCGCCCTTCTCAGGCGGGTTTATCTCCTGTGCAAAGCTCTTTTTTAACACCCTTCTCATCCAGGCAAACAAAGGTGATGTTGGTGCTGAAGGCCAGAACCTTCTCGCCGCGTTCGATACTTTTTTTGTAAACGTGGACGGTGTACTCAATTGAGGTGTGGCCGATTTTGCTTTTTTCGGTCACAAAGCGCAGAATGGTGCCGCCCCGTATGCTCTTTTTAAACTCCACCTTGTCCATGCCCACCGTCACAAAGTTGCAGCCGGGATAATCGAGTGAAACGGTAATGTAGCCGATTTCGTCAATCCATTTGAGCAGGTTGCCGCCAAAGAGAAAGCCGTAATGGTTGAGGTGTTCGGGTAAAACAAGTTTATAGGTTTCCATTGGGTTGAAGTCTGGTGAAAAAAGCAGTTGCTGGTAGCAAGGTAGCAATTTTATACCCGGTTCTGAAACAGGATGGAGAGGTGGGCGCACCTCTTGTTGCAGGCATACAGAACTTTCAGTTGCTCATCAAGGGTTTGCATAGTAATTGTTTATCAATTTTGTCGTTATACACTTATGACCCAGCGAGATAAAGCCATGAACCGGCTTGGCCGTGAAAAAAGCCCCTATCTTTTGCAGCATGCTCACAATCCTGTGGATTGGTTTGCATGGAAAGAGGAGGCTTTTGAAAAGGCAAAGCGTGAGAATCTGCCACTCTTTCTCTCTGTGGGCTATTCCACCTGCCACTGGTGCCATGTGATGGAACGGGAGTCGTTTGAAAACCCTGAAATAGCTGAACTGCTGAACCGTTATTTTGTACCGGTCAAGGTTGATCGTGAAGAGCTTCCCGACCTCGACCGCCTCTATATGGAGTATGTGCAGTCAACTACCGGCAGAGGCGGGTGGCCGATGTCTGTTTGGCTTACTCCGGATCGCAAGCCATTTTACGGAGGCACCTACTTTCCCCCCGAAGATCGATACGGGTTGACGGGTTTTAAAACCATTCTCCTCTCTATTGCCCATCTCTGGCAGAGCGACCGCAAAAAAATCATGGAGGCCTCCGAAACCTTTTTTGCCTCTCTGGATTCGCTTTCCGGCCCTGCTCCCCAGGTGCTTCCGGGAGCTGACGAGGCCCAGCGAAGATGCTATGAGTGGCTCGCATCAACTTTTGATCCGCACTTCGGAGGGTTCGGCTCCGCCCCAAAATTTCCCCGTCCTGTGCTGCTGAACTTTCTTTTTAACCACGCCTACCATACCGGGGAGAAGCGAGCGCTTGAGATGGCGCTCTTCACCCTGAAAAAAATGGCCGAAGGGGGAATTCACGACCATCTTGCAGTGATTGGCGAAGGGGGCGGCGGGTTTGCCCGCTACTCTACCGATGAGCGCTGGCACCTGCCGCACTTTGAGAAAATGCTTTACGACAATGCCCAGCTTGCCCTCTCCTATATGGAGGCCTTTCAATGCAGTGGCGACTCTTTCTATAAAACGGTCGCCGAGGATATCCTTAACTATCTCCTGTGCGATATGGCCTCTCTGGAAGGAGGCTTCTACTCGGCTGAAGATGCCGACAGCCTTGAGGATGCTGGCAGCAGCGCCAAAAAAGAGGGCGCCTTCTATATCTGGAGTGCCGATGAACTCCAAGAAACGCTTGGTGATGAAACGCTTCTCGAAATTTTCTCCTTCTTCTACGGTGTTATGCCGGAAGGAAATGTTCTGAACGACCCGCACAGAGAGTTCCGGGACAGAAACATTCTGATGCAGCAGGCTACGGTTGAGGAGACAGGCGAACAGTTCGGCAAAACAATCGCGGAAGTGAGCGTTGTTCTTGATGAAAGCCGCCGTTTGCTCTACCGGGCAAGGTTAAAGAGGCCAAGACCTTTTCTGGATGACAAGATTCTGACGGCCTGGAACGCTCTGGCGATCTCTGCCCTGGCAAAAGGGTACCGGGTGCTGGGTTCGGAAAGCTGCCTTGCTGCGGCTAAAAAAACGGTATCCTTTGTGCTTGACAAACTCTATGACCGCCCGGGTGGCATTCTCTTGCGCCGGTACCGGGAAGGGAGCGCGGCCATTGCCGCCAAGGCTGAAGATTATGCCTTTTTGGTTCAGGCTCTTATTGATCTCTACGAAGCCTCTTTTGAGCCTCAATACCTACAAACCGCTCTCGAACTTGCTGAACGACAGAACACCCTTTTTTATGACCCGGTTAATGGCGGGTTTTTCAGCACGGCTTCAGATGATTCTACCGTGCCAGTGAGGCTTAAGGAGAGCTATGATGGTGCAGAGCCTTCGGCCAACTCGATCACGGCTCTGAACCTTTTGCGCCTTGGAGAGATGACCGGAAGGGAGGAGTTTACCCTCAAGGCCGAAGAGACTTTCCGTGCATTCGGTACCACGCTTGCTGAAAGCCCGCACGTTCTGCCCCAAATGCTGGTGGCCCTGAACTTTGCCCGCCACACAAAAAGCCGGATTGTTTTTTCCGGAGAGTTGCATGATCCCCGGATGGCCCAGCTCCGGGCCGTGGTTGACAAGCGCTACCTGCCGGGAACGGTTACCATGCACGCCTCCAGTGAAGTGAAGGCTCTGCAGCACTTTCCAGAGAGCATAGAGCCCGGAGCCCTTCACCCTCAGGCATCACTCTGCATTGAGCGTACCTGCCAGTTGCCCGAGAGTGACCCGCAACGCTTCGCCGAGATGGTTGACCGGGAGTTGCTGTAGAGCGTTTCATTCGCCATCTCACGCCTTTGGAGGCAGTTACCGCGTATGCTTCTGCCGTGGAATTCAGGAAAAAAGTGTATCATGATTTGAAGCATGACGAGTTAGTAAGCCTTCAACGCTAAAAAGCTCCGTTTTACAACTCCGGAAACAGTTCATACCGTGTTATGAGTGATATTTTTGTGAGCTATGCCCATCAGGATGAGGTGAGGGTGAAACCAATTGTGGAGCAGCTCGAAAGGCAGGGGTTACCACCCTCACCACCATCTCCCCTCATTCTTCTTCCCGTTTTATTGTTAGATAGGTTTATCTGTAAATAAGGCGTAAAAAAACCATTAGGCTGATAAATATCTTCATAGTTCTCGGGCATTGCTATAAAATAAATACAGCATGCATGCCACTATCCCGACATAATTATAAATCCCTTACCTATATTAAATACTTGCATTTCCGGTTATAGTCACGGCCAGTTCGCACTTTGATTCATGAATCTGTACAGGAACAAACAACCCCATGACCCTCAACGAAGCTGATACCAGGGCCAAGCTCATCGATCCGGCTATACATAAACGAGGTTGGTCCGAAGAGTTTATCAAACGTGAAGAGACCGCCGGAGCAGTTGAAATCATCAACGGCAAAGCACGTCGCCGTTCTCGCGGAAAAATCGACTATGTTCTCCGTCTTAAAGTCAACGTTCACACCCAGCCGGTAGCCCTTGCTCTTCTCGAAGCCAAAAAAGAGAGCCTTCCGCCCGGTCACGGTCTTGATCAAGCCAAAGGTTACGCCGAGTGCCGTCGGCATAATGTCAAATTTGTTTTTTCCTCCAACGGCCATCTCTTCGTTGAGTTTGACTGTTTCACCGGCCTGACTACAAAGCCAAAACCAATCAGTGAGTTTCCCGCTCCTGATGAACTCCGTACCCGTTACGAACAAGGCATGGGCTTCACCCTCAACTCACCAGCCGCAAGCCCGCTGCTCCAGCAATACCCCGGCGGTGAAGGAACCCGACGATACTACCAGGATGCCGCCATCCGTGCAGTCATGGAAAAAATTGCCCAGTGTGCTGAAACCGGCAAACCAAAACGCGCCCTTCTTTCACTTGCTACAGGTGCAGGCAAAACCTTCATTGCCGTCAACCTGCTCAAACGCCTCTCAGACGCCGGGCAGCTTACCCGTGCGCTCTTCGTCTGCGACCGTGACGAACTTCGTTCCCAGGCACTCACCGCCTTCCAGAATGTTTTCGGCTCCGATGCCGCAGAGGTCTATCGCAACGCAGACGGCATGAACAATGCAAGGAATGCACGAATTCATATAGCCACCTATCAGACGCTTGGTATAGAAACTGACAACTGCGACGCCTCCTTTCTCACCACCTTTTACCCTGAAAACCATTTTACCCACATCGTCATTGACGAATGCCACCGTTCAGCCTGGGGTAAATGGTCGCAGGTACTTACCCGCAACAGTAACGCCACCCAGATAGGTCTCACAGCAACACCTCGACAGCTCAAGAGCAAAGAAAAGAGCAACGAAGCCGTCAAAGACACCGAAATCACGGCCAACAATATTGCCTACTTCGGCGAACCGGTTTATGAATATGAAATAGCGCAAGCCATCGAAGACGGCTACCTTGCAGCCTGCGAAATCCGGAAGGGGAGAGTCAATCTTGATGATACCGGCATCACGAAAGAGCAAATCATTGCCCGCTCACCGCTGAACGCCCTCACCGGCCAATCCATACAAGAAGAAGAGATTGAAGAGATCTACCGCAAAACCCAGTACGAACAGCAACTCCTTCTCCCGGACCGTGTTCAGGCAATGTGTCAGGATCTCTTCCGCTACCTTCTCGATAGCGGAGGCCCTGAACAAAAAAGCATTATTTTCTGTGCCCGCGACAGCCATGCCGACGCAGTTGCCGTCTGCATGAACAACCTTTATGCCCAGTGGTGTACTGCAAACAACCAGCAGCGGCTTGAAAATTACGCCTTCAAATGCACCGCCGCCAGCAGCGGGAACGACCAGCTCCCTGACCTTCGTGCCTCATCCCGCAGCCACTTTATCGCCACAACCGTCGATCTCCTCTCCACCGGCGTTGATGTTCCCTGTGTACGCAACATCGTTTTCTTCAAATACCTCAAAAGTCCCATCAGCTTCTATCAGATGATCGGACGCGGCACCCGCATTGATGTGCTCACAGCAAAACTGATGTTTTGCGTCTACGACTATACCGACGCCTCACGCCTTTTTGGCGAAGACTTCACCACCAAACCACCCCGCACCAGTAGCGGGGGAGAAGGCCCGCAACCACCTCTGCCGCCAGAACCGACCATTGTTGTTGAAGGATTTGACGTGCATGTCACCGATGCCGGACGTTTTATTGTGGTTGATGTTGATGGCCGGGCAATGCCTGTCCCGCTCGAAGAATACAAAGCCAGCCTCGCAGCCCGTCTGGTGCAAGAGGTACACACCATCGAAGATTTCCGTAACCGCTGGATAGCGCCCCCTACCCGCCGCGAACTGCTCGATGCACTCGTAACCGGCGGGTACAATCCAAATGTTGTCCGTATGGTTGACGGCAAAGGAGAATACGACCTCTACGATGTCCTTGCCGAACTTGGCTGGGGCCTCAACCCCCGCACCCGTCATGACCGCGCGCTCGCCTTCACCTATAAAAACGAAGACTGGCTCAACTCCATGCCAAAGCCCGCAGCAGCCACACTCCGCGCCCTTGCCAGCCAGTTTGAACGTGGAGGAATTGACGGTCTCGAAAATTCGCATATCTTCCAGACGCCGGAAGTCAAAGCCGCCGGCGGAGTGGCAGCCCTGAAAACAGCAGGCAACCCCCGCGAGCTCTATAATGAAACCAAAGCAAGGATGTTCGCTGCATGAGTAGTACTACCAGGGATATTGATCAACTGTCAGAGATAAAAGAACTTCCGGAAGGGTGGCGATGGGTCAGGCTGGGGGAGGTGTGTAACAAGCATACCGGCATTCGAGATCCACGAATAGAGCCAGATACTATTTTTCAGTATGTTGATATTTCCAGCGTTTGCAACAGCAAGAAATGTATTACTGTGGCAAAGTCAATTCTTGGTAAAGATGCGCCCAGTAGAGCTCGTCAGATAATTCGATTTAACGATGTTATTGTTGCTACGACGCGCCCGAATTTGAACGCAGTTGCTCAAGTTCCCAAAGAATTGGACAATCAAATTTGCAGTACGGGTTTCTGTGTACTACGCGCAGGTGAGTCAATCTTACCAGAATATCTTTTTGCTTTCGTTTGTTACGAGTTATTTGTTGATGCCTTATCTGATTTTGTTAAAGGTGCGTTATATCCAGCAGTCAATGATGGGCAAGTATTGGCCCAACATATCCCTCTCCCTCCACTACCCGAACAACAGCGCATTGCAGCAATCCTCAAAGAGCAGATGGCGGCAGTGGATAAGGCTCGAACAGGAGCACAGGAGCGCCTGAGAGCAATCAAAGCCCTTCCCGCTGCATTTCTACGCCAGATATTACCCGATCCCGGTCAACCTCTTCCTGATGGGTGGAGATGGGCCAAGCTTGGTGAGGCGTGTGTGCCAGATCGAAAGATTGTTGAACCGAATACGTCTCACGCTAAGTCGCTCAATTATTATAGTCTGGAACACATTGAAAGTGAGACAGGAAGAATATTGAAAATTCCAAATGATCAGCCTGAAGATGAAGGAAAAAGCATGACTTTCCAGTTTGACCAGCGTCATGTGCTTTATGGAAAATTGCGGCCATACCTCAACAAGGTTGCGTTACCGTTTTCTTCCGGTCGTTGTACGACTGAGATGATCCCATTATTACCTTGCGAAGGAATTGATCGTATTTTCTTGGCATGGCTTCTTCGACGACAAGAAACTGTTGAATTCGCTATGCAGGGAAAGACGGGTTCTCGAATGCCAAGAGCCGATATGGATAGTCTTTTAATGCTTAAAATTCCTCTCTCGACATTTCCACAACAGAAGCGGATTGTCGCACTCATCAGCGAACAAATAGCAGCAGTGGAGAAAGCCCGCATAGCGGCTGAAGCGGAACTGAAAGCAATAAACACCCTGCCGGCAGCGTTGCTGCGACGGGCATTCAACGGAGAACTTTGATATATGGCACGTGGTCGAAAGAAAAACAGTGATGGAACAACCCAGAGTAATGGCAACGGTAAAAAACACGCTACACAGCAATCGGTAGATCAGGCGGTAAAAAGTATCTGCGACATCATGCGCAGGGGGAACTGTGCCGGAGCCATGCAGTATGTACCAGAGCTGACCTGGCTTCTCTTTTTGCGCATTCTAGATGAAAAAGAGCTGCAGGAAGAGCAGAATGCCGAAACAATAGGGGTTGCCTTTCGCCCCTCGTTGCAATATCCCTATCGCTGGCGCGACTGGGGAGCTCCTCTTGATACCCTGCCTGAAGGCGAGACCAACAAACGCCATGAATTGCAGGAGGCGCCGCAGAACACCTTTTTCAGCTTCATCAACGGTGAACTACTCCCCAATCTCAAGGAGCTCAAGAACCGTCCTGATGCCTCTGCCCGTCAGAAGGTGATCAGTGAAATCATGACCGGTGTTGAACGGGTTCGTATTGATACCGAAAAGAACTTTCTCGACGTGCTCGACAAGGTGCATCAGCTCGCAACCGAAGCCATCGACAAAACACATGTCTTCACCCTCTCGCAGGTCTACGAAGGACTGCTGCTGAAAATGGGCGAAAAAGGCAACGATGGCGGCCAGTTCTTCACGCCCCGTCAGGTTATCAAGGCAATGGTGCAGGTTATCGATCCCCGCATTGATGAAACCATCTATGATCCCAGTTGTGGAACCGGCGGCTTTCTTGCTCAAAGCTTCGAACACATTGAAGAAGCTCTTCGTACCGACGCCACCGCCGAACAGCTCGAATCGCTCAAACAGCGCTCCTTCTGGGGCCGGGAGAAGGAGAATCTCATCTACCCGATTGCCCTTGCCAATCTGGTGCTACACGGTATCGACAAGCCCAACCTCTGGCATGGCAACACCCTCACCGGCCAGGAAACCTACGGCGGCCTCTTTGAAAACGCACCGCAAACATTCGACGTAATCCTCACCAATCCCCCCTTTGGTGGCAAGGAAGGCAAAGACGCTCAAACCAGCTTCGACTACAAGACCGGAGCAACGCAGGTACTTTTTCTCCAGCATATTATTCGCAATCTTCGAAATGGCGGACGTTGCGGCATCGTGCTTGACGAAGGTCTGCTCTTCCGCGCAAACGAAGATGCCTTTGTCAAAACCAAACGCAAACTGCTTGACGATTGCGACCTCTGGTGTATCGTCAGCCTTCCTGGAGGCGTATTCACCGCCGCCGGTGCAGGCGTCAAAACCAACCTCCTCTTTTTCACCAAAGGCCAGCCCACAAGAAAGATTTGGTACTACGACCTCAGCAGTATCAAAGTCGGCAAAAAAACACCCCTGACCATAAAAACCTTCGAAGAGTTCTTCCGCCTTCTTCCGGAACGTGCAAGCAGCGAACTCTCCTGGACCATCAACATGGACGAGCGCAAACACAAAGCCGCAGAAGAGGCCAGGCCATTCAAGGAAAAATCAACCATTGCCAGCCAGAACGCAGCACAACTCAACGAACAGTTGAAAGAGCTGAAAAAAACCTTTACCAGAAAGAACGAGGTCATCGAAGAGGCTGAAAAAATGATAGCCGATCTCACCCGCGAAGCGAGAACCCATGCCGCCAAAGCCAAAGAGATCGAGGACGCAGTCTACGACCTCAAAGCCGTCAACCCGAATAAAAAAGCCGATATAGACGATCGCACCCCCGAAGATCTTCTCGACATCATCGAAACCAAAGGTCGTGAAATCGCCGAAGCGCTTTCACAACTTAAAAATGTTTCTTTTCAATAAAGTTTAAGAATGGTGTTATCTGCTATGAGAGAAATAAGTAAGATAGTTTCTATGTAATATTTTGAATAGCTTGAGAGAGTTATCTTTTTTTGATGAGTAGAAAGTGTTAATAATTTTATTAAATTATTGATGGACATTTCGTTTGAGAGTAAAGATCTGAGGAAATACGCACATGATGATCGTTTGGCAGTCCGTAAACTTGGATCGAGAAGAGCAGAGCTCTTCAAGCAACGGCTCGATGACCTGAGAGCAGCAGAAACTCTTGAAGATGTCCGCCACCTCCCGGGGCATTACCATGAACTTATTGAAGATCGTAAAGGCCAATGGTCGTGTAATCTGGACCATCCTTATCGGTTGATTTTCGTGCCTCATGAGAACCCGATTCCTGCGAACAAGCATGCACAATACATCTGGCTCGAAATCAAGGGTGTAGAAATTGTTGAAATCGTGAACTATCACAAAGAGGGTTAAAAATGTCGAAGCGTAATGAATATATCCCGCAAACGGTTAGCCACCCAGGGTTGACCTTACGGGAAAAGCTGGAAGAACTGGGCATGAGCCAGAAAGAGTTCGCCGTGCGTACCGGTAAACCAGAGCAGACCATTGTTAAAGTTATCAATGGAGAGAGCTCCCTTACTCCCGATATGGCGGTGCAGTTTGAATCGGTACTTGGAATCCCTGCCAATTTCTGGCTGAAGAGGCAGCAGAATTATGATGAGGCGGTTGCAAGGGCAAAGCGCCGTGATGTTTTAGTCTCAGGAAGAGATTGGGCTCGTTTATTTCCCTCCGTGAAAATGACTCAACTGGGTTGGTTGCCAAAAACAGAAGACCACGAGCAAAAAGTGGAGGCGCTCTTATGTTTCTTTGGAATTTCCGGCCATCAAGCCTGGGATGACTTTTATTGTGGCCTCAAGCTCAAGGTGAGCTTTCGAATCTCATTAGCCCACTCTCGTGAGCCCTACGCCATTTCTGCATGGCTTCGTCAAGGTGAGTTGGAGGCCGCGAAGCTCGTTGCCTCTTCGTACAACGCAAAAACGTTTAAAACAAATCTTGAAAGCATCAAAAAAGTCATGGCCGAGCACCCTGACGATTTATTTCCGCTTCTGCAGCAGTTATGTTTAGAAGCAGGGGTAAAGGTTGTTTACACACCTTGTCTGCCGAAAGCTCCGATTCACGGTTCAACCCGCTGGTTGCACGATAACACCCCATTGATTCAACTCTCAGCACGGTATAACCAGAATGACCGCTTCTGGTTTACCTTTTTTCATGAAGCTGGCCATATTCTGCTGCACGGTAAAAAATATATCTCGATAGAAAACGCTCAACTCGAAACCGTTGTCGATGAAAAAGAGCGCGAGGCGGATGATTTTGCTATCAAGTGGACTTTTTCAGAAGAACAGGAGCAGGAAGTAATGCAGTTGGGTACGTTGAACGAAAAGGATATCATCGATTTCGCACAAAAATTCGGCACCCATCCAGCCATGATTATAGGGCGATTCCATCATAAAAAACTGCTTCCTTATAGTATTGGCCGTCAGTTTATTCAGCCTGTTCATTTTGACTGATAGTTTCAATCCTACCACGTCCGCATATCGTTGAACACAAACAATTCAAATCCTGAAGTATAGCAGTTGATTAGTCCAGAGTAACATTTCTTTCGATTGAGTGGCAGTCGTTCAAGTAACGCTTAGCTCTCACTCTCCCTCTTTTTTCGGTCTGACCATCACCACCTCTTCGCGTTCAACAATTACCTGGCCGACGGCGAGTTTTTTGCCGTGGCGGACATATTTTTTTTGGGTGTAGATGACCGGCACCAGCTTTGCGTGTTTGGCGGCGGAGTACCAGGCTGCGATCTCGGCGGCTTTTCGGATGAGGTTTTGCTGGTCGGGTTTTGCCCCTTTGAGCACGCAGTGTGAACCGGCCGCGCCGCGCGCATGGAGCCAGATGTCGTTCGGCTTGGCGTGGCTGAAGGTGAGCAGTTCGTTGTTTTCAGCATTTTTGCCCACCAGCAGCGTGACGGTTGGCGAGAGCGGAATCACCCTGAAGGGGAGGGTGGCAGGCGCGTTTTTCTTTGGCAGGGCCCCGGCCTTTTTAAGCGGGGCACTCTCCTGTTTCAGAAAGGTGCGAGCCTCTTTGGGGGAGCTTATTGTGTCGGTTTCAGCCACCATTGCCTCAAGGGAAGTGATTTTCTCTGCCAGTTGGATATGGCGCTCCTGCATGGCCTTGAGTTTGCCCCTTGTTTTGGCCGCGAGTGAAAAGTAGTGTTCGGCATTCTCCTGCAGGGTGAGCGCCTCCTTCAGGGCGATGGTGACTTCCTGCTCCGGGTTGTCGGGGTCGAGAATGTTCGGCACCGTGATGCTTTTCCGCTCAAGGCGGGGGAGGTAGAGCGAGGCCATCAGCAGGTGGCCGGAACGCTCGTAGTTGCGGATAAACTCCTCAAGCAGAGCCGCGTTAAAGCTTTCATGCTCCTTGCGGGCTTTTTTCAGTTGCTGCTGCAGCTTTGAGCGCAAGGCTTTCAGCTCATCATTGGTGTCAAGCAAGCGCATCACTCTGAAGCTGTAATCGTTCACTCCTTCAAGCACCGAGTTGAAGGTGCGGCCTCCCGGGAGCGGCGTATGCAGGAGGGTGAAGAGCGGTTCCTGCTGCTCATTTTCCGCAACCTGAACCTTCGGGTCGAGCAACTCGTAAAAGAGGGATTGAAAGATGGTAAAGAGATCTTCAGGCTTCGCCTCTTCTCCGGCCCGTTTCAGAATCTCCCGAACCAGTGTGCGGTCAAATCCGGGAAGTGCAAGGGAGAGCTGCTCCGTGAGGGTTTCAGCAGTTGCGGAATTGAAGCGCTCACGAAAGCGATCCCGCTTCATGGCGAGCGTTTCGAGTTCCCGAAGGATGGAGGGCGTTTCACTCTCTGATGCATACACGGTGCCAACAAGCGAGTTTTTCTGCTTGAAGGCATTGACAACGCGCTCTTCCCTCACCAGAAGCAGGTTGGTGTTGGCGCTGAAGAGCTGCATCACGAGCCGCGAGCGGTCGGCAAGATGGATGGTGATGATCCGGTCGGCCGGAGCGATCTCCACACCGCTGACCTCCAGGCCCCAAACCTCACTCAAGAGGCTGGCCGAGTTCCGGGCTTTTTTCAGTGTGCCTGACCTGGTGTAAAAGGCGAGGCGGGGAGTGTGGGTGACGAGCGTCAGTTGCAGCTCTCCGCACTCTGGCGTGCTGAAGCTGAGGGTCACCTCGTTTTTTTCCTGCGAAGAGATTTCAGTCAGTCGGCCGCCCGTCAGCGCTTCGTGCAGCTCCATTGCCGCATGGCAGAGGGTAAAGTAGTTGCGTAGCATGAGCCTCAAAAGGGAATAGGTTGCGTGAGCCCGATCTTTTTCTCTATTTTACGGCTGAGCGGCTGCACTTTTTGATAATGTATTAATAAACAGGACTATGGCGGAAGAAACAATGACGGGATGCGGTTGCAGCAGTGAGCATAAGGGTGAGGGCGCGGTGCCGGAAAAGCGTCTTGGCTGGCATGAATATTTTATGAGTGTAGCGCAACTTATCTCCCGCCGGGCCACCTGCACCCGGGGCCATATCGGCGCGGTTATTGTTCGCGATCACAGTATTCTTTCAACCGGTTATAACGGCGCTCCGGCCGGGCTGCCTCACTGTAACGAGATCAATTGCAAGATCTACCGCTCAACCCATCCTGACGGAACGGTTGAGGAGAACTGCGTCAACACCATCCATGCTGAAATCAATGCCATAGCCCAGGCGGCCAAGCATGGGGTCTCCATCAAGGATGCTGATATCTATATTACTGCAAGCCCCTGTATTCACTGCCTTAAGGTGCTGATTAACGTGGGCATAAAAACCATCTACTACGACAAGCCCTATAAAATAGAGCATATAGAGGAGCTTCTCCGACTTTCGGGTATCCGGCTGGTGCAGGTGAGTGTTGAAGCGAAGGAGTGAGTATGGCGGAGCGTGATGATGCCTTCTATATGGAGCGCTCTCTTGAGCTTGCCCTGAAGGGCGCGGGAAGCGTGAGCCCCAATCCGATGGTGGGATCGGTTATTGTCTGTAATGGTGAGGTGATTGGTGAAGGGTACCATGAGATCTTTGGCGGCCCGCACGCCGAAGTGCAGGCGATCAAATCGGTTGCTGATCCCCGGCTGCTGCCTCATTCGACGCTCTATGTGACGCTTGAACCCTGCTCCCATTTTGGCAAAACCCCGCCTTGCAGTGACCTTTTGATTGAAAAGGGGATTGGGCGCGTGGTTATCGGCTGCCGTGACCCCCACTTGAAGGTTGCCGGAAAAGGGATTGCAAAGCTGCTGGCTGCCGGGATCAGGGTGACCGAAGGGGTGCTGGAAGAGCAGTGCAAGCGGCTCAACGAGGCCTTCATCAAAAGCCATACCGTGGGTTTGCCCTTTGTTGCCCTGAAACTGGCCGAGACGCTTGACGGCAAAATTGCCACCTCCCTCGGCGCCTCGCGCTGGATTACCGGGCCTGAAGCTCGGAGCGAGGTGCACCGCTTGCGGGCCACCTATGACGCGGTTCTTGTTGGTGAGGCTACGGTTCGGGCCGATGACGCCCAGCTTACGGTGCGTAACGGTGCTGGGCGTAATCCCTTGAGGGTGGTGCTTGATCGTCGGCTGACTCTCTCACTGGAATCAAAGATTTTCGATGCCGAAGCTCCGACCCTGCTCTTTGCCTCCTCTGCATGGAGCGGCTTGCCGAAAGTTGAGCTTTTGAGGGAGCGAGGGGTGAGGGTGCTATTTGTCCATGAAGATGCCGGTGAGCTTGATTTAGGTCAGGTGCTGGAGGAGCTGCACCGGCAAAGTGTGCTCTCGGTGCTGGTTGAGGGGGGGAGCCGCCTCTCCGCCTCGTTTATGCGGGCCGGGCTTGTCGATAAAATCTATATGTTTATTGCGCCGAAGCTTTTCGGCGGTGACGCCCTCAGTGCCTTTGCGCCGCTTGGCGTCAGTATGCCGGAGGAGGCGCTTCAGTTGCGCTTTGAAACGCCCCGCTTTTTCGGCAATGATCTCTTGCTTGAGGCTTATGTTGTTTCTGCTGAACCGCCAGGCTCGGTGGGGATGGAGGCTCGGGTATCGGAATAAAAATAAAGTGAGGTAGAGGATGGCAAAAAAAATGGGACAACCGCGACTGCTGATCATTGATCGCTTTGTCAATAACAGTGACCTCGGCAAGCTCTTGCTGCGGGTGCCGCTCGGCAGTTTGATGCTCTTTCACGGAGTCCACAAGCTTCAGCACGGTTACGGCTTTATTGAAAAGATGGTGATCAAGGCGGGCTTTCCGGGCTATCTCTCGCACGGCATTCTGGTTGGCGAACTGCTTGCACCTCTCTTTATGGTGCTCGGCCTCTATACCCGCTCGGCCGCTCTTTTGATGGCCTTTGTGATGGTGATGGCGCTCTATCTGGTGCATCGCACCGATCTCTCCTCCCTGACGCCGGAGGGCGGATACGGCCTTGAACTGCAGGTGCTCTACCTGACGGGCTCTCTCGCCGTGTTCTTCTTTGGTGCCGGCCGTTTCAGTGTTTCAAAGGGGAGCGCTCTCTGGAGCTGATGAAAGAGAAACTTGTTGATATCAAAAATGTAACGGCCTTTCGCGGAAGGAGCTGTGTCTTCCAGCACTTTTCGCTTGCCGTGGAGGAGGGGTGCCATACGGCCATTCTGGGGCCGAACGGGGCGGGCAAGTCCACGCTTATGAAGTTGCTCTCCTGTGAACTCTATCCTGTTTCGGAGCCCGGCTCTTGGGTAAAGATTTTCGGCCGTGAGCGCTGGAATGTCCGGGAACTCCGCACCCGGCTTGGCATTGTTTCCCATGATCTGCAAGAGGAGTACCTGCGCGGAGCACGCGGCATCAATGTGATCTTGTCAGGCTTTGATGCTTCAATTGATATCTGGCACCATGCGGAGTTCAGTGCGGAGGATATGGAAAAAGCGCGGGCGGTTATGGAGCAGCTCGGAATCCAGCACTTGCAGCAGCGCCGGTTCGGGGCGATGTCAACCGGGGAGCAACGCCGTTTTCTGCTTGGCCGTGCGCTTATCAATAGTCCCGATGCCCTGCTGCTCGATGAGCCAACCTCCGGGCTCGATATCAGGGCCTCATTTTTCTACCTGGAAACCGTGCGGAGGTTGATGCACTCCGGGAAAACCGTGATGCTCGTCACCCATCACCTGCATGAGATTCCTCCGGAAATTGAACGGGTGGTGCTTCTGAAGAATGGGCGTATTATGGCTGACGGCAAAAAAGAGGAGGTGCTCACTTCCTCATCGCTTTCTGCGCTTTTTGATTATCCGCTGCAGGCGGTTGCGGCCGGCGGCTACTATCAGGTGTTGCCGGCTTGAGGCTCTTTGATATAATGATGTTATATTAACGTATTGTTGGTTCACCGAGAGGTGTACCGATACGCTTTGCTGCACAAAGAGAAGGGGTTATTGCCACCTGAACATTCTATCAATACCAGAGTGAAAATTGTTTTGTCACCGATAACCCTTTTTTGCCGCACTTTTTTTTTGCTGCTCATTCTTTTTCCCATAAAAGGAGTCAGTGGGGAAGTTGAGAACGCTCAGGATGGAAACGCTTCCCTGATGATTCCGGACGGGTTTGTCCGCCGGGTCATCAAAAAAGGGGAGTCACTCTCCGTGATCTGTAGTGCTGACTCCGTTTGCGAGCGGCTTTTTATGAAGGTCAACCGGGTTGACGAACGCCATATTCGTCCGGGCCGCACGGTGCTTGTGCCGGTAGATGCACGGAAGGCGGAACTCTATCTGCCGGTTCCCAGAACGCTTGCCGATAGTCGCGGTGAGCGGGAGATGCGGATTTTTCTTGTGTTGCAATATTTTGGAGCCTACGAAAAGGGAGAGCTTCTCTTTTGGGGGCCGCTCTCTTCGGGCATAAAAAAGCGGGCTACTCCTCCCGGCCGGTTTTTTGTTCAGTACAAAGAGCGATTCAAGCGTTCGACAAAGTATGAGAATGCTCCAATGCCGTTTTCCATAAACTATTATAAAGGTTATTTTGTTCATCAGCAGTCACTTCCGGGATATGCGGCCTCGCACGGCTGTGTGCGACTGCTCGGCGGGGATGCCGAGCGGCTTTTTTTCTGGTTGCAGATTCGTGATCCCGTGACGCTTGTGAGTGAACCTTGATTGCTCCCAAAGCTGAACGCATTCAGCCGGAGCGTTGTTGCTTGTTTGCTCTCTGCTCCGGAACAGGCAGTTTTCTCGTTTACAGCAATAGTCTTTTTAAACCTGTAATTACTCTCTTATGGCACAGATTACACTCAAGGGCAATGCGGTTCAAACCGTCGGTTCCCTTCCCTCGAAAGGCACAGAAGCGCCTTTTTTTTGTCTTGTAAAAAAGGATCTTTCCGAGGCAGGGCCGGCCGACTTTGCAGGTAAACGGTTGGTGCTTAATATTTTCCCGAGCCTCGACACCGCCGTGTGTGCCTCCTCTGTAAGGCGGTTTAACCAGGAGGCCTCAACGCTCGATAATACGGTTGTGCTTTGTATTTCGGCCGATCTCCCTTTTGCGCACAACCGTTTTTGTGAAACCGAAGGGTTGAAAAACGTGGTACCGCTTTCGGTTTTCCGCTCGCCTCAATTCGGCATCGATTATGGAGTTACCATTACCACTGGCCCGCTCAAGGGTTTGCTCGCTCGCGCCATTGTTATCCTTGATGCTGACGGCATCGTGCGCTATACCGAACAGGTAGGCGAGATTACCGAAGAGCCGGATTACAGCGCAGCCATCAAGGCTCTTGGCTGAGCAGCTTTTTTTCAGGGAAGCATGTTTTTTGTAGTGAAGCCGGCAACTCTGCCGGTTTTTTTTCTCATTTTTATAACGGTCTGTGCGTTTTTTTACTGCGGAGTCGCGGCCTTTTACGTATCTTTTCGGCTGCTATTCTTATCATATAATCCCTCATGATTATGGCTTCCAACAGGCTTGATACCCTGCGCCCTGACGCCGAACAACGGCTTCGTGATATTGATTTTCAGGAACTTACCTCTAACAGGAAATTTTATCCCTCGCCTGCCTGCTGGTCGGACGAGGTGCTCTATTTTCTTTTTCTTGACCGTTTTTCGGACGGCCGGGAGTATGGTGGTTTTGGGGATATTGAGGGCTCCCGGGTGAGTGAGCAGCCGGAAAAGCGCACAACACCGCTTTTTGATCCCAGCCGGGACCGTGCAACGGCGGAATGGAGGAGCTGGTTTGAATCCGGAAAGGAGTGGTGCGGAGGCACGATTGCCGGTATGCAAGAGAAGCTTGGTTACCTTTCCCGTCTTGGCATAACGGCGATATGGGTTAGTCCTGTTTTTCGTCAGGTAACCGGCAGCAAGGATTATCACGGGTACGGGATCCAGAACTTTCTGGATGTTGATCCTCATTTTGGTAACAGGGAAGAGCTGAAGGAGTTTGTCAAGGCGGCGCACGCTCTCGGTATCAGGGTGATTCTGGATATCATTATCAATCATGCAGGGGATGTATTTGCCTACGAGGGTAACGAGCGTTATTTCTATTATCAGGGGGAGTCCTGGCCGGTAAACGGTTACCGACTCTCCTCCGGTGAAGCGGGCAGCATTCCATTCCAGGCAGCTCCGGCTCCTCTGCAGAGCGGTGCATGGCCTGAGGGTGCCGTATGGCCTGAAGAGCTGCAGTCGCCCGAAACCTGGACGCGTCATGGAGAGATCAGGCAGTGGGATTCGTTTCCGGAGTTTCTTGATGGTGATTTCTGTACCCTCAAGGATATTCATCTCGGTACGGCCCTCCGCGATCCGCTTGTGGCCGGGGATATCGAGATGCGAATCAGGGAGTTTGCTCCTTCAGAGGCACTACGCCATTTAACCGATGTTTACCGCTTCTGGATGGCCTTTGCCGATATCGACGGATTCCGCCTTGATACGGTCAAGCATATGGATCCCGGTGCGGTCCGGTTTTTTGTAACCGCCATCCATGAATTTGCTGAATCCATCGGCAAGGAGAACTTTACCATTATTGGTGAAATCACCGGAGGACGCACGTATGCTACAACGATACTTGAAACAACCGGTCTTGATGCCGCGCTTGGCATTGATGATATTCCCGACAAGCTTGAGTTTCTTGTTAAAGGGTGGAGGAGTCCCGGAAATCCCGATACCATAGAGCAGGAGGGCTATTTTGATCTTTTCCGAAACACTCCGCTTGATAACCGCCGGAGCCATCAGTGGTATGCGAAGCATATTGTTACCATGCTTGACGACCATGACCAGGTCGGGGTTCAACATAAATTCCGATTTTCGGGTGATGCTCTTTGCAGTGAACGGCTGCTTCCTGCGGCACTTGGCATGAACCTGACAACGGCCGGAATTCCCTGCATCTATTACGGAACCGAACAGGCGTTTAACGGTGCTGATCCCCGGAGTGATGACGACTCTTTCAGTGATGTTTTTCTGCGGGAGTGCATGTTTGGCGGCCGTTTCGGCTCGTACCAGAGTAGCGGAAAGCATTTTTTTAATGAGGATCATGAACTCTACCGATTTGTTCGGGCGCTTACTAAAGTGCGTAGTGAGCAGATCGCCCTGCGTCGAGGTCGTCAATATCTCCGGCCGGTTTCCGGGAGCGGCAATGAGGGTGATTTTTACTATCCACAGCCGGTAAACGGAGAGCTGCACTGGGTGATTGCCTGGTCACGGATTTTTGCCGGTTCTGAACTGCTTTGTGCAATCAATACCGATACTGAGCGTGAGCTGACGTTGTGGGTTCTTGTTGACAGCGGCATTCATCCTGCGTCGGGCTCTATGCAGTGCATTTTTTCTTCCGATGCTCTTCAATGTGGAGAGTCCGCTCCACTTGTGGCGCATAATGGATCGGCGGTGAAGATCAGGGTTCCGGCCGCCGGGTTTGTTGTCTATGGGTAAGGTGATATATTGCCGGTAGGGTATTGACCCGTTTGTTGATTGTGGTGTTTGTTTTTAAGTGAAACAGGATGATGCAATGTTTACCGGAATTATCAAGGATGTTGGTCGGGTAGGTGGTGTAACCAGGCGTCAGGGCGGTTTGCGCCTCCGGGTGAATTATAGCGCCGGGGAAGAGTTTCGCTTGCTCTCGATTGATGAGAGTGTGAGCATTAACGGGGTTTGCCAGACGGTTGTGGCGCTTGGTGCGGGTTGGTTTGAGGTCGATACGGTTGAAGAGACTTTGCAAAAGACCACGCTTGCCGAGCTTTCAACTGGTTCCCTGGTCAATCTCGAACGGGCGGTTCGCCCTTTGGACCGGCTTGGCGGCCATTTTGTGCTGGGTCATGTTGATTGTGCAGCCGTTGTGCAGGAGATCCGGGAGCTTGGCCTGAGCCGTGAATTCTGGATTTCTTTTCCCGACACCTTTCTGTCCTTTATTGTTTCGGCCGGTTCGATCACCATTGACGGTATCAGTTTGACGGTTGCCAAGCTTGAAGGGTTACGCTTTGCCGTGGCCATTATTCCCTATACCTTTGCCCATACCACCATGAATGAGCTGAAGGCGGGAAGCCGGGTCAATCTGGAGTTTGATATCCTTGGCAAATATGTGGCCCGCCAGCTCAGTATGAACTCCCGGTCAGCTCTCCCTGAAACAAAAATTGACGAGCTCTGGCTGCGGGAGCAGGGATTCTGAATGGCCGACACCCACAACATGCCGCCCGATCTGTTTGGCTTCTCCTCCTCTCCTTCTCGGGGGGAGTCCTTTCAGCCGCTTGCCGAACGGGTGCGTCCACGGACGCTTGACGATATTGCCGGTCAGCACCACCTTGTGGGCCCAAAGGGGCCGCTTCGCCGCTTTCTTGAGAGCGGTCAGTTTCCATCCATGATTTTCTGGGGGCCGCCGGGTTCGGGTAAAACCACCCTTGCTGAAATTTGCGCCCGCTCGCTGAACTATCGTTTCGAGCAACTTTCAGCCATCGACTCCGGCGTCAAGGATGTGCGCAAGGCGCTTGAAAACGCTGAAAAATCAAGGCGCACGGCTCACCGCACCATTCTCTTTATCGACGAGATTCACCGGTTTAACAAAACCCAGCAGGATACCCTGCTCCACGCCATTGAGCAGGGCCTTATTGTGCTGATTGGTGCAACAACGGAAAATCCCTCGTTTGAAGTCAACGCGGCGCTTTTGAGCCGGATGCAGGTCTATATCCTTAAGCCGCTTACGGCGGAGGAGATCGAAGTGGTGATCCAGCGTGCACTCAAAGAAGATGTTCTTTTCAGGGATCACACCATTGAGATTGCGGAGCTTGATTTTCTGCTGCAGTTTGCCGGAGGGGACGCCAGAAAGGCGCTCAATGCGCTGGAAGCGGCTCTCTCACTCTTGCCAAAAGATGCGCTTGAAATGCGCCTTGACCGGGAGCTTTTTGAGCGTGCCCTGCAGCACAAGGCACCGCACTATGACAAGGGTGGAGAGAACCATTATGACGTGATCTCCGCCTTTATCAAATCCATGCGGGGTTCAGACCCTGATGCGGCCCTCTTCTGGCTTTCGCGGATGATTGAGGGCGGGGAAGACCCGAAATTCATCGCCCGCCGGATGGTGATTTTTGCCAGCGAAGATATCGGCAATGCCGATCCTTACGCCATAACCCTTGCCATCTCGGTCTTTCAGGCGGTTGCCATGATCGGTATGCCGGAGGCGCGCATCAATCTGGCCCAGGGGGTCACCTACCTTGCCTCGGCCCCGAAATCGAATGCCAGCTATCAGGCGATCAATGAAGCGCTCGGTGAGGCAAAAGCAATGCAGGATTTGGCGGTGCCGCTCCACCTGCGCAACGCTCCCACGAAACTCATGAAACGTGAAGGTTACGGTGCGGGGTATACCTATCCGCACAACTCGCCAGGCCACTTTGTGCCGCAGCACTACTTCCCTGAAGGGATGGAGCCGAAAGCCTACTACCGTCCCGGAGATGAGGGGCGCGAAAAGTATATCAAGGAGCGCCTCACCCAGTTGTGGCGTGATCGTTACAGGTCGTGATTCCATTTCTTGAGTCAATCGAATACCTTCTCCATCTGTTCCCTCACTCGCTTCACCCTCTGGCTTCCCATGATTGCAGGCCTCATCCTGCCCTGCACCGAGTTCCGGTAGCGCGGCTTTGTTTTGAGGAGCTTCTGGAAACGGATTCATAGACCGGATGACTGTATTATTTCTTTTTTATTCGTAATTTAACTTCGTTTTCGATTTACACTCGTTGGAGTTAGCAGCCATATTAGTTTGTAACTGGCGTCTTATACGGATTGCAACCCCAAAATTTGCAGTTTAGGCTGATCCACCTAATTATTGTTCACAAATAAATGAGTCGTGCTAAACAAATCTATGGACTAAAGGTTGCATCCCAAAACATGGAGGACGTAATCAAAACATGCCCCATACTGGAAGAGGTGCACGATGACAAGCACCTTAAGCACTGTCTATGGACGGGGGTCGTAGTTTCGTACGCTAGATCCTTCGGAGAAAACCGAGGCATTTTCTCACTTCCCAAAGAATTTCGAGAGTTCTCAGATCCAGACATGCAGGTTCAGCATAATAAGCTTCTTGAATTTAGGAATTTAATATTTGCACATAGGAACATTCTGAAGGAATCAAAGATGTTCGATGAATCTATTCCTATCGAAGAATTGAATACGATGAAAGTTACTTATGAGGAACCTATCACGAAGATAGGAATCTATCGAAGCAGCTTCGAAAAGATCAAAGTTCGACATACTCAAAGACTAGCAGAATTTCAGAAGAAGAGGATCGATATAGCCATTGGTGAGGCATTAGATTCCATGATCGCATCCGGCGAGATAATACCGGGAATCAATGAGTTTAGAATAGACAAAAAATAATGCGTACAAGTCGGTGTACCTGATTTTATCGCTGTACTCATGACGCAGATTATTTCTGACGTTAGTTGTATTCGTTAGTTTCCAAGGCAAGTGGAGAAAAATTATGATTGGTTACAAATGCAAAAATCTTACTGCAGCCTTGTTACTTGCAGCTGCAATTGCGGCTCCATTTTCCTCGGTGTTCGCCGAGACCTCTACCACAACCAGTAAGCCCGCAGGCCGATATGTGGCTCTTCAGGCTGGTGCTAACTCATTTGGCAACTTTCTATGGGTATTAGACACAGTCACCGGGAAAGTTGTGGCTTATCGAATTGCAAGTGTTAAGGATGCTCAAGGCAACCTTGATTCATGGGTCACAGAACAGCTTTTGACTGAAGAAGAATATGCACGCTATTTACGCTCACAAAATAAGTAGGCGAACTTCAGCTAACCCTGCGCTCAAGTTCGTTCCTTCCTTCCTGTCACTGGGATGTGCTTTCGGCGAGCCCCTTAGCTACACGTTAGCCATAGAAATTGATTAGCTGTCCGACCTAAAAGGATGGTTACGGCTGATGGCTCTCTGCGGTTTTGGGCAGGGCGGCTTTTACGCTGAAGAGCTGCTCAGTCACTCTGAGGAGTAAAGAGGATAGCTGTGGCGTCTCGAACTCATCTTGGTATGGTGGCCCACTCTTTCTGTGCGCTCTAAATTTCCCGCATCGCTTCTTCAGAAAAGAGTTAAAAGAATAGTATCAATAGCTATGGAAAAGAAGAGAGGTCGCGGCCCTGATCAATAGAATTCAATCAGCGTGATCACGTAAAGAAGAGCCATATACAACGGCCAGAAGAGGTATCTGACGATAAAGCCGTTCTTGTGGCTTAGAAAAAAACCTCTCTTTTCAGTCACCCTGATCGCTATCACCACATTGGCAAGAATGGCAAAATAGATCAAAAAGTAGATTTTTTCGACGTAGAGGATCTCTTCTGGAATGATTGTTCCCCTGATGTTCTGTATGGCAATAACAAGAAAAAGGGTAAACGCCGATCCGATGGCCGATGTTCTCATGGCATCGAAGTTGAACACTTTTCTGCCATCGGCATCATTGGTGATCATGTAGATGCTCGAATAGAGTATCGAGAAAATGGCAATAACCGGAATCAGAACGGAAACGAAGCTGCCGATCCAGTCGCGGCTGATTGAGATGACCATCACCAGCTCTTCAAGACCAGCTCCTCCCATTGCCGCCTGGCGCCCATAATTGATATTGCTGTCACTGTTATCTGTATTGAAGCGGAAGTAGGTATTGTCGATTTGCCAGCCATGCATTTGAAAATTCTTAACCAACAATGACTTGGCAGAGGGGGAGGTCATGGCATATGCATCAAGGTCAGGAATGAAGAGGGTCGATCCCAATGTTTTTGGCTGACGCATCCTCAGATTGACATTGATTCTGTCAAATGGATAGATGCGGCTCTTGAAATCCTGGCGGATACGGGTAAAAAAATTCCATCCTATGATTGTTGTGCCATTTTCCATGATCCGGAACAACTCCTCTTTTTTTGTTTCGATTTCATCCGGAAAGCGGAAACCTGAACACTGTTCAAGATCCATCTCCTGAGGAATCCGCTGCCAGAGAAACCCTGTAAGATCAATGCTTTCAATGGATTCCGAGAGATGTGCTGAACGGATAAAGAGTCCGGTTCTGATGAAGTTTTCTTTACCGGCCCCAAACGGTAATGTTTTCCGCATCTGTTGATGCATGAAGCTCTCAATCTGGGCATGGCTGGTTATGCATCCATCCTCATAAGGCGAATGATTGCCTCTGGTGATCTGCAGTGCCCATATGCACCCAAGACCGATCATAAAAAGGGCACTGATAAGCCAGGAGTACCTCATGAAACGGTTGGCAAACACAGCTGCAGAGGGCGAAAAAATGAGCAAATATATCCATACAAGCAACAGGAGAAGAATGAATGAGGTAAGCACGAGCAACATGCTCTCTTTAAGCACCCGATTGGGAATGCTCAACTCATCCATGAGCATCGTCATCCCGGTAACCCATCCTGTGGAAGCGACGGGCTCAAAGCGGATCAGGGATCGTTGCCCCGAAATGATATTGACCTCTTCAATGCTGGCGGGGAGATGGTTACGAAATACCTGATGAACAAGCTGGTTATTGCCAGCCGAATAGCTTTTTGCTGCGTAATCGAGCATATTGAAGGACTCTTTCAGGAGTTTTTGTATGGGATGAGAGATGGCCTGACCGTTCCTGTCAATCAGGAATCGATAACCATAGCTTCCCATATCGCAGGCAGCCATTGCTTTCTGTACATCATCAATTCGTAAGCGAGCCGAGACCATCCCGGCAGAAACCTTCCTGCCATTATTGTCGTACAGGCAGAAACGTCGTTGATAACTGACCACAACACCCTGATCTTCAATGCTCCAGCAAGCATTTTTCCATCCATTGCTGCTATCGGAAGCCGAAATATTTGCCCTTTTCGCATAGGCATCAGGCGAGTCGAAAACTTTGACGTTCAGCATATCCAGCGTGTGCGTGAGTGCGGGAGCGGTCATTTTTTGCTGAACGGCCGAAGCATCGTCAAAGATGAAATTGAGCGAATAACGGCATGGGTTTGAGGAGTTCCTCTGATTGAGGAGATCGATCAACTGCTTTTCATTGAACCGTCTCTCCTCCATGAGAGCCGAAATATCTCCGATCGTTTGCTCAATGGTTCTTCCAATTTTGTCAATTCGCCGGGCATCGGATATCGTACCGTTAACCAGCCTTGTCTGGATTTCATGACGGTTAGAGTAGAGCTCAAAGATCAGGCTTCCGCTGAAGTAGATGCATGCAGCACCGGCAGCAAAAATCAACAGAAACAGCAACACCCTGAGTTGTCCCCGGTGCTTCAGTCGTTCGTTGATTTTTTCAAACAAGAGTTCCATTGAGTTCGGCAAGGAGAATACATATTAAAGCTGCTGGCACATGGTGTTGCTGCAAGGGTTTATATCTGATCCTGCTCATATCCGGCTCATTTATGCGCTTAAACTCTGAATACTGGCTACCGGCCACCTGTTCAGACCATGCAATACTGGAAGACAAAACGACCAGAACTCGTTGTTGTCAATAAGGATCATGATGGCTGTATGAGCGTGCATGTTCTCGTTTGAACAACTCAACTTGGTATTGCTACAAGCCCTCAGCTTGATATGCCCTCCAGTGTCGGAGCTGTTCAATAAAGGCTTCCGGTTTTACCGTGATGATACCACTGAACGGATGATCAAGAGCATAGATCATCAACAACACCAGTGTGATGATGCAACACAACGCAACAACCATCAGCACGTGGGGGGTTGTGTTGCCGGTGCCGAACAGAAAGCTGAAACCGATCGTAATCGCCCCACCAATAATCATCACCCACCACATGAAGTCGGGTATGGCTTCAAAACAGCAAAGCACACGCTGATTACGGGCATCGCTGAATTTATTGACTTGGACAATGAGTTCCTGATACCAGAGTTTTTCATAGTCGTCCTTTGGTCGCAGATCGGCGATTTGCCTGAAAATACGGTGAACCCGATTGAGAGCTTTCTCGCTCGACTGTTGTTTTGCTAACATCGGCCACTCTTCATTGATGACCATTGTTGCATAATCCATCAGGTCACGCTGGATTGCCCTTCGTTTTTCAACATTGCTGAAAACACGTGAATCTCTGAATATGCAGGACATTGCCTCAACCTCAACAGCAACTTTTGACTTGGTATCACGAAAGATCTCCCATTCAACAATAACGACGAAGGCCAGCAAAACAGCATAGATGACACCGATGACGGCATAGATAAACCCGGCGACATCGTTATGCTTGGCCAGCTCGTCATAACCAATTTTTTTGCGTATGAACAGCATGCACAATGCCGATACCATTGAGACAAGGGCACAAATACCCATAACAAAAAGAACTTCATTCATTTTGTTTGCTTTTAGTTTGAGCTAATGAACGTCGCATATCACGGATGGCTTATAACCATCATGCGAAAAAACTTTTTACAGTTACACAAACCAGCCTCGTCAATCGGCATGAAAAAAATGCCTGTTTGACCCGTCAATATACCATGCTCACATATCCGGTTTCTTTAGATGAGATTATGATTGCTTTATGTTCGGATGACTAAGCCAGTAATTTAAAATCTGGCCAACACCGGCAGTAAGAACTCCTAAAAGTATTTCAAGTAAATTCATCAAAGAATTCTCTCCTTTAACCATATTCATGGAGTCACTTACCTCTACAAAAAACATACCTGCAAGCATTGAGAAATATGCTATAAGAAAAAATATGCTGATGATCACCTGGAATCTATACGTTGCATTAGTGTTATATTTTTCTTTTTTTATTTCATTTTTTTTATGTGAAAAAATATCAATACCCAGCTTTTTCATTTCTTTTTGAAATCGCTGATCAATATCGGTCATTCTTTCAGGATTCATTGGATTCTGAAGTAAATTAAGGATAATCGATTCTGGGTTTTCATGATCTGATGTTTCATTAACAGCCAGACTGCCTATAATAAATGTTGTTGCAATTCCCGCAAAAGGCTCTTCGAGTCCAGAAGTCAGTGCTGGTGCAATATGTTGAATAAGAGCTTTGACTTTTTCCATGAACGTTCTCTTGCTTTTCTGTGCTTTTATGAATCATCATATTATTTGATGCGCTCTTGCCATTAATATTTACATCAAAAAAAGAAGAGCCGTTTCTTTCTAACGCAATACAGCACTGCGAAGCTTTAGCGGAATCCGCAGGTGCGTTGATTTACATTGTAGATTGGATATTGCCCATCAAAAAGCGATGGAAGTAAACTGTGAATTGCAATTACTGTAACTTACGAATCGTGTGCAATGCCTGCCCTCTCTGGATTGAAGGCATCCCTGATGTGAACGACCTTGTTATTCATACTTAAATTTCAGATATTTATGGCGCGAGATGGCTTGAGCAAGTTCCAATCTCAAATGCTCCTTTCCATCAAGCGCGACAAAGGGGTTGCGGCTTGTATGTCGTACTTTTTTATCATAGAATTCAATGGCATGATAGTCGTTTTGATCATTGTGCTCATTATAGATTTTATAATCCTTACAACTTCTAACAACACTTCTGCCTACATTAGCTTCGTTTTCTGGATAATATTGAGTTATTCGTCCAAACTCTTCTCCTGATTGAAAATAAACTGTTACATGGTCAGGATTGCTGTAATCGCCAGTGTAACCAATAATATTACTGGCCTTGTAAAAATCATCTCGATAACACATAGCGTTTTCTCCCTTTTACTATTGATTAAACTAGATATTATAAAAGCCAAGTGCTTTCACTTTATATTTTTCTGAAGTTTATTCATGACTCCTGACAACGAAGCTCAACCGATGCCATTGTAGCAGCATCGGTTGGAGCTGATTGTGAGGCACAAGGGTTGTTAGACGTTTTTGCTGCACTGTGCGCGCCCTGTTACATTTCAACCATGTGGCGAAATGATCACGCACCTGCTCCAGCCTGTCGTCTCCGGGATGACTTTGCCAGCTTCCTCAATACTATCGAACTGCCGTCCCCAACTGTAGATGGTGCTCTCTTTTTGATAGACGTAATGGCATAGGCCGTTGTATAGTTTGAGTTTGCCTGTCGGATCGGAAAGGCAAAGCACCAGTTCGTTTTTGCTGGACAAGGTCGTGTTTGATGGCAGAATCCGGGCGTTGCTCAATCCGATGTATCGCAGATAGGCCACGACCGCGTCCGGTGGCAACGCAATGGAGAAATCGTCCTCTGCATCACGGGACCCCTTCGCTGCAACGGCGTTAATCCGTTTGATATAGTCGGAAATGGTGAAGCCACTGTAACCCTCAAAACTCTGCGTTAAGGTTTCGATAGCTGCCAGCATCGTTGAATCGCCATCGGCCTGTAACTGAACCAGAAACGATTTGATTTCAGCAATAACGCGGGTGCTGGTCTTTGCTGCATTCGCCAACTCGTCACGCAACGTCGGGTTGTTCTCATAGAAAGCATAGAGTGCACTTGTAAAACCACACACCCCCCGAACGTTGGTTGAGAGTACCCATTGCATTGATCTGTTCCTTATCCATGCTTTGCTCCTTTAGATTTGGTTAAAAAATAGGATTCATTGTTTTATAGTTTTTTTGAAAATCTGTTCTTTGATCTTTCTTGTTGATGAATCCCTGAATGAAAAGTGTGCTGGCTATCTCCGGGTCGCGTAGATCCGGATGAGCTCAATTTTGCGGCTAGGCGATGATTGTGCCAATGATGCGCTTTATTCCCAATGCCCCTTAACGACATTGTCGAGTTAGCGCATCTTATCGGTGTGGTTCTACATACCTTTCATTGAGTATCTATCACGGCGTTTTATAGAAGACATGCACCGAGACGATGTTTGGCTCTGGAGGAAAGTTTGCAATCGTCGGTGGATTTTGTTGGTAGTCGATGCACTTGATAACGCCATTGACATCTTTGGCGAGCACAACCATGTGACCGGAACCGTTTTGTCGCGTATACGCCAGACCGAGTCCGCATCCTCGTGGCATTTTCTGGAGGACGTTCCGATCAAAATCATCTCCACGAACGAACACCGTATAAGTCACATTCGGCACGTTTCCCTCTTTCCATAATGCGACGATCTCATCGGGAGTCGCGTTGTCTTGCTGCATGATCTCCGAAATGCTGAAGAACTGCTCGACCGTCATGTTGGAAAGAGCAGCAACTGAACAGTAGTAGCAGTTTTGATCTAATTGATAGGTGTTTGCAGTTTTACCTATGTCGAGTATTGGACTGAAGGCTTGAGGCATGGTGATTTCTCCTGTTTGTAAGTTATAAGCTGAGCTTCTCTCTTTGAGCTGTTGTTGGAATCGATTCAGTTTTTTTTGTATGAAACGAATTCTGGATTATCAATTAAAAGTTGAATTAATAGGGCTTTTGCATTAATTTCTGAATGGTTCGAATATCATGCGCTTTAGATGCGATTTTTCGAAATCAGTCAGTTTATACCGAAATGCAAACATTCTCAGCAAACATTGGGTTTGCTCCCTCTGCGCTTCGATTAAAAAAAACTAAAATGGGCCGTAGATATTTCCTTGATTTTGATCAACTCGGTCTCGTACCCAAAATCTCCATCCGTTTACTGCTCGGTATTCTCCGATTATGTTTATGCCTTGCATTGGGATATAGGCGCCATTTGGTATGTTATTTGCTGTGCCAGCACTGATATGAAAAAAATAATTGAAATTTTGATTTGCAATATAATTTAAGCGAGTGGTATAGTTAGCTGCATTGTTTATGAAGTTATTGTGTTCAACGGTAATATGCTGGCGATCTGGGCCATAGGCAATAAACTGACAACCGTTCATTCCATCAGTAAGCATGTAATATGTGTCGGGTTGTTGAGTTGGTAAAATATAGATGTTGTTGTTATTAGCAACCGGATGAACATAGAATCCGTTAATATCACTATTTTGATTTGATGCTTCAACCAGTGCTGCGTTCGCACCCTGTGCTGTTAATTTAAATCTTCCATTATTTGCTGGAACTTGTGCCGGAATCAAGATGGCATGAGTACTCATAAAGCCTTGGTGATTCATTAAAAAATTGGCTGTTAAGGTCATGATGTTCTCCTTTGATTAAGTTTTAAAGGGATTGATTAGGTTTTACTTTTGATAATTGAACTTTTTGTGGGCTAAATAATTTTATTTTTTGATATGCAAAGAGTGAGGGCAATAAAAATAGAAAAAATTATTTAACTATAAGTGAATGGTAAATTTCTTTAACCCCTCCATTATATGCGTAAAGGAATTGCTTCACTGCTTTCGTATGATTTACCCGGTATTCTCTAAATTCAGCTTGAACTGTGCGGCCAAATCATAACTTATTCCGTGAACAACTCCTTTCCCTTCTGCTATACAGAGTTTTCTTTTGCGCACATCCTCAACAAATTTTGGATTTGCTGCCTCTGCCCGCCGATTTGCGATACTTCTCATCTTGCTCACTTCAAGCTCTTCTGGTGAAAGATCTTTTTGAAACATTTTAAAATCTGACAGTATAAGGCTTTTAATGTTATCAGAAATACTTCCATTCTGGACACAGATATCAAACATCAATGCTCTTCCTCGATTTGTCCGGAGCCCATAATCACTACAGAGTTTGACTGCGCGTTCATAGTATGCAGAGGCGCCTTTGACCTCAATTGTTTGAAATTCCTTCGTCAGGCCGAGAGAGTTGAATTTGCTTTTCCAGACAGAATTCACACTCTTTTTTGAAGCATCCTGAATCGAATTGGCAAAAGATAGAGAGGATTGTTTTCCGCCGCTTATTGCATTTTTCATTACTTGCAGATCGTCACCAAAAATCTTTGATATAATGTCATGATGGTTGTTATACATCTCCATCAATAGAGGTTGAAGGGTTCCTTGGCCAAGGTTCCATTGAAGGGCACCAAAGCTTATTCCCTGACCATCGAAGTTTCCGGCTATTGCGGCGAAACAACCGGGTGCAAGCTGCCCAGTCTCAAAACTACCTGTAAGAGCCAAACAGCGCGAAGGGAGATCACCGCTCGGCGCTGATATTGATGAAGTGTCGGATGGAAAAAGCTTTTCCCATGTCATTTTTCCTACAATACCATCTGCAGGAAGTCCTGATTTAGACTGAAAATTGCCGACCGCAATTTCTGTTTGTTTTCCAAATACTCCATCGGCGGCTCCTTGATAGAGACCTGCGTTGATGAGAGCTTGCTGAATTTTTCTGACATTTTCTCCAGCCGATCCGACTTTATATATCTCCATGAGTCAGTATCTCCGGTTATAAATTTTGAGATAAAAAGCTTCAATCCACTTGAATAGTATTGAAATACACTCTGTGTATGAGTGAGATGGTTGATAATTCACACTGCATTTTTCATGTGGTGCGTTTCGCATCATTACTTCTGACCAGATATAAAAATTCGTTTTTTTGATCTATCATTCTCCGATAACTCCGATCAATCTAATCATAGATGATGAGCAGAATCAAGCAACGTTTTCTTAAATATTCTGACGGAATTTTATCAGAAACAGGATCAACTATTCAATTCCAATACTGAGGAAAAAGCGTATCCTGAACCGTTGGCAGTTTTGATGGGTGTATCAAGATTCGGTGAGATTTTCTTGCGAAGGCGGTAGACAAGTGATTCAAGTGAGCGATGCCCATACTCGTTTTGAGTATAGCCAAGATTTTGAAGCAGACTGCTTCGCGAGACAATTCCCTGTTGTACGCTAACAAAGCAATTGAGAAAAGTATATTCTTTTGCCGTAAGTCGCAGGTGTTTCCCCGACGGTGTCAGTAATGACCATTCTTCAGGATTAAGTTGCCAGGTACTCCCGGTAACTCTTAATTTACTATCCGTTGAACCACTTTCGTGTTTTGCAATTCTCGTCATGAAATTTGCGATAACAACGCTAAGCTCTTTGAGATTGACAGGTATTCCAATTAACTGATCGGCTCCTGATTCATAGGCCTCAATCCGGCTTTCAATTGAGACGTTTTCTGTAAGAAGAATAATCAGAGTGTTCGTATTGGTGCGTAGATATTTAGAGAGTACGAGACCACTTTGATCAGGCAAATCAATATCAATAATTGCAAGAGCATATCTCTCACGGTCAATTGCCTTGTAGAAATCAATTGCCGTGTTGACCGATCTGATCTCATAATCTTGTAACTCAAAATGCTTGACCATGCAATCACATGCAGACAGGTCATTGCATACAATGATGATTTTCCTGAACACTGTATCAGATTGAATCATCTTGCATGAAAAAGGGTTAAAAAAACCGCTTTGCATTTCTAATTTTCTAAAAACCGCTTTGATTTCAGTTAAATATTTCCTGATAAATACTCGCATTTGTTATTACTATCCAGCCTGACGCAGTTGTGCCCGGTTAAAATAAAGGAGGAGCTTTATTTGTTTCCTGACGAGTTATCTGATTAAATTAAAATGAGTTAATTCTTTTTATCGGTGCCGATAGGTTGTGTTTTCGAGAAAATCATTTTATTCTCACCGATATCACGAAAAATATCAACCCTTTAGGTATGTTTGACGAGCATTATTTCGGTTGAACGACTCACAAAACTGAAAGCTCTTTTCTGCAAACTTGACGCTGGTATCGTCAGGTGTATATTTTCGCTAATTATTGCGGCTGTTGCGGTAGGCGGATAGTTCAGAAAAGAGTTAAAAGAATAGTATAATAGCAAAGAAGAAACAGAGTGGTTGGTAATGTTCTATCGCTCATGTTTTCAATGATCACTCTCTTTTGAGGACTCTTTGCTAATTAGCTCCGTGCCAAGGATTGATCATTGTGTTTTCTGTATCGGAATAAATATGATAAGCCAATATTTTATAATAAGATGAGACGAATGGTAATCCCATTGAGAGTGATGCTTTTTCTTATGCTGTCCGGCTTTGTGCTGACGGCATCTTCGGCAATGTATGCGGCTGAGTTGCCAGAGAGTGCGCCGGTGACGCTTGACGAGGCGGTGCGAATCGGGCTTGCGAAAAGCCGTACGCTTGAAATTGCCCGTCTTGATCGACAACTGGCCGGACAGAAAATCCGCGAAACCTGGTCAAGTGTGCTGCCCCAGGTTTCAACTACGTTGAACTATACCCGTTCACTGAAACCCTCAATCCTCTTTTTCCCGAATATTTTTCAGGGGGGGAACGGCTCTTCATTTACCGCGCTTGAAATCAGCGCCGACAATGCAGCAACCGCAACCATTGATATCCGTCAGCCGATTTTCAACGGAGCGGCTTTTGCCGGAATCCGCGCAGCCGGTGTTGTTCGCCGTATGAGTGATGAGGCATACCGAAACGCCGAGGGAACGGTGATTGCTGATATTAAAATGGCTTATTTTGATGCCTTGATTTCAAGGGATCAGTTGAAGCTGATTGAGCAGAGCATCGCGCGCTGGGAAGAGTCGCGAAAGGATACCAAAGCTATGTTCCGTGCGGGAGTTGCCGCTGACTTGGATACCCTCAAGGCCTATCTTTCGGTTGAAAATCTTCGACCAGACTATATCCAGGCGGAACACCGGGTGGCGATTACCATGACCCGGCTGAAAAATGTGATGGGCATTCCGGCCGAGAGCAATCTGGTGCTTCAGAGCAAGCTTGAGATTCCCGAGGTATCATACCCGAAGGATGTGCTTTCAGCATACGGTGAAGCGCTTCGGTTGCGCCCCGATCTGCATCAGCTCTCTCTTCAGGTGATGGCTGAAAATGAAAACATTGCCGCCGCTCGTGCCGAGCACTATCCTCTTTTGAGCGCATTTGGCAAACTGGAGTCGCAAACCGCATTTAATGATAACACCTCGCTTGCCACTTCCCGATGGCCGGTCTCCTCAGCCGTTGGTCTTCAGGTGACAATGCCGATCTTTACCGGATTCAGGATCAGCTCCAAGGTCGAGCAGGCCAAAATAGCGCAACTCCAGACCCGCACCAGAGTTGAAGATCTGAAAGCCAATATCCGCGCCGAAGTTGAGGTGCGCCTTTCCACTCTTCACGAGTCCCGGAAGAGAATCGAGGTGCAGACGAAAACCATCAGTGTGGCCGAGCGAAGCTACAAAATCTCCTTGCTGCGTTTCCGCGAAGGGATTGGTTCACGCCTTGAGTTGACCGATGCCGAACTGCAGCTCAATAAGGCCAAAACCAACTATCTGCAGGCGGTATACGACTATCTTGTTGCAACAGTACAACTCGACCGGACGCTTGGTCGCTTGCAAGCTGAGGCCGCAAAAGGGTGATCATAAGACCTGCTTTCCTGTGTTGTATCATGATGTCATCCCGAACGTCAGAGAGGGATTTTGGTTGATGGCAAAGCATTGGGATTCCTCATTGCATTCGGAATGACAGGTGGAAGCATTTTGAATGACAGGGGGGAGTATTCGGAATGAGATTCATCTCTTTTTTACGAAATACACCAGGCTTGATGCTTTCCGGGGCCAGAGTGCACCAAAAATGACTCCTTTTGTTGCCTGACCGATTGCGTTAATGATTCGCAGGGGAGTAAAGCTGCGCATCTCTCTTTTGCAAAGCAGCGCTTCACTATGGAGGGTGTTGTAGAGTGTGTCGGGAAGGTAGGGTCGCTGTTTGAAAACTTTCAGCTTATGTTGTTCAAGCAGTTGTTCAAGTGTAGCAGGAACGAAGTGGTAGAGGTGGCGCGGCGCATCCCAGGCTATCCAGTTCTCCCGGTAATGCTCTGCATCGGCACTTTCCGGGTTTGGTAGTGCAATCACCAGCAGACCGTCCGGCGCAAGCTTTTTTGCCGCCCATGCAAGCGTTTCATGGATGGCGTGAATATGCTCAAGGGTGTGCCACAGCACAATTCGATCAAATAGTTTCTCTCCGACTGTTGCATCCTTCAGTGAAGGGGAGATGTTCAGCCCGAAGCGTTCCCTGCCATAGGATGCCGCCTCTCTGTCAGGTTCCACTCCGGCGAGATTCTGGATCGGGATTCCTTTTTTGCGGTGAAAATAGTTGAGCAGATCTCCGGTTGAACAGCCGATTTCAAGCAGGGTGAGTTGCTGCATGGTTTTTGTTGCGTCTTGCAGGATGAGCCTAGCCCTGTACCGAAGGAGCACGGTTCGTGCGGCAAGGTAAGCCCGCTCTCTCGGGGTGGTTTTGTTTCCTCCATGCAGATAGGGGTCGTATGCTCCGCTCTGGTAGTACCGGGCTATTTCGGAACTCTCCGGACGGGGATTGAGCATCATGAGTCCTGAGGTCTTTGAGATCACAACTCTCCAGGGCTCACCACCAGCAAGGTCAAAACGGTCGGGTAGATTGAGATAGTGGCTGAACTCCGAAGAGCCGCTTATGGGGCAGGGAGCGGTTTCCATTCTCCTGGGCAAACCAGAGGCTACTTTTCTTCAGCCTGCACGAGCTCGGCGATCACCTTTTTCAGGTTCGTATAGGTGGAACGCAAATCATTGCTGAGCACTTTCGCATCGGCCAGCACCGGCATGAAATTCGTGTCGCCTTCCCAGCGGGGTACGATATGGAAATGAATATGGTTGTCGACGCTTCCCCCTGCAACCCGGCCGAGATTGGCGCCAACATTGAAGCCGTGGGGCCGTAGGGTAAGCTTCAAGGCTTTCATCGAGAGGTCGGTCAGCTCCATCACCTCAAGCTTGGTCTCCTTGTCGAGCTCTGAAAAGTCGGGAGTCTGTTGATAGGGGATCACCATGAGATGGCCGCAGTTGTAGGGATAGAGGTTCATGATGATGAAGCACTTTTTTGCCCGATAGAGCACAAAACGCTTCTCATCCTCCTCTGGCGGAATATCGGCAAAAACCGATTTACCGTCTTTACCCGCAGGCTTGTCATCCTTGAAAGACTGCATGTAAACTTCACGCCATGGTGAGTACATTCTTTGCATGGTGCAGGAAGATGGTGTGACCCTGAATTAGCTTGTTGCGATATGGTACCAAAAGTGGGACTCGAACCCACACGAGTTATTCACTCACTGGATTTTGAGTCCAGCGCGTCTACCAGTTCCGCCATTTTGGCTTGTTCGTTCTCAATTCGTGCGAGAGAAGGGACTCGAACCCTCACGCCTCTCGGCACTAGTTCCTAAGACTAGCGTGTATACCAATTTCACCACTCTCGCATTGTGTGGAGTGAGAATATACGTGGTTTTTAATTTAATAAAAACTATATTTAAAAATAGTTTTTCCGGTATATTACGCTAATATTCTCATTTTCGTTTATACGTATAAAAGCCCATGCAGTTTGATCTCCACCGTTTTGCAAACTTTATTTCATGGGTGATCAGTCCGGTAGTGGTTGCTCCTGCAGCCTATCTTGCGATTGTGATGGTCGGGCACAGCAATGAGTTGCATAATATGGCCTATCTAAGTGTGCTGTTTTGTGCAAGCACCCTTGCTCCCATGTTTCTGATTTATGGACTGAAAAAAACCGGAAGAGTTTCGGATTACAATATTACATTCCGCGAGCAGCGTTTTCTTCCGCTTCTGGTGTTGACGGCCATCAATCTGCTTGGATATGAGTTTATGCTGCAGCTCCTGGCTCCAAGGTTTTTAAGCGGTATTCTGCTTTTCAATGCGGTCAATACGATCTTTATTCTCCTTGTTACCTTGCAATGGAAGATCAGTATTCACCTCTTCGCGTTTTCCTCATCTGTCGCACTGCTTTTTTTGCAGTTCGGTTTTGTTGCTTTGTGGCTGCTGCTCTTTGTACCGCTGCTCATGTGGTCAAGAATCCGCCTTAAAGCACATAATTTCATGCAAACCCTTGTTGGCAGCATTGTCGGTTTTACCGTGATGTTTGCCGAGTTAAAATGGTGGACCGGATTGTGAGCCTCAAAAAATATGCTGTTGTTGTTGCTACATATGGAGAGGTTGAGAAGGTGACCGTAAGAAATCTGTGGCCGAACTCTCGCCGGATTCTCAAGGTTATTACCCGCCAGATTACCAAAGTGCCCAAGGCGCTTGTTTATTTTATTGCCGATTATCGTTCAACAAAGCACTATATCAACTGGAAGCTGAACCGCTACCGTTCATCACTGCTGGCTATCAATCGGGCACAGAAAAACACCCTTCGGCGCGCTCTTGCCGAAAACCGCCATCCGGTTCTTTCAGAAGTTGATGTGACGGTACTTGATGCCTACTATTTTGTTCCGCCTTATTTTGAGGATCTGCTGCTTCAATTGCGCCGTGACTATGATGGTATTGTTGTGGTGTCGATGATTCCGGTTGAGTCGGCTTTTTCCTGCGGAGTGGCTTGCCAGATGGCTCTGGATGTTTATGGTGATGATGCCTTCCTGCGTGTCAGGGTGTTAAGCAAATTGTGGAAAGATGACCATCTGCATCGTCTCTCGATTGATTATCTTTTCAGCCAGCTTTCTGAAGCTGTGCAAAGCAGGAAAGAGGGGAAAGTGGGCCTTGTGCTGGTTATTCACGGCACCTTGGTCAAGGATCGCGCAGGCAATACTCCCCAGGTTTTTACCGGGCTTGAAGAGACGGTCGAGTTTTTCGGGCAGATGAAGCGCAAGATCATGGCTGACGAGAAAAACATTTTTCGGGATGTGCGTCAGGGTTGCATGAATCACTCCGCAGGAGGGGAGTGGATGGCCGATACCATCGAGAAAGCGCTGACGGAGTTCAAGCAAGAGGGTTATGATGCTGTGGTGATGTATCCCTATGGTTTTTTTGCCGATAACAGTGAAACCGAGTATGATGCCCGCAAATTGCTTGAGCGGGCCGGGTTACCCTTGACCCAGTATGTCCGCTGCCTCAATGATTCCGAGCCTTTCGGTCGTTGGCTTGCCGGGCGTGTGGCTCTGGAGTTGCAGGCGCTCTACACGCTGCAGAAAACTTTTGAATCGCTTGAAGAGAGAAGACCGTAAATTCCGCTGACCATTGAAATCTATATGAATGAGATGAAACGAGAAGAGCCACAGAGTGCCGTGCTGCAGGATCCCGACAATGCCCAAAAATATGAACTGGCCTTGAGCTATATCGAGGAGCAGCGCAACAGTGAGGCTCTTGAGCTGCTTGACGGGTGTATAGCCTTGAAGAGCCGGGATGCAGCGCTCTATTATGCAAGGGGAGTTACCTATCTCTCAATGGGCAATTACCGGAAAGCCGGATGGGATCTGTTGAGAACCATCGCTCTTGACCGGGCATTCATGCCGGCATACAAGCATCTTGGTTTTGTGCAGTTGACGCTCGGCAAGGAGGAGAACGGGCTGAAAACCCTTCAGCAAGCCATAGAGCTTGATCCCGGATATGCCGATCTCTACTCTGTCCGGGGAGATATTTATCTTGATCTCGGGGAGTTTGACAAGGCAAGGGAGGCCTTTGAAATGGCGGTTGAGCTTGACCCCCAAAATCCTGAATTCCACTACAAGACGGCGCTCTACTATCTCTCAAGGGGCGAGATGCAGGGGCTGAAACGGGAGTATGAACTGCTGAAAACGCTTGATGCCGATATGGCAGAGCAGATTGGAAGCCTTTTCTTTTAAAACATTATGAAACTTTTTCCGGATCCAGAGACAAAAAAACGGTTTATGAAAACCGGTCTTCCCGTTATTCTTGGTGTTGCATGGGCCCCGATTATCTGGCTGCTTGTTCTTGCCACTCTTGGCCCGATGCTCTATGCACTGACCGCTTCCTGGCCAGCGACTCACGCCCTTGTAATGGGTGTCGTTATGCTGGCATCGTTCTTCTTTTTAAGGTTATTTATGCGTATTGGTGATAAATTTTATGATTCCGGGCATAAATAGCTAAAAGAGTTATGTTATTATTGAAATAGTTTTATTTTTTGCCAAATGCACCGATGGATTGCCCGTCAAGGTGGCAGTAACCGGTAAAAAGCCGGGTTTTTTTCTGTGCCGGAAAGAATTTTTTTATATATTTGCGCTCCTGAATGGACGATTAAACCAATTGCGGTTATCATTCAGAGCTATTTTTGTTAACAGACCGGGATTAACTCAAAAGAGCATCATATGGATCAGACGCTGAGTAATTTTGGAAACGTCTTTGCCTTTCTCCTCCTCGGTGTAGTGTTTGTTGCCGGTGGTTATCTGACCGCCCGCATGCTGCGCCCCCACAGACCAAACCCTGCGAAAACATCAACCTACGAGTGCGGCGAGGAAGCCGTCGGTAGTGCCTGGGTCAAGTTCAATATCAGGTTTTATGTGGTCGCCCTTATCTTTATCATTTTTGACGTTGAGGTTGTCTTTCTCTATCCCTGGGCGACCGTTTTCAAGCAGCTTGGCGTTTTTGCTCTGGTAGAGGCTCTGGTGTTTGCCGGTATTCTGATTCTCGGTCTTGCTTATGCCTGGGTCAAGGGTGATTTGGATTGGGTTCGACCAAAGCCGAATATTCCCTCAATGCCTGAAATGCCGCAAGCCAGCTCCCGCACTCCGAGGGGTTAACATATTATTCACCATATTTATTAGAGGTTATGGGTTTACTTGATGCCGCAATCACAAGGCATAATGTAGTGGTGACATCGGTTGATAATGTTCTGAACTGGGCCCGTCTTTCATCACTCTGGCCGATGGGTTTTGGTTTGGCTTGTTGTGCTATCGAGATGATGGCAACCAATGCCTCCAATTACGATCTTGAACGCTTCGGTATTTTTCCTCGCTCTTCTCCCCGCCAGTCCGACCTTATGATTGTTGCCGGTACCGTTACCATGAAGATGGCCGAGCGGGTTGTGCGTCTCTATGAGCAGATGCCCGAACCGCGCTATGTGCTCTCCATGGGTAGTTGTTCCAATTGCGGCGGCCCTTACTGGGAGCACGGCTACCATGTGCTTAAGGGAGTTGATCGTATTATTCCGGTGGATGTCTATGTGCCGGGTTGTCCGCCAAGACCTGAATCGCTGATTGGTGGTCTCATGAAGGTGCAGGAGTTGATCCGCATGGAGCAGATTGGTATATCGAGGGCTGACGCGCTTAAAAAACTCGCGGAAAAGAGTGTTGATCCGCAGTTCATTATCGAGCAGGAGCGCAAGGCGGCCGGAGCATAATTATAATTAAAGGCTATACAGAGATGGAAGAAGGAAAGGTTGTTTCGCGCTCTCTGCAGCAGAGTGCAGCGGCATATGCAGTTATCCATGAGAAATTTGGTGACGCCCTCTCGGCTTTTGACGGCAACGAGACGATGCCGTTTTTTGAAGTGCTGGATGCCTCGCTCTGGGTTGATATTGCTCTTTACATGCGCGACCATCCGAAGCTGAAGTTCAACTATATGGCGTGTTTGACAGGCCTTGACTATCCTCTTGAGGAGAAGCTTGGCATTGTCTGCAATTTTGAGTCTATCGGTATCTTCCCGCACAAGTTGGCCGTCAAGGTGAAGTGTGCGCGTGAGGGTGGATCAATTCCCAGTGTTGCCTGTGTATGGCATACGGCGAACTGGCAGGAAAGGGAAGCGTATGATATGTACGGTATGCTCTTTACCGGTCATCCTGACATGAGAAGGATTCTCTGTCCCGACGATTGGGAAGGCTTCCCGCTCCGGAAGGATTACAAGGTTCAAGAGACGTATCACGGAATCAAGGTGCCGTACTAACAGTGGTATAAAATAGTAAAAGCAGCTTACGTATGCAGGAATTAGAAAAAGCCGGAGTGGGGTCGGTAAGGGTTACCCGGAAAAGCGATAAGGTTGTGGTGATTGAAAAGGATCTGGTGACCGAGGAGATGCTTCTCGCCATGGGTCCCCAGCACCCTTCAACCCACGGCGTGCTTAAACTTGAGTGCCTTACCGACGGTGAGGTCATTACCCAGGCAGAGCCCTATCTTGGCTATCTGCACCGTTGTTTTGAAAAGCATTGCGAGAATGTCGACTATCCTGCAATTGTCCCTTATACCGACCGGATGGACTATCTCGCCGGCATGAACAGTGAAATGGCCTACTGTATAGCCGTTGAAAAGCTGATGGATGTCGAGATTCCCCGCCGGGTTGAGTTTATCCGGGTGATTGTGGCCGAGTTGAACCGGATCGCTTCGCATCTTGTGGCTATCGGTACCTTTGGCATCGATCTTGGTGCCTTTACCCCCTTCCTCTTCTGTTTCCGTGACCGGGAGCATATTCTCAGCCTTCTCGAATGGGCATCAGGCGCACGGATGCTCTATAACTATATCTGGATCGGGGGACTTGCCTATGACGTCCCGGCGGATTTCAACAAGCGGGTTCGCGAGTTCGTTGATTATTTCCGTCCCCAGACGGTCGAGCTTTTCCGCCTTTTGACCGAGAATGAGATTTTTGTCAAGCGCACAAAGGGAATCGGTATCATGCCGGCCGATGTTGCCATTAACTATGGCTGGTCAGGCCCGATGCTTCGCGGTTCCGGCGTCAAGTGGGATTTACGGAGAAACGATCCTTACTCTATCTATCCCGAGCTGCAGTTCGATGTGCCGGTGCCGGACGGAAAGTTTTCCGATGTTGGCGACTGTCTCTCCCGCCATCTGGTACGCGCGCTTGAAATGGAGGAGAGTTTGAAGATTATCGAGCAGTGTATTGATAAAATGCCCTCGTCGGAAGGGTTCAATTCACGCTCAGCCATACCGAAGCGCATTCGCCCGAAAGCCGGTGAAGTTTATGCCCGTGCGGAGAACCCGAGGGGCGAACTTGGCTTCTACATCCAGAGCGATGGCAAGTCCACCAAGCCGGTTCGCTGCCATGCCCGTTCATCCTGTTTTGTCAATCTTTCAGCCATGAAGGATCTTTCAAAAGGCCAGTTGCTGCCCGATCTTGTTGCTATTATCGGCAGCATCGATATCGTTCTGGGGGAGATTGACCGATGATTGTAACTGCTTTATCGCAATTTAGCATCCCTTTTCTTATGGGTAATACGCTTAACGGCTGGTCGGAAGCTCTTGTAGGGTTCAATCCGATGGGTCTGCCTCTTGGTCTGGTGATTCTTGCGGCCATTCCGCTGGTCTTTATTGCGCTCTATTCGCTGACCTACGGCGTTTACGGCGAACGGAAAATCTCGGCCTTCATGCAGGATCGTCTCGGTCCTATGGAGGTTGGCAAGTGGGGTATCCTCCAAACGATCGCCGATATTCTGAAGCTGTTGCAGAAAGAGGATATCGTTCCAGCCTCGGCCGACAAGTTCCTTTTTGTTATTGGCCCTGGCGTGCTCTTTGTCGGCTCCTTTCTTGCCTTTGCCGTGCTCCCGTTCAGTTCGGCCTTTATCGGGGCGAGCCTCAATGTTGGACTCTTTTTTGCTATCGGTATTGTCTCGCTTGAAGTGGTTGGTATTCTCGCGGCCGGATGGGGTTCCAACAACAAGTGGTCGCTCTACGGTGCGGTTCGCAGTGTTGCCCAGATTGTGAGTTATGAAATTCCCGCCGCCATTGCGCTCCTCTGCGGTGCCATGATGGCCGGTACCCTTGACATGCAGCAGATTACCCTGCACCAGTCGGGCCATTGGGGCTTTGCCCACTTTTTCCTCTTCCAGTCGCCCATCGCCTGGCTTCCATTTCTGATCTACTTTATTGCTTCGCTTGCCGAGGTGAACCGCGCTCCCTTTGATATTCCTGAAGCGGAGTCGGAGCTGGTTGCCGGTTATTTTACCGAGTACACCGGCATGAAGTTTGCTGTGATTTTCCTTGCAGAGTATGGCAGCATGTTCATGGTTTCAGCCATTATCTCCGTTGTCTTTCTTGGCGGCTGGAACTCTCCCTTTCCCAATATCGGCTCCTTTGCCCTCAACGACTGGACCAACGGCCCTGGGTGGGGTGTTACCTGGATGATCCTGAAAGGTTTCTTCTTTATTTTTGTGCAGATGTGGCTGCGCTGGACGCTTCCCCGTTTGAGGGTTGACCAGTTGATGTACCTCTGCTGGAAAGTTCTGACCCCGTTTGCCTTTATCAGCTTTGTGCTGACGGCGGTATGGGAAATTTATGTCCCTTAAGAGAGTTCAACAGTCAATGACCGGGAAAGTAATGACGATTAGATTATGAGTGAGTATTTCAGCAATATAAAGGTCGGAGCAGTTACGATTGCTACCGGTATGGGAATCACCCTGAAGCATTTTTTCAATGCTCTCAATCGCAAGGGCGATGCGGGTGTTGCCGATGTGGACTATTTCCGCCAGGTTGATGGTCTCGTCACCCTGCAGTATCCACGTGAGGTGATCCCGACACCGAAAATTGGCCGTTACCGTCTCTATAACGATACCGAGAATTGTATTGGTTGTGGTCAGTGTGTACGGGCCTGCCCGATCAGTTGCATCGTGATGGAGACCATCAAGGTTGCTCCCGATGATTTTGCACTGTGCGGCAAAACCACGGACGGTCAGCAGAAAAAGTTCTGGATTCCGGTTTTTGATATTGACGTGGCCAAGTGCATGACCTGCGGAATGTGTACAACCGTATGCCCGACCGAGTGCCTTGTGCATACGCCGGTCAGCGATTTTTCGGAGTTTGACCGCAGCAACTTTATCTATCACTTTGGTAACCTGAGTCGATTGGAAGCCGAGGCAAAGCGCCGCAAGCTGGCCGACATTCAGGCAAAAGCCGCAGCGGAGAAGGCAAAAAAGGCGGCGGAAACCGCACAGGAACCGAAGGACGGAGAATAAGCGAACCTTAATTAATGTGCTTTAAGACTATGAGTAACCTAACCTATACAGCCATATTTTATCTCTTTGCGGCCATTACGGTGTTTTCTGCCGTCTATGTTGTCTTTTCAAGGAGGGTTATCTATTCGGCCTTTGCGCTTCTCTTTACCTTTTTCGGTGTCGCCGCCCTCTATGTCTTTCTGAGCGCTGATTTCATTGCTGTCACCCAGGTGGTGGTCTATGTCGGCGGTATTCTGGTGCTTTTGCTCTTTGGTGTGATGTTTACCCACAGCATTATGACGACCGACCTCAAGAGTGACGTACTGCACATCATTCCCGGCACGCTTCTTTTGCTCGCCATGATCGGCACCATGCTCTATACCTTTTATACTACCCACGGCTGGATGCCATCCACCACCATGCTTCAGGGTAGCGTGGTTGAGCGGATCGGCTTTGAAACCATGTCACGCTTTGTGCTGCCTTTTGAAATGTCATCCATTCTGCTGCTTGCAGCCCTGATCGGAGCGGCATTTCTGGCACGCTTCGACAAGCCGGGCAATAACGAATAATAAAGTCTATCAAAAACACATGGAACATTTAGCACCAATAGGACTCAATCACTACCTGACCATTTCGGCCATTCTTCTCGGCCTCGGTCTTTTTGCGGTCATGACCCGGAAAAATGCCATTGTTATTTTGATGGGTGTTGAGCTTATCCTGAATGCCGCAAACATCAACTTTCTGGCATTCTCAAAGTATAACGGCGGGATGGAAGGGGTGATGTTCAGTCTCTTCGTTATTGTTCTTGCTGCAGCCGAGGCCGCAATTGCGCTGGCGGTTGTTATTAATATATACAAGCTCTTCAAGAGTGTCGATGTTTCCAGCATTGATACGATGAAAGAGTAAGCACAGGGTAAACAGGTAGGGTCAGTTTTAATTTTTTCTTGAAAATCAAAAGAAGATGCACAGTTTAATTCAGTTATCAATAGTCGTACTGCTGCTGCCGCTGCTCTCGTTTGTCATTCTTATCTTTTTTAATCGCCGGCTTCCGAGACGGGGCGATTTTATTGGAGTAGGAATACTTGGTACAGCATTTGCCATATCGGCCTATATTTTCTGGTCGGTTGTTGTGCAGACTTATGATCCTGCTTTCCGCCTTGCCTGGGATTTTACCTGGATTGATTTGGGCAATGTTCCCGGTGTCGGTCCCCTTCAGATCAAGATGGGTATTGTGATCGACAACCTCACCTCGATCATGCTGGCGATGGTGACCCTCATCAGTTTGCTTGTGCATCTCTACTCCACCGGATATATGGCCGGGGACAAGAACTACGGACGCTATTTTGCCTTCCTTGGTATCTTTACCTTCTCCATGCTCGGTATTGTGCTTTCGGACAACCTCTTCTCTATCTATATCTTCTGGGAGCTTGTAGGCCTCTCCTCCTATCTGCTGATCGGCTTCTTCTTTGAAAAGGAGAGCGCGGCCGACGCCCAGAAAAAGGCATTTTTGGCCAACCGTGTTGGCGATATCGGCATGTGGCTCGGTATTCTGATTCTTTACTCCCAGTTCCATACCTTCAGCTTCTCGGAGATCTATGCTAATCTGGCTGCCGGCAAGTTTGCTATGTCGCACGCCTGGCTGACCGCCGCAGGTATTCTGCTCTTTATGGGTTGTGTCGGTAAATCGGCCCAGTTCCCTCTGCATATCTGGCTTCCTGACGCCATGGAGGGCCCGACTCCGGTATCGGCTTTGATCCATGCGGCTACCATGGTTGCCGCAGGTGTTTATTTTGTTGCCCGCATCTTTGTGATCCTCACGCCTGATGCGCTCCATGTGATTGCCTTTATCGGGGCATCAACCGCATTCATGGCCGCGACCATAGCCATTACCCAGAACGACATCAAAAGGGTGCTCGCTTACTCGACCGTTTCGCAGCTTGGTTACATGGTGCTCGGTCTTGGTGTCGGGGCCTACTCGGCCGCGCTTTTCCACCTGGTGACGCACGCATTCTTCAAGGCTTGTCTCTTCCTCGGTTCAGGTGCCATCATCCATGCCATGCACCATGAGCAGGATATGCGCTGGATGGGCGGCCTTCGCAAGCATATGCCCTGGACATTCGCAACCTTTACCCTTGCAACCCTCGCCCTTGCCGGTCTGCCGCTTACCAGCGGATTTTTGAGCAAGGATGCCATTTTGGCCGGTGCCATTGGTTTTGCCCAGGTGGAAGGTGGCGGCATCTTCTATCTCATTCCGGTGCTTGGATTCTTTTCAGCCATGCTGACCGCCTTCTACATGGGTCGCCAGATCTGGCTGGTCTTCTTCGGTGAGAGCCGCACGCATCTCAAGCCGGCCGATCCGCACCACTCCGATCATCATGCGCATGATAGTCATGCCTCTCACTCCGATGATCACCACACGGAACATGGTGTGCATGAGGTTTCATGGAACATGAGGGCTCCTCTGGTTATTCTGGCAACCCTCTCGGTTTTCTTTGTCTACTCGCCCGATCCGCTTGACGGTGCGAAGGGGTGGTTCATGAAGATGATTCCTACTCCCGCAACGGTTGTTGGTGAGGCGAACCATCAGATTGGCGAGCTTCCCCTTGGCACGCACCAGCCGGTTCTTGCCGGAGTGGCTCCGACAACCGAAGTTTCAGCTCCGGAAGTTGCAGCTCCCGCACATGGCGAGGCTCACGCCGCTGCTGGTGCTGAGCACGCCGAAGCTGGGCACCATTACGCGGACGCCCGACAGGCAGAGATCGTTCATGCCGGTCATGCGGCTCACTATACGGCCATCTATATTTCAAGCATCATGGTTGTGCTCGGTATCGGTCTTGCTTTTGTGGTCTATGTTTTCGGCATTATCAATCCGGCCACGACGGCCGAGACCTTGCGGCCACTCTATCTCTTTTCGCTCAACAAGTGGTATTGGGATGAGATCTATGATGCTACCGTTATCAAGGGTTCCATGCTTCTCGCCACCATGCTCTCCTGGTTTGATACCAACGTGGTTGACGGTCTTGTTAATGGGATTGCCTTCCTGACCAAAAAATTCGCCTTTGCCAATGCCGGATTTGACAAATATGTGGTTGACGGCATGGTGAACTTTACGGCATTCTCGGTCAATACAACCGGCGCTCTGCTCCGGAAACTGCAGACCGGAAAGGTACAGACTTACGTGGTTATGCTGCTGTTGGCGGTCTTTGGTTACTTTGTCTACTATTACACACGACTGATCAACTAAGCGGGAATTTATTTTGCGATTTACTTTTAATTTGAAAACTTACAGACACGGAACATGCTGAGTTTAATTGTTTTTCTGCCTATTATTGCCGGTCTGGTTATTCTTGCCGTGCCTTCTTCGCAAAAGCAGATAATCAGAATTGTTTCATTGCTTGCGGCTCTTGCCCAGGGAGTGCTGGCTGTTCTGATGTGGCGAGGTTATAACCCTGCACTGCCCGGAATTACGGCAGGAGCAAACGGCAGCGCGCTGGGTTCATTCCAGTTTGTTGAGAAGCTGCCGTGGATCAGCTTGAACCTTGGCTCCTTTGGCTCGCTGAACATCGAGTACTTCATCGGTGTAGACGGTCTCTCGGTCACCATGGTTATTCTGACCGCGCTCATCTCGGCCATCGGTGTGCTCTCAAGCTGGACCATACAGAAACAGGTAAAAGGATACTTTATTCTCTATAACCTGCTTGCTTCAGCCATGATGGGCTGCTTTGTCGCGCTTGATTTCTTCCTCTTCTATGTTTTCTGGGAGATCATGCTGCTTCCGATGTACTTCCTTATCGGTATCTGGGGTGGCCCGAACCGTGAGTATGCGGCTATCAAGTTTTTCCTCTATACCCTCTTTGGATCGGTTTTCATGCTGCTCGTGATGATTGGGCTCTATTTCAGTGTGCTTGATCCGGTTACGCATAACCACACCTTCAGCCTTGTTGCCATGGCAAGCCAGGAGAACTATATCAAGGATGCCATCCTCGGCCCCGACAATGTGATGTGGCGCTATATCGCCTTTATCGTGCTCTTTATCGGTTTCGCTATCAAGGTTCCGATGTTTCCGTTCCATACCTGGTTGCCGGATGCCCACGTTGAAGCCCCGACCCCGATTTCGGTTATTCTTGCTGGTGTGCTGCTGAAGCTTGGTACCTATGGTATGCTGCGCATCAACTTCCCGCTCTTCCCGGAGGTCTTCCATGCCTCGATGTATGTGATCGGCATTTTCGGCGCTATCAATATTATATACGGTGCTTTCTGTGCCCTGGCCCAGAAGGATCTTAAAAAGATGGTTGCCTACTCCTCCATCAGCCACATGGGTTATGTCTTGCTCGGTCTTGCCGCTGGAAACAGCGAGGGCATGACCGGTGCACTCTACCAGATGTTCAACCATGGCACCATTACCGCCATGCTCTTCTTGCTTGTCGGCGTTATTTACGACCGTGCCCACACCCGCCAGATTGAGAAGTTCGGCGGCTTGGCATCCTACATGCCGGTCTATGCTGGTATTGTTACCGTTGCCTGGTTTGCTTCACTTGGACTTCCCGGCCTGAGTGGCTTTATCTCCGAGGCCTTTGTGTTTGTTGGTGCCTTCAGCTCGGTAACGACCCGCTACATTGCCATGGTCTCCGTGCTTGGTATTGTGTTTGGTGCAGCTTACCTCCTCTGGTCGCTGCAGCGCATGTTCCTCGGCAAGAGACGGGCTGATGCGGCCTATGATCTTGAGATTGGAGAGGACGGTCATGAGCATATCCACTTCCACGACTGGAAAGGCAAGATTGACCTTGACGGCCGTGAACTTGCCATGCTTGTGCCGCTTGTCATCATTACCATTTTCCTTGGTATCTACCCGATGCCGGTGATTGGTATGCTGACCTCAAGCATCAACAAGCTGGTTCAGGTGCTGACGCCTGTCGTGCTGACATCTATGAATTAATCGCATTCAACGAGGTAAAAGAATAAACGAAGAGAATTATGTTCGAGCTGCCATCAGGTGCTGAAATTCAAGGTATCATTGCGAGTGTAACAGCAAGCGTTGGATTTTTTATACCTGAAATTTATCTGTCCGTGCTTTTCATGCTCCTGATTGTTATCGATCTGGTTGCAAAAGGCCGCAAAAACAATCTGCTCTCGATAACAACCCTTCTCGGGCTCGCGGGCACGCTCTTTTTCATCTATCAGCAGAATGCCTTGCCGGCAGGGGAGCTCTTTTTCGGGATGTATGTGCTCGACAAATTTGCCCTCTTCTTTAAATACTTTTTTGTGCTCTCGGGTATGCTTGCCGTTATTGTTACCATGTCGGACGAGCAGTTTGAGCGTGAGGTAAAGAGTATGGGCGAGTATTATGCCCTGATTGTCTCAATGGTTATCGGCATGATCATGATGGCCTCTTCGGCCGATCTGTTGATGATTTTCCTCTCCATGGAGCTGGTGAGTTTTACGGCCTACATCCTTACCGGCTATTTCAAGCGCAACCACCGTTCATCGGAAGCGGCCCTGAAATATCTGGTCTATGGTGCAGTCTCTTCAGGCCTCATGGTTTACGGATTCTCGCTCATTTACGGTCTTACGGCCCAGACCAACCTTTTGAAAATCAGCATGTCGCTGGCGGCTCACGGTTACGATCCGCTGGTGATGATTCTTGCTACCCTCTTTGTGCTTGCCGGTATTGGATACAAGATCGGTGCAGTGCCCTTTCACTTCTGGAGTCCTGATGTTTATGAAGGTGCTCCAACCCCGATTACGGCTCTCCTCTCGGTTGCTTCAAAGGCGGCAGGTGTTGCGCTCCTTATGCGCTTTTACTATATCGCCGTGCCGCATAACGTGAAATCCTACGAGGATATTTTGGGTATCGACTGGCACACCCTGCTCATGCTGCTTTCGGTTGCTTCCATGATCTACGGCAACGTTGTGGCTCTCTGGCAGAAAAACGTCAAGCGTCTTCTTGCCTACTCTTCCATTGCCCATGCAGGCTACCTCCTGCTCAGCATTATTGTGCTTGATGAGCTTGGCACCCAGGCAACCCTCTTTTATCTGCTCTCCTATCTGCTGATGAATTTCGGTGCATTCTATGTCGTTATCCTCATTGCCAACAAAACCGGCAGTGAGAATCTTGAGGATTACCGTGGTCTTGGCAAAACCATGCCGATCGCCGGTGCAGCGCTGACGGTCTTTCTGGTCTCGCTGGTCGGCCTTCCGCCAACGGTTGGCTTTATCGGCAAGCTGATGATTTTTTCAGCCCTGCTTTCCAAAGGTTCCCTGTACATGTGGCTGGCGCTTATCGGCATCATGACCAGCGTTATCTCCCTCTACTACTACATGCTGATCCCGCTCAACATGTATCTTCGTGAATCAGGTAACGGGAGTGATGCAAAGAGCATGAATCCCGGTATGATTGCCCAGGTTCTGATGTCGGTACTGATGTTCCTTACCATCTATTTCGGTCTCTTTTTCGCGCCGCTCTCTGATTTTGCCAGATACTCATCGTCACTCTTTGGCATTACGCTCCACTGAGCTGCATGCAAGTACATTGTTAGTATCCAGAATATCCCGTTGATGAATAGTTTAGAAACGGGTATATTCTGGTTAATCCATCAACAATTGTTACGCCCTGGTTCTTCCTCTACTTTTTAGCGGGTATGGTTTGTTAAAAATACTCTCTTTTTCCTTACATTTTATTCGATCTGTATTTCTCTCGATAATCTGATCTTTTCAAAACGGAGGTAGTAATGCAAAGCAACCAGACCTTTGCCGATGTTTTCAAGGCCAGGGGAGTAAGCCGCCGGGACTTTTTGAAGTTCTGTTCACTTACTTCGGTCTATCTCGGCCTTTCACCATCGATGCTGCCAAGCATTGTTCATGCGATGGAGCACAAGCCGAGAACTCCGGTTATCTGGATTCACGGCCTCGAATGTACCTGCTGCAGCGAGTCATTTATCCGCTCATCCCATCCCACTATTGAGGATATGCTCTTCAATATGATCTCCCTCGATTATGATGATGTGCTCAGTGCTGCTGCCGGCCATCAGCTTGAGGAGGTGCGCCGCAAGATCATG
>CAIMCD010000026.1 GCA_903839405.1 uncultured Chlorobiaceae bacterium
GATATTATTAAACTAAAACTAAGACGTTGATCTTTAAACAAGGGGGTGAATTACATTGGTTAGTGTGCAGATAAATGATAACGAATCGATCGATAAAATGCTGAAACGCTTCAAGAAGAAGTATGAGCGTGCAGGTGTTTTAAAGGAGTTCCGTAAAAACGCATACTTTGTTAAACCTTCAGTGGATGGTCGTTTGAAACGTTCGAGGAGCAGGCGTAGAGCGCAGAGGGCAAACGAAGAACGCAACTCATGATTCTATCCTTGTGAAAGGGAAAAATTATGTAAAGCAGCTCCCTCCACGGGAGTTGCTTTTTTTTTGTCAAACCAATCCATCGACTCATGAGAGTTTTTAAAGGTGAAGTAACCGCGTTGCCGCCCGACAAGTCGATCTCCCATCGGGCAGCTTTGATCGCCTCCTTGTCGGAAGGCACAACCGAGATAACAAATTTTTCCGCCGGATTTGATAACCAGTCGACCCTCGGCGTCCTGCAGGGTGCCGGTATAACGCTTCGCCAGGAAGAGATAGCTGGTGCTTATGGCCGTTCGGTCAGAAGGGTGGTTGTTGAGTCGAAAGGGTTATGGAGTTTCACGCCGCCCGCGGCTCCGCTGATGTGCAACAATTCGGGCAGCACCATGCGCATGTTTGCCGGAATTCTTGCGGCCCAGCCCTTCAAAAGCGAGTTGGTGGGCGACAGTTCGCTCTTGAAGCGACCGATGAAGCGGGTTGCTGACCCTCTACGCCTGATGGGGGCTGAGGTGGAACTCTCCCCGGCCGGTACGGCGCCGATGATGATCAACGGTACCAAGGAGTTGAAGCCGCTTGAGTACCGCCTGCCGGTTCCTTCAGCTCAGGTCAAGTCGCTTGTAGCCTTTGCGGCCCTTCATGCGGAGGGTGAAACCCGCATTATTGAGGCTGTTCGTTCGCGTGACCATACGGAGGTGATGCTCGGCCTTGAGAGTTTTGAACGTGACGGCGAACGGGTGATTGTGGTGCCGGGTCGAAAGCCTCTTCTGGCAAAGCCCTTCTATATTCCGGCTGACCCTTCGGCCGCATGTTTCATTGTTGCGCTTGGCCTCCTGGCGCGGGGTTCAGAGATCATGATTCGCGATGTTTGCTTGAACCCGACGCGCGCGGCATTTCTGGATATTCTTGTGGATGCCGGTGCGGGGTTGACGATTGAAAACGAGCGGGTGATTGGTGGCGAACGGATTGGAGATATTCTGGTGCATAACACCTCCGATATTGAGCCGCTTCGGATCAGCGACCCCAAACTTGTGGCCATTGTTATTGATGAGCTGCCCATGCTTGCGGTGCTTTCCGCCTTTGCAACCGGGAGCTTTGAGTTGCACCATGCCGCAGAGCTGAGAACCAAGGAGAGTGACCGGATTGATGCCCTGGTGGTCAACCTTCGCCGGCTTGGTTTTGCGTGCGAGGACTATCCCGACGGATTTGTGGTCAAGGGGCGCAACGTCACCCCTTCAGGCACGGTGGTGATTGAGAGCTTTGACGATCACCGCATTGCGATGAGCTTTGCCATTGCCAGCCGGGCAACCGGATGTGCGCTGGACATCACCGATATCAATGTTGTCGGGGTCTCCTTTCCGAACTTTTTTGAACTGCTTGAGAGTCTCGAAGCGTGACATAGTGACGGCAAACGGCTATGGAGAGGTCAGCTCTGGCCGACCTCTCCGATATGCTTCAAAAGGGCGGCGTTGAAGGCTTCCGCCTGCTCCATGTTTGAGATATGACCGGCTCCTGGAAGAAGCTGGAGCTGTGAACCGGGAATCCGGGCGCTGATCCCTTTAGCTGTTTCGGGCGTAGTGAGTTTATCCTCAGCTCCGCAGAGAACCAGCACTGGGCAGCGGATCTCCTCCAGACGAGCCGTTGCATCGCTTCGCATCATGATGGCCCGCATGGCGGCGTTGATCACCTGCGCCGACTGCTGGGCGATCATCTCCCGCACTTCAGCCTCCAGTTCCGGCCGTGAGGTGAGGGTTTCAGGGGTAAAATAGTTCGGCACCATGCGCCTTGCCGCCTCCTCAGCCCCAAGGGTTTCCACGGCCTGAATAAACTCTTCGCGTCCTGAGCGGGCTTCGGGGGTGTCGGCTTCAGCTCTGGTATCGCACAGCACCAGGGAAGCGGTTTTATTCGGGAAGAGGCGGTAGAACTCCAGAGCCTGGTATCCACCCATGGAGAGCCCAACCACCGTCGCCTTCTCAATATTGAGTGCCGCAAGCAGCGCGGCCAGTTCATGCGCGTAGCCGGTAAAGTCCCACTCCGCTCTTTCTTCCGACTCATCAATGCCGTAAGCGTTCGGCGCTATAACCTGCACTCCGGCATTGCCGAGTGCCAGAATCTGGGGTATCCACATGGCCGCCGAAAGGGGGAATGCATGCAGAAGCAGCACCGGATAGTTGCCGGGCTCGGTTTTTGGCGGCGCGTCAGCCGATAAGAAAGTCAGCATGCTTTAGTTTTCCTGGCTTTTTGGGTATCCCTTGATTTCACGGATAATGCTGTTGGCTTCACCGAGAATTTTTTTTGCTTCGTCACGGGCGGTGTCGATAATCTCCTGTGAGCGTGTTTTTGCATCGTTACTATAGGCATCGTCATGCTCACTCTGTTCATAGTAATCGGTTGCCTTGTCGAGTGCGTGCTTGACCTTGCCTGAAATAATCTGCTGGATCTCCGTACCCTTGTGCGGCGCGAAGAGCAGGCCCATGATGGTGCCTACAGCGGCACCAAGCCCGGCGCCGAAGAAGAGCCCTTTGTAAAACTTGTCCTGTTGTTGTTCCATAGTGTTATCAGGTTTTGTGTTACAGGAATATACAACTTTAAGGTTTTAACATACCCATAATCTCTTCGCGCGACTCCACAATTCGCTCAACCAGGTCAGGATGGCAGAGCACCCTGAATTTCTTGGTGTAACGTTCAAACGAGAGAATAAAATCCGACTGGAAAACCGATTCCTGCAGATCGTCAAACCGGATGTATTCGCCCTCAAGCTGCTCGTTGTAGTGGGTGTGAGCCGCACGGGTCGGGTAGACCCTCAGCTCCTTGAGGTCGGCGTAATCAAAAATATCCTTTTTCGAAGGCGGGTCAATCAGCACCTCATGGCCGTGCAGATCAAGATGGTAGCGCTGGTTGAGAAAGCGGCAGATAGCCTGCTCCATGTTGCGGCGCATCTCACTATTGCTGTTATAGATAAACCACCCTTCATCCGCCTCTGAGCTTCCGGCAAGGTAGGGTTGCACGGTGATGGAGCGTTTGTAGACCCGGCGCATCAGAATATCCTCAAGCAGTTCACCGAGCGGATGGTTCCCCTCCGGCATGAGCCGCTTCAGCTCGTAGAGCACCCGGTCATCGGCATTGCTGTAAAAGAGATCGCGCAGGGCGGCGGGTGCGATGAGCCCCTGGTTCGCAATATCCTGCAGAAGCCGGCGCAGCATGGCCGAGAGCGAGCGGCTGGTGTGGTGCCAGTAGACGTTGCGCATCATCATGTACTTGGCAAAGAGGAGGCTTTCAAGCGGCGCAATCCCTTTTTCCGTAATGGCAAACCGCTCCCGCGCCGGGTCGGGCACAAACGACTCGATCAGCCGCTCAATGTCGATGCTGCCGTAGGGAATGTTGCAGTGGTGGGCGTCGCGCATCAGGTAGTCCATCTTGTCGGGGTCGAGGGTACCGCTGATCAGCTTGCCGAAGCGATTTGCAGAGCTGCCGGTGATGAGGTTGATCACCAGCTCGGGCGACACCTTCCACTCCTCCTGCAAAATTTCCGCAATGGTGGGACTCCCCGGATTTTCCTCAAAAATAAAGTGGCGGCAGAGATGTTCGTGGTGCGAAAAAACCGGTTCGCCCTTGCAGCAGGGAATCTGCTCCTCAATCACATGGGCGTGCGGGTAGTGGCCAATATCGTGCAGCAGGCTTGCCGCGAGCAGCATCCGGCAGTTGTGTTCATCAAAGCGGAAGCTCTCGCTTTGCAGCTTCACGGCCAAGGGAGAGGTGAGCATTCGCTGCAAGATGAGCTTCATCAGGTGATAGACCCCGATGGAGTGCTCAAAACGGGTATGGTTTGCTCCCGGATAGACCTGCTGCGAAAAGGAGAGTTGGCGGATTCCCTTGAGGCGCAGGAAGGATGGGTGCGAAAGAATTTTTTTCAGCGGCCCGCTGAGCGCAATATGGCCCCAGATCGGGATGCGGATAAATCCCTCATCGGACTGGAAAAGCAGGTTTTCAGCGATCATGAAATTTGTGTGCTTTTATGAGAGTCAGCATGTGATTGTGATGTTTCATGGATGAAACAAAGTTCAATTCAAAACATTATTTATGCGTGTGTATCTGCTCCAAGTTGTTTTAGTAACCAATTGAGTTGATTTCTTGCTTTTGAAATCATTTCACTGAATGTTAAAATATCTGTATTTGGTTCATGATTCTTCAGATTTAGCAAGTCATTCCCTTTCTTGCCGCCGATTACAAGAACTTTGATTTCGTTTTCTATGAATGGCAAAAAGTCATTACGATAACCCGTAGCTTGTTGATAGTCAGTGTAAGTAAGCGAATGATTCGGTCGTTTGAACTCAATCAATAAATACTTGTTATCTGCATTCATATTCAGTAATAAGTCAGGTCGTTTATTTGCACGTTTTCCAGAATATGTTTTGCCCAATAAATCTTCAACTTGACGTTTTAATGTTATATTGCTACTGAAGAATGAATATTCTAATCCAAAAACCCAAAGATTTTTAGCAAGTAAATCATGAATGTTTTTTTCTTCAGTACTTGAGTTTCTGCACAAGTAATCTAGTTTTTCTAAAAATATTAAACGACTATTAGCTTGTTCTCCAATGATAGCAAGTTCGATCAATCCAAATTGATTAAGCACCTCTGCAAGTTTTGCAATATCAGAATGAGATGCCTCATTGATATATTCAAGAATTGTTCGATAATCAGTTCTTTCGAGCGCATCAAGAAGAACACTTACAATTGGTTCGACTTTCGATTCAGGTTCACCATAATAGCGTTCTAAAATCGATTTAATTGATTGTTCAGCAAATTTACGTTTGTATTCTGGTAGTTCTTGTAATCGCTGATTTATTCTTTTTTGTAGGCGAGCTTGAGCTAAGCTGATTTCTTGCCCATATTCTTGCTTAAATTTTTCTCTAAGTACAGGGAAGACGTCTTTTTTTACGGCTTCAAAAAGCTCACTGTTTTCAACTAACGCTCCCCAATCTGCTGTAACATGATCGATTAACCCATCAATTTCTATTTCACCGTATAGTTTTTTTAATAGCTTTGGAGGGAAGTCATTAGCTTCTTCTAATCCAAAATATTCTGGCTTTCCAACAATCTTTCCGTCAACACGTATCGAAATCCCTGGAGCTCTAAGATTTTTTCTTTGATTTGATATCGTAAAGCGGAGTCTTATTTTACCTACGTCAGGTAAATTTTTTTCATATTCAGTATAAGCTCCCTTAACATCATCAATTCCTAAGAGTTTACCATCGACCTCAATATTAAAGTCTTCTTCCCGTCCGTATTCATGCAATAGTATTTGTCGGAGCTTATCTGCATTAGGAAATGTAAAGCCTTGATTTAAGCCTGTAAGTGTAATTCGTGTTCCATGATCTATTTCATAGTCTTTTTGAGAATCCAGATTAATCGGTAATTTTTCTATATCTTCAGCTTTTCCATAGTCTTCTTTTGTTAAAACGAATGTGCATTTTCTTCCGCGAGCCCATGTTTCAAGTTTCATAGAGCTAGCTGCCATTAAGCCAGCAAATTTACCTATTCCCTTACGTCCTTTTGCCTTTCTCTTTTTGTTTTTTGTTATTTCACCTCTTCTGATCCGACGATCATTGGCTATGAAAAGATATTCCTGCCTTAGTTCATTTTCAGTCATGCCAGAACCATCATCTTGAATAATAATCGCTTGTTCAGTTAGTGGCTCTGGTAATGTAATTTTAACTGTATCTGCTTCAGCATCCCAAGCGTTATCGATTAGTTCTTTAAGAGCTTTTTCGGAAGAACGATAGTTTTCCGATAAAAGCTTTGCTAGTCGTGTATTAACATGAAATCTGATCTCGTTCATTAGCTACAGCTTATGATTGATAAAATAATTTCAATAAAAAATTTTATTGAGCAATATTATAGCCTATTCGTATTTTTTGCATCATTCTTATTTTGTCGATTTCTCTCATAATCCTTGCCGTTTTCGTCAGTAGTACAATGATGCGCGGTTACTGAAGGATATCCTCAAAGCTGAGCTCACGGTCTTGCCGGTTTTGTACCGCTTATTGATGGCCTCGATGTACTCCTGAATGGTCATGCGATTGTTTTACAGATTCTTGTTGTGGATGGGGGCGTTGTGCTTATCACAACTGCGCGGTATTATGAACGCACAGTTGTGATAATATAAACAAGGGATTGCGATTTTTTTTCAGGTGGGAGCTGACTTTAAGCGCTGAAGTGGTTTTATGCTCTTCAGCGCGCGAGTTTCTTTTAGCATCCAACTTTGTGCGCGAAGCATTTATCCTGCAGAGCGTCGGGCTTCTTTGAGGTGCAGTTGGCAGACTTTTCGGAAGTGGTGGCCGTAGATGGCCAGGGTTACGGCGAGCGGGATGGAGTGCTGGCGGTTGAAGAATGTCCATACCAGCATTTTCCAGTACTGGAACCGTTCCCGTCCCACCACGCCGAGCAGCACCACCGAGCGGATAAAGGCGAGCAGGTGGCTGAGGCGGAACCGTTCCTGGTATTGTGGCGCCCGGTATTCCTGCAGGAGGGTGCGCACTCTCTGGTAGTAGTGTTTCGGGCTGTAGAGCTGGGTCATCATGTCGGTATATCCCTTGCGCAGCACATCCAGATCCATTTTCGGAATAATGTTGGTGTTGCTGTCAACATTGTCGCCGCTTGAGTTATGCAGCAGCCGTCCCTCTTTTTGCATCCGTTCGTAGAGGCGGGTGCCGGGAAGGGCCTGCAGGATGCCGACCATGGCCGTGACAATGCCGCTTTTCTGGATGAACTCAACCTGTTTCTGGAAAATGGAGGGGGTGTCGCTGTCGAACCCTACAATAAAACCGCCCTGAACCTCCATGCCGGCGTGCTGGATTTTATGGATATTTTCAAGCATGTCCCTTGAGGTATTGTGCTGCTTGCCGCAGGCTTGCAGCGCCTGATCGTCCGGGGTTTCAATGCCGATAAAGACCTGGGTGAAGCCCGCCTCTACCATGAGCCGCATCAGTTCCGGGTCGTCAGCCAGATTGATGGAGCACTCGGTATAGAGTCGGGTGGTTGTTTTGTTGGCTCTCTGCCACTCAATCAGGCGCGGCAGCAGCTCTTTTTTCAGGTAGGCTTTGTGGGCAATGAAGTTATCGTCCACAAAAAAGATGCTGTCCCGCCATCCCAATTTGCGCAGTCCATCAAGCTCCACAATAATCTGCTGGCTGGTTTTGGTGCGGATTTTATGGCCAAGTAGCGCCGTAACGTTGCAGAAGTCGCACTGGTAGGGGCACCCTCTTGAAAACTGCAGGGCCATTGAGGCATATTTCTTGATGTCGAGCAGCTCCCACTGCGGCGCAGGAGTGTGGGCAATATCCGGGAACAAGCTCGACGAGTAGTATTTCTGCAGCTTTCCCTTTTCCAGATCTTCAAGGAATGGCGGAAGGGTCAGCTCGGCTTCGTTGAGCACAAAGTGATCAACCGTCGGAAAGTCCTGATGTTCGGAGGTAAAGAGCGGGCCACCAGCCACCACTTTGCGATTGGCGTGGTTGCACTCTGCAATTACCTTACGGGCGGACTCCTGCTGGACGGCCATGGCGCTGATCCATACCATGTCGGCCCACAGAATATCCTCCGGGCGAAGGGGGGCAATATTGAGGTCAACCAGTTTCCGCTCCCAGCTTTCAGGCAGCATTGCGGCTACGGTCAACAGGCCGAGCGGCGGAAGCGATGCTTTTTTGTTCACAAACTTCAAGGCGTGCTTGAAACTCCAGAAGGTGTCAGGAAATTCGGGATAGATCAACAGAACTCTCATGGCTCACTTGCCTCCGGCAATACGGTTTTTTATAGTTACAGAGGGGGAAAAGTACGACTGTCCTCTCGGGGTTTCCAGGAGTTAAAAACAGTGATTGTGCTGTGTAAAGTTCCGTAACGTAAAAAAGAAGCGATTTATTTTATGGTCGCCTGAGGCAAGGGGAGTGAGGGGTTTTGCTCTTTTGCAGGTGGAGCGATGTTAGTAGCGGTCGAGTGTGAATTTTTCGCCGAGGTACATTTTGCGGACCTCAGGATTGGCGGCAATCTCTTCCGGCGTGCCATGCATGAAGATGCTGCCATCAAAGAGCAGGTAGGCGTGGCTGGTAATGGACAGGGTTTCATGCACGTTATGGTCGGTGATGAGTACACCGATGTCGCGCTTGATGAGCCCTTCAACAATCTGCTGGATATCCTCAACCGCAATGGGGTCCACTCCGGCAAAGGGTTCATCGAGCAGGATGAATTTCGGGTTGAGCGCCAGAGCCCTTGCAATTTCCGTGCGCCGTCGTTCACCGCCGGAGAGCGCATAGCCCATGCTTTTGCGGATGGAGGAGATGTTCAGCTCTTCGAGCATCATGGCGGTTTTCTCTTTCCGTTCTGCTTTTGAGAGGGAGGTGAATTCAAGCACACTTAAAACATTCTCCTCAACCGTCATGTTCCGGAAGACGGAGGCCTCCTGCGGCAGATAGCCGATGCCGAGGCGCGCCCGCTTGTACATCGGCAGGCGGGTGATATTGGTTTTATCCAGAAAGACCTCGCCGCCGTCCGGGCGTACAAGGCCGACAATCATGTAGAAGGTTGTGGTTTTACCCGCACCGTTTGGCCCGAGCAGCCCGACAATCTCCCCTTGCTTTACCTCAATGGAGGAGCTTTTGACAACTTCGCGTTTGTTGTAGACCTTTTTTAAGTTGCTGCAGCTCAGTGTTGCTTTCATGCCGGTGCTGAAAATGGAGTGTGCGGTGATGCTTTTTAGAAGAACTCACTTATGACGTTCTTGAATGTACAATTTATCCGCTTCAAAGGCAGTCGTAAAAACATCCCTTACCGTTATCACCCTGTCTGTTGCTCTTTTGTTAGCCGTCAAGCAGGGGAGCAATAAAAAAACGAGACCAGAAGCCTCGTTTTTTTATTGGGTATGTCGTCGCTGATGATGCAAAAGGGGGTGAACTGCTTTGGCGGCTCAATCCTTGAACCGTTTTTCAATATCCTTGCAGGGTTTGGCATAACCGGTCACTTCAGGTGAAGAACCTCTCAAGCCTGATGAAGCTGAGCCGCCATACAGAAACGGATAAGCATTGACCAGCAAGCGCTTTGTTGTTTTTCCGATGTTTTCAAGGGAGTCGCCAACCACCCACCAGTGCCCGTCAATAAAAACTTCTACGAATTTTCCGTAAGCTTCACCCCAGTTGGTAAAAACTCCTGATGTATTGCTCATGGTTAGCTGGTTTGATGGGTTAATGTCGCTATTAAGAGAATTTAAAAAATCCCTTCATCATAAAAAAATATTTTATGTTTCAGGAGCTATGCTCTTTCATGAATAATTGCCTTCAACCTGTAAAAATTGCAACGGTCGTATGGGAAAAGTTTTGCCTTACAAAGGGGTTTGGCCGCAACTGCACGAAACGGTTTTTATGACCGACGGTGCCTTTGTGGTTGGGGATGTGCATATCGGTGCCTATTCCAGCGTCTGGTTCAATGCCGTGGTTCGTGGTGACGTTTGCCCGATTCGTATCGGAGAGAAGTGCAGCATTCAGGATAATGCAACCCTGCATGTGACGCACGATACCGGCCCCTTGAACATCGGAAACTGTGTCACCATCGGTCATGGTGCGGTGCTCCATGCCTGCACGGTACAGGATTATGTGCTGATCGGTATGGGCGCGGTACTGCTTGATGATTGTGTGATTGAGCCCTGGTCGATTGTTGCTGCCGGTTCACTGGTGCGGCAGGGCTTCAGGGTGCCGGAGGGCATGCTGGTGGCCGGAGTTCCGGCCAAAGTGATGCGGCCGGTGACCGAGGCGGAGCGCCTTAATATCAAGGAGTCGCCGGAAAACTATGTGCGTTATTCTGCCAGCTATCGGGATGGGGCAGAGGAGGCTTGAACCCGCTTTTAGCACTTCCATGCGCCCTTCAACTTTTTCAGCGGTGTTCTTGCCTGATTTCGCTAAATTAGCGCGAGAACTTTTTGATTGTGATTCCGGCAGACCTGGCGTTTTTTTCAGCCCCGCCTGTCTTTTTTCTTAACGCATCTTTTTCAATCTCCATGGCTTTTATAATGCAAAACGATGTTGTTGTTGTCGGAGGCGGTATCAGCGGCCTCAGCCTTGCTTTTTATTGCGCGCAGGCCGGCATGAAAACCACACTGCTTGAAAAAAATGAAACGACCGGCGGCTCGTTTGCTTCTCCGCACTACACGGCACAGGGTAAAAAGTTCTGGCTTGAGCTTGGGGCGCATACCTGTTACAGCTCATACCAGAATCTGCTCGATATTGTCGAGACCTGCCGCCTGAAGGATGCCATTACTCCCCGTGCAAAGGTGCCATTTACCCTCTTCATGGATGGCAAGATCAAATCAATTGTCTCCCAGCTCCATATTATGGAGCTGCTGCTTTCCGCCCCGAACATCTTCACGCTGAAGAAAACCGGCCAGAGCGTGAAGTCCTACTATTCAAAAATTGTGGGGGAGAAGAACTACAATGAGGTGATCTCTCACTTTTTCAATGCGGTACCTTCGCAGCCGACCGACGATTTTCCGGCCGACATGATGTTCAAAAGCCGGGAAAAACGCAAGGATGTGCTGAAAAACTATACCTTTGCTGAAGGGTTGCAGAGCGTTGCCCAGGGCATTTCTGCAAGCAAGGGCTTGAACATCTTTTCCAGCCGTGAGGTGCAGACGATCAACTTTACGGATGGCATGTATGTGGTTAAAAGCAACGATGGTGGAGAGTATCTGGCCAAAACCCTGGTGATGGCAACTCCCTCTTCGGTGGCTTCCAAACTGTTACGCGACATCCACCCCGACATCGCCACGCATCTCGGCCAGCTCCGGGCGGCCGATGTCGATTCGGTTGGCGTTATTGTCCGCAAGGAGAATATCTCGATGAAGCCGGTTGCGGCCCTTATTTCTCCAAACGATATTTTTTATTCGGTTGTCTCGCGCGATACGGTGCCTGACGAGAACTTCCGTGGCTTTACCTTCCATTTCCGTCCCGGTCTGGATGACAAAACCAAGCGGGCGCGGATTACCGAGGTGCTCGGGGTGAGCTTTGCAAAGATAGAGCATACGGTTTCCAAGCTTAACACCGTGCCAACCTTGCGGGTTGGTCACCACCAGTGGCTGGAAAAAACCGATAATATGCTTAAAGGCAAAAAGAACCTGCTCTTGACCGGCAACTATTTCGGCGGCATGGCTATTGAGGATTGTGTGGTGCGCTCCAAAAGTGAATTTGAGCGACTGAAAGGGTAGGCTCTTGCTTCAGCTTCCCCCGGGCGATACTCTGGGGGCTCAGCTTTTTACTGGAACAGGTATGGAGACAATCATGAAATTCTGGACTTCATTTCAGGAGGGTTACCTGTTACCGGTAACGGTTTTGTTATTTGCCCTTCTTCTTTTTCTCGTAGCCAACTCCCTTTTCAAGAGGGTCATCCAGGGGATTCGCTCCTCCATCCGCGAAATCGGCCTTCCCTTTGATCTTTTGCTCTGGCCTTTCCGCCTGCTGGTTTCCCTAATTGCTCTGGTTGTTCTGATTCACTCTCTCCCTCTTTCCGAATCTATCCGTGAGTTGTGCCGGCACGGGCTGCTCATCCTCTCCATGATCGGGATCGCCTGGTTTATGATGCGGCTTTTTATTGTTTTTGAGCAGTTTATCCAGCAGCACTATTCGGAGAAGGTGAGGGAGAACGAGGCGGCGGCCCGAAAGATTGCCACGCATGCGAGCCTGACGCGCAAGATTCTCAATGTGCTCTTGGTGCTGGTGACGATATCGGGCGTGTTGATGACCTTTGACACGGTGCGTCAGGTCGGACTGAGCATTCTTGCCTCAGCCGGTATTGCCGGTGTCATTCTTGGTTTTGCCGCCCAGAAAAGCTTAGCGACCCTCATCGCGGGAATCCAGATTGCCATCACCCAGCCGATCAGTATCGGTGACGAGGTGGTGGTTGAAAAGGAGAAGGGGCGCATTGAGGAGATTACCCTCACCTATGTGGTGGTGCAGCTCTGGGATCAGCGCCGTTTGATTGTGCCCATTACCTGGTTTATTGACCGACCTTTTCAGAACTGGAGCCGCACCTCCGCCGAGCAGCTCGGCACGGTGTTTCTCTATACCGATTACCTGATTCCGCTCGACCAGCTCCGTCGGGAGCTGGAGCGGATTGTAACCGCCACTCCTCTCTGGGATCGTCGTGTGGTGAAAATGCATGTCACCAATACCTCGGCCACGGCGGTTGAGATACGCTCGCTCGTCAGTGCGGCGAACTCGGCCGATCTCTGGGAGTTGCGCTGCCTCGTGCGTGAACAGTTGCTTGATTTTATCCGGAGCAACTATCCTGCTGGTTTGCCAAAAGGTGGCGAGAGCGCAACGCCGCTTGAGGCTTCCGGGACGGCAGGTGAGGAGTCATAAAAAAAATGGGATTGTATTGGTTTTCCATTAAATTCGCAGGTCGGCATTGAAGTAGTTGTTTTTGATTCAGTATTAAAAAGGAGGCATGCATGGCTCAGGCAAAAGTAGGCGATATTGTAAAAGTTCATTATACCGGTACGCTCGAAGATGGCACGATGTTTGACACATCGGCAAATCGCGAGCCGCTGGAGTTTAAAATCGGTGGTGGTCAGGTCATTCCCGGATTCGATACGGCCGTGCTTGATATGTCGCCCGGCGAGATCAGGGTTTCGGTTATTTCGGTTGATGAGGCTTACGGCCCTCACTCGGAAGAGCTGGTAACGGATGTGGATCGTGAGCGCTTTCCGGCCGACATGGAGCTGGAGATCGGTCAGCAGTTGCAGGTCGGCCTTCCCGACGATCAGCAGGCCATTGTGATGATTGTCGATATTACCGACAAGGTGGTGACGCTTGATGCCAACCATCCGCTTGCCGGCCAGGAACTTACCTTTGAAATCGAGCTTGTCGAGATTCTTTGAGTCGCGCTCTTTTCGATAGAGTAGTGCCAAATGAGGCGGGAAGGCTCCCTTGCTTTCCCGCCCTCTCTTTTTTTAGTGCACCGAGCATGAGATGCAGGGGTCGTAGGAGCGCACCACCATTTCGCAAAGCCTCTCTATCTCCCGGTCGGTTTTCCCTTTTTTCAGCGCATCTTCGGCCATGGCCCGGAGGTCAAGCTCGATGTTGGCATTGTTCTGCGTTGTGGGGATGATGCAGTCCGCCTTCACGATTTTTCCCGCACGGTTTGTTTCCATATGGTGATAGAGCACTCCTCGCGGCGCTTCAACCGCCCCGGTTGCGGCCCCGGCTTTCGGACTCCAGGAAGTTTTTATCTCCCGAAGCTCCATATCGAGCAGCCTCTCAATCAGCGCTTCAGCCGTATAGAGTATCTCCACGCACTCAACCAGCCGGGCAACGGTGTTCATGAAGGGATTGTGCGACAGCGGCCGGAGGCTGAAACTTGCGGCCATCTCTTGTGCTTTCGGGTGAAGCAGTTGGTAGTTGTTGTTCAGTCGTGCCAGCGGCCCTGCCGCCGAAGAGGTGCGGCTGAGTCGGGTGAATTTGGAGGTGGAGTTTTCCCGGCAGTATTCGTTGGTCATCAAAAGGTAGTCGTTCTCCTCTTTGATAACGCCATCACTTGAAATAATTTTTCCGCCGATTGAGGGATAGGTGGAGCCGTTCGAGAGCGAGATAAACTCGGTTGCGCGACTGAAATCCGGGATTGAGAGGGTACGGAAAAAAGAGCTGGCGGTTTCAAGTGCGGCTTTTCGTTCATGGATCATGGTGTAGAGCTCGGCCAGTCGCGCCTTGTCGGGCGCTTTGCTGATGCCACCAACAACAAGGGTTACCGGATGGGTGGAACGTCCGGCGGTGGCCGAGCTGATCTCGTTGCCCAGCTCCTTGAGCAGCAATCCCGCCCGAACCAGATCGGGGTGGGAGTCGATCAGGGGGAGCACACTGGTGGTGCCAAGAAAATCCGGGGCGGCCAGAAAAAAGAGGTGGAGGGCGTGGCTCTGGAGGGTTTCGCCCTGCATGGCCAGCAGCCGGGTTGTTTCGGCCGCGACCGGCGGATGGATCTCCATGGCCCGCTCAACCGCCCTGATGCTGGCAAGGGCGTGGCTGATGGAGCAGATGCCGCAGATTCTCGAGGTCAGAAAGGGGGCCATTTCAGCGCTCATCCCCTTGAGCATCACCTCAAAAAATCTTGGTGTCTCCACAACGGCCCAATTGGCCTCCACAAGCTGACCATCCCGGACGGAAATATGGATGTTGGCATGACCCTCCACGCGGGTCAGGTGGTGGATATCGATCCGGCACTCACGTTTCATGGCCGAGGAACGCTTCAAACGCATTATAGAAACCAAGTTTTTCCCGGCACTCTTCGGGGCTGAATTTTCTGTGTCTGACCAGCTCAAGAAAGGCCGCCATGTTGATCTCCTCGGTTGCGCCCCGGCATCCGAGGCAGGGCGTTTTTCCAGTTGTACATACCGCGTTGCATCCGCCCCGGGTGATCGGGCCGAGGCAGAGTTCACCCAGCTCAAAGAGGCAGGTGTTGAGCTGCTGCTTGCATTCAACGCATACCGGGTAGCTTGGGAGCGCTATTTGTGAGCCGGTGACAAGGCGCACCATGATGCGCTCCACCTCCTCCTTTGTGACCGGGCATCCGGGGATGGAGAGGTCAACCGTGACAATATCGCTCACTTTTCTGACCGGCAGGGTTTCGACGGCCATGCCGCTATAGACCTCGTTGCTGCACACCTCTGGCGGGAAGCGGTTTTTCAGGGAGTTGATTCCGCCGAAGCAGGCGCAGGTGCCGAAGGCGATCACTACTTTTGCCTGTTTGCGGATGGCTCGCAGCCGTTCAACTTCGTCAGAACGGCTGATGCTCCCCTCAATAAGCGCAATGTCGTAATCCTGATGGTGTTCGTCGGAGATTTCGCGGAAGGTTCTAATGTCGAGCAGCTCCAGAAAGTCCGGAAGGGAGGACTCCCGGTTGGTCAGTTGCAACTGGCACCCTTCGCAGCAGGTAAAATCGAACGAAGCGATTTTTAGCTTCTCGAAGGTGTAGAGCGTCTGTTTCATCGGCTAAATGGCCTCCTTGAGATTCATGATCGACCAGTAATCGAAGACCGGGCCGTCAACACAGGTAAAGGTTGATCCCACCATGCAGCGGCAGCACTTGCCCATGCCGCAGTGCATCCGCCGTTCCAGCGAAACAAACATGCGGTTCATGGGAATGCCGAGTCGGTCGAGCGAGCTGCAGACAACCTTGAACATCGGCGGCGGCCCGCAGACAATCGCCCAGGTGTGCTCTCGGTCAATCGTCATATCCTTGAAGAGATCAGTGATCATGCCGGTTTTTCCCTTCCATCCGGCACCGCCTCGCTCCACAATGGTGTGCACCTGGATGTTATGGTTCTTCTCCCATTCAGAGAGCTGCGGGGTGAAGAGCAGTTGTGCAGGCTCTTTGGTGCCGTAGAGCAGGGTTACATCCAGGTAGTGCTGGCGGTGTTCATTGATCCAGAAGAGCGGTGCGCGCAGCGGAGCAATGCCAAGCCCTCCGGCAATCAGGAGCACATGGTTGTGGGTCATCTCATGCATCGGAAAAGCCGAGCCGAAGGGGCCTTTTATGGCCACCCGGGCTCCTTCGCTGCACCGGAAGAGGGCCGTGGTGACATGGCCGGCCTTGCGGACACAGAGTTCCAGAAACTCATGGTTGCTGCTTGAGCTTGAAATTGAGAGCGGCACATCACCGTAACCGGGCAGTTCAAGCATGAGAAACTGGCCGGGCCGGAAGCTGAAGCGTGCACGCTCCAGAGGGTCAAGGATGCGGAGCGTAAAGAGCCGTTCCTGCTGGGTGAGCGGCTGGATGGATGTGATGATGCTCGCGTAGCCCCGCTCGGTTTGCATCACCTCGGTGCGGCGGTTGAAATCCGGCACCGAGCTGTTGAACTCCTCGCCCTTTACCGGCTGGTGGGGGATGACGAATCGCCTGTCGTGCATGACTCCTTCTCCATTCTGAGGTCGTTGATCACATCTTTCGGGTTGATTCCAGCCAGGCACGTTCGTCCGCACCGGTTGCACCCTACGCAGATCTGCTGGTTGGCATTTTCGGCAAATCCCCGGTGCTGATGGTAGTAGCGGTACTTGAGGCGGTCGCCGTTTTTCGGGCGGAAGTTGTGGCCCCCCGCCACCTGGGCAAAATCCACCAGATTGCAGGAGTAGAGGGTTTTCTGGCGTGAAGAGCCCTGCTGGTTGCAGGCAAACGACTCCGTGACCGAGTAACAGTAGCAGGTGGGGCAGACCATGGCGCAACTGCCGCAGTTGAGGCATTTTGCCCCCCATTTTTCCCAGACCGGGGAGTCGAACTCAATGTCCAGAATATCGGGCAGGCCGGAGACCTCAATTTCCGTTTGAAAACTCTTTTTGATAAGGTTACGGCGTTCCATCAGCAGGCGGTTCTCGCGGGTGCCGGGTTCACGGCTCTCGAACTCCTTGAGGAAGCTGAAGGCTTTTGAGGAGTTGATGGAGAGGTAGTACTCCTCGCCGATATCCGAACAGAAGAGGTTGAAGCCGGTCGGCACGGTGTGATGGTTCATCGACTTGCAGAAGCAGTCCACGAGCGGCAGATGGTCGATGCCGATCACAAAGGTGTTCTTGCGTCTGGCGAGGTAGTAGGGCGAGGGGAAGTTGCCGTTGAGCAGCACATCGTCAAGAATGTTCAGGGCGGCAATATCGCACGCCCTAAGTCCTATCAGTACAATCGGATCGGCCTCGCACGCAACAAGCTGCTCCCACTCCTCCCCGTGAAACATAAAACGCGAAAGCTCTTCGCGGAAGGGCAGGAAAAAATGTTTGGCGGATGATGCTGTTACACTGTACTCCAGCGCGATTTCTGCGGCTGAAGTGACCGGGCGGAACTGGTAGATGGCTTCCCCTTGGATGTTGCTCTCAACACGACACGGGCCGAAGGCGGTGTTGTTACCTACAAGGGCATCAAGAAAGCGATTGAACTCGGTTTTGGAAATGACTTTGTAGATCACTCTCCTAGCCTCCTTTTCTTCCTGTTATGAAAGAGAGCGTTCAATGAAACAGCAAGCCGTTACTTTTTATACTTGAAAGGTACACAATAGAATGCTCCGGGAAAAAGAGAGATTTTAGCAGTAAGGGCAGGAGTGCGCTTCACGCTCTTTTTTCAAGCAGATAGACCTTGTCGTTTTTCCTGACTTTCGGAGATTTGAAGGTAACGCTGTCGCCCTTCTGAGCTTCGGTGGCCGGCAGGTCGTTGGCCAGAAAGCTTTCCGGCGTAAGCAGCACAATGCCGGTTTTCGGTCCCTGGATGGAGAGTTTATCGCCCTGTTTCAAACCCTTTGCATAGATGTAAAGCTCGGCCACCTCAGCCTTTGGGTAAAATTTGCGGATCTCGCCGATATAGGTTTTTTTCTCTTCGGCAAGTGAGCCGTACTCCCGGATCCAGGAGTCGAAGGGTTTGCCGAAATAAAATCCTTCGGAAAATCCACGGTTATAGACCAGGGCAAGCTGTTGTTTAAGCTCAATGGTAAGCTGGCTGTATTGTGATCTGAACTCCGCATTGTGTCGGTGGTTGAGGCAGAAGTCGATGGCCTGGCGGTAGGCGGCGGTGGCGGTATGCACATATTCCGGGCTGCGGCTTCGGCCCTCGATTTTGAAGGCGCTGATGCCTGCATCCATGAGCACGTCCAGAAACTCAATGGTGCAGAGGTCTTTCGGGCTCATCACGTAATCGGTGCCCAGTTCCAGCTCCTCGTTCTCCTCCGGATCGGTAATGATGTAGTGGCGGCGGCAGGGTTGCACGCACTGGCCGCGGTTGGCCGAGCGGCCAAAAAGCTCCTGCGACATGAAGCAGCGCCCCGAAACGGCCACGCACATTGCCCCGTGCACAAAGCACTCAATCTGCACGTCAAGCCTCTCCTCTTTGATTTTAGCCGTAATATGCTTCACCTGCTCAAGGGTAAGCTCCCGCGCCAGCACAATCATTTTGGCCCCGAGGTTGGCAAAGAACCTGACGGCCGTGAAGTTGCTGACCGATGCCTGTGTTGAGATATGAAACGCGATACCGGCTTTCCTGCACGCTTCAATCACGGCCATGTCGGAGCAGATGATGGCGTCGATCCCGGCTTTTTTGGCCGCCGAAATGGTCTGCGTCATCTTTTTGAGTTCGCCGTCATAGACAATCGTGTTGAGCGCCAGGTACCCTTTGGCGTGGTATTTGGTGCAAAGCGCCTTCAGCGTCGGGAAGTCCGCCGGGGTGAAGTTGCTGCTTCCAGCCCGCATGTTATACCCTTCCGCCCCAAAGTAGACCGCATCAGCGCCCGCCTTCAGTGCGGTAATGAGTCCGGTCAAGTCACCAGCCGGAGCAATCAGTTCAACCTTTTTTTTAACCTGCATGAGAGCTTTGCTGTTGAGAAATCCACCGCACCATTTCCTCCGCCCGAAAGGAGGGAACATGCTGCATAAGAAGCAAATAATGTACGCAACCGCCCGGAGTTATCAAGGATTGAATTTGATAGACGTATCTTATTTGTTATTTAATAGTAAAATACGGAACTTGAGAGGGGTAAGGAAAAGGTTCAGGGTGTTTCGGAAGCAGAAAGGTTTGAGGGTGGCTTGAAGGTTGTGTTTTATAAGGTTTACAATTCAAAAATCCGCAGATCAGTTGGATAGATCTGATAATAATAACTTATGAAAGGAGAAATCAATGAGAATGCGCGGATTGCTTGTCTATGGAGTTGTTCTACTCGCCTCTTCCCCTCTCTCTGCACAGAACTACCAGATTCGTCTGAGCCGTGATGCTAAAGCGGGAGAAAAATTTGAACTGAGTGCATCTGGCTCTGAGTCCGAGCAGTTGACAATGTCGACTCAAGGAAAAGTTTTCAAGACGGAGAACTCATTCTTGGATGCCAAGTTGGACGGAACTATTACGGTTCTGGAGGTTGATGAGTTGATGCGGGAAAGCAAGCTAAGCCTGCTTGTATCGAGGTGTATGTCATCTATAGACGGGAATTTTAACGAGCAGGAAGCGCTGCCTGAAGGTACTCAGGTTGTTGCGCAATTACGTGACGGGAAAACAGAGTTTCTTGTTGATGGCAATGCCGCAACGGAAGAGATTGCAAAAATATTGAATCTGTTCATTGATCTCTCCCATTTAGCGATAACAGATGATGATATATTCGGCACGAAAGAGTCCCGGACGGTTGGGGAAAGTTGGCCTATTAACAGCGCCCTCGCCGCGAAAGGCTTTACCAGAGAAGCTGCCTTGCGGGGTTTAATTGTTGATAAAGAGAATATTAAGGGGTATACGAAAATCGACAAAATGGTTGAGGTTGACGGCACAAAGTGTCTCGAGATCAATGCGACGATGGAAATGAACAATTTCGCCTTGCCATTGCCGTCAGGACTGGCTATCGAGAGATCCAATATAGCTGGAACTTTTTCGGGAACCTACCCGGTGAATGTTTCGATGAGAAGCCTGTCAGATGGATCAAAGATCACGATGATGCTTGTGGCCAAGGGAAAACTTGCTCCTGATTCACCTGAGATTACCCTTTCCATAAACGAGGAGCAATCCATTCAAAAGAAGGAAACGCCACTCAAGTGAGAGTGCTTGAGCATGGAATAAGTCAAAAAATAGTATCAATCTCTTACGTGGGCGCTTCATCTAAAAGATGAGATGCCATAACAGCGCGCCTCTTCATACGCTCCATCCTCCGTCATCCAGCAAATCCCTCTGCTAATATTTCCACAAGAAGGCTTAAATTCCCTGTGAATTGTTGATGGGTGGAGCCGGAGGCTCTCCTCATGCGGGCGCGAGCTTATAACGGGTTTTAAATGAAGGTCGGAAATTATGAATGAACGGTTTTTTCTGAAGCTGCTGCTTGCGCTGTTTTCAGGGCTTATTGCCGCCGAACTCTTGGTGGTGGGGCTTTTTGGCCTGCGGCTTGAGCTGATTATGCTTTTGTTTATTCTTGCGGCGGCATTGACGGGCATGGTTATTGTGGCGCGGCTTTTGTTGCCGGAGCGTGCCGATACCGAGTCGGTTTCGATGCGGCGCGCTCGGGCAATGCGTGACGAGGGGGTGCGGGACCGGTTTCAGCACTATGGGGTGGACGAGGAGTTCCTTGGTGGCAAGAGTGCGGGACGCTCTTCAAAAGTGGTTGCTCCGTCACCGGCCGAAAGCCGGGAACCGCAGCGGGTTTCCATTGAACAGGCAATCCGTGAACACGCCGGAATGTATGGCGGGCTCATGGAGCTGCTTCAGGCGATGGAGAAGATTGATGAACCCTCTTTCGAGCGGCTGATGGTCAAGGTTGGTTTTACCGGTATGACGAGGAGTGAGGTTATGGTGAAAATCCGCGCCATGGCGGCTGAAGAGACCGTGGTGAGCAGCGCGGCCCCGTTACGCTCTTCGCTTGATTCGGCCATCAACTCCTTTGCCAATGACCGGGAGAGTTTTGACGATTATATTCGCCGGAGCATGACGGGTGGTGAGGATAAATCGTGCCGGGTGGAGGACTCTTTTTCGGTCGATCTTGACTCTGACGATCTTGCCCGGCCGGGCACTATGCCGGCCGATTTTTCCCACGATCCCAAAGCGGTTTTTTCAAAGCTCCGCAATACCGGGAGGGATGAGTAATGGCGCCTGACAAGGTGGCTTTAAGCAAGGCAAAACTGAAGCACTACGCCCGGCTCCACCAGAAAAAGTTTCGCGATTCGGAGGGGCTCTTTCTGGCTGAAGGGCTGCGCACCGTCAGGGAGCTCTGCCAGAACCTGCCCGATGAGGAGATGCTGGTGGCGCTGCTCTTTCGTGAAGGGGAGTGTGAGGGTGAGCGGTTTGCTCTGAAGCATAAGGGCAAGGTTTTTTGCGTGACGGAGAAGGAGTGTTTGCAGCTCACCGGCACCTCGACCCCACAGGGGATTTTTGGCGTTTTCCGCCAGCAACCTGCTTTTGCATCTGTTGATGAAGCTGCTCTCGCAACGCCGGGAAGCTCATTTATTGTCGCGCTTGATGATGTTCAGGATCCGGGTAATGTGGGCACCATCCTCAGAACCGCAGTCTGGTTCGGGGCTGAAGCCATGATCTGCAGTTCCGGCACGGCCGACCGGTACAATGCAAAAGCCGTTCGGTCATCGGCCGGGAGCATCTATGCCATTCGCCATTACGGGGTTGAGAGCCTTGAAGCGGAACTTCGTCGCTTGCAGGCCCTGGGCTACTCGATTGTGGCTTCGTCGCTCGATGGAGAGGATTTCAGCCAGTTCCACTCCCACCCCGCAAAACAGGTACTGGTTATCGGCAATGAAGCCAACGGGGTGAGCGGGGCTGTTTTGGCGCTGGCCGACCGGCTGGTCAGGATACCACACGCAGGCGCAACGGTGCAGGTTGAATCGCTCAACGCCGCAGTCTCCGCCGCCATCCTCATGGAGCGCCTTGTGCTCGGCTGAATTGTGCATCCTCTTTGTTTCATTCTGATTCCCTTCTCTGGTGTCATTGCAACTCTCGTCTCTTGTGTCATCCCTCCCTTCGGTCGGGATGACAGAAAAAAAGTTGGGATGATCGGCGAAAGAGTGTCGGATGACCGGTGACAAACAGTTGGGATGATAAGGGAGTGGGTTCAGTTGACCTACAAACAGTTGGGTTGGCAGAAAAATAATCGGAATGGCTCCAAGAGGAATCCTGTTCTACCAGAGGGTGCTGGCGAGTTCTTGCCATTCGGGGTTTATTGTGGCAACGAGCTGATTTTTCTTTTCTCGCCGTCATTTTTTGATCTCTTTTTCTTTGGCTAGAGCACTGAGTACATCGCGGCTCTCTTCAAAATAGACCAGTTTGTCAACGTTATACTTTTTTGTAAACCCCTCAATCATTCGGCTCTTGTGCTCCCGGATTCTTCGCGGCAAATCATTTGTCATGCCGACGTACATGACTTTGTTTGTCCGATTGGTAAGAATGTAGATGCAATAGGGTTTATCCCGGCTCATTATTGTGTGTGGATTCTGTTTTTGGCATTCACTGGTTTATCACTGGCTTGTTGTGCCATTGCGATTTCTCTTTTGTGTCATTCCGAACAGAGAGAGGAATCTTGTTGGTTCCAGCAAGAGATCCCTCCCTTCGGTCGGGATGACAAGAAAAAAAAGTCGGGATGAAAGGCGAAAGAGTTTTGGTATGACAACTCCTGTTCCAGTTTATACCAGCAGTACCGGGTAGTCGATCTCCTCAATGAGATTGTGCACGGTTTCCCTTGGGAGATGCATCTGGTCGCTGAGTACCAGCAGGCCGGATTCGGCCATGCGGATGTAGCGGGCGAGGGTTTTTGCGTCAGATGGCGGGAGGTGGTAATACTCGGCAAGAGTATCCGGAGGCACCAATTTTTCAGAGAGCTCACACTCCATTTCCACGGCTTTTGCGGGGTTAGCTTCAAGGATCAGCAGCGTGAGGGTGACGCCGGGATGGAGGAGAGCGAGCGCTGCCTTGAGCGCATGTCGGGCCCCTTCCGAGCCGTCATAGAGCGCCAGCACTGGCCCCTCTTTTGCCGAAAAGCCAGGCCGCATGAAGAGGAGCGGTTTTTTGCCTTCGGCCAGGGCTTTTCTGGCGGTTGAACCGAGCCCTTTTTTGCAGGAGGGGGAGCGGCCGCTGCGGCCAAGCACCAGCAGGTCAGCTTCCAGTGCGGCTGCAATAACCTCGGCCGGCACCATGCCCCGTGAAATCCGGAAGGAGTGCTCAATTCTCAACTCATTGGCAATACGCTGCAGGGCCTCCTTTGCACTTTTTGCCTGCAGGCGGAGGGATCGCTCAAGTTCCGAGGGCTCTATTTTTTTCGGTTCAGCCGTGTAGATGCGGATCTCATGGCTGAAGGGGAGTTCGGCCATCCGGAGCAGATTGATATCTTCAACAAAAATACCGGTCAGATCAGCCTTCATCAGCCGGGCAAGTTCGGCAGCGGCTTTGAGTGAGGCGATGCTGTGCGCTGAACAATCAAGTGCAACGGCAATGTGGCGGATGAGGGTGGTTTGCGGCTCAGGCATTGTGAGGCTCCTCGCGTTTACTTCCGGTGATTGCTTACTCCTTGTCATGCTCGGACGATGCAGAGAATTTTCTGAGCTTTTCGGCCATCTCACTGAGCCGTTTAACAGCCATGCCGTTGATGGTCTGCGGGGGGTAGTTGCCGCTGCTCTCCGGTTCCCCTGCCGGGATGCCGGTCAGGATCTCAATCCCTTCATCAACATGGGTTACCGGGAAGATAGCAAAAAGCCCCTTTCTGACCGCTTCAACCACATCACGGCGGAGCATGAGATTCTGGACATTCGATACCGGTATCAAGACGCCCTGTTTGCCGTTCAGCCCTCTTGCCTGGCAGAGGTCAAAAAACCCTTCGATCTTTTCGTTCACCCCTCCGATGGCCTGTACCTCGCCATTCTGGTTGACCGATCCGGTGACGGCGAACCATTGCCGGATCGGTGCGCCTGAAATGGCCGAGAGGAGGGCGTAGAGTTCGGCCGACGAGGCGCTGTCGCCCTCGACTCCGCTGTAGGATTGTTCGAAGACCAGTGAGGCCGAGAGCGAGAGCGGCTGATCGAGCGCAAAGCGTCCGCCGAGAAAGCCCGAGAGGATCATCACCCCTTTCGAGTGGATCGGCCCGCCCATCTCAACCTCACGTTCAATGTCAATCACCTCCCCTTTTCCGAGCCGCACCCGTGCCGTGATTCTGCCCGGATGGCCAAAGCTCTCTCCTCCCGGCGAGTAGATGGCAAGGGCGTTGATCTGGCCGGTTTTTTCCGACTCCGTATCGATGAGGATGGAGTTTTTCAGGGTCGCTTCCCGGATTTTTTCCCGGATTCTTGATGAGCGCAACACTTTTGCATCAATGGCATGTTGAACATCCCCGGCCTCGACCAGCTCTTTATTGGCGGAGGTGGCATAGTAGTCGGCCTCATGGACCAGGTCCGAGAGGCTCTGGAGGTGAGCACTTAGTTTTGTGCTCTCTGCTGCCAGCCGGCTGCCGTACTCAACCACCCGCGCAACGGCGCCCCGGTCGAAATGGTGCAGCTTGTCGCGTCGGGCAATGGAGCTGATCAGGTGGGCGTAGGCAACTTTCCCTGAGTTGTCGGCCGGCAGTTCATCGTCAAAATCCGCCGCAACCTTGAAAAGCTCGCTGAAGTCAGGGTCATACTGGGTGAGCAGGTAGTAGAGGGAGCGCTCTCCGAGTAGAATGACCTTGATTTCAAGCGGAATGGGTTCGGGTTCAAGCGAAACCGTGCTGACCAGGCTGTAGAGCTGGGCCAGCGATTCAATGCGGATCTGGCGGGTGCGCAGCGCTTTTTTCAGGGCTTCGTAGGCAAAGGGTTCGCTGAGGAGTCGCCGGGCATCAATGAGCAGGTAGCCGCCGTTTGCCCGGTGCAGCGCACCCGGCTTGATCAGGGTGAAGTCGGTGAGGAGAGTGCCCATTTGCGCGATGTGCTCGATATCTCCAATCAGGTTGTGACACGCGGGTTTATCTTCATAGAGGAGGGGAGCGCCGGCGGTGGTGCTGTTATCGACAATCACATTGACCCGGTAGCGGTTAAACGATACCCCTTTATGCGAAGAGCTGCCGGGTGAGATGCCGGGAAAGGGTTCGCGTGCTTCAGGCTCTTTTTCAAGGAACTGCTCGAAGTTTTCAATAATGTCGTTTTCCAGGCTGTCCAGATACTCCTTCACCTCTTCAAGCGACTCATAGTTGTGGCGGAGTTCGGCAATCAGGGGCTTGACGGCGAAACTCGAAATCGTGCGGTTCAGCTCCTTGATCTTCTCCTGGGTTTGCCGCTGCCATTTGGGTATCTGGCTCATGATGGATTGCATCACGGTTTTCAGCCGGTTGATCTCCTCCTCAATGCTCTCCCGCTCCTCTTTTTTCAGCATCATGAACTCTTCGGGCTTGATGACCTCCCCGTTTTTTTCCGGGGCAAAGGCAAATCCGGTAGGAGTGCGGATGAGGGCAATGTTGTTTTCAGCGGCTTTTTTTTCCAGTTCAGCAATGGCATCGCTCTGCTCTTCCTGGAGTTTTTCACGGATGTTCTTTTCCTGAATCAGATACTCTTCGCTGCTGAATGCGGCCGGCATAACGGTAAAGAGCGCTTCAAGGAGGTGCTGCATATCAAGCGAAAGCGCGCATCCCTTTCCGGCAGGAAGCTTTAGCGCCTTCGGGTGGCGGGGTTTTTCAAAGTTATTGACATAGCACCAGTCGGACGGAACCGGGGCATGGGGGGCGATGTTGCCCAAAAAGTGCATGATGGTGGTCTGTTTGCCGGTGCCGTTCGGCCCGAGGGCAAAGAGGTTGAAACCCTCATGCTTGATGCCCATGCTGAAGGTTATGGCGTCAATCGCCCGCTGTTGCCCGGTTGCGGGCAGTGGAGCCTCAAGCTCCGCCGTTGAGTTGAAGGTGAACTCTTCAGGGTCACAGATTCGGTAGAGTTTTTCGGGAGGAAGCTGTGCGGGTAGTGACATAACTGATCGCTCCTGTTTGGGGGTTGATCTCTTGCTGGTCGCTCTATCTCTTGATGTAAAAGAGTATAACCCCCGCAAACGGTTGATCGTTTGCGGGACGTGAAACTTCCGTGTGCAAGCGTGCGGCAGCCGAGCGGGGTATCATGCGTTTTCGCCATCAATATTCATGGTTTTATGCAGATGCAGCGGCTTTGCCGATTTTGCACGCAGACGGATGTTGAGCATTTCAACCGTTACGGAGAACGCCATGGCAAAATAGATGTACCCTCTCGGGATCTCATAACCGGCCCCTTCGGCAAGCAGCGTTACCCCGACAAGAATCAGAAAGCTCAGGGCAAGCATTTTAATGGTCGGGTGCGATTCGACAAAATCGCTGATCGACTTGGCTGCAAGCATCATGATGCCGATGGAGATGATAATGGCAATGATCATCACTTCCACATCTTTGGCCAACCCAACCGCCGTAATGACCGAATCGAGTGAAAAGACAATATCGATTACGGCAATCTGGATCATGGTGAAGGCAAAACTTCCCTTTGAGCGGCTTTTGATGCCCTCTTCTTCCGTGCCTTCAAGGCTTTGATGGATCTCCTGGGTGCTTTTTGCCAAGAGAAAGAGTCCTCCGCCAATCAGGATGAGGTCGCGTCCGGAAACCGGGTGGTTGAAGAGGGTCACAAGCGCCGCGGTCAGACCCATGACCCAGGTGATTGAGAGCAGAAGGGCGATCCGGGTGAGCATGGCGAGCCCCAAACCAATAACTCTTCCCTTGCCCTGCTGGCTGACAGGAAGGCGAGCAACAATAATGGAGAGAAAAATAATGTTGTCGATGCCGAGTACAATTTCCAGTGCGGTTAAGGTTCCCAGAGCAATCCAGGCTTCCGGGTGCATGATCCAGTCCATCATTGGTACAATAAGGGTTGTCGTGTTCTGTGTATTTATGGGGTAATGTACTCCGGCGGATTGCATCCTGCAAACAACCGTTATTTTCCTGTTGCTGCTCAGGCCAGCTTACGCGTTTATTTTTCGTTACATTGCAACCGGGTTATTCTTTTGCCGGTTGCACGAGAGGCATAATGTATGAACCAGATCCTGTTATGCAAAAAGATCTTGAGTTGCTCGGTGCAGTAAGGGAGAGCTTTAAGCGGGGAGTGACGCGCGATTTTTCCTGGAGGCGCAGCCAGTTGCTGGCCCTTGAAACCTTTTTGGTCGAGTGCGAAGAGGAGATTGCCGGGGCCCTGCATGCTGATTTTCGCAAATCCGGGCCCGAGAGTTTTTTGACTGAAACCGGCTATCTCCGGAGCGAAATCCGTTTTGCCCTGAACCACCTGAAAGCGTGGATGAAGCCCAGCCACGTCTCCATCCCGCTCATCTACCAACCGGCGAAAGCCTTTTATCGTCCGGAACCTTACGGTGTTGTGCTGATTATCGGTGCATGGAACTATCCGCTCAACCTCGCTCTTGCGCCGCTCATCGGTGCAGTTGCCGCCGGCAACTGTGTTGTGCTTAAACCCTCCGAACATGCGCCCCACACCTCCTCGCTTCTTGCCGAAAAGCTCCCTTGCTATCTTGATCGAAGTGCCATTGGCGTTATTGAGGGTGACGGCGAAAAGAGCCGCGAGCTGCTTCTGGAGCGTTTCGACTATATTTTTTATACCGGAAGTCGCATGACCGGCCGTGAGGTGATGCATGCGGCGGCCCGCCACCTGACCCCGCTGACCCTTGAACTTGGCGGGAAATCCCCCTGTATTGTTGACGAGAAGAGCGATGTCCGTGTTGCGGCGCGCCGGATTGTGTGGGCCAAGTTTTTAAACGCCGGCCAGACCTGTATTTCGCCGGACTATGTTCTGGTGCACCACTGCCGGGAGATGGAGCTGCTTCGGGAGATGCAGCAGGCTTTACGGGAGTTTTATGGGGCCGACCCCAAGCAAAGTCCCGATTATCCCCGTATTGTTAATGATTACCACTTCCAGCGGCTTGAAAAGCTGCTGGAGGCCTCTTCTGTCTGGAGCGGGGGCGAGAGCGATCCGGCTGAGCGTTATCTTGCACCAACCATTCTCCGGGGGGTAAGTGCCGACTCACTCATCATGCAGTCGGAGATTTTTGGCCCACTGCTGCCGGTTATTGGTTATCAGGATTTGGCGGAAGCGGTTGCTCTTGTTCAGAGCGAGCCGGAGCCCCTTGCCCTCTATATTTTTTCTTCCGATCCTGATGTGCAGGAGCTGCTTATGCGTCAACTCCGTTCCGGAGGGGTCTGTATCAACGACCTGCTCTTCCATGCAGCCACTCCCTCTCTGCCTTTCGGAGGACTTGGCAGCAGCGGATTCGGCGCCTATCACGGTCGAGCGGGTTTTGAAACCTTCTCCTTTCAGCGAAGTGTGCTTCGTCGTTCACTCTGGCCGGATCCCGGATTGCGTTATCCGCCCTACGGCCCTGTGAAGTTTGCGCTCTTGAAACGGCTTGTTACGTTTTTCCATTGATGGGTATCATGGTGGCGGGATATGAGGCAACACTTCCTCTTTTGAAAGGGTGGATGTACGAAAACCATCCTGTATCTGGTTTTGCTTGAATGGAGTAATGTATTACTTTGCTTATGGGGTAACGAAATGGGCGGATGGTGGCCTAGATGGTGTGAGAATGGTTTTTCAGTATTGGTATTGCTATGGTTCTCTTTGAATAAGGTGTTTAACTCTTGCAGATAACCCAAAAAAAGAAGAGAGGTGTTTCATGCCTATCCGCAGATTGAGGGAGTTTTTGGACAGCCACGGGGTGAAGTATTTTGTCGTCAGCCACTCTCCGGCCTATACCGCGCAGGAGATAGCGGCGGCGGCCCATGTTCCGGGAAAAGAGCTGGCGAAAACCGTTATGGTCAATATTGCCGGTAAAATGGCTATGGTGGTCTTGCCGGCTTCGCGTCAGCTTGATTTTGAACGGTTACGCAGAGTGAGTGCCACCCGGGAGGTTGAACTGGCCAGTGAGGAGGAGTTTGCCGGACTCTTTCCTGAGTGCGAGATTGGAGCCATGCCCCCTTTCGGTAATCTTTACGGTATGGAGGTCTATGTATCGGAAGAGCTTGAAGATGATGATGAGATTGCTTTCAACGCAGGAGCGCATACCGAATTGCTCCGTCTTGACTATGAAGATTACAAGAAGCTGGTGCATCCGAAAGTTGCACGGCTCTCTTTGGGTTTGTGAGGTGCATTCACGTGATGGTTTTTTTGGGGGGAAATGTTACTTTTGCATTCATGGTAGTGATGAAGAGGAAGATGTTTTTGGGATGAGGGTTATCGCTCGGAAACAAGGTTGTTTTATTGCTGGATTGCATGTGTTTTTATGAAGATTGCCTTATATGCGGGGACATATGTCCGGGACAAGGATGGTGCGGTCAAATCCATCTATCAACTGGTTTCTTCATTCAGGAATAACGGTCACGAGGTGGTGGTCTGGTCTCCTGATGTTTCGGCGGGGGATAATCATGACGGCTTGACGGTGCATACGCTGCCTGCAGTGCCGATACCGCTTTATCCTGACTACAAACTCGGTTTTTTCAAGAGTGAAACAAAGCGGCAACTTGATGCCTTTGCTCCTGATATTGTCCATATCTCGACCCCTGATATCATCGGAAGGGAGTTTCTCCGCTATGGCCGCAAAAAATCCATTCCCGTAGCTTCGGCTTATCATACCGAGTTTCCATCCTACCTCAGTTACTACCATCTTGGCTTTGCCGAGGGTGCAACCTGGAAATATCTGACCTGGTTTTACAACAGTTGTGATCTTGTGCTTGCCCCGAACGAGGGGGTACGGCGCAAGCTTGCGGCAAAACAGATCCATAATATTGCGCTCTGGTCGAGGGGAATCGACAAGGCGCTCTTTGACCCGTCGCGCCGTTCCGAACAACTCCGTTCAGCTTGGAATGCCTACGGCCGGAAGGTTATTTTGTATGTGGGGCGTTTTGTGGTCTACAAGGATATTGAGGTTCTGATGAAGGTCTATGACCGTTTTATTGCAGATGGTCGTGCCGAGCGGGTACGATTTGTGCTGATCGGTTCCGGTCCTGAGGAGGAGCAGATGAAGCGCCGGATGCCGGAAGCGGTTTTTACGGGATATTTTACCGGAGAGGAGCTGGCTGAGGCCTACGCCTGTGGTGATATTTTTCTTTTTCCCTCAACGACCGAGGCTTTTTGCAATGTTGCCCTCGAAGCCCTTGCTTCAGGTCTGCCTGCAATTGTTTCAAATGCCGGTGGTTGCCAGGAGATTGTTGATCGCTCAAAAGGCGGAGTGGTGAGCCGTGCCGGAGATGATGAGGATTTTTATCAGAAATGCCTTGAGTTGCTTGATGATACCAAGGTCTACGATGATCTCAAGGCACGCGGTCTGGCTTATGCCGAAACACGCTCCTGGTCTTCGGTCAACTCGGTCGTCATTGAGAGTTATCAGCAAATGGTTGACCGCTCAAGGGGCAGTGTTCTGCCTGAAGTTGCCGGCACACTCCTCACCTGCTTTGTGACGCTATCCGCACTCTTTTTGTGAACCCCTTTTTCGGGAGTTGCTTGTAACCTCCTGCTCCTTCCTTTTCTTGTCGGTAACCGGCATGGTTTACTCTCTCTTTCTTCCGGAGTCGATAAAAAAAACTCCACCACTCCCTGGGATTTAACGGCGTCTTTTTTTTGTTTTGAGGGAGTGCAGGCCGGAAATAACCGGTGAATTGTTTTGGTTGCTAAATGCATAGAGAGAGAGCGTTATGAAAGCTGGAATGATAGGATTGGGGAAAATGGGGTTCAATATGGCCGAGCATATGCTGGAGTGCCGTCACGAGCTTGTTGTTTTTGATCTGAGCGAGGAGGCCGTTACGGCTCTTGCTGCCAAGGGTGCGGTAGCGGCAACATCCCTTGCGGAGCTTGTTGCTCTGCTTGAAGCGCCCCGTCTGCTCTGGCTGATGGTTCCTGCCGGGGATCCGGTTGATACCACGCTTGAGGGGTTGCTGCCTCTGTTGGATCGGGGAGATATTGTGGTTGACGGGGGCAATTCCTATTACGTTGATTCCCGCCGAAGGGCCGCACGCCTTGAGGGCGAGGGGATTTTTTTTCTTGATGCCGGTACCAGCGGAGGGCTTGAAGGGGCACGGCACGGGGCCTGTGTTATGGTCGGTGGTGAAAGATCAGCCTATGAGGCTCTGGAGCCCTTGTTGAAAGATATTTGTGTTGAGAAGGGTTACGGCTATATGGGCCGATCCGGTTCGGGCCATTTCGCCAAGATGGTTCATAACGGTATTGAGTATGGCATGATGCAGGCCATGGGCGAAGGGTTCAATCTGCTCGAGTCGAGCGACTTTGATTTTGACCTTGAAACGGTTGCCCGGGTCTGGGCTAATGGTTCTGTGATAAGGGGTTGGTTGATGGAGCTTATGGTTCGTGCCTTTGAGAACGATCCGAAGCTCGACTCGCTCCAGGGCCGGATTGCCGATTCAGGAGAGGGGCGCTGGACGGTTGAGGCCGCGCTTGAGCACGAGGTATCCATTCCGGTGATTGCCGCTTCTCTTTTCAGTCGTTATCGCTCCCGTTCCGAAGAAAATCTCTCCGACCGGGTTGTAGCGGCCCTGCGTCATGAGTTCGGGGGACATGCTTTTAGCCGAAAACCATAACTGCTTGCCATCATGCCGACAAAACCCGATAATTGTACCATTGTTATTTTTGGCGCGAGCAGCGATCTGGCCGCCCGCAAACTCTTTCCTTCACTCTGTGAGCTTGCCCTCTGGGGCCATCTGCCCCAAGAGTACCGCATCATAGGAGTCGGCCGCGCTCTCTTCTCCCATGAGGAGTTCCGTTCACAGGTTTATGAAAAGCTTTTAAGGTTTGCTCCTGCCACTCTGCAGGATGAAAACTTTTTTACCGCATTCTCTCAACGGCTCTTCTATGTCAGGGCGGATATGTCGGAGGTTACGGGCTATCATGATCTCTATAAAGAGATTATGGAGGCTTCCCAAGAGCCGGATACCTGCAGTCATATTCTCTTTTATCTTGCAACGCCTCCAGCTCTTGCGCCTGTTATTGTCCGAAATCTTCAGCTTGCCGGACTTGGTGAAAAAACACTCTCCTGCGGCGGATGGCGCAAACTCATTGTTGAAAAACCCTACGGACGCGATCTCGAGACGGCGCGTGAACTGAATGGTGTTATCGGGGGTGTTTTCAGTGAAGCGCGGGTTTTCCGGATTGATCACTACCTCGGCAAGGAGACGGTGCAGAATATCATGGTTTTCCGCTTCTCCAACGGCATTTTTGAGCCGTTGTGGAACCGACAGTTCATTGCCAATGTCACCATCACCATTGCGGAGGATTTTGGTATCCGCGACCGAGGTGCCTTCTATGAAGAGGCCGGACTCTTGCGGGATATTTTGCAGAATCACGGGTTGCAGCTTCTTGCCGCCGTGGCCATGGAGCCGCCGGTTGATCTTTCAGCCGATGCCGTGCGTGACGAAAAAGCCAAGGTTCTGCGTTCCATTCGCCCCTTTACTCCGCAAAACGCTGAACACGCCGTGGTGCTTGGGCAGTATGAAGGGTATTGTGCGGAAAAAAATGTGGATCCAAACTCCACGGTTGAGACCTTTGCCGCAGTAAAATTTTTTATCGATAACTGGCGCTGGAAGGATGTGCCCTTTTATATCAAGGCGGGCAAGAATCTTGCTGAAACCGTGACCGAGATCGTTATTACCTTCAAGTGCCCCCCCCAGAACTTTTTCGGCCCGGCCGAAAGCTGCAGCTACTCGGCCAACCAGGTGATTTTGCGCATCCAGCCCGAAGAGACCATTGCCCTGCGCTTTGGGGCAAAACGTCCGGGTGAGGCGGTGATTACCGATCCGGTCTACATGAGATTCGACTATAAAACTTCATTCACTGCAGTCGGGATGACCCCCTATCACCGCCTGCTGCTTGACGCTATGGCCGGTGAGCAGATGAACTTTATCCGTCAGGATAGCGTGGAGTACTCCTGGGCGATTATTGATGCCATACGCCGTGCGGTTGCGGGCAGGCCCCCGGAGCCCTATGCGGTGCACTCGCGGGGCCCAGAGGGGATGAACCGGATCTACGGTTGAGCCGAGAACCAGAAGAGCTTGCCGTTGAGCGGTTTAACGAGGCTTGCGGGTAGATTCTTCTCTGTTTTGCGAAATATTTGTTCCGCAAGTTCCGCCTTTTTTTTGCCGGTGGTGAAAAAAAGGATGTTTCGGGCGTGGTTGATGAGCGGCAGGGTGAGGGTGAGCCGTCTTCCGGGTGGCCGGGCGTTTTGTGCTTCAACCGCGATCACCCAGCGGCTCTTTTCCTGCAGTGCATCCGGGTTTTCCATAAAGAGTGAAGCGGTATGGCCATCGTCACCCATGCCGAGCAACACAAGGTCAAATGCCGGGAAATCTTGCAATGCTTGAGGCTCTCTCTTCAGGAAAAAGGTGCGGATGGTGGCCTCATACGCTTTTGCGGCCTCTCTGCTATCCGCTGCTTCAGCGGCCATCCGGAAGAGATGAACCGGCGCAATGCTGGAGTGTCGGAGCAGGGTTTCCTGGATCATCCGGTAGTTGGTCTCCGGATGGCTGGGGGGCAGAGCGCGTTCATCCCCCTGAAAAAGCCAGGTGCTCTCCGGTAACTCTAAAAGTCCGCTTTTGCTGCTGGAGCATCCCTCCGGCAGCGGAAGGTTGTATTGGCGGAGGAGAGCGGTTGAGACTCCACGGGCGAGTTTTTGGTAGAGCGGGCGGGGCGAGTTGCCTCCGGCAAGCACGAGGGAGAAGTAGCCGTGATCGGCCACGGCACGCCAAGCTTCAGCCATGATGAGTGCGGCCGCATGGTCGGTCATTTCTGCTTCACTGCCGCTGTAACGGAATACGCTCTCTCTAGGCTTCATTCTGTTGCTTCAATTTTCCCCGGGAAAAAAGATAACCCTGTTGCCATATGCAAACCGTATGACTCGGCAGAAAGGTTCCACTCTATCTGTAACATCCAGATGGAATTACTCGGTGAACGGTAAGCTGTGCTGCAATGTTTGACTTATTACAGATATTGTACGGTTAAGCGAGATAATAATTAAAGCGAGGAGAACAAATCATGGCGGCATTTGATTTTGGAGTGAAAGTTGATCCGGTGCTGTTTGAGCGGTTGATCAATGAGCGATATCAGCTCAATGTTTCAAGCTATCTTCATCAGGCGTGGGAGCTGTTCAAAGAGCATATCGGCGAGTTTGTGGGATTTACGCTCATTACCTTTGCCATTTCAAGTTTGACGGCGATGTTTCATTCTGTTGGCAGCCTGCTTTTTTCGGCCATTATGGCTTCGCTTTATGCCGGATACGGCATTGTAACCTTTATGCTGTTAAGCGGCCAGCCGATCCAGTTCAATGATTTTTTCAAAGGGTTCAACTATTTTCTGCCGCTTTTTCTGGCCAGTCTGGCTGGCGGGATGCTTGTGGGAATAGGGCTTGTGCTGTTACTGGTGCCGGGCATTTATCTTGCAGTTGGGTATATGTTTACTTCCTTTCTTGTTCTTGATTACCGCATGGAGTTCTGGCAGGCAATGGAGACAAGCCGTGCCATTATTACCAAAAACTGGTTTGCTTTTTTCGGCTTTGCTCTTGTGCTTATGGCCATCAACCTGCTTGGATGCCTGGCTCTTGGTGTAGGGTTGCTGGTCTCTCTGCCGGTAACCTCCTGTGCGGTAGCCATTGCCTACAAGGAGATTGTGGGCTTTTACGCTTCCGAGTGGTAACATCAAGGGTGTTGGGGGATCAGCTAAACCATCATGAATCGAGGAGTGATCAATGAGAAAAAAAGTTTGGGTTTTTGCCGGTGTGCTGGCATTTTTTTTAGCGTCTGTCTTGCCGCTGCGCGCTGAGGAGAGTCAGATTGTGGTATCGGCGGCTGGAACGGTTTCGGCCAAGCCGGATATGGCGGAGTTTGGTGTGGTGGTAAACTCAACCGCTAACAGGGCCGAAAAAGCTGCGGCTGAGACAGCGGAAAAATATCGTACCGTTCAGAGCGCACTCCGCTCCGCCGGTATTCCGCTGGAAGATGCTCCATCGGTAAGCTACACGGTGAGTCCCGAGTGGGAGTGGGATCAGGCAACCGCCAAAAACAACCTGAAAGGGTACAGTGCACGCCACACCATCAGGGTGAAGGTGCGCACTCTCGGCTCAATCGGGCGCGCCATTGATGCAGCCGTGCAGGGCGGGGCCAATGAGGTGCAGGGTGTCACCTTTCTTTCAAGCCGCTATGAACCGCTGCGTCAAGAGGCCCTTGCGCTGGCAGTACGCAATGCCCGCCGCGATGGCGAAATCATGGCTCGTGCGGCCGGTGGACGTTTGGGCCAGTTGATTGAAGTGAGTGTCAGCCGCCCTTCACTGCCGGTGCGTTCCAACATGGAGTTCATGGCCATGAAAGCAGCCCCCTCACCGGCTCCGACCGAGATCGCTCCATCCGAACAGGATATTGCGGTAACGGTTAGTTCACGCTGGCGGTATATCGCCTCTCCGGTAAAATGAAAAACGCGTTTCACCAAAAGCTCTCCAGATGGCGCCGTCCACTGAAAAAGAGCATTGTCGAGCGCTATGCCGAGAGTGGTGATGGCCGGGTTATTATTGATGTGGCGGCGCGGCGGGTTGAGGATCTCTATGAGGATTTCGACAAAACCGCTCCCTACCATAAAAAAGATCTGGAAGAGGAGCTGGTCTCTTACCTGACGGAGTGTGTACGTGAAATAGGCCGTGCGGAGTTTGTGATCCGCTTCATGTTTGAACGCTTCCCCTCCGAAGAGTTGATGCAGCGGGTGCGCACCAGTGTCCATAAATTTTTTCTCTACCAGCGTGAACTTGAAGTTGCGGCCATGAAAAAAATGCTGAGAAACTCGGCGACGCTGCTGGTGCTCGGTATTGTGCTTCTCGGAATCTCCCTCTGGGTCAATCACCGGTTTGTGGAGGCGGGGAGCGACTCCCTCTTCAATTCGGTTTTCAGTGAAGGGTTGACGATTGTTGCCTGGGTCTCGATCTGGGAGGGGTTTGCAACATTTCTTTTGAACTGGGTGCAGCATCTCTTTCTTATAAGGCTCTTTATAAAAATTGCCACAGCGCCGGTGCAGTTTCAGCCTCCGTCAGCAGTTTCCCCAGAGAGCGCTTCGGATGCACCGGGGGAGTCGCCAGTTTGACAGTGCTGAAAAAAAATGTATCTTTTCCGGATATTTTCCGATTGCCCATTGTTCCATTTTGTGCATAACGGCTCTCGGCCTTTCCTTCATTTTTCTTCGGGAACGCCCGTATAGGCCGGCACTCTCCTCTCTGTGGAGCGGGCAACTTTTTTCCCGGTTACTCTTTTAAGGGACTTTGCGCTTTCGCTCCCGCGCAGGGTTTTTGTTTCCCATGCATCTGCCGGAAAAGCCTGATGGCTCCGGATTAACTACTTATACAAGAGTGAGGTTGCTTATGATTCGATTTTTTGCAATGGTTGTTTTGGTGGTGATGATGGCGCTTCCGGTAGCGGGCCGCTTGGTGGCGGGTGAAAAAATTCCATTCCAGACCAATCTTTCCCAACTCTCCCAATCTCCCGACCTGAAAAACAGGATCAATCCGAAGGTGCTCTCCATGGCGCTCTCCGGCTATTACTCCCTCAAAGAGCAGGGCAAGGTAGGGCGTGAGGGTATTTTGACCGTTATTGATTTCAACCGCCCCTCGGTTGATGAGCGCCTGTTTGTGATTGATATCAACCGGGGCCGCCTGCTCTACTCCGGGCTTGTGGCACACGGTAGCGGCAGTGGTGATAACTATGCCGAAAATTTTTCCAATGCGTCTGGCTCCCATCAGAGCAGCCTTGGTTTTTTTACTACCGGCCCTACCTATTCCGGCAAGCATGGTTACTCGCTTAAACTGCTTGGCATGGAGCGGGGGATTAATGACCATGCCGAATCACGAAGCATTGTTATTCACGGCGCAGACTATGTTTCATACGACTTTATCCGCAAGCACGGCCGTCTTGGCCGGAGCCAGGGGTGCCCAGCCCTCTCGTTTGAGAGTTTTCAGCAGGTTATTGAGCTGATCAAAGGGGGAAGCTGCCTTTTTATTTATCACGCGGCAAATGATTATGTTATGAAGTCAACCATTCTCAACCCTGAAATTGCCCGACGGCCGACACTCTCTTAGCACGATTTATAATCTATGTTTGGAATTCTTCTTCTCTGGCTTGCCTTCTCCCCACTCCAGCCGGTTGCGCCAAAACCTGAAGCTGTGCGGCAGGAGCAGCTTCATACCAATGGTGTTCAGCCGCTCACTCAGAACAACCTTGAGAGTAACCCGGTAGCGGAAAAGATTCGCACTCATTTCAAGCAGCTCCTTACGAGGAAGAGTCCGGAGGGTGGGCGGGCACGGGAGCTCTTCAACATCCGCTTTGCGCAGTTCTATGAAGCCCGGGGGTATCAGCCGGTATGGACGAAGCCTGCCATGATTACGGAGCTGATCAGTGCGGTTGAGGCTGCCGGGGATGACGGGCTTGACTCTAGAGACTATCACCTGCAGGAGATTCGGGAGTATTTCCAAAAGCCGCCGGCCACCCCGGAGTTGCAGGCCTGTTACGACCTGCTTTTGAGCGATACCTTTCTTACCCTTGCCAGCCATCTGCATTATGGCAAGGTTGATCCGGTGAGCCTTGATACAAACTGGAATCTCAGCAATGCCGCAAGCCGCACGGCTTGGGAGTTGCGGCTTCAGAATGCCCTTGCCTCAGAACAGGTTTCGGCCATTTTGAAGGAGCTTCGTCCGCAGCACCCAAAATATGAGCTGCTCCGGAAAGGGCTTGCCCGATACCGGGCCATTGCCCGGAGTGGTGGCTGGCATGGTGTGTCGGACGGGCCGCCGCTGAAAGAGGGGATGCGGGACAGTCGTGTTCAGCAACTGCGTCGCCGGCTTGAAGCATCGGGCTGGCTTGTTGCCGCAAAAGCACCAGCCTCACAGCTCTATAACCGTGAGGTGGCTGAAGGGGTCAAGCGTTTTCAGGAGAGTTGCGGCATGAAACCGGACGGTGTAGCTGGAGTTGCAACCCTCAAAATGCTCAATATTCCTCTTGAGCGCCGCATTGAAGAGATACGCATCAACCTTGAGCGCTACCGCTGGTTTCTCGGCGACCTTGGCCCGACCTACGTGATGGTCAACATCGCAAGCTTTACCCTGCACTATGTTGAGAACAACAGTTTCAAGTGGGGCACACGGGTGATTGTTGGAAAGCCGGCGCGCGAAACGCCGATCTTCAAGGCCGATATGCAGTATATTGTTTTTAATCCCCAATGGGTGATTCCGCCAACCATTCTCGGAAAGGATGCGCTTCCGGCAATCCGCAAAAGCCGCTCCTATCTCGCAACCAAAAAGCTGAGCGTTATTGACCGTAACGGTCATCAGGTTGATCCAGAATCGGTTAACTGGTCACAATACTCGGGCGCCAACTTCCCCTACCGTCTGCAGCAGAGTTCGGGCGATCACGGTGCGCTCGGCCGGATCAAGTTTATGCTGCCGAACCCGCATGTTGTTTACCTGCACGACACGCCGACCAAAGATCTCTTTGAAAAGAGTTCCCGAACCTTCAGTTCCGGCTGCATCAGGGTTGAAAATCCGCTGGATCTGGCGGAACTGGTGTTGCAGGATAGCGTGAAATGGAGCGGTGAGCGGATCCGGGAGGCGATCGATCGGGGCAAGACCAGCACGGTTTACCTGCCGAAACGGATTCCGGTTTTTATTCTCTACATGACGGCGGTGGCCAAGGGCGATACGGTTATCTTCCTTGAGGATGTCTATAACCGTGATGACACGGTGCTTAAAGCACTCAATAAACCGGTTCCCCAATATAAAATGGAAAGCTGCGGCTTGTAACACTATGTCATTTCCGGTTGCTTTTTCGCTTCAATGGGAGTTCACGACCTCCTCTGCTCCCGATCAGGTTTTTGCGCTATTGGCCGACGTTCCCCGCTCGGCTTCCCATTTTCCGAAAGTCGGTCAACTGGTTGATCTCGGCGGCAACACCTACCGCTGGGAGATGGAAAAGATCGGCATCGGTGGCTATACCCTGCAGCAGACCATCTACGCCTGTCGCTACAGCGCTGACGCCGCTGCACTGCAGGTTGGCTGGACGCCGGTTGCCGGAGTCGGAAACGGGATTGTGGAAGGGGGGTGGCAGGTCACCCCAAACGCGGGCGGCTCAACGGTTACCTTCACAACCAAAGGCGAGCTGAGCGTCGATTTCCCCTCCTTCCTCCAGTTCATCATCGCCCCCCTCGTTCAGTTGGAGTTCACCGGCCTGATAGAGAGCTACATTAAAAACCTGCAGGAGAGCTTCAGCAAGTTGTGACGAGGGTTTAAGGCTGAAGACATCTCTTTCTATGCCCCTGATGGGCTACGGTGCTGGTTGAAAAATGAGGTCACGCGCTTTGGGGCAGGCGGCCGTTCCAGCAGCGGAGCGGCTCTTTTTCGATCATGATGGTGCAATAGTTGCACATGGTGCATCGCGAAACATTTTGCTTCCCCTCCTCGAACTTCCTGACGAGGGAGGGTTCGATAATGAAGGGGCGACACATGGAGACGAAATCGGCCGCTCCGTCCGTAATAGCCCGTGATGCATCGTCGAGGGTATGCATCCCACCAACCACCACCACCGGGATTGAAACTGCCTTCCTGATGAGAGCCGCCACCTCAAGGTTGTATGAACGGTATGGCTTCGGGCTCGCCGGACCGATCAGCGGCAGGATGCGGGCAAACCCCGGCCTCAGCATTTTTGGTAGAGCGGCCACCTTGAAATTGGCTGCGAGCAGCGCGTCGGTCGGTATCTTGGGCCCCCGCATGACCGCCAGCCCTTCGCTAATCGTACCGGAAGATATCTCCAAAGCGGAGCACCCGGATGCCTCCAGCATCTTCGCGATCTTCACCGCCTCATCAGGGCGCATCCCGCCCTTCATGCCATCGTAACCGTTCATTTTTGCCAGCACCGGATAATCCCCGAGCCGGTGCCGGATCCCCTTCATGATCTCTGAAACGATCCGGAAGCGGTTTTCGAGAGAGCCGCCCCAGCGATCCCGCCTTCGGTTGGTGTAGCCGGAGAGAAACTGCGCCAGAAGGTAGCCGTGCGCCAGATGCAACTGCACCCCGTCGAAACCCGCAGTCTGCACTCGTGTTGCTGCATCCACAAAGGCTTCGATGATCTTCCTTATCCCATCTTCCGTCAGCTCCTGCGGCACCTCCTCGCTGAAATAACGGTCGCGTAGCGGTGAAGGAGCAACCGTGCTCATGCCGGTCACAGCCGAACGGGTCTGACTGCCGCAATGGGCAATCTGCATAATTATCGGCACGCCCTCCTGGTGCACCGCGTCAACGAGCCGCCGGTAAGCCGGTACCAGCCGGTCGTCATGCATCATCAGCATCCCGGGGAAACTGCACCTGCCCTGGGGCAGCACACCTGCATAGCCGGTAATAATGGCGCCAACACCGCCCCTTGCAAGGCGGAGATAGAGCTTTTCAAGCGACTCCAGCGGTGCCCCATCGGCATCGGCCATCCCCTCATGCGTTGCCGAACGGATAAAGCGGTTGCGAATGGATATTCCGCCGATTTGAGCCGGCTCAAAGATATTTGGTGATTCCGTCATGAACATTGAAGCGTGAAGATTGTTTTTCGAAGTGAGCTTTTGTTGCAATTTGGGAAATCAATCCGAAATAAAAATTGATCTATGTCACAATCTTTACTTGAAGATGCGGATGGTGGTGGGGTGCTTTGGCATTAACGAGTGATGCGGAGGTCATGATCGGAATATGTCAACAAAGATGTCCGTTTCGATACGACTTGATGCGCCTGAAATGAACATCACATGTATTTTTAACTCGATCTATCTCGGGATAAAAGCCCCATTGCGGTATAAAGGTTTATGGGTAGGGTGTATTAATCTTCGCTTGTCATTGATAGCAGTTTGCTGATGAAGTGATGGACATCATCATGAATTTCATCGTGTGTCATGCTCATTGCCACCTGATCACGCAGGAGCTGAAAAGAGGGAGTCGCATTTCGCAACTGATGGAAGAGGGAGTTATTGTTTTCAAACAACAGCTTTTTCCCATCCACCACACTGAAGATATTTGCCGTAACCTCTTTCCAGCTTTTTCCTGGTGGTAGGGTTAAATTTTCGGCTGCAAAAAATCCATCAATGGATTTAAGCACCGGTTGTGCAAAAAGGTCATCTTCCTGGCACTCCATCTGTTGCAAGGCAGTTCGTTTCCATGCGTTCGGAACAAGCAGGTAGTTTTCGATATTTTTCCGTCTCCACTCGGCAAGGGTTGGGTTGTCCAACGCCGGATGAAATGCATTCTCACTGCTGTCATAATCAAAGAGCATCAGCCGTGAGACCTTTGGGATGATCTGTTGCAGTGCAGCATAATGTTGATCGGCAGACTCTTTCATTGTTTTTTTGTCACCGCCATTCATCGGCTTGAAACAGAGCTTGTCCATAGCCACTTGTGCTCCGCATATGCCAGCCCAGGCCCGCAGGATTCGTTCATCACTTTCACCTTCCACATAAAGGATGTATGGCGAAGCCATCAGCCTGACAATCTCTTCGTTTGATACTTCCGACATGGCCCGCAATACTTCTGGGATAGAGTCAATACGCTTTGGTTGCTGGCTCATCATGGAGACAATCTGAGAAGCATCAACTCCCCGTGCAAACTCTTCGGCATGAGTGGCAATCAGGAATTGGGTGTTTCGTTCAAACGATTTTCGCTTGAAAAAATCAAGAATTTCCCGCTGCAGGTTGACGTGCAGATGGGCATCCGGTTCATCAAGCAGGATGGTTGTCGGCTTGTAACCGTACAAAAAAGCAAGCAGTGTAAGGGTTTGATGAAAACCGCTTCCTCCTGCAATAATATCAAACTCTTTGCCATTCTGGCGATAGTCCACCGTTATATAGACATCTTTTTGCGAATCATACTTTGGCTCTCCGATTTTTACCTAAAACCATCGCTCAACAATTGCAGCTAATTCCAGCCACTCTTCCGTAGGATTACTGTTTTTTTGAGTTCGGCCATCAACCCCTTTTTCTGGAGAGGGGCAGACTCTCAACAATAAATTACGCAATACACTGCCTGGCTGTCCTTTGCCTGCCTGCTGCCGAATTGGAGCAACATCCAGCCATTTTTCTGTCGGCTCCAAGCCTGAAAAAGGAGGTACATAGGCGATTTTTGGTAGGTTATTATCTTGTTCAAGTTTACGAAATCTTGTCCATCCACCCTCAGGAATGGCATAGATCGTTTGCGGAGAGTGGTAGCGCAATTCAACCCCGAAGATTTCGGTGTGACCGGGTGTGACTTGCCATTCCACCAAGATCTCGATAAGAATAAATTCCTGTTTCTTTTTTCCGTTGATGAGAGGATATGCCCGATCTGTACGGTTTTTCCATAACAGATTGAACTCCGGAACCGGCAGAGCAGTGAAGTTGGGGAGTACAATTTGTATCCCTTGAGAGCCACTACGGTTAGATCGGTGGAATTCGTCCACACAATACTGCCATATTGCCAATGCCTGAAGCACGGTGCTTTTTCCGCTGTTATTTCTGCCGACAAGCAGATCAAATGGGGTGAAATCGTAACTCTGTTCCCCTACATTCTTGAAATTTCGCAGTGTCAAGCGGGTAATCATAAGGGTATTCCAGTTTTACTGGCCATTGGTAATTCAGCTTTTCTCAACATTATGAATATTTTTTCATGATCACAATATTTTGAACACCTTCGCTTTTTCGGTTTTTGAATCGGTATAATGAACTCCGCCGGACGCTGGCGGCGGGGAAGTTTCATTCAAATCTTTTATAACCTGAATCGGTGTGCAATGACCTAATAGTTTTTGAGGAATATGGTAGCTATATAGTTTACAATATTTCTCAATTGTTTTTTCTAACTCCTGAAGATTTTTAACTCGTTTTTGCTGAAGCAGTTCTTCGATTCTTCCGTTAAAGCGTTCAACCATGTCGTTGGTTTTATCAAGCGGTGCTCAATTCAGCTTACCTTCGAAGTTCCAATCGCTGCATTCTCAGGATTGAGGATGCGCTTGTGAAAATTCTGCTTTCCAAATCGGTACAGTAGTCAACGCCGTCCGCAGGGAGAAGGAATACCAATCCTTCTCTTTTCAAAACCATTTTTATATTTTTGCTAGGAAATGCAGCGCTTCTGAGACCAACCGGATACCAACAGAGATGGCTACTCCTCGCACTATTCTGGCAATTGTTGGCAGTTACCGTAAAGGGGGCATGATTGACGGTGCCGTGGATGAAATTCTTCGCTCTGCACGGGAGGCGGGTGCCGAGACTCGCAAGATTTTTTTAATTGACCGCAAACTTTCATTCTGTACCAATTGCAGGAGCTGCACCCAAAAGGCGGGTAGCGGCCATGGCCTCTGTGTGCTTGATGACGATATGGAGAGCCTGTTTGGTGAGTTGGATCGGGCTGACGCCATTGTGCTTGGCTCCCCGATGAATGCCGGCACGGTGACGGCCGTGATGAAGCTCTTTATTGAACGGCTGGTTGCTACGGCTTACTGGCCCTGGGGAGCAGCGGCTCCGAAAAGCCGGAACCCCGAGAAAACGAAAAAAGCGGTGCTGGTGGCCTCTTCGGCCGCTCCGGCTTTTCTGGCAAGGTTTTCGGGAGATATTGTGAAGCGACTCAAAACGGCGGCTGGTATGCTTGGAGCCTCGATAATCGGCACGCTCTTTATCGGTCTTGCGGCGCAGCATCAGCATCAGGAGCTGAGCGAGCGTACCATCAAAAAAGCCCGACTCCTTGGCCAGAAACTCGCGACCGCCTGAGTTTCACGGTAAAGGCAATGCGCTCTTGGCGTTGTATCGAAGTGATCTGCATTGTAATGGGGGTTCTTTTTGTATACTTTCACTTTTCCGGGGATCACATTCGCTCATTGCCCTGGTTATGAGAGATGACTCTTTGTTGTATACAATTTGCTAACTACTTCTGCTATGAAACTCTTTCTGCATCGCAATCCTGATATCGGAGTTAAAAAACCCGCTTCCTCCCTTTTCAGTTGCTGCTCTTCGGGCGACCCAAACACAGCCCGCCCCGAGCCGCTCAAGGCTTGTGGCTTTCGGGCTTCACCGGCCGTGGCGATCGGAGCCCTCGCGCTTGGTGCTTTGGCCATCGGAGCACTTGCCATCGGCACCATGACGATTGGCAGACTTTTCTTGGGCAAACTCAACATCGGTAACGCCCGCATTAAAAAACTCTCCATTGATGAGTTGATCATCGCTCACTCAGAGGGCGGCCCCACCTCCCTGCAGGGAAGCGGGGCGGATGAAGCGCCGGCAAGAGAGCGGTAGAGCGATTGGCTGGCTGGCGGATAAAAAAAACACCAATGAAAGGTGAGATCGGGATGGATTAAAGGCTATACTCCTTTTCAGAACCCTCTTTTCTGTTTCTCACTCCCGGCTGTTTCGGGAGCGGGTCTGGTCACTTGGTCGTGGGGAGAGGCTGAAAGAAATGTAACCCTTTGTACTCATGAATGTTCTCTCTGAATCTCCTCTGCTTGACGAGTTGTTTCTGCCTTATAAGTCGGTGCTCGCTGGTGATTACGATGGTTACCGGAACCACGCTATGCGCGTTTTGAACTTTTGCCGGGCGCTTGCCGGTGAGGGTGAGGGGGTAGAGGATAAAATCGTCATTGCTGCTGTGTTTCACGATCTTGGCATCTGGACCGAGAGGAGCTTCGACTACCTTCATCCCTCCCAACTACTTGCCCGGAATTACCTTGATAGAGCCGGTAAAGCGTCGTGGAGTGAAGAGATAGAGGCCATGATCGCCGAGCATCACAAGCTTACCCGCTACAAGGAGCACCCCACGTGGCTGGTTGAAGCTTTCAGGAAGGCCGACTGGATTGATATTACGGGCGGCCTGCTCCGCTACCGTCTGGAGGATGATTTTGTGACCGATGTGCTTGAAGCTTTTCCCAACGCCGGATTCCATCGGAACCTGCTTGCGCTCTTTCGCCAACGCCTGAAATCCCACCCGTTCTCTCCACTGCCCATGATGAAGCTGTAACAGGGGAGAGGGGGAAGTGCCAGATATCGGGTATCGGGGTTTTTCTCTTCCTCTGGATTTGCCTATCTTTTCCATGGTAAAGGGATGCCCTTATTGGGTTAGCTTTTACAGGGTAGCCTCACGAGAAGAGTTCTTTTTATTTTCGGGACAGTTATTAATCAATTCAAATAAAGGAGAGTAGATGAAAAAAGTAATGATTGCTTTGGTGGCGCTTGTGTTGATGAGTGGCTCTGCCTTTGCCAAGCAGGCTGCGGCCGTGAAAGCTCAGAGTGACGCTATGCCGCAGATGAACATGATGATGTGTGACGGCACGATGGGCTCGATGTGCCCGATGAACGACGTGATGCAGGCAATGCTGGAAACCATCAAAACACAGCAGAAGCTGATTGTGAGTGGCAATGCGTCAGAGAAACAGGAGCTGGTGAAAGAGCTGGATCAAAAAATTGCAGCGCTTGAAGCCGGCCTGACTAAAATGAAAGCCATGCCGATGCCCTGTATGCAGAATCCAGCGTGTCCTCAGCCAAAAGCTTCCGCCAGCAAGGGACCAAAGAGACCAATTAAGCGTTAACGGTCATTGCTGAATCGGTAGTAAATAAAAAAGCCCGGGAGTTGTTCCGGGCTTTTTTATTCGAGCTTTTGCTGGTTTACTCCGCCTCGTAGTTCAAGACCGGAGCAAGCCATTTTTCAGTTTCCTTCACGCTCACTCCTTTGCGTTCGGCGTACTCCTCAACCTGGTCGCGACCGATTTTACCAAGCATGAAATACTTTGCCGCCGGGTGTGCAAAGTAGAAGCCGCTGACCGAGGAGGCCGGGTTCATGGCAAAGGTTTCGGTGAGGGTGATGCCGGTGTTCGCTTCGGCATTCAGGAGGGTGAAGAGCTCACCCTTCTCCGTGTGATCCGGGCAGGCCGGATAGCCGGGAGCTGGGCGGATGCCCTGATATTTTTCAGCCAGCAGCTCTTCAACTGTAAGCTTTTCATCGGGAGCGTAACCCCAGAGCTCACGCCGTACCCGCTCGTGCAGCATCTCGCCAAAGGCTTCGGCCAAGCGGTCGGCAAGAGCCTGGGTCATGATGCGGTGGTAGTCGTCCTGCTCCAGAGAGAACTGCTTGAGCACCGCTTCAATGCCGAGTCCGGCCGTAACGGCAAAGCCTCCGATGTAATCCGCAACTCCGGAAGAGTCGGGGGCAATAAAGTCAGCCAGGGCCAGGTTTGGTTCGCCTGCGGCTTTTTCCTCCTGCTGGCGCAGGGTATGCAGAGTGAGCAGCTCGGTTGTGCGGCTCTCGTCAAGATAGACCACAATATCGTCGCCCGTGCTGTTGGCCGGAAAGAGTCCTGCAACGCCTTTCAGGCCGAGCAGCTCCTCTTTTTCAATCCGGTCGAGCAGCAAGTTGGCATCGTCAAAGAGCTTTGTGGCTTCGCTGCCGTACTTCTGGTCGCCGAGAATCTGCGGGTATTTGCCGTGCAGCTCCCATGCCATAAAGAATGGTGTCCAGTCGATATAGGGGCGGAGTTCAGCCGCCGTAACATTTTCCAGCACCGTGATGCCCGGCTTGCCTGGCTTGCAAACGGCCGTTTTATCCCACTCCGGGGCGAGGCGGTTGTTGCGCGCCTCCTGGATTGGAAGATACTTTTTGGTTGTGGTGCGTGCGGCATGGCTCTCTCGGAGTCCGGCCTGCTCTTTTTTAAGCTGGGCGATATAATCGGGGCTGAGCGCCGGGTTGAGCAGGCTGTTGACCACCGGCACGCTGCGAGAGGCATCGAGCACCTGGACAACCGCTCCCGAATAGACCGGTGCAATTTTTACAGCGGTGTGCATTCTGGATGTGGTGGCCCCTCCGATGAGCAGGGGAATCGTCATGCCGAGCCGCTCCATTTCGCTTGCAACATGCACCATTTCGTCGAGCGAAGGGGTGATGAGACCGCTCAGGCCGATCAGGTCGGCTTTTTCGCGTATGGCCGCTTCAAGAATCTTTTCGCACGGCATCATGACGCCGATATCAACCACATCGTAGTTGTTGCAGGCCAGCACAACGGCTACAATATTCTTGCCGATATCGTGCACGTCACCCTTAACGGTTGCGAGCAGCACCTTGGCGGCCGCACTGGTATCCTTGTTTTTGGTTTTCTCCTCTTCGATATAGGGGAGCAGCACGGCTACCGAGCGTTTCATGACGCGGGCGCTTTTAACCACCTGCGGCAGGAACATCTTGCCTTCGGCAAAGAGGTCGCCGATGGCGTTCATGCCGTTCATGAGCGGCCCTTCGATCACCTGCAGCGGGCTCGGGTAGAGCTTGCGGGCCTCTTCGGTATCCTCTTCGATATACTCGACAATCCCCTTGATGAGGGCGTAGCTCAGGCGCTCTTCAACCGGCGCACTCCGCCATTCGGCCGCCTTTTCAGCGCTTTTCTCTCCGCCACCCTGGATGGTTTCGGCAAAGGCGACCAGTCGTTCGGTTGCGTCCGCCCGGCGGTTGAGCAGCACATCCTCAACCCGCACCAGCAGTTCCGGCTCAATATCCTGATAGATGGCGAGCTGTCCGGCATTGATGATGCCCATGTCGAGCCCGGCATGAATGGCGTGGTAGAGGAAGGCGGCGTGCATCGCTTCGCGCACCGGTTCGTTGCCCCGGAAGGAGAAGGAGACGTTGCTGATGCCTCCCGACACCTTTGCATAAGGCAGGTTCTTTTTGATCCAGCGGACGCTCTCGATAAAGTCAACCGCATAGTTGTTGTGTTCGTCGATGCCGGTGGCAACGGTCAGCACATTGGGATCGAAAATAATATCTTCGGGCGGAAAGCCAGCCTTCTCGGTCAGGATGGTGTAGGCTCGCTGGCATATCTCAATACGGCGCTGGTAGCTGTCGGCCTGTCCCGCTTCGTCGAAGGCCATGACGATGGTGGCGGCGCCGTACTGGCGCACCTTGCGGGCTCTTTCGAGGAAGAGCGCTTCGCCCTCTTTCAAACTGATGGAGTTGACGATGCTTTTGCCCTGGACGCACTGCAACCCTTTTTCAATAACCGACCACTTGGAGCTGTCGATCATGACCGGCACGCGCGATATCTCCGGCTCCGAGGCAATGAGGTTCAAAAACTCCTTCATGACCGCTTCGGAGTCGAGCATCCCTTCATCCAGATTGACATCAATCACCTGGGCGCCGTTTTCCACCTGCTGACGGGCAATGGAGAGCGCCTCATCGTAGTTGCCCTCTTTGATCAGGCGGGCGAATTTTTTCGATCCGGTTACATTGGTGCGTTCGCCGACGTTGATGAAGCCGGTTGTGGTGTTGACCCGGAGCGGCTCAAGGCCGGAGAGCTGCAGCTCATGCTTTTTTTCAGGGCGCTGGCGCGGTTTGAGGTTTTTGACCGCTTCGGCAATGGCCTTGATATGCTGGGGGGTGGTGCCGCAGCAGCCGCCGACAATATTGACAAAACCTGCCGTGGCGAACTCGGCGATCTGCGCCGCCATGTACTCCGGGCTGTCGTCATACTCGCCGAACTCGTTGGGCAGGCCGGCATTGGGGTAGACGCTCACATAGCTTTCAGCAATGCCAGCAATTGCGGCAATGAAGGGGCGCATCTGTTTGGAGCCGAGGGCGCAGTTCAGACCCACGGAGAGCAGGTCCGGCATGTGGGCGATCGAGATCCAGAAGGCTTCGGTGGTCTGGCCGGAGAGGGTGCGACCGCTTGCGTCGACCACTGTGCCGGAGACCATCACCGGTACACGCCAGCCGGTTCGGTTGAAAAACTCCTCAATGGCAAAGAGGGCCGCCTTGCAGTTCAGGGTATCGAAGACCGTTTCAACGAGCAGCAGGTCAACCTGTCCCTCCATGAGTCCTTCAAGCTGCAGGGTGTAGTTGTCGACCACCTCCTGGAAGGTAACGGCTCGGAATCCGGGATTGTTGACATCCGGCGAGAGCGAAAGGGTTTTGTTGGTCGGGCCAATGGAACCCGCCACAAAACGGGGTTTATCGGGCGTGCGCCGGGTGTACTCATCGGCCGCACGTCGTGCCAGTCGTGCAGCTTCAACGTTCAGCTCCCTGACCAGCTCCGAGGCATTATAGTCGGACTGGGAGATCGGGTTGGCATTGAAGGTGTTGGTTTCAATAATGTCTGAACCCGCTTCCAGAAAGTCGCAGTGGAGCGAGTAAATGATCTCTGGCTGGGTCAAGACAAGGAGATCGTTGTTGCCGAGGAGCGGATGCGAGTGGGAGGCAAATCGCGTTCCACGGTAATCCTCTTCCTTTAATTTATGACGCTGGATCATGGTGCCCATGGCACCGTCGAGCACAAGGATGCGCTGTTCAAGCAGATGCAAGAGTGTGGTGTTCATTCTTTAATGCATGGCGGCGGTTAAAAAAAAGAAGAATATACGATTAACTCAGCAATTCCTCTCTCTTCACCATCCTGTTGCAGGGGAGTAATTTTCTGTGAAAATTTTAGCCCGGAATTCCTACATTATGAATTATTATTTCCCGGCCCCATACTTTATTCACCACCTTTATCGGTAAACGATGCGCCAACTACTTATTCGTGCGGCAAAAACCCTCGCCTGTGCCCTTTGTTTACAGCCACTCCTCCATACACCGCTTCAGGCGGCACCCCTCTTGCCGGTTGTACCCTTTGAAATCGGTACGGATCTCTCTCACTACAGCTATGAAGAACCCGGTGTGATGAAAACCTCTGGCACCATGATTGGGCTTTCCGGCGCCGCAAGCTTTGATGCTCCCCGAAGCATTGGCGTGATTAATACCTTCAGGATTGAAGCTGCGGCCTCACAGGGGAGTGTTGACTATACCTCTCTTGGAGGAACGGGTACCATTCAGGATGTGCACGATTCCATGATTGAGGCAAGGGCACTGGTTGGTAAAAAGCTGCATGGAGCGGCAAACTCCTCTCTCACCCTTTTTAGCGGCTATGGATACCGGCATTTGAATGATAATGGTGGCGGACGGGTTTCTTCAGAGGGTAATCCCGGCTATGACCGCGAGTCGAGATACTCGTATCTCCCCATCGCTCTTGAACTCTCCTCCTTGCGCACTTTCGGGTGGGGCGTGGGTGGAATGGTTGAGTACGATTATTTCCTGAGCGGCACGCAGCACAGCCGACTCACCGATGCCAACAATGAGGTGTATACCTATTCAAACAACCTGACCAACCAGCAGCATAGCGGTTACGGTTTGCGGGCTTCCCTGAAAGTGACCAAAAAAATGCGAGCCTCCACCCTCCTCTTTGAGCCCTTTTTGCGCTACTGGAACATCGCTACTTCCGACCGGGATACCATTATTGTTTATGTGAGCGGAGTGCCGGAAGTGCGGAGTTACGTTGAACCCAAAAACAGCACCACCCAGTACGGCCTGAAGGTATCACTGCTCTTTTAAGCTCGCCCGTAGCGGGGAGTTCTTACTCTCCGCTCTCAATTTTTGCTACTCTTTTTTCAAGCCAGGCGTGGATCAATGCAATGCCGTTTTGGGCAATCTGGTGAGCTATCGGATACTCCTGATAGGTGAGATCCTCCAGATGCAGCTTCAGCCACTCCTCGGCAGCCCGCCCTTTTGCAATCGGCAGGATATCGTCATACATGCCGTGCATGACCAGAAACGGCACTTTTTGCAATGTTTGTCTGGCCGCTTCATCCAGCCCGATTTTTTCGGGCAACTGTCCTGAACAGGCAATAACTCCGTGCAATAGCTCCGGTTCACTGAAGGCGGTCATGTAGCTCATCACTGACCCTTGACTGAATCCCATCAGAAAGACCTTGTTTCCCATCGGGTGGTACTCTGCAATAATATCGCGGATAAAGCCGATGAGCTGCAGGCGGGCCTCATTGGCCGCCTGGTAATCAACCGTAATGCCTTCTCGGGTAAATTCAAGCGGAAACCAGCCGAACATGCCGACATCAAGCGTGTGAGGCGCCCTTGCGCTGATGTAGTGCAGGCCGCCCGGCAGTTGGGGAGCAAGCTGCATCAGATCTTTTTCGTTGCTGCCATAGCCGTGAAGCAAGATCATGATCGGAGCATTTTCCTCTTGTGTTGCGGGTGGAAGATCCAGGTAGGTCAGCGAGAGGTGTTTTCGTTGCAGCATGGTAACCTTGTTTTACTTATTGGATTCGTTGATAACCTGGGAAATGAAACCGCCGCCGAGCACCTCATTCTGGCGGTAAAAGACCGCCGCCTGGCCGGTTGCTACGGCATTTTTTGCGGCAAGGAAGCTCACGGTTGCCATATCACTCCCGAGGGGCTCAATGGTGCACTCGCTCTGGGGGTCACGGTAGCGGATTTTTGCCGAGGCCTCTATAAGGCTGTCCAGTTTTTCGATACCGATCCAGTTGAGGCCGGAAGCGACGAGCGTCCGACATGCAAGGGCGGATTTTTTGCCAACATGGATACGGTTATGCTCCGTGTCGAGCGCGGTGACATAGAGCGGCTCTTTGGATGAGATGCCGAGTCCCCGCCGCTGGCCGACGGTATAGAAGGGATAGCCGCGGTGTTTGCCCAGAATTCGGCCGCTTTCGTCCACAATTTCACCCCCCTCAACCCTCTCTGCAAGGCCGGGGATGGCACCCGAAAGATAGCTGCAGTAATCGTCATGCGGCACAAAGCAGATCTCCTGGCTCTCCTTTTTCTCCGCTGCCCGTACGCCGAACTCGTGTGCCAGCCGGCGAACCTCCGGTTTGGTGAGTTTTCCGAGTGGCAAAAGGGTTTTTCCCAGATCGCTCTGGGAGAGCATCCAGAGGAAGTAGCTCTGGTCTTTTTGCGGGTCAACCCCCTGGTAGAGGCGGTGGCGCCCGTTGCTGAAAGCGGTTGAGGCAAAGTGGCCGGTGGCAATAAAATCGGCCTTGAGCAGTTTGGCACCTTCAAAAAGGCCAAACCACTTGATTTTTTTATTGCAGACCATGCAGGGATTTGGGGTTCTGCCACCAAGATAGTCGTCATGAAAATAGCTGATGACATCCGACCGGAATTTCCGGCTGAGGTTCAAACTGAATACCGGAATCTGGAAATCCGGATGGTCGCTGATGACGAGCGGCGATGGGTGCAGCGCCGGGTTCTCCTCAAGCGAGTCGAGCACCTTGATGTTCAGGCCAATGACCCGGTACCCCTCTTTTTGGAGGAGGCAGGCGGTAACAGCGGAATCAACCCCGCCGGATATGCCGACGACAACGGTTTTTTGTGTTTGCATAAGGTTCATGGCGTTTGCATGCAGGGCTTTGTTCCTGCATGACAGGGGCATTTTATTCTTGAGCGTTATTCGGTTCCCTTTTAAGGGCAGGCAGAGAAGCGCAGAGGAAAAATAAGAAAGCGCTTCACAATGCAAAAACCGAAGTGTTCCGCTGTGATGGCGCTTTTACCTGAAGTTCAAGATGCGGTAAGATGAACGCTCGCGCTTTATTATGTTTTGACGTAAAACTATTGTATATATGAGCTATCGAAAAAAGGTGGATTGTATGGTCACATTTCAGAAACCATTGTTACCGTTCATTACCATGGTACAACAAGAGGAAAAAGCGGGTAGCGAAACCATGAAACTGGATTCAGCACAGATGGCGAGCGACATGCCGTTGACTAGCACTCAGGAAGAGGGTCGCGAGGCGGAGAAGGCCACTCCGGCTCCGCAAGGGGAGGTTATGCGGCATCCTCATAACCGGGTTCCGGGAGCATACAAGACCTTGACCGGCTATGAGCATTGGGTTGGATAACCGGTTGACGCTGAGCCGCTCTGGCGTTAACCGGTTTTATAAAGGTAACGAAAGAGCGCCGGTTGGGCAGTGTTCGGCCATGAGAGCCACGTCACTCTCTTGGTATCCGCCGTTCTGCTCAATGGTACGGACACAGATTCCACAGTCGACGCATTTTTCCCGCTCCATCTTGATCGTGGTATTTTCAGCTTTATAAAATCCTTGGTGATCATGTTTTTCGGCCGTATAAAGGGGAGTGTATCGGGTGGCAAGCTCCCGCAGGCGGCAGTCACCGGTAGCATTGCAGCGGCATTGCAAGCAACGTTCGGCTTCCTTGCGGGCATCCTCTTCGCTATATCCTGCAACAACTTCCATGAAACTCTCGGTGCGTGTTTTTGCCGATAGCTCTTCCAACGCTACCCGTTCTGCGAGTGGAGCCCTTTTGTAGAAAGCCTCCGGGGCTTCATCCCTGGCTCCGTAGCTTGAGTTGAAAGGGTGGAGCGGCGGTGTAACTTTTTCCTTCTGTAAAAAGAGGTTGATGCTGTGTGCCGCCCGTTTTCCCTGTGCCACAGCGCGGATGGCAAGATCGGTGCCGGTCACACAATCTCCTCCGGCAAAAATCCACTCGGCGGCTGATTGCAGGGTCTCTGAATCGACCTGCAGTTTGCCGCTCCCGGTGGTGTTTATTGATGCCGCACTCCCGGTAAGAGGATCAATCTCTTGACCGATAGCCGAGATGAGGGTATTGGCCTTCAGGATGAACTCTGAGCCGTCGACCGCTATTGGTCGGCACCGGCCGCTCTCGTCGGGCTCTCCGGGCCGCATGGTGAGAGCGGTAATTTCAAGCGTGCCGTCCACCTGCCGTATCAGGATTGGGGCCGCATGTTCAATGATTGAAACTCCTTCGGCCAGCGCCTCTTCAATTTCGGCGCGGTTTGCCGGCATCTCTTTTCTGGAGCGGCGATAGAGGATTGTTACGCTAGAGGCTCCAAGACGGAGCGCGGTTCTTGCCGCGTCAATCGCGGTATTGCCGCCGCCGGTCACCACCACCCGCTCTCCGGGACAGGGTTTGACGCCGGAAGCTGCTTTGCGCAGAAAATCTATGCCGCTGGTCACACCCTCTGCATCTTCGCCGGGAATCTGCATGGTTGCTGCCTTCTGGGCTCCGACCGCCAGCAAGAGTGCATCGAACCGGCTGCGGAGTGCTTCAAGGGTGATCTCTTTGCCGAAGGTGGTGTTGAAACAAAACTCCACCCCCATATCGCAAAGTGTTGCAAGGTCGCTCTCAATAACCGTTTCCGGGAGCCGGAAACGTGGAATACCGTAACGCATCATCCCCCCGGCTTCAGCACCGGATTCAAAAATGGTCACCTCATGTCCCAGGCAGAGCAGGAAATAAGCCGCACTGAGGCCAGTGGGGCCGGATCCGATAATGGCTACTTTTTTTCCGGTTTTGGCTGCAACCTCAGGGATAAAACGCTCATCCTGCTGCATGTCGGTGTCGGCCGCATAGCGCTTGAGTGCGCAGATTGAAACCGGCTTGTCAACACCGTGGCGTCGGCACTCATCCTCGCAGGGTGCCGGACATATCCGGCCAAGAATTCCGGGAAGGGGAATGCTCTTTTTGATGATTTCTATGGCGTTACGGTCCTGATGCTCGGCAATTGCCGCAACAAACTCCGGAATATTACATCCAGCAGGGCAGTTCAGCTCACAGGGGCCCAAGCAGTCGCCACCATGCTGACGGATGATTCTCTCAAGACTCTGGCGCCTCATGGCTGTTAGGGTTTCATTTTCGGTTTCAATAACCATCCCTTCCGAAATCTCGGTATGACATGCCGGCACAAAGAGGTTTTTTCCCTTGATCTCCACAATGCACATCCAGCATGAACCTGTTGCTTCAAGCGCGTTATCAAAGCAGAGGGTCGGAATAGCAATTCCAGCCACTGTTGCGGCATCAAGAATCGAGGTTCCGGGTGCGGCTGTAACCGGCTGCTGGTTGATGGTCAAAGAGAGTTGATTCATATGGGTAGGCCCAAAGAAGCGTTACGGGTTGTTGTTGGCGTCAGAGAGGCGCTTCGCCGAAATTTTTTTCAATAAAGAGGGCGACTTTTTCAAGCAGCCACATTGGTGTTGATGTGGCTCCGCATATGCCGACACTCTCAACACGCTTGCCATCAACTCCTTGCAGCCACTCCGGCTTAATTTCATCGCTGTCTTCGATAAAGAAACTCCGGGGATTGGCGGCCTTGCAGATATTGTAGAGCACCATGCCGTTTGAGCTTTTTCTGCCGGCCACAAAGATAATGCAGCTATTGGCGAGGGCGAAGTCGTGGAGTTTCTGGTTGCGGTTTGATACCTGCAGGCAGATGGTGTCCTTGAATACATAGGGTGGCATGGGGCGCACACCGCTCATGTCGGCCGTAATATCAATATCGCGGATGGCCATCCATGGAGTATGACCATTGTTGCCCGCTTTGGCGAAAAGGGTTTCGAGATTTCTTTTCAGCTCATAAAATCCCGGTACATCCATGGTGGTCTGGGAGATGAGCGCACTTTTCTTGCCGCGCTCAAGAGCCTTTATCTCTTCCGGGTCACTGAGGTCGGCATGTTTGATAATGATCGCCTGATTGTCGCACTGGCCGTTGATGCCGATCACTTCCGGATGGGTATGTTTTCCGTAGATGATGATCTGGTAGCCGAGTTGGTAGAGGAGCCTGGTGGAGAGTTGAAGCCGCGAAACAACCGGGCAGGTGGTATCGGTAACGGTCAGGTTGTTCTCTTTTGCAATCCGGTAGGTTGAGGGAGGCTCTCCGTGCGCCCTGATGAGCACGTCAGCATTTTTCAACTCACTGACCGCCGTGTCATCAATGGTGACCAGACCGAGCGCTTCAAGGCGTTTTACCTCGACCTCATTATGCACCACATCACCGAGAGAGTATAATCCTCTCTTCTGGCGGAGTTTTTCTTCAGCGATATGGATGGTTCCCTGCACGCCGATGCAGAAGCCTGATGAAGTTCGGTCGAGGTTTACTTTCACGCTGCGCTGGATTAAAAATCAAAAATGAAAAGACAAAAGTAACAACTATGGAGACAAATGGCAACGTTATACTTCCACCAGTTCCACATCCGGCAGTTCGGAACCCATGAATAACTGATAGAGCTGGCTGAATTTCTGAGGCAGGTCGCTGACCAGGAGGTGCGGGGTGGATGCTTTGCTGGATGAGTTAAGCAAACCTGATTCCGCAAGGAGTGTTTTTGTTCTGAGGGCGACCGCTTCGGCCGAATCGATAATACGGATTTGAGGCCCCATGATACGGGCAATCACCCGCCGCAGAATCGGGTAGTGGGTACAACCAAGCACCAGGGTATCGATTCCCTCACTCCGGATTCCCGCAAGATACTCTTCGGCGATCAGTCGGGTTGCAGGATGGTCAATAAAGCCCTCCTCGGCCAGTGGCACAAAGAGGGGGCAGGCTTGTGAGACAACCTGTATTTCAGCATTAAGCTGGTTAATGGCCCTTGCATAAGCATTTGACCCCACCGTGGCCTGGGTGCCGATAACACCGATGCGGCCGTTTTGGGTTACCTTGACTGCATGTTCTGCACCGGCTTTCAGCACCCCGATTACCGGCAGGGAATCAGATGATTTTTCAACCAGATCCAAAGCAAGGGCAGAGACCGTGTTGCAGGCGACAATGATCAATTTCGGCTGATAGCGCATCAGAATGGCCGTATCGTCCGCCGCATACTTGCGGATTGTAACCTGGGATTTTGTGCCGTAGGGTACCCGCGCGGTATCGCCAAAATAGATAATGCGCTCTGAAGGCAGTGCCGCCTGAACCGCCTTCAGGACGGTCAGGCCGCCAATACCCGAGTCAAAAATACCTACAGGACTTTCAGGGGTGATGGTATGGTGCATTGCCAGCTCTTCCTCATTGATCGTTCAGACGTTAAAGCGGAAAGTAATCACATCGCCATTTTTGACAATGTAATCGCGCCCTTCCGAACGAAGTTTTCCGGCTTCCTTGACTTTCTGCTCCGATCCGAGATCAATAAGATCACGGTATGACATCACCTCTGCACGGATAAATCCTTTTTCAAAATCCGAATGGATTGCTCCGGCCGCTTCCGGCGCAGCGGCACCCTTGCGGATAGTCCAGGCATGAACCTCTTTTTCGCCGGCGGTAAAATAGGTCTGCAGGCCGAGCAGGTCAAATGCCGTCTGGATAAGCCGGTCGAGGCCCGACATCTTAAGGCCGAGACTTTCAAGAAATTCCGGACGATCCTCTTCCGGGAGTTCGGCGATTTCAGCTTCTGTTTTTGCGCTGATAATCAGCATTTTTGAGCCTGACGCGGCAGCGATCTCCGCTACTTTTTGGGTGTAGCTGTTTCCGTCGGGAAGATCGCTCTCGGCCACATTGGCTGCAAAGAGGATCGGCTTCGAGGAGATGAGGAAGAATTGGCGGGCAATCAGCTCCTCTTCAGGGGTTTCAACGATTTTGCGAACAGGAATGCCTTCACCGAGGCCGGTGAGTATTTTTTCGGCTACGGCAAGCTGCAGCAGCAGCTCTTTTTCCTTCTTGGCATTTTTTCTGAGCCGTTCAATCCGGCGCTCCATACTGTCCAGATCGGCCAGCATGAGCTCGGTCTCAATTGTGGCGATGTCGTCCGCCGGATCTATTCTACCCTCAACATGGATAATATTGGTGTCGTCAAAACACCGTACAACATGCACAATGGCATCGACTTCGCGGATATGGGAGAGGAACTGGTTTCCGAGTCCTTCACCCTTGCTTGCCCCTTTGACCAGTCCGGCAATATCGACGATTTCCAGGGTTGTGGGTACGAGCGTCGGTGTTTTTACAACGTTTGCAATAAGCTGCATTCGTTCGTCAGGCACGAGGACGGTGCCGACATTGGGTTCTATGGTACAGAAGGGGTAATTAGCCGCTTCAGCCTGTTTTGCGGTTATGGCATTAAAAAGAGTGGACTTCCCGACATTTGGCAGCCCGACTATGCCGCAGCGAAGTGACATAAAAGAAAGAGTTTGCTAGATTGAGTAACCACGAAAATAAAACACATATGGTTTTAACATGTAACCAATATGTTTGGAAAAAGCAAATATTTTTTATAAAATGACAAGCTCATTTAAAATGCCATTGAAACAGCAAATCGGGAATAAGCGTATCATTATTGCTCTTGACGGGCCAGCAGCATCCGGGAAAAGTACAACAGCCCGCAAAGTTGCCCAGAGGCTTGGATATATCTATATCGATACCGGTGCAATGTACCGCTCAGTAACCCTGAAGGCTTTGGAGCAGGGTAGTTTGGAGGTAGTACGACGCTCTCCTGAGTGCGTTTCAGCTTTGCTTGAAAACATTTCGATCTGTTTTCAGGGTGAGAAAATTTTTCTTGATGGCCGGGATGTGAGCCTGGAGATTCGCGATAACCGGGTTAGCCGGGAGGTAAGCTTTATCAGTTCACTCAAGCCGGTACGCGACCGACTGCTCGAAATGCAGCAGGAGTTCGGCCGGGAGCGGGGAGTTGTGATGGATGGTCGGGATATCGGAACGGTTGTTTTTCCCGATGCCGAGCTTAAAATTTTTCTTGTTGCTGATGCCCGCGAACGGGCAAAGCGGCGCTACCTGGAGCTGAAGGCAAAAATGACTGAAGGCAGTGAGTTGCCGGATATTGAGTCACTTGAAGAGGAGATCAAAAGCCGCGACCGGGCCGATGCTGAACGGGAGCATGCTCCGTTGAAAAAACATCCTGAAGCGGTTGAAATTGATACATCAGGATTGACGATTGAGGCTCAGGTCGATATGGTTTGTGATCTTGCTCGCGAAATTATAGCAGGACAACCGGGCAGATAGACCCGCAATATATTTTGAATACAATTGTTTTATTAACCACAAAACCGCATGCTGTAATCTCTCGCAGCAAGTAGGCTAATTTACAAGAGAGGAAGGAAAAAATTAATGGCTGAAGCATTCACACAGGAGAAAAAGGTCAAGGAAAGACCTTCCAGAAAAAAAATCAAAATTTTTGCTTATTACGAGCCCGCTGAACTTGCTCAGATGGAGCAGCTTTATGCAAGCACGCTCAATGAGATCACCGAGGACGAGATTGTAAAGGGCAGAATTGTTTCGATATCCAACAAGGATGTCACCATTGATGTCGGATACAAGTCGGAAGGTATTGTTTCGTTGCTTGAGTTCCGTGACGATGATGAGGTTCAGGTAGGCGATGATGTTGAAGTCTATCTTGAGAACATTGAAGACAAGATGGGGCAGCTTATTCTTTCAAAGAAGAAAGCTGACGTTTTGAGAATCTGGGACAAGATCTATGATTCAATTGAAAACGATACCATCATCAATGGTAAGATTATCAACCGCGTCAAGGGTGGTATGACCGTCTCTCTTTCCGGTGTTGAGGCCTTCCTTCCTGGTTCGCAGATTGATGTCAAGCCGGTTCGTGATTTCGACGCACTTGTTGGCCAGACCATGGACTTCAGGGTTGTCAAAATCAATCCGGTCACCCAGAATATTGTTGTCAGTCATAAAGTTATTCTCGAAGAGGCCTACGCTGCCCGTCGTGAAGAGATGCTTGCCAATATCAAGGTGGGCATGGTGCTTGAAGGTACAGTCAAGAACATTACCGACTTCGGTATCTTTGTCGACCTTGGCGGTCTTGATGGTCTGGTGCACATTACCGACATCACCTGGGGCAGAATCAACCATCCTTCAGAGGTTGTTGATCTTGACCAGCCGATCAAGGTTGTGGTTGTCGGCTTTGACGAGAACACCAAGAGAGTCTCTTTGGGCATGAAGCAGCTTGAGTCTCACCCTTGGGAGAATATCGAGATCAAGTATCCTGTCGGCTCCAAAGCCCAGGGCCGCGTTGTCTCCATTACCGATTACGGCGCATTTGTGGAAATCGAGAAGGGCATCGAAGGCCTTGTCCACATCTCCGAGATGAGCTGGACACAGCACATCAAGCATCCGGGTCAGTTTGTTACGCTTGGTCAGGAAGTTGAGTGCATGATTCTTAATATCGACAAGGATCACACCAAGCTCTCCTTGTCCATGAAGCGGGTGAACGAGGATCCATGGATTGCGCTTTCTGAAAAGTATGTTGAGGGCTCCCTGCATAAAGGTACCGTCAGCAATATCACGGACTTCGGCGTTTTTGTAGAACTTGAGCCCGGCGTTGACGGACTGGTTCATATTTCTGATCTCTCATGGACCAAGAAAATCCGCCATCCAAGTGAACTGGTCAAGAAGAACCAGGAGCTTGATGTCAAAGTGCTCAAGTTTGACGTGCATGCCCGTCGTATTGCTCTTGGTCACAAGCAGATCAATCAGGATCCTTGGGATGAGTTCGAACAGAAATATGCGGTTGGTGCAGAAACCCCTGGCCAGATTTCCCAGATCATCGAAAAAGGCGTTATTGTGATTCTGCCTGGTGATGTGGACGGTTTTGTGCCGGTGTCACACCTGCTTCAGGGTGGCGTAAAGGATATCCACTCATCATTCAAGATCAGTGATGAACTGCCGCTCCGCGTTATCGAGTTCGACAAGGAGAACAAGCGTATCATTCTTTCAGCTCTTGAATATTTCAAGGACAAGAGCAAGGAAGAGATTGAGGCCTACCTGGCTGCTCACCCGAATGAGAAGAAGGAGATTGAGGCGGCAACTGCCGAGCTTGAACCTCCGGTCAAATCTTCCGAGAAGAAAAGCGCAGAGTAAGTAATTGCTGTTTGCTCTTCATTTCGATTATAAAAAAAGCCTTCCTTGTCAACAGGGAAGGCTTTTTTTATGTGCATATCGTACCGCAAACAACAAGTCATACGTTTTACGCATGCCAGAAGTTGAAAAAAACTGCATTTGATTGGGGTATGATCAGGTGAGACACTCTGAATGAATGAACTTCACCACAGCATCGCACAACTGATTCAGGCCGGGTTGTTCAAGGGGATAGTGACCGGCATTTTCAAGCACCACCACATGTACAGGCACGCGACTAATGCGATTGAGGAAAAGCTCGCTGAGATGCAAGGGTGTCCAGGTGTCTTTTTCCGGCTGTGTCAGTAAAATCGGACAGAGATCAAAAGCTTCGGGCTCAACCACTGGCTTATAGGTCGTGAGAGAGCTGAGGAACTTCATGGTGACCCATTTGCCGGCCGATGTTTTGTCTTTCAGACAAGCCTTGAGCGCCGCTTTATTGTTGACCAGTGCCGACATTTTGCTCGCCAGACTCATCGGCATCCGAAGGGTTGCCAGTGGTGTTCTGGCTGCCAGGTGGGTCAATGGCACACCGATACGACTCATAAGGAAATTCAGCGCCGTTTCATCGCGAACCTGTTGTTCCTGCTGGTCAAGGAAGGTCATGCCCACAATGCCCTTGACCTTTTTGTTGAGTGCTGCCACGTGCCAGGCAAGCATACCGCCGGCACTGAGACCGTAGAGCACGATGGGGCGATTATCTTTTGCAAGCTCGGCATCAATGAGGTCACTGCCCGCCTGAACCCAGTCGTTATAGGTCACAAGCGCACCGGCAGCTACCTTGGTCATACCATATTCAGGCATGTCGATGGCAATGGTTTCAAATCCACGCAGGAAGAGGGGAGAGCCGAGGATGGTGGACATTTGCCGCCCGTTGGTGCCAACTCCATGAAACAAGATCACTTTCACTGCTGCCCGGGGATTGCGAAAGCAGTCAAGATGAATCTGGTGTCCATGCCATAGCCACCACTCTTCCGACGGCAAATGACTTGCTTCAAGCTGATATTCTTTGGGAAGAAAGGCCTGGATTTCCCGCCAGTTCGATTGGGTCTTGTAGTCCACCGCAGTATCTGACTTGAAGTTTTTTCAGTAACCGTAACTTTTCAGATAGTTCTGATTCTTGCGCCAGTCGGGCCGGACTTTGATGAAGAGCTCAAGGAAAACCGGGCGGCCAAGCATCTCCTCAATATCCTTTCTTGCCGTTTGCCCCAACTTTTTCAGGGCGGCTCCCTTGCTGCCGATCAGGATCTGTTTCTGGGTTTCACGCTCAACAATGACCGAGCAGCGGATAAGATCCTTTCTGGTAGGGTCATCTTCGTGCTGCTCCTTGAACTCGTCGATCACCACTTCGGTCGAATAAGGTACTTCACGACCGTAGAGCAGAAATATTTTTTCCCGGATTATTTCACTCACAAAAAACCGTTCAGGAGCCGTGCTGAGTGTATCTTCAGGATAGAGCGGCTGGTGCATGGGTAGAAACGGCCTCGTGGCATCAACAAGCTGCTGGAGGTTAAGGCCCTTCAGCGCGGAAACCGAGAGAATCGCCGCTGGATTCCAGCTTTTTTTGATGATCTCCTCAGCTTCAGCCTGACGCTCCTTGGTGACCAGATCGCATTTATTAAGCACGGCAATAACCGGTTTGCCTGCCGGGTTCAGCCAACTGGTAAAGAGCTCTTCGGCGAACTCCCGGTCAAAAAGATCTTTTTTGCCTGAAAAAGGGAGTAGGGCAATAACCACATCAGCATCTTTGAGGGTATCACGGATGATGGAGAGCATCGACTCATGCAGTTTTTGCTGAGGCTTCATGATGCCCGGTGTATCAAGAAATATGATCTGGCACTGGTTGTTGTGGTAGATGCCGGTGATTTTTTTTCTTGTAGTTTGCGGTTTAGGTGTTACAATGGAAAGTTTAAAGTCAAGCAGCTCATTGAGCAGGGTTGACTTGCCTGCATTAGGCGGGCCGATGATAATGGCGAAACCGCAGGAAAAAGGAGCTGAGTCCATGGTATTATTTTTACAGGTTCAATCTCTTTGAGCGGGTACTATACTAAATTATAGTCTCTAATGATAATTGAAAAAGGCCTAACTCAATACTCGAATGGAAAAACAAAGAAAACTTGATCTGTGGCTTGTGGTTCCGACGGTCGGGCTTTTGGTGTTCGGACTTATGGCTATTTTCAGCGCAACGCACGGTGGCGGTGATAGTTCGCTTTTTTATCGCCAGTTGGCATGGGGATGTTTTGGCGTTCTTGCCATGATACTTGTTTACTATAATGATGTTCGTTTTATCAAGGATAATGCCTATATCTTTTACATTGTAGGTGTTGTTTTGCTGGTGGCTGTTCTGGTTTTCGGTCGAAAAATTGCTGGACAGACAAGCTGGGTAAAAATCGGTATGTTCAGTTTTCAGCCTTCTGAAATAGCCAAAATGGCAACTATTCTGGCACTGGCAAGATTTCTTTCCGATGATGAAACGGATATCAATTCAATACCGCATCTGCTTATTGCTCTTGCTATCCCCTTTATACCTATTTTTCTTATTATGCTGCAACCCGATATGGGAACAACGCTTACCTTTTTTCCATTTATCGGGGTCATGATTATTATGGCCGGTTTTGATATCTATCTTCTCATGTTACTTTATTTTCCGCTTATCCTGATACTTACCGGGTTTTTTAATACCTATTTTGTTATAGCTCTCGCACTGCTTTTTTTTCTGGCGCTGTTTTTACAGCATAAAAAATTCAAGATTCATCAGTTACTTCTTATTGGTTCAGGTCTTGCTGCTGGTCTTTTTACGCACCGTTTTGCAGCAGAGATACTGAAGCCGCATCAGATGAAAAGGCTTCAGACCTTTATTGATCCGATGTCTGATCCCCGGGGAGCAGGATATAATGCCCTGCAGGCAAAAATAGCAATAAGTTCGGGTGGCTTTTTGGGAAAAGGGTTTCTTGCGGGAACGCAGACACAGTTGCGTTTTATTCCAGCCCAGTGGACGGATTTTATATTTTGTGTTATTGCAGAGGAACTTGGTTTTATTGGGGCTGCTCTCTTGATGGCGCTGTATCTTTCGCTCATTCTGCGGTTGATCTGGGCAATTTTTTCCATTAAAAACCGTTTTGTTGAGTTGACTCTTGCCGGCTTTGTATCACTCTTGTTTATTCATGTGGTTATCAATATCGGCATGACCGTTGGTCTGATTCCGGTTATTGGTGTTCCACTGCCCTTTGTCTCTTATGGAGGCTCTTCTCTTGTGGGGAATATGGTTATGGTCGCTCTTGCGCTGAGTTTTTACAGGAATAAGCGGAGTCTTGGCTATTAGATGATTTTTTAGCCAAATAAGAAAGCGCACCAGAGTGCGCTTTCTTATCGAAATGGGTGTTTCGGTCGGCTTACTTTATTTTGTAAACAAAACGTTTGCCCTCTTTGCCGGAAGGGATGCGTTCGATTTCAGGATCGGTCAAGCCATATTTATTAAACCAAAGACTTACTGTAGTTCCTTTTGTATTAAGAGCTTCAGCAATATCCCGAGGTTTGAAGGTTTTTTCAGGATTTGACTGGAGCAGCTCTTTGATTGAAGCTCCAAGCTGACCGCGGCCATATTTTGATGGAGCAGCTTTTACCGGCGTTGCACCTTCAAGTTTCGAGAGGTTCAGTTCAAGCTTTTTTATGACGCTTGACAGCTCATCTTCCAATGGCTTGATTTTTCCCTGGAAATCTTGCTGAATTTGCGCGATTTGTTCCTGAAGGTTCTTTTTGTCTTCGACAAGCGATTGAAAATGATCAATTTTCTGAATGAAAAGATCATATTTGTCAGGTGACCCAAGATCTTTTTTTATGCTGTTCATTGTGTGCGTTTTTTAATTGAATAACAATAGCCTCATCAGAAGCAAATATATAACAATACATTTATCTCTGCAAGATGATATTTTATTATTCTTTTATTATTGTTTTATTTGTTCCTGGAATATATCGGTAAGTGTTTTCAGTGTATGGCAATGTTGATAAAATGGCGATATGGAAGGCTTTATTAAAAAAAGAGTTGCAGCAATAACCCTTGGATGTAAACTGAATTATGCTGAAACATCCACGATTCTTGCCGAGTTATGTTCCGAAGGGTGGGAGATCTCATCGCTTGAAGAAGGAGCAGAACTTATTATTATTCATACCTGTGCGGTAACACAGCTGGCAGAAAAGAAATGTCGCCAGAAAATAAGGGGAATTATCAAGAGAAATCCTGAGAGCCGTATAGCCGTTATCGGGTGTTATTCCCAGTTGCGCCCGGATGTTCTTTCTGCAATCAATGGTATTGATGCTATTCTTGGAAGCAATGATAAATTTAACATAACCTTTTATAACGATATCACTTCCACTACGATTCCTCTTCCCCTTGTCAGGGTATCTCCAGCGTCTCTGTTTAAAACGATCTATCCGGGATATTCATTACCAGTATCAGTGTGTAAAGAAAGAACTCGTGCATTTTTAAAAATACAGGATGGTTGTGATTATGGATGTTCATATTGTACAATTCCTTTAGTGAGGGGAGAATCAAGATCGCTTTCTGCCTTTCAGATTGTCGAGCGTGCACATCTCCTTGCATTATCAGGGTATCGTGAGATTGTGCTTACCGGAGTCAATGTTGCTGATTATCACTTTGAAGAGCATCTTTTTTGCGATCTTTTGCGCATGCTTGAGGCCGTCAGTGTCAATCGTATCCGTATCAGTTCGATAGAACCGGATATTTTTCAGAGTGAGCTGATTTCGCTTGTTGCAGGATCCGATAAAATAGTGCCACATTTTCATCTTCCTCTGCAAAGCGGATCGGATCGTATTCTGGGTTCCATGCGACGTCGTTATGATACCAGCCTTTATCGCTCAAAAGTGTTGCAGGCAGTGGAAAGTATTGCGGATTGTGCCATAGGGGCCGATGTGATGGTCGGTTATCCCGGTGAAACCGAAGAGGATTTCCTCGAGATGTGCCGCTTTATTGAAGAACTTCCTCTTGCCTACCTCCATGTTTTCAGTTGTTCCATACGACCGGGCACCGCTCTTGCCGCTCAGGTCTCAAACCGGGAGCGGCAGGCTCTTCCTCCCCGGGAGATTGCCCGACGGAGCCGGGAGTTGAGTGCACTTGCCCGGAAAAAAGAGGCCAGTTTCAAAAGTCGTTATATTGGAACGGAGTGCATGGTGCTTTTTGAGGAGAGTAAGCCGCAGCGAAACGGGGGAGTGCAATGCAGTGGTTACAGCCGAAATTATCTCCGTGTCGTGGTTGAGAGTGCCGCAAACACCCCTCTGCAACAACTGACGGGTCATGAACTGCCGGTGAGGATCGTGGGGATGGATGATGATTTGAATTTAAAAGGAAGACTGTTATCTTAAATTTCTGTGTTCGGTTATACCAGCATTATCAACTTAATTTCACACCCCATGCCAATAAAATCCCGTATCCGTTCGATTCCCGATTACCCCAAAAAAGGGATTCTTTTTCGTGATATTACCACCCTTATCCAGGATCCGGTAGGTTTCAGGTTGGCCATCGACAACCTTACCCAGCACTATTTGTTGAAGGGTGACGATTTTGATGTGATTGTTGGCATAGAGGCCAGAGGATTTATTATTGGTGGTGCTTTAGCTTACACGCTTGGCAAGGGGTTTGTTCCGGTCAGAAAGCCGGGAAAACTTCCCTATGACGTTGTTTCACAGGAGTATGAGCTTGAGTACGGAAGTGATAAAATCGAGATTCATACTGATGCGCTTGAGGCAGGTCAGAAGGTTCTTCTGGTTGACGATCTGCTTGCCACCGGAGGTACCGCTCTTGCGGCGGCGGCATTAGTGGAAAAAGTCGGAGGTGTTGTTTCCGAGATGGCGTTCATCGTTAACCTGCCGGATATCGGCGGGGAGAGACGAATCCTTGAAAAAGGATACACGGTTTTTTCCTTGACGGAATTTGAAGGAGAGTAGGCGCCGGGGTGAACTACGTGATTACGCTTTCTTGGTGTTAAAGCCCTGAAGAGAAATGCGTTACTTTGAATAAAAAGCTTTTTTGCGAGCTAAGGAGGCCGCTTCATAACGTGAGTTATGAAGCGGCCTCCTTGTTCTTTCAAATCATTAAACCTGCAGGACAAAATCCTTTTGGTGTTTTTAGTAATAAGAGATGCGGTTTGAATCGTTAAATAGAAGGAGCTACCTGTTCAGATAGATTCGTGCTCTCTTTGTGTCACTCTCTTTTTTTGCGAACTGATCGTATCGCATATCCGGTTGTGACGCTGAAAAAAGCTAAAACAATACCAAACCGGTGCACAAGCGGTTGTTCACTCATCTGGATTTTCAGAAAAAAAAGCTTGAACCAGCCCAAAAGTGATTCACGATCCCTGCAATGGCTCAATGAGGAGTCTCCGGAATGGAGCTTTGCTCGCTCCCAACAGGCAGTGTTTATACCTGTTTCATTCCGGAGATCAGCCTGGAATCATCATTCGTCACCAGTTTTCAGGCTTTCACTGACTGCGTGCTTGAACTCTTTTGAAATCTTGAATGTCGGCACATTCTTGGGATCTACCGTGACTTTTTCGCCTGTTCTCGGATTTCTGGCCTGGCGAAGATTCTTAAACCTGATGTTGAATGATCCGAACCCTCTGATTTCAATACGTTTTCCAGCTTTCAGAGAATCAATGATGCTTTCAAACAGACAGTCTACCACAGATTCCGTTTCATTTTTCGTCAAACCGGTCCTGTGGGCAATAACATTGACCAGATCAGCTTTTGTGGTTGTGTTTCCCATGGTGATATATGGCTTAGGTTATTATGAAGTCTGTAATTATTTAAACCACAAATGAATGGCAACAATTCCAATAAAAATAGCAAAAGTTTTGCGCAGCATCTCACTTGAGAGATTTGTTGCTATTTTTGCTCCGAAATACGCTCCGCAAAAAAGTCCTGCCGCAATGATAAGACCAAACCAGATGTTCTCCGTTGTAATTTTCCCGCACCGGTAATACTCCATCACACCAAGAAGGCCGACCGGCAGAAGCAAGGCCATCATGGAGGTTGCAACGGCACTATGCTGTGTCATGCCAAAAATAAGCACCAGAGCCGGAACAATAATAAGGCCTCCACCAACCCCAAACATTCCTGCCAGAACTCCTGCAACCATTCCTATACAAAGCATTATAATGAGTTGCATGGATAGTTGGTTCCAATTATTGACTTATTCATGAGATTGAGAGTCCCGTAACGACTTGATTTTGGCCTATAATGGCATCAATCTCCATTGCATTGAGCGACTCTTTTTCAATCAGCATCGTGGCAAGGCGGTGCAGAACGTCGCTTTTTTCGCTGAGAATTTTTTTGGCGTTTTCCATGCACTCCATAATAATATTGCGCACTTCAACATCAATCTGCAGGGCGGTTTCCTCGCTGTACTCGCGTACATGTGAGTAATCCTTTCCAAGGAAAACCTCTTTCTGGCTGTCTCCATAGTTTATCGGGCCGAGCTTTTCGCTCATGCCCCATTGCCGAACCATTCTGCGGGCAATATCGGTTGCCTTTTCAATATCGTTGGCTGCACCGGTACTGGTTTCACTGAAAATAAGTTCTTCAGCCACCCGGCCTCCAAGTGCATAGGTGATCATTGCCAAGAGGTATTGCCGGTTATGGGTGTAGCGGTCTTCAAGGGGGAGATAGGCTGTAAGCCCCAGACTCCGGCCTCTTGGAATGATGGTCACCTTATGAATAGGATCCGATCCTTTGGTAAAGCTTGAAACAAGCACATGTCCGGCTTCGTGATAGGCCGTCAGTTTTTTCTGCTCATCGGAAATAAACATGCTTTTTCTTTCCGGTCCCATCAGCACCTTGTCGCGAGCCTGTTCAAAATTGTTTGCCGTTATCAGCACTTGCTCATTGCGTGCCGCAAGTAGTGCGGCCTCGTTGACCAGATTTGCAAGATCAGCACCGGAAAAGCCGGGAGTGCTTTTGGCCAGAATGCGGATATCAACATCTCCGTCCAGCGGCGTTTTGACGGTATGAATTTTCAGAATAGCTTCACGTCCCCGGATATCGGGTTTGTCGATTGTAATCTGGCGGTCAAACCTGCCGGGACGAAGCAGTGCGCTGTCAAGCACATCAGGCCGGTTGGTTGCTGCAATCAGAATAACATTTTCGTTTGTCGTAAAGCCGTCCATCTCAACCAGCAACTGGTTGAGTGTCTGCTCCCGCTCATCATGACCGCCGCCCAGACCAGCTCCCCGGCTTCGTCCCACAGCATCAATCTCATCGATAAAGACAATGCAGGGCGAATTTTTTTTTGCCTGTTCAAACAGGTCGCGCACTCTTGCTGCGCCGACACCGACAAACATTTCAACGAAATCAGCACCGGATATTGAGAAAAAGGGCACCTTGGCTTCACCTGCAATGGCTTTGGCAAGAAGGGTTTTTCCGGTTCCGGGAGGCCCGAGAAGGAGCACTCCTTTTGGTATTTTCCCGCCGATTTTCTGAAATTTTTCAGGATTTGTGAGAAACTCGACCGTTTCCTGCAGCTCCTCAACCGCCTCATCGACGCCCGCAACATCCTTGAAGGTGACCTTGACGTCAAATTCGCTGATCAGTTTTGCCCGGCTTTTGCTGAAGCTGAGAATATTTTTTGCCTGTGAGCCGTTTTGATTGCTCATTCGCCTGAAGATGAAAAAATAAATTGCGCCGAAAACAATCCACGGGCCAAACAGGATGAAAAAGGTGTTCAGGGGGCTGGTGCCGTTCTCAATCTTGATCTGGACTCCCTTTGCGGCCAAAAGGTCGGCCTGCTCAAGGCTGAATGAGGGAATTCTGACCGCAAAACGATCACTCTGCAAGGTTGTTTTGTTGACAAGCTGCAGTTGGGTGCTTGCTTTCAGTCTTCCGTTCAGGAGCGCGGATTTATCCTCAAATGTTTTGACCGTAATATCCGTCACCATCTCCTTCAGCAGGATCGAGCGGTACTCGTTATAGGTGATTTCAGGGTTTTCAGTGCTCGAAAAAAACCGTTGAAAGATAAAAAGCATCAAGAGTGCAAGCATCATGAAGAGGAGAAATCGCGGAAATTTCTCCTGCTGGCCTCCTTTTCCCTGAAACCATCCGGCTGGACGCTCCTCCTCTTTTACCGGCTTGAATTTATTTCGGGAAGCATCTTTTCCTGACTTCTGCACTTGATTTTCCGCCATAAAATAGGTTGCGTAAAGTATTAAATGTAAGCTACTACATTTAAAGTAATTAAAAGTAAAACTGCAACGGAAAACAAAAAGTTTATTAAAAAAACCGGTTATAGTAATATTAATTCAGCATCTCTTCGGTCGTTTCTCAAGAGTTTCCGCTTAATCTCTTATCTTCTTTCTACAAAAACAGGGAGTTTTTCTTAAATTCACAGCTCTTGCGAGAGTTCCCTGAAAATAAATTAACAGTACGACGCACGGATTATGGTTGGTCAAAGGGTTAGAACCAGGTTTGCTCCTTCTCCCACAGGATATTTACATGTAGGCGGACTGAGAACCGCTTTATATAACTACCTGTTTGCCAAAAAACTGAATGGAGACTTCATTCTCAGAATTGAAGATACTGATCGCACCAGAATGGTAGAGGGTGCGCAGCAGAATCTTATCAAGGCTCTTGAATGGGCTGGTATTGTGCCGGATGAAGGCCCTGGGCTCGGCGGAGATTACGGGCCCTATGTGCAGTCCGAGAGACTGGCTATTTACAGCAAATATTGTCAGCAACTGCTTGATGACCAGCATGCCTATTACTGTTTTGCAACGTCCGAGGAGTTGGAGGAAAATCGCCAGCTTCAGCTCAAGCAGGGGCTTCAGCCGAAATATAACCGAAAATGGCTCCCTGCAGAGATGGGGGGTTCCATGCCCGCAAGTGAGATCCAAAAGAAACTAGATGAGGGTGCGCCGTATGTTATCCGCATGAAAGTACCTGATTATGTTTCCGTATGGTTTGAGGATATGATCCGCGGGCCTATTGAATTTGATTCTGCCACGATTGATGACCAGGTGCTGATGAAGTCGGACGGCTTTCCTACCTACCATTTTGCCAGTGTCATCGACGATCACTTGATGGAGTGTACCCATGTTATAAGAGGAGAGGAGTGGCTTCCTTCCATGCCGAAGCATTTTCTGCTCTATGAATTTTTCGGCTGGGAACCGCCCAAGGTTGCCCATCTGCCTCTGTTGCTCAATCCGGACCGTTCAAAACTCAGCAAACGCCAGGGTGATGTTGCCGTTGAGGATTATATCCGCAAAGGGTACAGCAGTGATGCTATCGTTAATTTTGTTGCTCTGCTTGGCTGGAATGAGGGAGATGGAAGTGAGCAGGAGGTTTACAGCATGGAGGAACTGATCAACAAGTTTTCGCTTGAACGGGTCGGCAAAGCCGGTGCGGTCTTTAATATCGATAAACTTAACTGGCTTGAAAAGCAGTATATCAAGAACCGTCCCGCAGAGAAGCTTGTTGAGGTGGTCCGACCGCTTCTGCTTGCTGAGCTTGCCAAGAGAGAGTCCCTGATGCCGAAGGAGCTGATCACCAGTGAGGAGTATCTTGAGAAAGTTGTAGAACTTATGCGCGAGCGTGTCGGCTTTGAGCATGAATTTGTGACCTTCTCTCCCTACTTCTTTTTTGAGCCGGAATCCTATGATGAGGAGAGTGTTAAAAAGAGATGGGTTGCCCAGACTAACGATCTTCTTCAGGAGTTTAGCGTTGAACTTGAATTGATCGAAGAGTTCAGTGCTGATACCATTGAGGTAAAGCTCAAGGAGTTTGTGGCTCCCAAGGGGCTCAAGCCGGCAGTTTTGATCCATCCTCTCCGGATTCTCGCTTCTGGCGTGAGCTTCGGCCCGAGTCTTTACCATATGCTTGAGGTGCTTGGAAAAGAGACCGTACTCCGTCGTATTCGTAAAGGAATTGAGGTTATTACTTTTCCGGTCTCATAGATCGCTCGCTGTGCGGAGCTTGGGCTAAATGCGTGCTCCGCATGTTTTTCTTTTGTTGTGAAACAAAATATTCCTATATTTTGCCTCTCGTTTAAAGGACAGATAGCTCAGTTGGTAGAGCAAAGGACTGAAAATCCTTGTGTCGTGGGTTCGATTCCCTCTCTGTCCACAACCGTTAACCGTAGTTTACTTTAAAATAACTTCGGTTAATTCAAGATCAAGTCTGCTCCTTTTTTCCTGCTTCTCCATATTACCGGATTAACATAATGTCATGCAAGGCATCAGGCTACGCATCAGGGTTTGAATATTATTATCTTCGGGAATGAATATTACCACAGAACCTGATCAGGAAGTTTGGCATGATATGCAGGAGCCGGGTGCTTATGAGTGGTGGTATTTTGATGCTGAAGACCCGGAAAGTGGATTGTCCTTTGTACTTATCTGGTTTGCCGGCTTCCCCTTTTCGCCCTATTACACCAGTCATTACGAGAAATGGAAAAACCGTATAACAGCCACACCTCCGCACCCGTCGAGCTATGCAGGGTTCAGCTTTCAGTTATATGAAAATGGATGCGAGACTCTTAATTTTATAAAAGAAGGCCATAGCGCCCTTTTTGAAAGCAGCCGCTCTGCTATTGGTGTCCGGTTTGAAAACAACCGGTTCAGCTATGACCCGGTCTGTGACGAGTACCATCTTGATATTGATTTTCTTTTTCCTGCCCGTCATAAAGCACTCAAGGCAACTCTTGTGTTTAAATCACGCCGAAGAGTGGTTTACGAAAAAAAAGATGGGAACAATGCTGGTCAGGTTCCGCTTCACCAGTGGTTTTTGAGCGTTTCGAAGGCTGATGTTACAGGCACAATTGAAATTATTGAACAGGGTTCCAACGCACTCCGTACGATTGCGGTCAGAGCGACCGGATATCATGACCACAATCTCGGTAACCGGCCCATGCATGAGTATATTGCACGCTGGTATTGGGGTCGGGCCTTTTTCGGCGAGGTTGATCTGGTCTATTATGTGATTTTTTTTAAAAACAATGAGTATCAACCTCTTACCTTGTTGGTGCTTCAGGATAATCTGAGCGAAAAAACCACGGTGCTTGATTCGGTAGAGTTCAGTGAGCGTAATTTCCAGCGCGGTTTTTTTTTCCCTCTGCATAGCAAGGATCTTCTCTTGCAGCATGAGGATATTTCGCTCAGGATTCATCACGAGAGGATACTGGACTCCGGGCCGTTTTACCTCAGGTTTGCTTCAGCACTCTCTTTGCAGATTGATGGACGCAACTTACCGGGAATAAAGGGTATATCGGAATTTCTCAACCCGGCACCACTGCAGTCCCGACTGATGCAGTTTTTTATCCGTAGCCGGATATGGCGGGAGGGGGAGCCGTCAGTGATGTACAACAATTATAATAATTTTAAACACGCTTTGGATTGGATTTATAGGTAAAAAAAATATAAATTCAGAGTTTGTTTGCACTATCCTGCACTGCTTTCATAACGGTCACTGTTCCAGGATAATAATGGATGATTAAAACAAACGACAGTGACTATCGTTGAACCGCCGGAGGTATTTGCCTTTTGATTATTTATAATAAAAGTTTTAAAAAGGAGATAGATCGTAATGGCACAACAAGGTAATTTCAAGAGCCCGTCAAGGATGGGCGCACTTGGAGATGGTGCTCCACTCTCTTCATCCGGTGCTGTTTCCGGTGTCAAAGCCCGTGAACAGGGAATGAAAGAGGCTGATTTTGAGCGGCGCAGTTTTCTCGGAAAAGTTGTTGGGGGTATTGGTGCGGTAGTTGCCATATCAACGCTCTATCCGGTTGTCAAGTACATTATTCCACCAACCAGGACAGTCAAGAACGTCAAGGAACTGGTTGTCGGCAAGGCTTCCGAAGTACCCGACAAGGGATTCAAGATCTATCAGTTTAACAAGGACCGTGTCATTGTTGTCAACAATGGCGGAAAACTGACGGCATGCAGTGCGGTTTGTACCCATCTGGGTTGCCTTGTGCATTGGGATACTGCCCAGAATCTTCTTGCCTGCCCCTGCCATGGAGCAAAATACAAGCAGACCGGCGAAATCATTTCGGGTCCGCAGCCGTTACCTTTAGCCGCCTTTAAAGCGCGGGTTGAGGGTGAAAATCTTATTATCGCAAAAGCGTAACCTTTAATTCTTGAAAACCAAGGGAGTCAGGAAATATGGCTGAAAACAATCAGAACGCTTTGGCTGGAAATGTTCCGGCCAAGCCGAAACCCGCTGCTCCGGGTGCCGCCAAGCCGGCTGCTCCGGGTGCTGCCAAACCTGCTGCGGCAAAGCCCGCTGCTCCAGCTGCTGCCAAACCTGCGGCTGCACAAGGTGGCGTTTATAAACCACCGGTCGATCGTCCGGATCCGAATCCCTACAAGGATTCCCGTGTCAGTTCGTTGGGTGCATGGTTCCAGGAGCGCTTTTATGTGGTGCTTCCCATTATCGATTATTTGAAGAAAAAAGAAGTTCCCAAGCATCGCCTCTCTTTCTGGTATTACTTTGGCGGTCTTGCCCTCTTTTTCTTCATTATCCAGATAGTGACCGGACTCTTGCTCCTGCAGTACTACAAGCCAACCGAAGCGGATGCTTTTGCTTCGTTTGTCTTTATTCAGCAAGAGGTTCCTTTTGGCTGGCTGCTTCGCCAGGTTCATGCATGGTCGGCCAACCTCATGGCTATGATGGCATTTATTCACATGTTCAGCACCTTCTTTATGAAGTCTTACCGCAAACCCCGTGAGCTTATGTGGGTGAGTGGTTTTATTCTTCTTGTCCTGACCCTTGGCTTTGGATTTACCGGATACCTGCTTCCCTGGAACGAACTGGCATTCTTTGCTACCCAGGTTGGTACCGAAACTCCAAAAGTTGCCCCGGGCGGTGCATTACTTGTCAGTATTCTTCGTGGTGGTGACGATGTCAGTGGCGAAACACTTACGAGGATGTTTTCCATGCACGTTGTTTTGCTCCCCGGCCTTATCCTCCTGTTGCTTTCAGCCCATCTGGCTCTTGTTCAGATTCTCGGCACATCAGCCCCGATTGGTTACAAGGAGTCTGGTATGATTAAAGGGTATGAGAAGTTTTTCCCTACCTTCCTTGCAAAAGATGGAATCGGCTGGCTTATCGGTTTTGCTTTGCTTCTTTATCTGGCAGCAATATACCCATGGGGAATAGGAGTGAAAGCCAATGCGCTTGCTCCTGCACCTGTTGGCATTAAGCCTGAATGGTATTTCTGGGCTGAGTTCCAGATGCTTAAAGATCTCAAGTTTGAAGGTGGAGAACTTGTTGCTATTGTTCTCTTGACTATCGGAGGACTTGTATGGGCAGCAGTACCGTTCCTTGATCACAGGGCTTCACGAGAAGAGAAGAGTCCTGTCTTTACCTTCTTGGGTCTTGGTGTTCTGGCCTTCCTGCTGATCAACACCTACCGTGTTTATTTAGAGTACGGATGGTAAGTGAGTAACTGCATTGTTAAGATGAGAAAAGCCCGGTTGAAGCCGGGCTTTTTTTATTTCTCCTGCTGCCATTTTCTTTTCCTGGAGAGCTAGTCGTCAGCGCATTAGTTATTCGACCGAGAGATCGGAGAGATAGGTCTTGATGGACTGGTGTTTGTCCAGGCCAAGCTTTTTATGCATCCTGTAGCGGATGCTCTCCATCCCCCTTGTCGACATGCCTACGGAACGCCCGATCTCCCGGGTATCGTAGTTTAACTTGACCAGCAGGCTGATGCGCAGCTCACGCTGGTTGAGGTTGGGATGTTTTTTCTGCAGCTTGGAGAGAAATACCGAATCGGACTCGGTCAGTTCAATGTTCAGGCGTTTTTCAATTGTTTCGGTCTCAATAAGGTTCAAACATGAGTCAGTCATCCTTCTCTTTAAGGCGCTGTCAATTTCAAGGGCGTGTATCTGGTCAAGCAGATTACGTAAAGCCGATGTTTTTTCGGCAATTGCCATGGATACTCTGGTCAGCTCCATATCCTGGTTGGCAATTCTTGTTTTAAGCACAGCTATCTCTTTTTCAAAATCGTGAGAGGTTTTTTTGTTCATTTCCGCTTGCGCATTCATTTTTATCGTCATCTGGTTCAGGTGATGTTCATACTCGTGTTGTAGGCGCTTGAGCTCATGTTCTTTCTCTCTCTCTTTTGTCTGGAGATCCTGGCGCATGGAATCGATGGCCTTGAAAAAAGGATAGTAGCGGCTATCAGGCGGGGGTGTCGCTATACGCTCTTCAAGCATATTAAGCCAGGAGATTCTTGCAATCGCTTCGAGAAAACGTTTTTTTATGGACTCTTCCTCCGGGTTCTCCACCGTGTTGTACTCATTCAGCACAAACTCTCCTGACTTGAATGCCATCACTTGCTCCATGACATCCTCATAGGTGTCGGTCAGAATGATGTGCAGATCTTCGGGCACAACCGCTGCAAACGATTCCGCCATGACCTGCATTGAGCTGGAAATATTGTAGAAACCTATGATTCCGAAAGCGGGTCTCCAGTTAAAGAGGAGGTTGGTAATCGCCAGCTTGTAGTTGTAGGAAAGATCGGTAACGTTTGATAAGTCCCAGATGATGTGAAACTGTCGTGCAAGAAGCCCTGCCTCATTGAGCACCATCTCAAGGAGCTCAACATCCATAATCTCCAGCACAATACCATGCTCTGCCTCAATCCAGATGTGGACGATATCACCATCAATCACCTTGGTCCGTTTGGTATAACCGGCTTCAGGATGATGGCACTGCCAGTGGCTCCTTTCGGTTATTTCAAGGGTAGGGTATCGGAGGTTGGCCATCGGACGTAGTTGTGCGGTTACTGATTTGGCAGTATAGCTAGTGCCTTAACGGGAAGTTAGGGATATATTTTTAAAAGATCAATGGCTTTTGATCTATATAATTTCTTTACTTCTCCGGCCACTCTACCCTCAGTGTTTTTCATTACGCCAATCACGCTTCATAGAGCCTCATCTCCGGTTGAGCAGTTCCTGAACGAGGCTCAATAACTCACCTGTTTAGGGTATGCGATATGCCCCATAGGCGGGATTGCCACTTCACGCCTAATATTGTTGATTATAGATGCCCTGAAAAATCCTCCAGTTAAAAGCCATTTTTTCTAGGATCAAGAGCGTGCTGATTCCGGTGGACTCCATAATCCCGATTGAGCGGTTAAATACTGTTGTTTGTTTAATCAAAACCTTAATTACCAATATGTCACAGTCAAGGTATTTCTTTACCTCAGAATCCGTATCAGAAGGACACCCGGACAAGGTTGCCGACCAGATTTCCGATGCCGTACTTGATGATTTTCTCCGC
>CAIMCD010000027.1 GCA_903839405.1 uncultured Chlorobiaceae bacterium
CACCGCGATTTTGTTCCTGCTCGTGAAGCGGCAGATCATCATACTCCACAAGAGAGCTGTGTTTTTTGGGAGTTGCGCTTTCATCAGTTGCCTCACCCCATTCATATCCTTGAGCTTTCAGAGTTTGACAAAAAAACTGATGATTCAGTCTCGCTAATGTATCAAGAAGCTCTCCTTCAAGTTCCAGATGATGGAGCAGCGCAATAAATGCGTTTGGATCAACATGCAGTCCAAGCTGCTCTTCGGGAGGGAGGTATGAGCGGTTGAAATGGGTGGCATGGACAAGCCGACTCATGGCGACAATGGACTCCATTGAGCGGGAGCCATGATGGTATTTTTTGATGTGGAGGAATGCGCGCAGGATTCCTTTATCGGCGATTTGCAGTTTATTGTCGTTGAGTAAATGTGGGGTAAGTCGCTCGAAAAGTGAGCGTAGAAGGAGCGCCCGGCGCACAATGAAATAGGGGTCATCTCGTCCATCCGACTCCTGAGGATTAGGGCCGAGCACATTGAGAAACCCTTTCAGGCGGCTGAGAAAGTCCGGGCCCTTGGCCTCGGCCAGTGCTTCTTGTTTCGTGAATGCATTAAAAGAGGAACGTGTGCCGCCTGCGAAAACAAAAATAGCTTTTCCGATAGGATGGGTGAGCTGACCCTGCTGAAACTCTCCATCCTGCATCGGAGCCAGAAAGAAGCGCAGCCAGCCAAGCGGTTTGCCATCAAGCGTTGTATCGAACTCATCCCAGAAGACCAGGGGTATTTTACCGGAGAGGCCGATATCGCGAATCTGATGAAAGGCGTCAATCAGCTCATGATGCGTGTTGAATTGGGAGAGATTGAAGGTCAGCGTTTTCGCGGCAATTTTATCCGGATTGGCAACCTTGGCGATCTGCTTGACGGCAAACGATTTGCCGGAACCGGGAGGGCCGAAGACGGCAATTGAAACAGGCCGCTCTTCATCCCGGTTGCAATATTCCGTAATCAGGTTATAGATGCTTCTGAGTGACTCAATCTCCTGACGATCAACCGTAACAAGATCTCCGAATTTTCCAATCGGGACATTTTTTAAAGCCTTTTTTGTACCATCCAGCACAATATTTTCGCATACCTCCTCAAGGCTTTCCTGAGAGCTTGTTTGAAGGATTGTCCAGAAAGATGAGTGAGCTGAACTGTTGATACGAGTGGCCGGGAGTTCAGCCTCTGCCAAGAGAGCCTCTTTGCTTTTCAGTGCTGATATGACACCGTCAGTAGGGAAGTGCAAGCGGGTTACGGATTCAGATTCGCTACGATAGCCGCTCTTTTGAAGGTAGCGCATTGCTGCAACGCCCGACTGGATTCCCTTTTTAAAGTCAGGGTTAGCAGGATCAAGTATGATGCGGCGAACAATACCTGCCACAAGGGTAGAGGTTTTGCCGATCATCATTCCTTTTCCCGGAGCCCAGTCTCCCTCCATGCAGAACGGATCAAAAAGCAGGGTAGCTCTTTTTTCAGACCTGTTTCGTCCCGGTATCAGCAGCGCACCCGTCGGGCCAAATGATACAATGCAGTATGCCGCATTGGTCAGGCCGTTAACTTCCGGATTGTGGGTCAGTTCCCAGTTGAGTTCCTCAGCCGTTCTTTCCCATGAAATGCGGGCACTGACCTGAATTTTAGATTGCCGCAAATCATCAATGGTTAAGACAACGACAAGCCGGTCGGCAAAGTTGGATACAAGGTGCTCCCATAACTCTCCTTTTGCAACGGGGGTGGACATTTTGACAACAATCCACGGTGCCGGTTCATTCAGGGCCGGGCGGCCTACTGCCTGAGGCCAAAGCGCAGGATCGTTTCTGAAGCCAAGGTCGCTGTCGTCAATGACGATAATGTTTGCATTTACATCTCCCTTTGGAGCATGATTTTCTCCATTTTGCCCGGCGGCTCCTTCGGATGGCAAGTCAAGGCCCAAAAAGCGCTCAACCCGCCAGTGAGGGTCACTCAACTCGGTTTTTCCCGGTTCCTTGTCGCGGTATTGAGCCCATACCGCATAGCTATGCACGTATCGGGGATCGTAAAGGGTTAAAGGGGAGTCGGTTGGAGTATCGGGGCTTATGACCGTAACGGGAAGCGGGAGGCCGCTCGCCGGCTGGGTTGTCATGGTTGTGATAAGGTCAGCAAGCAGAGCCGCGCTGCCGTACTGCCAGTGCATGTTGCTTTTTGCCTTGCCCGTCCATTCGGTTTGTTCCTGCAAGGCGCTTGAGTTGTGCGCGATGTTCCAGTCGATGGTAACGTCACCGGTAACAACAATCGAGAAGGCACTTTTTATGTCCTGCATTATTATGTGACAATTAGGTTTTATGAACCAATGCTGCTACCAGTGGGGTTGAGCCTTGCAAAGTATTTGATGAAATTCAAAAGCGCTCAGGGATGCATAAAGGTATAATACAAAAAAGATTGTATTCCTGCAGTTGTGAGCGGTTTCGAAGTGTGCGGCAAGTTAAGGTATATCTGGCCTGACGAACTCGGCAAAAAACTTACCCGCAACATGAGCCGCAAGGAGTGGCGGGAGTGGGTGTCGCCGGAGATTCCATACATGGTGCAGTGTCCCGGTTTGCCAATTCCGCCGGATGAGCTGGTATCAAGTTCAAGGTAGAGCGGGAACTTCCGGCTCAATGGCATCCTTCATTATCGGTCAAGAGGCCTAAGGATCTGCAGGCGCACTTCCAGCCGTTTTTGCAGGCTTTTTCGTACCAGGCTATGGCCAAAGGCATATTTTTTGCCACTCCCTTGCCCGCTTCGTACATCTCGCCGAGATTGAACTGGGCTTCGGCGTAGCCTTGATCGGCAGCAAGACGATACCACTTGACCGCTTCACCGTCATCCTGAGTGACGCCAAGGCCTAATTCGAAGTAGGCGCCAAGCTTGTTCTGGGCTTCGGCGTTTCCCTGTTCGGCCCCAAGCTTGATGGTTTGCAGTCTGGTCAATGTGTCGGCTTCTGCTCTTCCGCCAAGCAGGGTGAGGCAGAGAAGGCAAAAAAGAAGTTTATGGATCATGCTTGTCCTGCAGGTTAGGGGGTTTTCTGATTCAGGGATAGAAGAGAATTTGTAAAAGGTAAACATTTTTCTGCTTTTCACGAGAGTCAGGCAACGAATCACAATGGTGGCGATTAAGGAAAAACTCCTGAAAAGGAGCATCCGAAAACCGTTATTGTTCGGAAAAATCTCCGGAAACTTCCAGGGCAGAGTGGATGGATGAACGCCTTCTACACTCAATCGGCAACCGGTTTCAGCCTACTTTTGGACTCATTGAGGGATAACAGGGGCGAAACAGAGGAAAATTGCCGGCGCAGAGGGTGTTTTATGGCTTCTTTTCATTATGTTAATACTTGGAAAGTTTTAGTCATGACCGTATCTGTCAGCAGAACTCCCCTGAAATAACTCATTAACGAATCTCAGGTTAATCATTCTCTTCAGGGCACAGGGTTTTTATCCCTGGCATCTGCAGTATAACAGGGTTGCAGGCATGAAGCTTGTTTACCTTTTACTGATATTTTGCTGAACTGTTTTTATGTTGTTAACTTGTTACTTCATAAAAAGGTTGTTACTGAATGGATGGGTCTGGTGGCACGCAAGGCACATTCCCGGAAATAGATGTACTAACATAAACAATCGAATGTAGTGGGAAGACAACGTTATAACCGAAAATCAAAACCCTCCGGTGGCAGTAAAAACACGCATCCCTCACGGGTGAGCGGGGAGCGGGTGAGGGCAAATGATCATATCCTGATCAACGAATTTCTTTTCAGGCGGGGTGAAAGCTCTCTCGGGGCTGAAATCGTCACCTTTTTTTCCGATCATGAGGGCGAGCGGTTCAAATCGGTAGAACTGGCTAAAGTGCTGGGGTATACCGAATCAAAGCAGCTTCCCGGTTTCTGGTATGTTCTGCACAAGTTGCAGGAAGACGGGGTTGTTGACAAGGATTCCAACCGTTGTTACGGGATGCCGGTCATTGAGGCCACGACCTACGAGGATCACCTTGAGCATGTCAAGCCCTTTCCGATTCCTGGCAAAGAGCACTACGCAGCCGCCAAAAGCTATACCGGTATTATTACCACCCATCCCAACGGTTACGGCTTTGTTGATGTAGAGGGTTTTGATGACGATATTTTCATCAAGGCCGGTGACCTTGCTCTTGCTTTGCACGGTGATGAGGTCGAAGTGCTGGTTTCAAAGGTGCCCGATACCTACTCTTCAAAATCTACTCCCCATCAGCGCTGCGAAGGCGCGGTGCAGAAGGTGATTAACCGTCGCATTTCAACCATTGTGGGTACGCTGACCAAGGCTAACCGCAAATTTGTGGTGAAGGCCGACGACCGCAAAATTCTGCCTGAAATTGTTGTGCCGATTCGTAACTCTCTCAAGGCCAAAGATGGCCAGAAGGTGCTTGTCGGGGAGCTTGATTTCACCAAGGAAGGGGTGATTCAGGCCAAGGTGCTTGAAGTCCTCGGCCAGGCCGGCGATTCGGCGGTTGAAGTGAGCGCGATTGCCCGCAGCCGTGGGATTGACGAGACCTTTGAAAAGCCACTGCTTGACTATACCTCATCCATTCGCGAGGGGATAACGGATGCAGACCTTGAGGGTCGGCTCGATATCCGTGACAAAACGGTCTTTACCATCGATCCGATTGATGCCAAGGATTTTGATGATGCCCTTTCGGTTGAGCTGCTGGATGACGGCCTTTACTCAATCGGCGTGCACATTGCCGATGTATCGCACTACGTACCTGAAAACTCTCCGCTGGATCGTGAGGCCATGAAGCGGGCCACCTCGGTCTATCTGGTTGACCGGGTGATTCCGATGCTACCCTCACGCCTTTCCGAAGAGGTGTGCAGCCTCAACCCCGGGGTTGACCGGATGGCCTTCTCCATCTTTTTCACCCTGACGGCTGATGGTGAAGTGCGCAAGCATGAGTTTCACAAAACCATCATCCACTCCAAGCGCCGTTTTGCCTATGAGGATGTTGAGGAGATTCTGAAGCGCGGTAAAGGTGAGTACGCCTTTGAGCTTCAGTTGCTCGATCGGCTCAGTGTGGTGTTGCGTGAAAAGCGCTTCAAGCATGGCGGGCTCGATTTTGAAACCGAAGAGGTGCGCTTCAAGCTCGGCAGCAAGGGCGAACCGCTGGAAGTGATGAAAAAAGAGCGGCTTGGCAGCCATCGCCTGATTGAGGAGTTCATGCTGCTGGCCAACCGCAAGGTGGCTGAATATCTGACCAAAACCTTCAAGGAGAACAAGAAGGAGCCCCAGCCGGTGATCTACAGGGTGCACGGCTCTCCACAGCAGGAGAAGGTGCTTATCCTTGCTAATTTTGTTAAAAGGCTTGGCTTTGATTTGAAGCTGAATCGCGCCAAGGAGGGCCCGATTGTTTCTGCCAAGGCACTTCGCGAGCTTTTGCAGCAGGTGAAGGGTTCCAATATTGAGTTTCTGGTCAACGAGCTGGTGCTGCGTACCATGTCGAAGGCGGTCTATACCGGCGAGAATGTCGGCCACTTCGGGCTTGGCTTTGAGCACTATACCCACTTCACTTCACCCATCCGGCGCTATCCTGACCTGATTGTGCACCGCCTGCTCTTTGAGTACGAGGCGATGCGCAAGAAACGTCGTAAAATTCCTTCCAAGCGGCTTGCCGAGATTGCTGACCGAATCCAGAAGGCCTGCCAGATCTCCAACGAGCGAGAGAAGAGCGCGGTCGAGGCCGAGCGCGAATCGATCAAACTCAAGCAGGTTGAGTATATGGCAAGCCATGTCGGCAAGGTCTATGCGGGCGTTATCTCCGGTGCAACCGATTATGGCATCTATGTCAGAATGGTGGATTTTGCCATTGAGGGCATGGTGCATATGCGCAACCTCACCGACGACTACTACGAGTACGACGAGAAGAGCTACTCTCTGGTTGGAAAACGCCGCAAAAAACGGCTGCAGATTGGTCAGCGGGTCAAGGTTATGGTGCACAGTGTCGATATGCAGCGCCGTACGATTGATCTCGCCCTTGAGGCCTGATGCATTTTGAGGTATGAATTTTGCTCGGATCGGGTTGCCTGAAAAGTTTAATCAGGCAACCCGATCCGGCTTTTCGTGGCGCTCAACGTATCGGCGGACATCAAACTTCCTCTTACACCCCGAGGCATTCATATAGCGGATTTTTCCATAGACCGCTCGCTCAAACCACGCCCGGTCATGCAATCCGCCGAGTGCCCACGCTACACCTGTATAACCATTCGGATCCCGGCCGTCAAGGGCGTAGCGGTCATTGAGGGTGAGGGCGATCTCAAACGCCTCCTCCGGCGAGCGGCTCCATTCAAGAATCTTTTTTGCCCAGTACATGCGCATGTAGCCGTGGATCACTCCGGTTGTTACCAGTTCACGCTGCGCGGCGTTCCAGAGCTCTTCGTGGGTTACGGCTTTTTCAAACTCCTCCATTGCATAGAGGTACTCTCTCGGATCGTTGGCGTGTTGCTCTAAAGTTTTCCTTGCCCAAGCCGGCAGAGCTACAAAAGAGTCGTACTGCTCGTTGTAGCAGCAGTAGTTTTCCGAGAGCTCCCGGCGTACTATCAGCTCCTCAAGAAAGGCTTTCTTGCTGGCTTCCGGAGCGTTGCATTCGGTAACCCTCAGGGCTATGAATTGTGCACTGATCTGGCCGAAATGGAGGTAGGGGGAGAGGTTTGAGGTCGCATGGGCATTCGGATCGTTGCGCTCTGCTGCATAGGAGGAGAGCCGGGAGTTGATGAAGCATTCAAGGCACTCTCTGGCGGCTTCTTCTCCTGCTTTCACCTCCTCTACGGCGGCTACACTCGGGTCGGCTTGCAGTTGTCGGCGCACCTCCTCCCACTCAACCGAAAGGTGGAAGGGGAGTGTGGCCTCTGCTATCAACTCCGGGAATCCGTGAAGAAACTCTGTGAGCAGGGCGGTGATTTTCGGACGGAAGGTTCTGGCCGAGAACTCCTGTTTGGTGGAGGCGATCCAGCAGGGCACAATGTTGTGGGCATCAACCTCGTAGAGGGGAACAGGGAGCTGAGCGGCCACGGCTTTTTTCCACGCTCTTGCAATCCTCAGCGGTGAAAAGTCGGTTACCACCACTCCGGCGCTCAACTCCGCTGCAAGTCGGGGAAGCTCTTCTTCTGGTTCACCCTGCAGGAGCAAAAAAGGGATGTTGAGCTTCTGAAGAGCGGTTTCGACCTCCCGGAGCCCTGCAAGCATAAAATCGTAATGGCGGAGTGGAGCTTGAAGAAAAGAGGGGGCAAGGGTAAATGCTACAACAAGCGGCTGCTTCAGGAGTTCGGCTTTTTTTCGGGCAAAGAGCAGTGCCCAGTTATGCCGCACTCTCTGGTCGCGTGACATCCAGTAGATAACCGTTCCTGCGCAATCAGGGTGGTCGTTGAGCAGTCGTATGCGCCGGGGATCAATCATAAGGGCACCTCTTTTTATTTGTTCCGAAACCCAATCAGTGCGTTGGGCGGTGCTCGAAATCCTCATGTACGAAGTGTACACTCCGGTTTCTCTGCTCCGTCCACCTTGTTCTCGGGCTTCTCACTGGCAATAAAGAGAGGGCCCATACGTTTATTTCAGGCCATGCCCGAAATTCTGAGAAAGTTATGCAGGAGCGTGACACCGGTAGCACGATACTCCTCCTGGATTGCCTCAAACTCTTTTGTGAGCTTGTGATGATCCATTTCCTTCAGGTCGCTGTCAATCGTGCACCACTCTGAAAACATCGCCTGGGTCAATTCAAAATGGCACTGCAGGCCGTAACCGTTTTTTCCAACCTTTACCGCCTGTATTGGGCAGTTGTTACTGGTTGCAAGCAGCTCCATGCATGAAGCGGCCAGCTCTACGGTTTCGCCATGAAGCTGGAAGACCCTGAAGCTGCTCCCAAGCTTGGCAAACATCGGATCTTTTCTGCCAGCCGGAGTCAGCTCGATCCGGTAAGGCTTCCCTTCAGGATCAATAAAACCGGTCTCTTTTACCCGGCAGGGCAGAACCCTTCCTCCCCCGGCTTTGACCAGAGCCTGCATACCGAGGCAGATACCGAGAAAGGGAATTTCATTATCGAGAGCCTCGGCAATACGGCGAAGCTGAAGCTGCATGGAAGGAGTGGTATCGTTGGCACTTTGAGGGCCGCCCAGCACAACGAGAGCCTTATAGTTGCGGGGATCGGGGAACTCTTCTTCCTTTGAGAGATCAACCGTGTGTGAAGCGATTCCAAGCTCCGAGAGCAGAGGCTCAAGCAGTCCGGGCCCTTCATGGGTGACGTTTTTAACGATCAGCAGCTTATGGTGCATGGTCCTAGAGTGAAGGGTTGTGCGCTTGCATGTTTAAATGCGCTTGTTCTGTAGAAGATTGCATAAAAAAAATGAATCTGAAATATCCAGCTCATTCAGATGGGGATAGATGATGCACAAGGCTGGAGTTTCTTGTTTTTTTTGCTGTTATTGTGTTTTTAAAGTATTTTTAGGAAGATCTTTTCTCATTACTCTCCTTGAACCATCCACTTTACACGGAGGTCAGCTATGTCAAAATTTTTTGCTCTGCTTTTGTCAGCCATTTTGATGCTCAGTTCGGTTTCATCCTGGGCTGAATCACCATCCACCTCTTTGCATCTGGAGCCGCAGGCTGCACTTGGAGCCTACAAGGGGCTGGTTGAAGATCACTTGAGCGGGGTGCTGCGTACGGAAAGGGTTCTGGCATTGACATCGGAAGCCCGATCGGCGCGATGGGAAGCTGTCCGCCCGCTGCTTGAGCGCTTTCGCAATGACCTTACAACCGATGCAACGGTGTGGTTTATGTTGCCGGACGGGAGTTATTACCTGACGGATACCGGGCAGTTAAGCCCTCAGAATCTGAAGGATCGGGCCTATTTCCCGAGACTTATGGCGGGCAAGGACGTTCTGGGTGATCTGGTGATCAGTAAATCTACCGGTTATCGCTCGGTCGTTGTGGCAACTCCGGTGATGGTGAATGGAGCGGTTGTTGCGGCAATTGGCGTTTCGGTGAGGCTACGCTTGTTGTCGGAGCTTGTTGAAGCCAGCATGAAACTGCCCCGTAACGCCTATTTCTATGCCATTGATCATGATACCAAAATCGCCCTGCACCGGAACGTTGAGCGGATGTTCAAGACGGTCAGTGAGGTGGGTGACGAGAGCCTTGGTGAAGCCTTCCGGGCCATTATGAAGAACGATCAGGGGGCGATGAACTACACGCTGAATGGCAAGAAAATGCACTCAATTTTCCAGAAATCCTCAATTCTTGGATGGTATTTCTTTATCGCCCAGGAGAGCCAGGGGGTCATTGATGAGCCGAAAGTCATCAAGCCATCCAAAAGGAAAAAGAGGTGAATGGGCTTGACTGTATCCAACGGTTTTTTCAGGTAAACATGAGGAGAATCAAATCAGCCGAGAAGCATTATGACAACGAATCATAACGTTGATATCAATCGTCTTAACGCATTCGCCGAAAAAATGGTGCAGGAGAAAAAGAGTGCGGTCGGCTTCCCTTGCAACCAAAACGTCAAACTGGCCGATTTCTATCACTGGTATGCCGTTTCAGGACTGGCAGATGTGGCCATGAACAATGTGGGTGATCCCCGTAAGCCGAGCCTCTATTCGCTGAACACCCACGAATTTGAAAACGAGGTTATTGATTTTTTTGCGCCGTTATACGGTTTTTCACCCGAAGAGGCCTGGGGCATTGTAACTAATGGCGGCACAGATGGTAACAACCACGGTATTTATTTCGGCGTCCATGTTCTCGGCTCACAGAGCGACATCAAGCCGGTGCTCTACGTTTCAGAGGAGGCTCACTTCTCGATCAAGCGCCTCAGCGACCTGCAGGCTCTGGAGATGCGCCAGATACCCGCTAACGTCAAGGGTGAAATTGAGGTGCAAGCGCTTGAAGGTGCACTCGACACCACTCGTCCGGCCTTGATTGTTATTGCGGTCGGCACAACCTTCAAGGGAGGCATCGACAATCAGGATGCAATTGAGGAGCTGCTCAGAAGGAAACGGCCGGTCGCGCTCTACCGTCATGTTGACGCCGCGCTTTTTGGGGGCTACCTCCCTTTTACCGAGCATGCCGATCTGGTCAGTCACCGGGCTCGCCATTATGATTCCATCGCGGTCAGTGGGCACAAATTTTTTGGTTTCGACGAGCCATTGGGCCTCTTCCTCACGACAAACGAAATCCTTGCCCGGCAAAACCCGCTTCGGGTCTCCTACCTGAACGCGGCGGTTCCTACCATCACTTGTTCGCGTTCCGCGCTCGCTCCACTGAAGTTCTGGTGGCAGATCCACAAAACCGGAGTAGAAGGGTACCGGCGCCAGGCTGAGTTGATTCTGAAGAATGCGGCATACCTGAAAGAGCGGCTTGACGAGATCAACTATCCGGCCTGGAAGAACGATATTTCAAATACCGTCTATTTTCAGCGACCCGGGGAGTGGGTCATGAAGAAGTGGAGCCTTGCTCCCTACGAGGATGAGCGCCTTGGCGGCAAGCTGGCGCACGACATTGTTATGCGCCATGAAGGAATGCACATGATCGATCATTTTATTGACGATCTGTTGCTGGACCGGAGCGGTGAAACTCCAGAGGGTGATCCCTTCCTTTAATAAATTTAACCGTAAAAGGTTGAGAGGGCTAACTGCTTCCGAATTTTGCTGCAAAAGCTCTTATTGTGCTTGCTCTTGATCGTTCACTCAGAGCCGATCTCTTGAAGGTAAGCCGATGATCCGGTTAAGCGGGGGCGCGAAGCAGTAGAAGCAATCGGGTAAAGTCAGCTTCGCACCCCACCGCTTGAACAGGTTGCCAAGCTAGACCCGGGTTGCTAAAGAGATCCGCAACGGACGATGTGGCACAGAGTTTGGCTATGGTCATACCAGCAGGCGAGATCTGCTGACCAAAGCCGGAAGGTAACTTAACCTAGTCATTCACCAACACTTCATATTCAGCCACTTTGACTTCTTTACCGCCATAAGGGATGTTCGCTGCTCCAAACGCCAGGCGTACTTTTCCCGGATGAATACCGCCCTGATATGTCGCCCGTGCCACGAACAACGGCTCTCCATTGGCTTCAAAGCCTGCGACCACTGCACCATCCGGAACCCGGCCTCCGGATGCCTTTACCCAACGCACTTCCCCTAGCAGCACCTCATAGTCGGCCACCTTTACTTCTGCACCGCCATAAGGGATGTTCGCTGCTCCAAACGCCAGGCGTACTTTTCCCGGATGAATACCGCCCTGATATGCCGCCCGCGCCACGAACAACGGCTCTCCATTGGCTTCAAAGCCTGCGACTGCTGCACCATCCGGAACCCGGCCTCCGGATGCCTTTTTCCATGTGTAAGCCATAATTGTTCTCCTTATTTGAAGTTATAGATAATCTCAAGGAATCAGGATTTTTACAACGGTCAAAATATAGTGAAAAGTGTGTTGGTCTTGTGTATTTATCATAATAAATAAGAATAAGTAAGGTGTTATGTGTATCACAAAGCACTCGTTTATTGTAAGTGACCTCCTCTTGCGATAGTTTTTTTCCGAAAAGGTGGCCCGACGGAACACCCCGGACGATGACGTGTTGAGCGTAGCTTCGTGCATCAGTTGGCGTTTCAGACCTGTTTCTGACCCTCAACAATATGCAGACCGTGGGCAATAACCGCTGGTTTACGGCTGGTGATAACCGATTCAATCCCGAGAACCTTGTCATCGACTCGCGCGAAGGCAACTTTATAGCGATCATCGAGAAATCGACGTATAACATTGTCTGGCGACTCGGGCTGCGTTCTGAAAAAGCCGTAACCGAGCCGGACCTCAGCAATTTCCGTGTGCCGACCACGTAACGATGGTTGGAAGGGAGCGGGTCAGGGTTGGAAAAGCATCTCCAGCGGAATCTTGTCGGCCTGAAAATTCAGGATCGATCTTTCGGATATGCATTATATTTTATACCTTGAAATCAAGGCAGTCGAACAGATGTGTATCCGCTAACCCCGCAAAGCACCATATGAACCCTCGAATGCCTGACACAATCACATCTCTTTGTAAACGACCGAGTCGTACATTCGCCCTCTTCCACTTCTTGAGATGAACCGAGGGGAATCGCCGCTTGCATGAGCTGGCTATCATCCCTCGAAATATGAAGAGCTATATCCGGCAATACGATCAAGAACAACAACCTAATTCCTTACCGCTCCCTAACCCTAAATGGATGGAGAAATGGACATCAACAAGGTAATCGTGACCAATGCAAAAGCACTCATTGCGAAGTACGGCAAGGGTGGATATGGGCAGATCGGCACAGCGCTGAAACTGCTGATTGACGCCGATGCTAAACGCGGGTTGGTCAGTAAGGTGATCGAAGTCGATTCCAAGAGCGCCATGTCGCCCTATGGAGCACCGGTGGCCACCGCCACTAATTCGCGCGCAGCGAAGGCTGCAATTGATGCGATCTGCGCCAAGGAAAAACCGGAGTACCTCTTGATTTTGGGTGCCAATGATGTGGTTCCGCTTGTGCCGCTGAAAAACCCTCTCTATTCGCCCGACGAAGACTCGGATAAAACGGTTCCCAGCGATCTGCCCTATGCATCGGAAGCGCCGTACAGCACCGACATCAATGCGTTTATCGGCCCGACCCGGGTCGTAGGTCGAATCCCTGACCTGGTTGGCGCCAAGTCGCCCGAGTATGTGATCAAGCTCATCACCGCTGCGGCAAACTACAAGACTTTGAGCGCAGCCGACTATAAAAAATACTTTGGCATATCCGCACAGATATGGCAGAAGTCGACCGCGTTGAGCCTAAGCAACCTTTTCGGCAACGCGACGACCATGAATACGGTGCCGCCTTCAGGCCCCTCCTGGAGCGCTACGCAACTTGCGCCTCGAATGCATTTCATCAACTGCCATGGCGCGCACCTCACTTCCGAGTATTATGGTCAGCCTGAAAGTGGCGCGAATCAATACCCCATTGCACACTCGGCCGCGTTATTGCCGAAGAAAATCGTGCCCGGCACCATACTTGCTGCCGAGTGTTGTTATGGTGCCGAGCTGTTCGATCCATCGCGCAACAACGGCCAGGCCGGTATCGCCTACACCTACCTTGGCGAAGGCGCCTATGGCGTATTCGGCAGCACCACCATCGCCTATGGGCCATCGGAAGGCAATGGCTCGGCCGATCTGATCTGCCAGTACTTCCTGCATTCCGTTATGCATGGCTCATCGATGGGACGTGCGGCACTGGAAGCCCGCCATCAGTTTGCCGGCCAGTTCTCCCATCTTGACCCGACCGATATGAAGACCCTTGCGCAATTTTACCTGCTCGGTGACCCCTCCATCCATGCGGTTGCTGCCGTGCCGCACGCCCTCAATGCGACCAAGGTTTTTAAGGATGCATTTGCCAAGAGCGGTAGCACAGGGACCCGGGCGTTGCGACGCGAACGTCTGCAACGCGTGGGGAGTGCGCTGAAGCGGGATCTTCCGAGAACCGTGCCCGCCAGCAAGGAGAGCACAGCGACCCAGCAGGTGACGAAGGTGCTCGCCGATGCCGCAACGGAATCCGGTCTGGGTCTCTCCACCAATATGCATTTCACCGTCCGACATCGTAGTCGTGCAAAGAGGGAGGAACCAGAGCGAAGCATACACGTGCTCATGGCTGCCGGTCACGGTGGAGATGCGGCAGAGGATACGCCGGGTCATCACGTGGTTGCCATCATTGCTACTACCGAGGATGGTAAACTCATACATCTTCGTCGGCTGCACAGCCGCTGATGAGCTGAACCATGGAGTGGCACGGCACCGTCATCTTCAAGCTCTTGCGACAGGGTACCAAGAGTGAGCACCGCGCCGTAGTGCTTTCCGCCGCGCGTGGCGATTACAAACTGCGTCGCACAGGCGGCAATCCGTTTGTTGATGAAACGCTGGAAAAGCTGGTTGGCAAGCGCATCCGCTGCACGGGAACGCTGGATGGCGATGAGATATTCATGGATGAGTGGAGCGTGGAGGAGTAGCGCCCATGAGCCTGATGATCTGGTAAAAAACATAAAGCCCGCGTGTTGCGGGCTTTTCTGCTATCTGGCTCTGAGGTCAGATGTGTGCGGAGAGGGTGGGATTCGAACCCACGGTACACTGACGCGCACAACGGTTTTCGAGACCGTCCGATTCAACCACTCTCGCACCTCTCCGTATATTTTACCACAACTTAACCCATATCTTGAGCTGCTCTTGACAGGCAGCAGCCTCGGACGCTGAATTATCGGCAGTGAATTTAAAAAAATCCCCTGTATTTCCCCGAGATTTTATCTTGCAGGCCTGATTTCTGGTAGCTTTTTATAATTACTTAGAGTAGAGGTGTAACGTTACACTCACTTCTCAACCGCTATCGCTGAACCGCAATCATCCGTTGCTTTCAGGTTTCTCTCCGAGAACGAGAATGATCAGCCGTTCTTTTTCGTTCTCATGTTACAATCGTACTTGCGCTTTCCGTTGTAACCTTGCTTTGCCGAAACAGTGTTTTCAATGAGCGGGGCGTCGGTGCAAATTTCTCTCATCTCTACTTGGAGCTATCAATCATGTTCCAACACTTTCCTTTCTTGCTGAAGTTGGCCGTTCAGAGCCAGCCGCATCTCAAAAACTGGATGGCACTTCTCTTTGGCACCTTCCGGGAGTTTCGCGGCAAACCCATTCCCGAAGCGCCGCTCCTGAAGTTTCGAAGTGGCCTTGAAATCTCTCTGGTGCCGGGCGGGTACGGGGGATTCTATCTGCTTTTTCCGGAGATATTTGTGGATAACTGCTATGAGCCGACGCCCGATTTTGTTGTCCAGCCGGGGTGGCGGGTTGTGGACATCGGCGCCAACATGGGCTTCTATTCGTGCAAGGCGGGCACGGCGGCAAAGAGTGTGCAACTGATCTCGGTTGAACCGGTGGGCGGATACTACGAAAAACTGAAGGAGAACCTTGCCCGCAACCATATTGAGCGGGGGATTGCGCTCCATGCGGCAGCGGTAGGTGTGCCGACCGGGAGTATTTCCATAACCTCGTGGTTCACGCCGTCGGGCGAGCAAAAGGTGTTGATGAGTCCGCCCCCTGCGGGTTCGCGGACATTGACCGAAAACGTTCGGGCGATGACGCTTGAGGAGATTTTTGCGGCGGGAAAGATGGAGCGGTGTGACCTCATGAAGATGGATATTGAGGGTGCGGAGTTTCCGATTTTTGAGGCAACGCCGCCGGAAGTGTGGCAGAGGATTGATCGCATCGTAATGGAAACCCATGAAGATGGAACCCGCTCACAACAGCTTCTGGTTGATACGCTTACCAAGCAGGGGTTCCAGGTGAAGACGCAGCCGATGTTCCTCTATGCCATTCGCTCGGCGCTTATCTCCAAACCGTAAGTGAACGGACGGAGGGGAGTTGCCGATGAATGGTTCGTCTCTCTGTGGTGGTTCGTCTCTCTGTGGATTTTTCGGAGGGTATTTCAGGCGGAGAAAAAAAATCTGAAATGCAAAAAGCCTCCGGTTTGGAGGCTTTGCGTGCTTGTTTGAAGCTTTGAGCGGGAAACGAGACTCGAACTCGCGACCCCAACCTTGGCAAGGTTGTGCTCTACCAACTGAGCTATTCCCGCTTATTGATGGCACCAATATAAGGATAATTTTTTTCTGTGCAACAATGGAATTGATTTTTCTTCGCAATCTTTTTTTAAAGCAGCAGTTAACGTTTTTTTTCGCTTGGCTCAACCGGCCAATAACGCCTATCCTGCTCGTTCTGAAACCTTCCCGCCTCTCGCACCATCTGTTTTTCATGCGCTTCTGCATAACATAATACACTATTGACACTTGCGGTCATCATAACTCTTACGTACATTATATCGTAAGTATGAGGTCTCTTATGTGAGTTCCTATTCAAAAATCTGCGGATTAGGTGGATCAATCTAATTATTGTTGGAGTTTATGGAGGTACGTTTATGATCGCTCGTACGATAGCAATGATTTTTCCAAAGAGTATGCGTTTAAAGCAGATAAGTTTTCGAACCCGATGGTACTCTGCTTCGATGAGAAGACTGGAAGTGTTTCCGGTGATGATACGCATTTAGAACGTTTTGGAGCGTCAACTCTGGCGGGATGGGCAACGAACAATGGTATTGAACTCTTTGAGGTGTATCAAATCGACCGAATTAACGGGAAGGTTTTGTTCACGAAAACCCGAATTGGTTCGAGTACGGTTCTTCCAGGTGCTCCAGATGTTGTCGGGGCTTTCGTAGGTAAAGCCGTAAGGATGCGGTAATAAAACCCAACAAGTCGCTATTTACATGCCCGCTAGCGCCGCCTCCGCCGCGCCAGTGACTTCTACGTTACTGGGTTCACATCCGTTACAGTTTGAGTTCCCGGATGATGGTCTCCATGTCTTTGTCGCCACGGCCTGAAAGATTGACGATCAGAATCTTTTCCCTCTCCATATCAGGAGCGGTTGCAATGGCGTAGTGGATGGCATGGGCCGATTCGAGGGCGCAGATAATGCCTTCGGTTTCGGCAAGCAGTTTCAGGGCCGAGAGTGCTTCGGTGTCGGTGGCAGAGGTGTAGGTAACGAGGCCGAGCTTTTGCAGATAGCAGTGTTCCGGCCCTACACCGGGATAATCCAGACCGGCCGAGATGGAGTGAGCCTCCTCAACCTGGCCGTCTTCATTTTGCAACAGTTTGGTCAGGGCTCCGTGCAGCACGCCGGGCGTGCCTTTGGTGAGGGAGGCGGCGTGACGTCCATCAAGCCCTTCGCCCGCCGCTTCCACGCCAACAAGGCGAACCTCTGCGGCATCCTGCAAAAATTCGTAAAACATGCCGACCGCGTTGCTTCCACCTCCCACACATGCGGTGATCACGTCCGGCAAGCGGCCGGCCTGCTCAATAATCTGCGAACGGGTTTCACGGCCAATGATTGCCTGAAAATCGCGCACCATCATCGGATAGGGGTGCATCCCCACCACGGAACCGATAATGTAAAAGGTCTCTTCCGGATTATTCATCCAGTCGCGAATCGCCTCACTCGTGGCATCCTTCAGGGTTTTTGAGCCGCTGCTGACCGGGCGAACCTCTGCGCCGAGCAGCTTCATGCGCGCAACGTTCGGTGCCTGGCGCCGGATATCCTCCTCGCCCATATAGACAATACACTCAAGGTCAAAGAGGGCGCAGACGGTTGCGGTGGCTACGCCGTGCTGGCCGGCGCCAGTTTCAGCAATTACCCGTTTTTTGCCCATCCGGCGGGCAAGCAGAACCTGGCCGAGGGCGTTGTTGATTTTATGCGCTCCAGTGTGGCAGAGATCTTCCCGTTTCAGGTAGATCTGTGCTCCCCCAAGCGTCTTGCTGAGCCGTTCAGCATGGTAGAGCGGCGTCGGGCGGCCGACATAATCCTTCAAAAGATGGTGCAGTTCGGTGTGAAATGCCGGGTCATTTTTTGCCTTCAGGTACTCCGACTCAAGATCGGCGGCATTTTTGATAAGGGTTTCAGGGATGAATTTGCCGCCGAAACAGCCAAAATGTCCGGTAGTATCGGGTGCGGAGTAAGCAAACGTCGACATGAAATAACAAAAAGTTTAAATGGGTGGTTACCGGGAGAGTGCACCCTGGCCAGCAAAAGCGGCCCTGAGGGAAAAACAGCAATCACGGCATGAATAAAATAATATATTTAAACTTTTATCAGCGAAGATCACAATAGTGAAGCCGGGCAATTCAGCGTGACGTTTATCAAAAGAGCATCTTCAAGAGTAACTATTTTCTGCCTTCTCATTTTCGTTGCACTCCTTTGTTTTTCCGGAGCAGTGCATGCGGCTGAAAAAGTGGAAGAGTCAAGACCACAGCGCTCTCAAGAACGAGTGACCACGCTTGATGCTCCGGCAGAAAAGGGAGGGTTGAAAAGCATTGTCGTTTTTGCGGCAAAGGATTCGGTACTCTACAACCTTGACCGGCACACCATGGTGCTTTGGGGGAAGGCAAGTGTGCTGCATGAAGGTGCCACCGTCAAGGCTCCGGAAATTGTGATTGATCTCGACACCTCGCTGCTCCATGCCTTTGGTCGCGCGGACTCCTTGAAAAAGCTTGTTGAACCGGCCGTCTATACCGATCGGCAGGGAGGGTTCAATGCGGAATCAATGACCTACAGTTTCAAGAGCGGCAGGGCCGAGACCAGCCATGTTTCCTCGCTCTCCAAAGAGATGATTTTCAGCGGTGAGCATGTCACCAGGCTTGAAAATACCGAGCTGAAGATCAGTGACGGCACCTTTACCACCTGTGACGACCCGAATCCTCACTACTGGTTCTCCTCCTCCCATATGACCATCATTCCCGATAACCGGGTCATAGCCCAACCCTTTGTGATGTATCTCAGGCCGGAAATTTTATCTCACCGCCTTCCTGCCTTTCCGCTGCTCGCCTTGCCCTATATGACTTTTCCGATCAAGGAAGGGCGCTCGTCCGGTTTTCTTACACCCCATTTCGGTAGTGACGAGCGTGGTTTCTTTTTGTCGAATCTCGGCTATTTCTGGGCTATAAGCGACTATATGGATCTGCGGCTTGAAGGCGATATTGCGCTGAAGGGGAGCTGGCGTCTTGGTGAACGGTTCCGTTATACGAAAAACAATGTTTACAGCGGCGAACTCTCGGGGGAGTATAAAAAGTATCCGCTCTATACGGACTGGAATATGAAAATGCTTCACAGCCAGTATTTTGATCCGTTTACGCGCCTTGACATCAATTTTCAGTTCCTTGGCGGTGACCGCTATTACGATCTGAATGCCATGAATACCGAAACCATTGTGACTGAACAATCCAATGCCTATGCGGCTCTGGCAAGAACCTTCAACGATGATCAAAGTATTGCCGCCCTTGTCTACACCCGTGCGGATGACTTGCGCAATCACAATGCCACCCAGAGTGCCGGACTGTCGTTTTATCAGAACCGGGCCTATCCTTTTGGTCTTCCTGGGGAGTATGACGACTGGAGATCGGCTCTTTCACTGACCTCCTCCGCCTCTTTTTCCGGGATATCTACAACAGCGGCGGCGACCACCACTTCCGGCTACCAGACAAATGCCAATCTGGAGCTGGGCTACTATCGGGAGTTTTCTGATGGCAACAAGGCGCTCTTTACCCAGGGCTTCAGTGTGCAGGGTCATCAACCGGTTGCAGGAGTGACCAATGATCCCTACAACGGTATGCGCTTGGTGCTTCCTTTACGGATGCAATCAACCCTCTTCCATCACTTCACCATCAATCCAAGTCTGACCTATACCCACTCTTTGGTGACGCCAGGCGATGAGAAGGGATTTTCGACCACCGTCTTTGCGGTTGATGCATCTACCAGGCTCTATGGTACCCTTGAAACCGGCTTTCTTGAGCGTTTACTTGGGCTCAAGGCGCTGCGCCATACCGTTATTCCCACCATCACCTATGCCTGGAATCCCCCCTTTTCCGGCACGGGTTATAGTGATTATTCTACGCTCTATGACTGGACCTATCCGCGCATTTATAAGCAGTTTGAAAACACCATCTATACCGGTGTGCCCGAGGGGCAGAAGACGCTGGGTCTGACGCTGAAAAATCTCTTTCACGGTAAATTCCGGAGCCTCTCCTCTCCCGAAGAGGGGGACTCTACCGGAGGCGACAAACGCGTGCAACTGCTCTCGCTCACCCTCCGGACGGCTTACAATTTTGCGGCTGACTCCCTCCGGCTTGCACCCCTTACCGTGACAGCCGGAAGCAGCGCCCTCTCGCCGGACTTGCTCTTCAGTGCCGGCGCCATGTACGATTTTTACAGTTATGACCCACTGAGCGGTGTGAGGGTTAATCGTTTCAACAGCGAGGATGGTCACGGGGTTGTACGCTTTATCCGGGGCTTTCTGAATATGACCCAGAGTTTTCAGGGGAGCAGGGAGGGGGGCTCTTCGCCAAGACCCACGCTCTCAGGGCCGGAGGATCCCGAGCTGGCTCTTTTTCGTGAGCGTTTCAATACCCGCGATCTCAGTTCGGTCGATTACAGCCTTCCCTGGCAGCTCCGGCTCTCGCTCTATCTGCAAACCGACCGAACTAATCCTCTGATTGCACCGCAAACAACCGCCATGCTCAGTACGGTCGCAAAGGTAGCACTCTCGAAAAACTGGCAGGCCGAGGTGAATACCGGTTATGATCTGCAAACCAGGGAGGTGGTTTTTCCGATGCTGCAGCTTTTTCGTGATCTTCATTGCTGGCAGATGGGCTTTCAGTGGGTGCCTTCGGGCCCGTTCAAAAGCTACTCCTTCCAGATTGGCCTGAAAGCTCCCCAACTGAGTGATTTCCGCTTTAAGACGGGCGGAGGTGCTACCGGATGGAATTAATGATCATTCCCGGACCGGTTTACTCAATGGAATCAAGAATTTGCGCGAGGCGCTGGTTGAAGGCCTCGTGGGCGTCGTGATGGATGCAGTGCGCGGCTTTCGGCACAATAAAGGCTCCGGCCTGCGGCAGAAGCTGCTGAAATTCCGGGATGATTTTATGTGGCGGCAAGGCACTGTCTTCCGCTCCCCAGACCAGAAAGGCCGGTCCCTGGTAGTTGCAGGGTTTCGGGAGGTGATCGAGCCGGAAGTCGAGCGGTCGGCGTGAGGGTGAGAGGTAAGAGTTTTGGGCGCCCTTGTCCTGCAGTGGAAGGCTGAATTGATTGATGAGTTTTTCATCAACCTTCTTCTGGTTGAAGTAGGTCGGCATGAGGCTCTGGCTGACACCCATCGGGTTTGCAAAGGCTGAAAACAGCACGTCACCGATGAGGGGTGAGCCTACCAGTCCGAAAAACACACTGGTCATGCCATCCATGGTATCGCCAAAAAGGCCGGAAGGGTTTGCCAAGACAAGCGCCTTGACCTGATGGGGCTTGTAGTGTGCAAAATAGATTGCGCTTGCCGCGCCCATGGAGTGGCCGACAAGGATGACGGAATCAATTTTTTTCAGAGAGAGAAAGGCTTCAATCTGTGAGGCAAAGAGTTCCAGACTGTAGCGTACATTGGGTTTTTGTGATTGTCCAAAGCCGATCAGATCCATGGCATAAATTTTATGCCGGTCGGCAAATGCCGGGATGTTGAGGTTCCAGTGCTCAAGCATTGCGCCGTAACCATGCAAAAAGAGAATCGGCGCACGGCCCGCAACATCTTTTCCGAACTCCTGGTAGCGGATTTTTGCTTCGTGTTCAGGGGAGAATTGCCAGATAAAATATTGATCGGTTCCGGTACGGCTCATGATTGTACTCTCTGTGTAATTTCCAAAGGAGGGAAAAACGGTATTACTTTAAATTGAGGATTGAAATATAGCAAAAAATATATTGGTTAATGTTCCGAGAGGGTTAAATTTGAAACTGTTTCAACCGAATATGAATGCAATATGCTGCAGGTTTCAAGAAAATTTGAATATGGACTTCACGCAATAACCTATCTGGCCACAAAGGGGCTCGACCGCGTTGTTACGGTCAAGGAGATGGCTGAAGATATTGGTTTTTCACAGGAGTTTCTTTCAAAGGCGATGCAGAGTCTCAAACGGGCCGGTATCGCAAATTCGGTTCAAGGTGTAAAAGGGGGCTACACGCTTGGCAAGCCGGTTGAGGAGATCACGGTTGCCGATATTGCCCTTGCCATTGAAGGAGAGCCGCACCTGGTGCGGTGTGGCCATCAGCCGGGCAGTTGTGAAATTATTGCATCCTGCCACCACAGGGGTTACATGCAGACGCTTCAGCATAAAATTCAGGAGCTTCTTGAGGCTACCACCATTCACTCGCTCCTGCAGCAGATCGCCCGGTGAATCTCTCTTTTTTATTTCTTCCTTGGCAAGTGCCGTTTTTTAAAAAAAGCGGCCACTTGCCGGATGCTTACTCTTCAAGATTACTCAATTGAACCATGACCACTCACAGGCTCAGCCATTCAGTACAAACTGAAACGACTCTGCCGGATATTCTCCTCAAAGGCATCAATACCCATAATCTTCAGAATATTACGGTTCGCATTCCCCGTAACCGTTTTGTGGTTCTGACGGGTGTCAGCGGATCGGGCAAATCAACCCTTGCCTTCGATACGCTCTATGCCGAGGGTCATCGCCGGTATGTAGAGTCGCTCTCCTCCTATGTACGGCAGTTTCTTGAGCGTATGCCGCGGCCGGATATTGAGAGTGTTGAAGGGATCGCGCCGGCCATTGCCATTGAGCAGAAACCGATTCCAAAAAACCCCCGTTCCACGGTCGGCACGGTGTCGGAAATCTACGATTATCTGCGCCTGCTCTATGCCCGGATCGGCAAAATCTACTCGCGCGACACCAACGAACTTGTTCTGAAGCATACGCCGGATGATGTAAGCCTGCAGGCCGGTTTTTTTGAAGAGGGTACAAAATTTTATGCAGGATTTTTCTTTCCGGCTCATCAGGACTCGGGCCATCACGCCTGCCCGGTAGAGGATGAGATAGCGAGTCTGCTCAAAAAGGGATTTTTCAGGGTTGTTGCGGGTGAGGAGATTCTTGATCTTAATGATGAGCGGGTCTGCAAGCGGCTGGTTGAGATGCCGCCAGCGGAACGCTCCTCTCTTCTGGTGCTGGTCGACCGGTTTGTGGCCAAGCAGGACGAGAAGGTGTTCAGCCGGGTAGCCCAGGCGGCCGAGAGCTGTTTCATTGAGTCGGGCGGCTATGCGGTGCTGAAGGTTGTAGGCGGAAAAACCTACCGTTTCAGCGACCGGCTTGAGCTGAACGGCATTGAGTATCAGGAGCCCTCGCCTCAGCTTTTTGCCTTCAACTCGCCGATCGGCGCCTGCACAACCTGCCAGGGGTTTGGCCGTATTGTCGGTATTGATGAGGATGCCGTTGTGCCCGACAAGTCGCTGACGCTTGAAGAGGGTGCCATTGCCTGCTGGAACTCTGAAAAGTACCGCTGGAACCTCCGCCAACTGCTTTCCGTTGCTCCCTCCCTTGGTATACCGGTTGATGTGCCGTATGAAAAACTCTCCCATGCCCACAAGGAGCTGCTCTGGAAAGGGCTTGGGGATGAACGCTTTACGGGCATCCGGCCTTTTTTTGCGGAGATAGAGAAGGATGCCGGTTACAAGATGCACTACCGGGTCTTTTTAAGCCGCTACCGCGGTTATGCGACCTGTCCGGATTGCGATGGGAGCCGGCTCAACCCGGATGCCCGGCTGATCAGGGTTTCGGGCCGTGATATCGGAGAGGTAACGCGGATGAATATTGCGGATGCAAGTGAGTTTTTCCGGAACCTTGAGATCTCTCCCTTTGACCGCAAGGTGGCCGAAGCGGTGCTGCATGAGATCATCAAGCGCCTTGGTTATCTACTCGACGTGGGACTCACCTACCTGACGCTTGACCGCCTGACCCATACTTTGAGCGGTGGCGAGTTTCAGCGCATCAACCTCTCCACCTCCCTTGGATCCCCGCTGGTCGGGGCAATCTATATTTTGGATGAACCAAGTATTGGTCTGCACCAGAGCGACTCGGCGCGTCTGATTACGCTGCTCCGCCGTTTGCGCGATCTGGGCAATACGGTTGTTGTGGTCGAGCATGACCGTGAAATTATCGAGGCGGCCGATGAGGTGATTGACCTTGGTCCCTTTGCCGGGCGTCTTGGAGGCACCGTAACCTTTCACGGTTCGGTCGCGGAGATGAAGAGTTCCGGCACCTCCCTGACGGCCGATTACCTGACCGGCCGCAAAGAGATTCCGGTGCCAAAAATTCGCCGAACGCCGGATTTCACCTCATGCATCGAGATCACCGGTGCCATGCAGAATAACCTGAAGAATATTGATGTACGCTTTCCGCTCGGCATTTTAACCTGCGTGACCGGCGTGAGCGGGTCGGGCAAGTCCACCCTGGTCAACGAGATCCTGAACAAGGGGATTCTGAAGGAGAAGGAGGGGTTGAAGGAGACGGTCGGTACCCACCGTTCGCTGACCGGGAGCTGGCTGGTTGACCGGGTTGAGCATGTCGACCAGTCGCCCATCGGCAAGTCAAGCCGGAGTAACCCGGTCACCTACATGAAGATATTTGATGATATCCGAAACCTCTTTGCCCAGACCTCGGAGGCCAGGGCAAGGGGTTGGAAGGCCGGTTATTTCTCCTTCAACATTCCCGGTGGCCGTTGTGAAACCTGTGCCGGAGAGGGGAGTGTGCATATCGAAATGCAGTTCCTTGCCGACATTGAGGCGCTCTGTGAGGATTGCGGGGGGCTGCGCTACAAGCCGGACACCCTTGAGGTGAAGTACCATGGGCTCTCCATTTCGGAGGTGCTTGACTTGACGGTCGAGGAGGCTATCACCTTTTTCCGTAACGAGAAGGGAGTGACGCGGAAACTAATGGTGCTGGACGAGGTGGGGCTTGGCTATATCCGCCTGGGACAATCCTCAAGCACTCTTTCGGGCGGGGAGGCCCAGCGCCTGAAGCTCGCAAGCTTTATCGCACGGGCCGACCTGGAGCACACCCTTTTTATATTCGACGAGCCGACAACCGGTCTCCATTTCGATGATATCAACAAGCTGATCAAGTGTTTTGAAAAACTGATCGAGCAGAAGAACACCCTGGTCATTATCGAACACAATCCCGATATCATCATGCAGGCCGATTGGGTTATCGACCTTGGCCCCGGTGCTGGAGAGAAGGGTGGCGCCATTGTGGCCGAAGGCACTCCCGAGGAGATTGCCCAGAGGGAGGACTCCCTGACGGGCCATTATCTCAAGCCCTATCTTGAACGCTGAAGAGCACGCCCTTCAGTCGTTAAAACTTCTTACAGGATCATCTTCAAGCGCGCCGCCATGCAGCCGGATGTGGGGGAAGTGCCCCTCGGTGCGCTCAACCCAGACGTCACTGCCCTTGCTGAACTCGCTTTCGTTCGATGCAACCGAAACACGGTTCCGGGCAAGTGCTGTAATCTCTTCCAGCAACACCGCAAGCCGCCGGTCTTCGGAGGTGGCGGTGTCATCCTGCATTTTTGAGCGGATACTCTCCAGCTTTTCCATTGCAACCTTGCCGATGGTGCTGTAAAGTGCGTTATCTATTGATTCCCTGAATTTTTCCTGCATAATGGTTATTGGTCAGTAGAGAAGATGGTCTCTTTATTGATTAAGAAACTGTTTGGAACCGAGCGTATTTTTTTTATTATTAACTCTTCTGTTAGCACTCTCACTCGTTGAGTGCTAACAAGATGAACTCTTTATTTCACTCAATAGTATTGTACTATTAACTAAAACCCAAACAAGAGAAGACAATGAACTTGAAACCCTTAGCTGATCGAGTTATTGTTAAGCCTGCACCGGCAGAGGAAAAAACCAAAGGTGGCCTTTTCATTCCTGATACCGGGAAAGAGAAACCACAGTATGGTGAAGTTGTTGCCGTCGGTGCTGGTAAAGTTGCTGATAACGGTCAACTGCTTGAAATCCAGGTTGCTGTTGGTCAGAAAGTGCTTTATGGCAAATATTCCGGTACTGAAATAAGCGTTGAAGGTGAGGATTACCTCATCATGCGCGAGTCGGATATTTTCGCCATTCTTGCCTGAATAACTTAACATTTTAAAAAACCTTACTGGAGGAACGCTTTACAATGACTGCTAAAGATATACTCTTTGAAACTGACGCCAGAGCCAAACTTAAAATAGGCGTCGATAAACTGGCTAACGCCGTTAAAGTTACCCTCGGACCTGCCGGGCGTAACGTTTTGATCGACAAAAAATTCGGTGCTCCTACCTCAACCAAGGACGGCGTCACGGTTGCAAAAGAGATCGAACTTGCTGATCCTTTTGAGAACATGGGTGCCCAGATGGTTCGCGAAGTTGCTTCCAAGACCAGCGATGTTGCCGGTGACGGTACCACCACCGCTACGGTTCTTGCCCAGGCAATCTATCGTGAAGGTTTGAAGAACGTCACCGCCGGTGCACGTCCGATCGACCTCAAAAGAGGTATTGACCGCGCTGTAAAAGAGGTGGTTCAGGAGCTGAGAAACATCAGCCGCAACATCTCCGGTAAAAAAGAGATCGCCCAGGTCGGAACCATTTCCGCCAACAACGATCCAGAGATCGGCGAACTGATTGCTGAAGCAATGGACAAGGTCGGCAAAGATGGTGTTATCACCGTCGAAGAGGCCAAAGGCATGGATACCGAGCTTAAGGTTGTTGAAGGTATGCAGTTTGACCGTGGCTACCTCTCTCCTTACTTCGTGACCAATCCTGAGACCATGGATGCCGAACTCGAAGAGCCGCTGATTCTTATCTACGACAAGAAGATCAGCAACATGAAGGAATTGCTGCCGATTCTTGAAAAATCCGCACAGTCCGGCCGTCCTCTTCTTATTATTTCAGAAGATATCGAAGGTGAAGCTCTTGCAACGCTTGTGGTTAACAAACTTCGTGGTACGCTGAGAGTTTGCGCCGTCAAAGCTCCGGGCTTCGGCGACCGCCGCAAGGCCATGCTTGAAGATATCGCCATTCTTACCGGCGGTACGGTTATCTCCGAAGAGAAAGGCTACAAGCTTGAAAACGCTACCATCACCTACCTCGGCCAGGCTGCCCGCGTTACCATCGACAAGGATAACACCACCATTGTTGAAGGTAAAGGCACTCCGGAAGAGATCAAGGCACGCATCAACGAAATCAAAGGCCAGATTGAAAAAACTACCTCTGATTACGACACTGAAAAGCTGCAGGAGCGTCTTGCAAAACTTTCAGGCGGCGTTGCCGTGCTCAACATTGGTGCTTCAACCGAAGTTGAGATGAAAGAGAAGAAAGCACGTGTTGAGGATGCGCTTCATGCAACCCGCGCTGCGGTTCAGGAAGGTATTGTTGTTGGTGGCGGCGTTGCCCTGATTCGTGCAATCAAGGGTCTTGATAATGCTGTTGCTGATAACGAAGACCAGAAAACCGGTATTGAAATCATCCGTCGTGCGCTTGAAGAGCCTCTTCGCCAGATTGTGGCAAACACCGGAACCTCTGACGGTGCCGTTGTGCTTGAGAAGGTCAAGGCTGGTACGGGCGATTTTGGTTTCAACGCCAGAACCGAACAGTACGAGGATCTTGTTGCTGCAGGCGTCGTTGACCCTACAAAGGTTACCAGAAGTGCTCTTGAGAATGCTGCATCGGTTGCAAGCATCCTTCTGACCACCGAAGCGGCAATTACCGACATCAAGGAAGACAAGCCAGACATGCCAGCAATGCCTCCGGGCGGCATGGGTGGAATGGGCGGCATGTATTAATTTCAGTGCCTCCAGATTCTTTACAAAAAGCCAGCCTTCGGGTTGGCTTTTTTTTTGTGATTGATGGCTATTTTTGACTATTATAAAGTCTTTATTATAGTCAACAGCGGAGAGAGCTCTCATGAAATACAGTACCTCGATCAAGCCCATCAGCTTTTTGAAAACGCACGCTTCGGAAGTTATTCGTGAAGTTTCGGCCAATAGAGGCACCATGATTATCACGCACAACGGTGAAGCGAAGGTGATTGTGCAGGATGTGCATCTCTACGAAGAGACCCAGGAGAGCCTTGCTTTGCTGAAAATACTGGCACAAAGTTCTCAGAGTATTGAGCAGGGCCGCTTTAAGCCTGCCAGTGAATCGTTTGGGTTGATCCGCCAGCGTATTGCCAATCAGCCGGAGTTATGAACAATGCTGTTTTCCTGACGGACGATGCTGAGGCCGATATTCTGGATATCTGGCGCTATGTTGCCCGTCATGATTCGGTTGAACGAGCCGGTTTCCTGCTTGATGTATTGCAGGAAACGTGTTTGACTCTTGGAAGTTTTCCTGATCGGGGCCATTGTCCAGCGGAACTGCAGAGAGTGCATGTGCTGGAGTATCGCGAACTTCACTACAAGCCGTACCGGATCATTTACCGGATCGTCGATTCCAGGGTTTTTATTCACTGTGTTCTTGATGGCAGAAGAAATCTTCAGGATCTTCTTCTCGAACGATTGCTGCGATAGCTCGGGTTGGGCGCTTAATCCTTTGCTGGTAAATCATTAAGCAGGTTTTCTACGGAGCTGGTTATTGCGGCGTCTCCACGGCGTGCGGCTCTCAGTGCGTCAATCGGTTCAGGGTTGTTTTGTTTTGCATGCAAAACAGCCAATGGCTTGAGTTCGGCAAAATGCTCCATAATCATCCGGTGTACAAAAATGTATCCGCCGCCCGCCTTTCGCAAAAAGAGTAGCGCTGCAGCATGATCCAGAAAGCGCACATACCGTAACGGCGCGAATCCATTGAGCCAGAGGAGAAGACGCAAAACACCGTGCTGGATACATGCATACCCCCCGAAGATCATTCCACCGAATATACCGAAGCCTATTCCGTAGTTCATCCCGACCATCAGGATAATGTTGCGTAGCCTTTCGACGTTTAGTTCACTTTGAAACAATAAATTGTAAAGTTCGTAGAGCAGCAGTCCGCTGCCCAGCCCGCAGGTCATCCCGAAGGCAAGCCCTACAAAGAGGGCATTTTTCAGAGAGCGGTAGATCCCTTCGTTAGGCACCATCCTTTCACTCATTTCCTGAAATATGGTATTGTTTTTCATCAGCCAGAAGATCAGTACGATGAGCATTGCACTGAGTATTCCGCCGAACTGTCCGCCGAACACTCCACCGAGCGCACTGATGAGTAGTACGAATAAAAAATTTTTAAAAAAATTAAGGAGGTTTAGAGTTTTTAACCATCGCCAAGGCTCTAAATTTCCCTCTGCGAGCTTTATGTTGCCAGTGGTTAGCAGCCCTCTGTACAGTCCGACGCTCAGCCCGAAGCCCATCCCGAAGCCCAGCAAGCTGAGCACTGGCATATTGATCAACCAAGAGATCGTTCCGACGAGCACCCCGACGAAGATTCCTGAGGTTATCGGGGAAACTATCTTATGCATGATTTTAAGGTTATTCGGCAGCAAGCTTGGCTGGAGTTGTTCGAGGTAGAAGAGGCTTTGATCTCGCTCTTTCATGGAGCGGGCCAGGCGTGAAAGCCAGGCTATTGTCTGCTCCGGTGTATAGGACGTCGAGTCACGCCGTGTGAACATCCTTTCGATGTAGGTGTTGAAGAGGTTCTTGCGGCGCTCTTCAAGGGTGCCGGTTTCAAGTGCTTTGGCAGCATCCTTTGAGCCGGAAAAGGCAAGCTGCATGATGCTGAGCATGAGCGGTGTATCGAGCAAATCCTGAAGCGTTTGATCTTCAGTAATCAGCTTTCGTACCCTCTCAAGCGGTGCTCCGGCCTGCGCCAGATAGCGGTCAACCTGTTCAAACTCCAGCGGCTGAATGGTCACGGCGGCTGGCAGATGCAGTTTTTTCGCAAGCGCACCATACTCCTCAGCACGGCTGCACAGGGCAAGTGGCAAGAGGCCGTGCTCCGTGCGGAAGGTGTTGATGGCCTCAACACAGGCCTCGCGGTATTCACGGGCCACTTCGTCGAGACCGTCAAGCAGCGGTAGCACATCGTGATTTTTTATTAAAAACCGGGTGGTATTTTTATTGACGCCGAACTGCCGGTGCAGCTCATCGGCCAGCCACTCGGCAAGGGGCAAGCGCTGCACCGCCCAGGATGACAAGTTAAAAATGACCGGTACGGGTTTTTCGTGATGCTGCTTCGCCTCCGTGATGAGGTCGCGCGCAAGCTCAAGCAGCAGGGTTGTTTTGCCGGAGCCGGGTTCGCCAAGCAGCAGCAAGGTGTCGTTGAAGCGGTGAAAAACCTCGCTTATTGGCGTGCCGCTTGGCCATGTGACGGGCTGAGTGCTGGTTCCGTCAACGCAGAGCTTCCACGGATGTTCTATGGCGCCCGGAGTCTCTTTCAGGCCAAGTTCAAGGCGGGCGACGTGGTAAAGTGAGTGCTCAAGACCGGGTTTAACCCAATCATGCAAAACACGTTTCAGCATGCGCTCCCGGTTGCGCTTCATCAGCGCCTCGCCTGGTTAGGCTGGTTCCTGCGTTTTTTGTTCCTGGAATTTTTTGAAAAGCCAAGTGATTATTCCCGCCAAAAAAAGAAGGATAGCGACAATGCTTGCCCAAGCGCCAAGAACTTGTGCTCCTTTTTCGGAGAAGCACCATTGCCAGTTAGAGTGAAGCCAGCTCCAGATGGATGCAATGAATCTCATGGTTGCAACTCTGTTGTCATGTGCTCTTGCATTTTTGCGTTGACGGCGCGATATGGGGAAGATGTTGTGCAGTTAAAAGCTAGGCATTGCCGTATCTTTGCGCAAACGTTCTGCCGTAAAACGGTAAGGTGATAGCTCCTAAAGCACAAAGAAACGGAGAAAAATGGCCAGAGGAATATGCAAAGGGTTACGGAAGAGTTTTTTATCTTCCCGATGACCTTTTTATGCAATTGATTATTCAAAATTTTACCATGAAAGCCGTAGTTCTTCTGAGCGGGGGGATGGACAGCCTTGTTACCACCGCGATTGCCAGCCAGATGGGCTTTGAGCTGGCGGCCATGCATGTCAATTACGGCCAGCGTACCTGGCAGAAGGAGCTGGACTCCTTTCGCGCTATCTGTAACCACTATCATATTCAGCAGCGCCTTGAGGTCAATGCCGATTTTCTGGGTCAGATTGGCGGTTCCTCTCTGACCGATCTCTCCATGCCGGTGAGCGGCGCCGACCTGCAGGGTGAGGCGGCTATTCCAACCAGTTATGTCCCTTTCCGCAACGCCGGGTTTCTCTCCATGGCGGTCAGTTGGTCGGAAGTTCTGGGCGCGGAAAAGATTTTTATCGGGGCGGTTGAGGAGGACTCTTCCGGTTATCCCGACTGCCGCAAGGTTTTTTATGAGGCCTTCAACCGGGTTATTGAGCTCGGCACAAAACCCGAAACCAACATCGAGATTCTCACTCCGCTCATTGAAATGCAGAAATCCGACATTGTGCGCCGAGGCATAGAGCTTGATGTGCCCTTCGGTTACAGTTGGTCATGCTATAAAAGCGAGGGCAAGGCTTGCGGCGTATGCGACAGTTGCGCCCGCCGGCTCCGTGCCTTTGAGTGGATGGGTATTCCTGATCCGATTGATTATGAGGTGCGCCCTCACTATATTTAACCTTGTTCATCCTCAAGTGGCAGGACGTTGTAACCCCCACAATACCATTTTGTTATGAAATCTGTTCCTGTAGTTTCTTCCTCCAGCGAGTCGCTTCATGCACGCTTTACCCAATCATTTGGCCTTATGGCCGCCATCTGGATTGCAGGGCTGGTTGGCCACTTTACCCCGCTGCTTGAGTGGCCCGCACTGGTGATCTATGTTCTTGGCTCGATTGCTCTTGTGCTCTGGCGCGGGAGCAGCCTCGGCGAATGGCAGGAGATGTACCTTGCCGGGGGAAATTTGAAGAAGTCGCTCTTGTGGGGTCTCATTGGTGGTACGCTTTTGTTGGTGATGGCCATGATCAATACGGCGACCATGATGAAGCAGAACAACGGAGCGGCAATGATGTCGGGGATGCAGTATCTGCTGGTCAATCGTTCGCTGCTTTATCTGTATCCGATTCTGGTTCTCGCCGAAGAGTTCTTCTGGAGAGGAATCATGCTCTCTGCCCTGATTGAGCGGGGAGTGAACAAACATCTGGCGGTTGTGTTGACAACCCTCTTTTTTCTACTCAACCATTTTGCCGTTGCTCCGGTCAATATGCTGGAGCGGGCGATGATGGCGATGATGGCATTCCCGTTGGGTATTCTTGGCGGTTACATTGTGGTGAACACCCGCAATGTCTGGGGGAGTGTACTCGTGCACATGATTGTGATGACCTCCATGATCGCCGCCATTCAGATTATTTTCTAGAATTTCTGGTTGCCCGGAAATATAACCGTTGCTTATGCCCGAAAACAGAATTACGACCCTGTTGAAGCAGGATAAAAAACTGCTGATCGCCTACTATATGCCGGAGTTTCCGGTGGCGGGCGCGACGCTGCCGGTGCTTGAGGCGCTGGAGGAGAGCGGTGCCGATATTATTGAGCTGGGCATGCCCTATTCCGACCCGATCGGCGACGGGCCGGTGATACAGGCGGCGGCTCATAAGGCCATCCGTAACGGCGTTTCGATTAAAACGCTGCTTGAGCTGGTACGCAAGGCGCGCCGTGGCGAGGGGTGCCGCAAGATAACCGCTCCGATCCTCTTGATGGGCTACTGCAACCCTGTGATCTCCTATGGCAGTGATTGTTTTTTAAGCGATGCTTGTGACGCCGGCGTCGACGGGCTGCTGATTCCCGACCTGCCTCCCGAGGAGGCGGCGGATTTTCTTGAACGGGCCAAAGGGTTCGGCATAGCGGTTGTCTTTCTGATCTCGCCCGTGACTCCGCCGGAACGCATCGAGATGATCGACTCGCTCTCAACCGATTTTTCCTACTGTTTGGCGGTCAATGCCACAACCGGCACGGCCAAGCTTGCCGATACGGCCACCGAATCGGCCGTGGACGACTACCTGAAACGGGTACGCCGTCACACCCGCAAAAAGTTTGTTGTCGGCTTTGGCATCAAGGACAAGGCCCGCGTAGAGCACATGTGGAGTTTGGCCGATGGAGCCGTTGTGGGTACAGCGCTCCTGGAGCATATTGCCGGATCATCAACGCCAGAGGAGTGTGCCCTTTTGGCCGCTGAGTTCTGGAAAACGCTGAAGTGATTCAACGACGTGGGCGATTATAAATGTTCATGTGTCATCCCGAACGCCAGAGAGGGATCTCATGCAGGCATATCTGGAAATGAGGTGTGCTACTGGGTCAGAGAGATTTCTCACCCGAGTTCCTCGGGATTCGAAATGACACGGCGGGGTGCATCTCATCGCTTTTCAGTTCAAATCCGGAATCAAAAATCCATCATCATGAGAGCTGAGTAATGAGCACCGCCGAACCGCACTTCCCTTCGGTTGATATCATTATCCCTTATTTCAAGCGGCGTGAGCTGCTTGAGCAAACTCTGGACTCGCTTGAAAAAACCCTCTACCCCATAGTGCGCATTATTGTGGTTGATAACGGGGGTAGGGAGGCCGGGCTTGTTTTTCTGGTGAAACGGTACCGCAACGCACGCCTTGTGCGACTTCCGGAAAACAGGGGATATGCCGGTGGCTGCAATGAGGGGCTCCGTCACTCGGAGGCCGATTATGTGGTTTTTATGAATGATGATACCGAGCACGATCCCGAGTGGCTGCAGGAGCTTGTTTCTGCCGCTCTCAAGGATGAGCGCACCGGTGCCCTGCAGCCGAAAATCCTCTCGCTGAAAAGCTTCCGCAAGGGTAAACGGGTGTTTGATTATGCCGGTGGAGCTGGAGGCATGATCGACCGGCTTGGTTATCCCTACTGTTTGGGGCGCACGTTTTCTGACGTTGAAGAGGACCGTGGGCAGTACGATACCCCTCAGGAGATTTTTTGGGCATCGGGCGTGGCCATGTTTGCAAAACGAGCCGTGGTGGATGAGTTGGGCGGGTTTGATGACGGTTTTTTTATGCATATGGAGGAGATTGATCTCTCCTGGCGGATGCAGCTTGCCGGCTGGCATGTGCGCTCGGTGCCTTCGTCCGTGGTGCTGCACGAAGGGGGAGCCTCTCTTCCTGCTGGATCGGCTGAAAAAATCTATTTCAACCACCGCAACAACCTCGCCATGCTGCTCAAAAACCGGAGCGTGGCCGAGCTCTCTTGGGTCATGCCGTTAAGGCTCCTGCTTGAAGTTGCGGCGGCACTTTTTTATCTCACAGAAATTCCCGGCGGCCTGAAAAAATCCGGAGCGGTATTTCGGGCACTGGCTTACAATATCCGCCATATCGGCGCCATCCTCAAGAAGCGCAAGGTCGTGCAGGCCATAAGGGTAACGAGGGAGCAAGCTCTGTTCCGTTACTCTCCGCTCTCAATTTTCTTTCGGAGGTAAGGCTCAACAAGCGTGATCGCCTCTCTTGCTAGCAGCGGCTCTACTCCCTTTCAGCCCGCTTATTTTTTCGGCAGATGCCCCCATTTGAGAAGATCCTGAACGGTTTCCAGGATGCTCTTTTTTATATCCATAAACGAGATGCCAAGCTCCCGCCGGATTTTGGAGTTGTCATAGCGCATGGTGCGTCCGATATTGGTACGGATATACTTGCCGGTATGTTTTGGCTGGGTATAGGAGAGCACTTTCATGAGGAGGGTGCCGGCACTTCCTGAAAAATCAAGTTTCGGCAGCGGATAGTTGCTGAAGCCTGAGCTTTTCAGCAGCGCCACCAGCTCCCGCATCTGCATGGATTCGGCCGCGCAAAGGTAACGTCCGCTTGCTTCGGCGGTTTCCATGGCCAGAATATGCGCTTTGGCCACATCACGCACATCCACAAAACCCCAGTTTATATCCATGATGCCGGGATAGACCCCCGTCATGATATCGCGGATAATTTTGTTGGTGGTATTGAGCCCTGGGCTGAGCGATGGCCCGATAACCATAAAGGGATTGATAGCGACCAAGTCAAACGCCGGCTTCCTTTTCATGATGAAGTCCCATGCCGCAAGCTCGGCAAGGGTTTTTGAGTAGTGGTAGGGGTTGCGATCAAGCGAGGACATGGTATTCCACTCTTTTTCGGTAAAGACGGTTTTGTTGTCCGGTTCATCCGTAATGGCCGCAATGGATGAGGTAAAAATCACCCGTTTCACCGAAGCGGCCTTCATGCAGCTCTCCAGCACGCTCTCCGTTCCGTTCACCGCCGGATCAACCAGATCGGTTTGAGGGTTTTTAACATTGATTTCGTAAGGACTTGCTGTATGCATCACATATTGGCATCCCGCCACAGCCCGGTCATATGCTCCGGCACGGCCGAGATCAGCCGTTATCAACTGAAGCCGCTCCTTTGCGCCCGGAAGGCTAAGCAGGAAGGGGTAGTTTTCGGGGCTTTTGCGTACGGTTCCCCTGACCCGGTAGCCTTTTATAAGCAGTTCGCTCACAATATGGGCGGCAATAAATCCCGATGCACCGGTAACGCATACTTCTTGATTGGTTATCATTGTATCTACTCAACAAACAAAAGGTTGCAGGAAAAACGTCATTGCAGAACGCTGAGGCTGACGCAGCTGCCGAAAGTTGTTTTCAGATTGAAATGGGCTACTTCGGCAGCATGATAATGTACAACCGGCTTGGGGACTCTCCAATGGTTGTAGGCGCACTCTTTCCAAGGTAAAGCCAGAAAAGGGTGAGCGGATTTTTATCAATTTTATCCACCCCTTTATTGCAAACATAGCCGCTTATGCTTACCATTAAAGTAACAAAGCTTTTACAAAAAGAGCTAACCTTCCAAGGAGCGGTTTCTTCGGCCTCATCTCGCTGGAGCATCATCTTCTCTTTCCGGTTCACTCTTTAACCATTCAGTTCACCCTCTTATGATGGCAACATTTGAAGATCGGCTGTTAAGTGCACTTCGGGCCTTTAATCATCTCCTTCATGCCTTTCTCGCTGTGGCACTGGTGATGGCAAGCTTGATGGTGGTCTGGGAGTTTTCCGTATCGGTGGTTCATGCGGTTGAGCTGAATAACCTTGCCCACGGTTTTTTGCAGTCACTCGGTACCCTTTTTATTGTGTGGACGCTCTCGAGCCTCATCTCGGCCGAAATCAACTATGTGCAGACCGGGGTCTTTCATGTGGTTGTGTTCATCGAGGTTGCCATGATTACCCTTTTGCGTCAACTGATTGTTGAGCCGGTACGCACTGCGACGGCCGGCCAGAGTGTTGAACAGCTTTTCAATCCCTGGCATTATGGCCTTCTTCTGGCATCCCTTTTGGTGATAGGTATTTTGCATAAGCTGGTGACCAGTTCCGAAAAAAAATCTTCTGATCAAGATCCCTCCGGTACCGGTCAGAGTGGCAGCGCGCACCAGTCAATTTTATGATGTGCACAGCCCTTAATACGTTATAATTCCATTATTATAGAGGTTTATTGCGTTTTTTGATTGTAATATTACTTTTGATTGACGGGTGCTCTGGTGTGGCATCCCGTTTAGCAATGCTCCCTATGGGTATTATCAGCCTTGAATGTGTATCACTGAACTCTTTGTAAGACGAACGTAAAAGCCCTCCTCGCCATGATGCGGAAAGAGAAGAACGATAAAAAACCTGACGAAGCTCTTCTTCCAGCTCAAGAAGAGAGGAGTATGCTCTGCGGTCTGTTTGACTCCATTGCGGAACCGGTCTTTCTCATTGATCCCGCAGGTACCATTATTGAAGCCAACAAGGCTTTCGGGGTCCGTTTTGCCGGCAACGCCCAGCCGCTTCAGGGAAGCAGGGTTTATGATTTTTTTTCGCCTGAACAGGCGGCTCAATGGAAGGAGAGGGTGGAGGAGGTGCTTCGAACCGATCGGAGTTGTTCGCTGGACGATGAGCGTGATGGCAAGAGTTACCGCTATACCCTCTATCCTGCCAGCTCTCTGGACGCCACCTTCAACCGTGTTCTCATGATCGCCCGTGATGTTACGGATGTGAAGAGAAGCGAGTTGCTGCTCAAAAACGAGCAGGCTTACAGCAAAGCCATTATCGATGCCTTTCCCGGCGCCTTCGCACTGATTGATGCAAACGGAAAATTACGTGCATGGAACAGCTTCTTGCGTGACGAGATCATTGGCAAACCGGAGAGTGAGATGCTGGGCAGTGATGCCATGGAGAGCTTCCATCCCGAGGATCTGCCGCGTATTGCCGCAAAAATAGAGAGCATCATGCAGAGTGGTGTTGAAGAGACCGATGAGGGGCGGGTTTTTTTGCGTGGAGGGCCTGAATACCAGTGGAGGATTCTCTCAGGACGCAGAATCGTGATTGACGGCAAACCCTCTGTTGTCGGTTTTAGTGTCGATATCACCGAGCGTAAACGGCTTGAAGCCCTTACAGCTTTTCGCCTCCGCCTGATCCAGATGGCCGAGAGCGTTTCGGTGGAGGAGCTGCTGCAAATGACCCTCGACGAAGCCGAGCGGTTGACGGAGAGCACCATCGGATTTTGCCAGTTTTTCAGGGACGCTCAGTCTATATTTTCCTTGCAGGTCTGTTCCAGCAACACCCAGAAGCACGTGCAGTCGAGCGACGCAGATCGCGAGCACCCTCTACTCTCGGAGGCGGGATTTTGGGAAGAGGCGATCCGGGAGCGGAAAGTGGTGATCAACAACAATTTTGATACCGCCGAGAGTCGCTCTACCCGGCCCGGCACCCACCCCTCAATACCGCGCACCCTTGTGTTTCCGGTCATGAATGGCGAGATGGTTATGGCCATTTTCGGGGTTGTCAACAAGCCCTACCCCTATAATGAGGCGGATGTAAGCGTTGTCAGTGCTCTTGCGGATCTTGTCTGTGATATTGTTGCCCGAAAGCGCGCGGAGTTATCGGAACAGAACACCGAGAGTGTGCTGATGCAGGCGCAGAAAATGGCGCTGGTCGGCCAGCTTGCCGGAGGCATCGCCCACGACTTTAACAACATGCTGGGCATTATTCTCGGTAACGTGGAAATGGCCATGGAAAAGCAGGTTTTTGAAGCACCTGCCAAACAAAATCTTGAAAATATTCTCAAAGCCACCGAACGTTCGGCCGATCTGATTCGTCAACTGCTTGCTTTTGCCCGGACTCAGACGGTGATGCCCATTGTGCTTGAGCTCAACAGTATGGTTGAGGGGATGCTTACGATGCTGCGGCGGCTCATTGGCGTAAATATCACCCTTGTCTGGATACCCGGAAGCCAGCGTGCTCTCATAAAGATTGATCCCTCACAGATTGACCAGATTCTGGTCAATCTCTCGGTCAACTCCCGTGACGCCATTTCGGGTATCGGCACCATTACCATTGAAACCGGCCGGGTTCATGTTGATGCGGCTGATGTCGCCGCCGGTCATCCCTGCAAGATTGTGGGCGATTATGCAACGCTTTCGGTCAGCGATAACGGCTGTGGGATCGAAAAAAAGCACTTTCCCTATATCTTCGAACCCTTTTTCACCACCAAGGAGGAGCGGAAGGGTACCGGTCTGGGACTTTCAACCGTCTATGGTATTGCCAAGCAGAACAAGGGAGGGCTTGAGTTCCAGAGTGAAGTGGGCGTGGGCACGACCTTCAGAATCTATCTGCCGCTGCATAACGGCGACGATTACTTTTCCCAGCCTGAACCGCCAACCCCATCAGGGAGTTACGGCAAGGAGCTGATATTGCTGGTTGAGGATGAGCCGGATATTTTGTCGCTCTACAAGCATATGCTGCAACACCATGGATATGCTGTCCTTTCCGCTGCTACGCCGACTGAAGCGATCCGGCTTCTTGAGGCCCATTGCGGGGAGGTACATCTGCTGTTGACCGATGTTGTGCTGCCGGAGATGAATGGTTGTGATTTGTCGAAAAAACTGCAACTGATTTGCCCGAATCTTAAAACCCTCTTTATGTCCGGCTACACCAACGACATTATTGCGCGTCACGGCATGCTGGATGAGGGGGTTAACTTTATCCAGAAACCCTTTTCGATCAAAGCACTGCTGACGGCTATCCAGAATATGCTGAAAGCAACCCGAACAGAGCCGTAACAGAGCTGCACTCTTTTTTTCTGGCCCAGGCCGCAAACAAATGCGCTGAAAACATTTCGGGATAGAGAGACAGTGCCCGGAACCTCTCCAACTGCTCGGCAAACCTCTGTGGATTTTCACCGGAGTCCTTCAAAAATTTGATGGTTCCGGTGTGCGTCAGGGTGTTACGGCTCGAGGCCCGTGTTTTTTTACTGAAAATTGCATACCTTTTTAATGCATGTTTTCTTCCTGTAAAAAGATACAGCCGTTTGTCCCGGAGCGCCCTTGAGAGCACTCTTTTGCTGGATCTGACCTCTTAACCGACTAAACCGTGTTGAGAATGCCTACCTCCTCCTTTCCGAAAACCGAAGTCCGTTTTGCTGTTGTCATGTATGGCGGGGTCTCTCTTGCTATTTACATGAACGGGATTGCCCAGGAGCTCCTCCGGATGGTTCGTGCAACGGCAACAAAAGATAGTGACAATCATCCGCTGATTAACTACCGCGATCTTGATGCCGTTGAGCAGGTCTACCGAAAACTTGCCTACTGTCATACCGGACGGCTGGATGCTGCAACGGAGCAGACGCTGCTTGAAACCAATGCGCCACTCACCCGAAAGTTCGTTATCGATATTATTTCGGGCACCTCGGCCGGAGGCATCAACGGTATTTTTCTTGCCAAGGCGCTTGCAAACTGCCAGAAGATTGATGAGCTCAAGAACCTCTGGATCACGGAAGGCGATGTCAACCTGCTCATCAATGATAAAAATTCAGTTAAGGATAACAATCTGAAATTGCAGAAGGAACCGGCATCGCTCTTCAACAGCCAGCGGATGTATTTGAAGCTTCTGGAGGCTTTTAAAAGTATGGAAAAAGGGGGCGACACCCGAGTAGATTCGAAGACGACCAGCTCTTATGTTAGTGAACTCGATCTTTTTGTTACGGCAACCGATATTCTTGGCCTTACCCTTCCGATCAAGCTTGCCGACTCGACGGTCTATGAGCGGAAACATAAAACGGTATTCCGGTTTTCCTATTCAGGTTCCAGCGGGGATTTGAACGATTTTGAGGCCGTTAATAATCCCATGCTTGCCTTCGCTGCCCGCAGTACCTCCTCTTTTCCCTTTGCCTTTGAGCCGATGTGCTTCACGGATATTGATGCCGTGCTCGATAGTTTGAAGTCCGGCCGGGACTCTTATGCCGCTAATCCCAAATGGAAACGGTTTTTTAAAAATTATCCCGATGTCGCGGGTAATGGCAGCGTGCCCTATAAAGATCGTCCCTTCGGAGATGGTGGCTATCTTGACAACAAGCCCTTTACCTACGCGATCGATACCATTTCAGAGCGGAGTTCTGATTACCCGATAGACCGGAAGCTGCTCTACATTGAGCCTGCGCCGGAAGATCCTCAACTTGCCGTAGAACATGCAGGCAAGCCCGATGCTATTCAAAATTCACTGGCCGCACTCCTCACTCTGCCGCGAGTTGAAACCATCCGCGAAGATCTCGAAAAAATATTTGAGAAAAACCGGCTGACCGAACGGGTTGAGCGGATCATTAAAAATATTGAGCGTGACAAGAGCGCTTTGAAAGGAGTATCTGGGAGCTATCGGAAATGGCAGCCGCAAGAGCAGCATGAGCTTCAACCCCTCTGGGCAAAGGAGAACTTGAGCGACAAGGAGTGGGGAGAGCTTGATATGGAAGATATGATCAAGCGTCGGGGGCTGGGGTATGTGGGTTATCACCGACTTGAAATCGCCGTTGTGACCGATGATTTTGGAAAGCTGCTCACCAGAGTTGCCGGATTTGACGAGGAGTCGAACTATTTTTTGGTGTTCCGCTATCTCATGAAGGCATGGAGGGTGCTGCAATACACCGAGTACCGCCAAGAGGGATCCGCAAGGCCAACCACCAATGCTTTTCTCCATTCGTTTGACTTGACCTACCCGGTACGGCGGCTGAAGTTTCTGGTTCGCCAGATTGACCGTCTCTCTCTTCTGGAGCAGGGTAAGTATGAAGAGGAGATGGGAAATTATTTCGAATGGATTGTTCGTACCCCGGTTATTTCCCCGAACAAAATTCAGCTCAGCCAAGAGTGGATTGCGGAGTTCAGGCTCTCCCTGCTTGAAATCAAACGGGAGATCAACCAGCAGCTTGTTCTGCTGACGAAGGCAGGCCGGGCACTTCGTTCCCGTTTTATGCCGGAGCAGGAGCTGGCGGGTAAAATACCACCAAGCCCGATCTACCATGATGTTGCAAAACTGATTGATCTCCTTGTTGCCTGTTTTCCACAAGCCGGAGAGGGTAAAAGAGAAGTATGCAATCTTAAAAAGAGCTTTGAGCCGGTTATCCATTATTTTTTCGGCAGCACTGATGGTGCAGTTTCAAGCGATGACGAGTGCCAGGTTACCGATGAGGAGGATGGTGACGAAAAGGCCAAGGCTCTTCTTAAAAACCATGAGGAGCTTCAAGCTCTTTTGACGGTGATCGCCCTCATCGTTGAAAACAACCTGAAGCCTGTAATGGAAGGTAGCGATGCGGCTTGCCGCAACATTCTTTTGGGTGGGAGTGATACTACGGCAACAGAAACCGCTCGCTCGATATTGTGGTCTTACTACCGTAAATACAGTGATTTTGATATGATCATTTTTCCCGTTACCTACGGTACCGCAGGAGGGGAGGGCGACCGGGTTGATGTTGCCCGCATCAGTTCCGAGGATGCAAAATTGCTCATCAATGAGCGGGAAATGAAGCTTCATAAACTTGCGGGCACCTCCTTGGGAAGTTTCGGTGCCTTTATGGAAAAACGGTGGCGGCAGAACGACATTATGTGGGGGCAGCTTGACGGAGCAGAGCGGATTATTTCCCTCCTCATGCCCGACAAAAAAGCCGCTCAAGCTTTTATCGGCGAAGCCCAGGCGGCCATTGTGCTTGAAACCATTGCGCCGATGGGTCGCAAAGAGCGATACGATCTGCTTGTTGAACCCTTCATGCGCCCCGGTAACGGTAAACCCTATCCTGAAGCGCTCTCAAAGTTCACGGTTGATCTCAAAAAAAATGCCGGTGAGCCGCTTGCAAGCAAGCTTGATGAAGAGTTCTCAAACAAGGAGCTTCGTGACCATTATCTCGATATATTCGAGAGAAACAAGAGTCTGGAGCCCGAGAGCGCCCTGAAGAATGGTGCACGGGCAACCAGCGTTCTTGGAAAAATGCTTACCGGGATTGCAAATCAGAACACTGTGCCAGGCCGGAAATACATCCCGCTGGTCACTACGGCCAGCCGATTTTTTCTCGCTCTTGTGGATGCGGCCACTCCCCGCAGCTTTTCAAACCTGATAGTCCATCACTGGATCAATCTTCTTTATCTGTTTGAGGTTGTGCTTTTTGTGGGTGGGATTGTGTTTCTGAACAGTTCCGTCGAGAGCTTTGCTCTTATCGCATTTGCCGCGACTGCGGCCGTGCATCTTACCCTGTTTTGGCTGCAACGCAAAATGCGTTTCAAGAGCAAGTTACCTGACCTGTTAAAAAGAATTATCTCTATCCTGTTAAAAAGTCTGGCCGTTGTCGTGATTGTGCTGCTGATTGGTTCCGGTTTAGCCGTTCTCTATGCGCTTCTCGGATTTCAGGAGTCCTGGTGGAGCAGTTTTCAGCAGGTGCATGAGTTGATAAGAGTACATTTTTGGAACAAGTAAAGCCGGGTGCTCATCAGGGATCCTTTTTGTCTGTCCAGCGCATCACCCCGAGTGAGGCGCCGCTCACCACAAAAAATCCTGCGGTCAGCGGTATGGCCGTGCCGTTGTAGCTCTGGCCGATTGCGGTGCCGATAATGAGGGAGATAAAGGTTGAAAGGGAGCCGACCACCCCGGCACCAACTCCGGCGTAGCGCCCAAGGGGTTCCATGGCGAGCGCATTGAGGTTCCCAAAGAGTATCCCGGTGCTGAAAAAGGTGATCAACAGGTAGACCATGAGCAGCGCCAGCGTGGGATCATGGTGTTGCAGCAGCTCCACGAGGAGGAGGGCCGCCGAGATGCCGTTGATGGTGAAGAGTGCTCTCCGGCAAAGGGAGTGCATGCTGTAACGCACCACCAGCTTTGCATTGAAAAGCGATGCGCTCCCCAGCGAGAATGCGAGGAGAGCGAAGTAGAGCGGAAAGCGTTCGGCGAGCGCATATTTACCCTGAAAGATCTGCTGTGCCGAGTTCAGGTAACCGATAAAGGCACCCGATACCAGCCCGGCCGTGATGGTATAGCCGAGTGCGTGGCGGTTGGTAAGAATTTCCTTGAGCGTGGTTTGCAGCCGTTTGAGCGAGTGCGGAATCCTCTTTTGGACTTCAAGGCTCTCCGGCTGGCGAATGGCAAACCAGACAAGCGAGACCAGGGCAATCACAAGGAAAGTTGCAAAGATAGCGCGCCATCCGGCCAGCATAATCACCGCCTGACCAAGGGCCGGGGCAATCATCGGCACCAGAATAAAGATCGTCATCACGAACGACATGACGCGGGCCATTTTGCGTCCTTCATACTGGTCGCGCACCAGGGCGAGGGAGATAACGCGGGGCCCGGCAGCACCAAATCCCTGCAACACCCTTCCGGCAAGCATCACCGGAAAACTCATGGCGAAGAGCGAGAGGAGGCATCCAAGGATAAAGATGGCGTACCCCAGATAGATTGCCGGTTTGCGGCCGGTGCTGTCGGATATCGGCCCGTACAGAAGCTGACCGGCAGCCATGCCGAGAAAGAGCATCGAGATGATCAGTTGGTTGCTGTTCTCCTTCATGACGCCAAGCTCTTTTCCGATAACGGAGAGGGCGGGCAGCATGGTGTCAATCGAGAGGGCAACGAGCGACATCATGAAGGCCATCAGGGTGATAAACTCTGCAAATCCAGGTTTTTTTAGTGGTTGGGGTGTTTTACGCGCCATTAAACGGGGTGCTATGCAGCGATCGGTTCGGCATGGATAATAACCCGTCCTGCGTCCGGCAGCGAGTGGTAGATCGCCCCTTCAAGGCGGCTGGTGAGCGAGTGCACCTCTTCAAGCAGGGTTTCATCGCTGAAAGAGCAGTGCAGGGTGATGATGAGCTTCTGCTTGTCGGTACGGCGGATCTTGATATCGTGGATGTCATGCATATGTTCAATCCCTTCAGCCACTTGCACAATGATGGTGCGCACCCGTTCCTCCTCTGTGTGCGGCAAGGATGAGGTGGAGCGCTCTTCGTTGCGGAGCGGGTCGAGGTGGATGCAGATATCAAGATCTCCGTCAAACTCCCGGTGCAGCTCCTCTTCAAGCGCATTAACCGTTTCGTGCGCCTCTTTGATGGTCAGTTGCTGGTCGATCTCCACATCAAAGGTGATATATTTTTTCTGCTCCGCAAGGTTGGTTGCAATGTTGTGGGCGTGCAGGTTATGGTTCAAACTGATTACATGCACCCGTTCTGCAATGGTTTCGCTGTTGAGCGCAATGGGGCGGGTATTGATGGTGATTTCAGCTACGGGAAAGGCTTCGCGCACCCTTGCTTCAATGGTGGCGCAGATGGTCTGGATTTTTTCAACCGACAGGGTTCTACTCACGCTGATGGCCATCTCCACAAAGACCTGCGGCCCGGTTGGTTTGACGCGCAACATGTCGATATTGATGACGCCGCCAACGTTTCTGGTTATCTCCTCAATCCGTTCGGCAAGCCCTTCCGGAGCCGCATCGGTCAAGACGTCAATGGTTTGTTTGCCAAGGCCGAATGCCGCTTTGGCCACAACAATGGCGACCGCAATACCGGCCGCCGCATCGGCCCAGGCGATGCCGAGCCAGACAAACACCAGGCCAAGCAGCACCACGGCCGAGCTGAGAATATCGGAGCTGAAGTGGAGCGCATCGGCCTCCAGCGCCTGGCTATTGGTTTCCCTAGCAACTTTTTTCAGGGCGCGTGAACGCGATACATCAACCAGAATGGAGATCACCATAATGGCAATGGCGTACCAGGTGACCTCAATCTCTTTTGCGCCGGTAATCAGCCGCTCGGCCGCAGCATAGATGATCCAGACGCTGGTGATGATGAGGAGGCCGGTTTCGATGAGCGCCGAAACACTCTCCACCTTGGCATGGCCGTAGTGGTGTTTTTTGTCGGCCGGTTTGTCGCTCATTCGGACGGCAAAGAGGGTAAGGGCCGCGGCGCCGAAGTCGAGCGCCGAGTGGGCCGCTTCGGAAATAATGCCGATACTTCCGGTCATGATGCCCACAACGAGCTTCATGGCTGTCAAAAGAAGGCTTGCCGCAACCGAGTTCAGGGCAACCTGTTGTTTTTTATGACCGTGTTCCATTGTTGAGACAATCGTTATCCTTTCCGTAGTGTGCTTCAAGAGTTTTCTAGGAGATGCTCTGTTTTGTTGCCGTTAAGCTCCCAACACCGTTACGCCTCTTGAGGCTACAATGTACGCAGCGGAATTGGGATAACCCCCGAAGTTTTTTTTAGCCCTGCCGGAAGCCAGCACTTGCGCCGTATAAGGCCGATCTTACCACCACTTCAACCCATTCCACAACCCGGCCCACCAGCCGCAGCCCTGCTTTTTCTCTGCCAGCAGAATATTCAGGTTTTTTCGAAGCTTCACCGTAGTGGGGTGCTCTTTGCCCAAAGCCTTTTCATCTATTGCCACGGCCTCTCTCAATAGTGGCTCAGCCTCCGTATACTTACACTGCATATCCAGCAAGAGTGCCAGATTGTTGAGGCTCTGTGCAACCTCAGGATGCTCCCTGCCGAGCTTCTTTTCCCTGATAGCCAGCGCCCGGCGGTAAAGCGGTTCGGCCGCTGTGTACTTTCCCTGTTCTCTCAGCAATTCTGCCAGATTGTTGAGGTCAGTCGCAACCTCAGGGTGCTCCCGGCCATAGACCTTTTCATCCATCGCCAGCGCCTGGCGGTAGAGTGGTTCAGCCTCACGGTACTTTCCCTGTTTATTCAGTAAGAATGCCAGATTGTTGAGGCTTGTTGCTACATGAGGGTGTTCTCTGCCCAAAACCTTTTCATCAATTGCCAGTGCCCGCCGGTAAAGCGGTTCGGCCTCGCTGTATCGTCCCAATGTCCAAAGGATTTCGGCATGGGCATTCAGATAGAGGGGATCCTGATCTTCACTGACTGCGGCTTTTTTGTAGTATCGTTCCGCCTCCAAATAGTTGATTTGCAGCTCGTAGTTTTGTCCTTGCAGGTAATCGGCCTTGGCCAGATCCTGCCGCAGATCGGTGTGATGCTCCCGGAACTCCTTCAAGAGTCGGTTAACCGCATCATAATCAAACGCTTCACGTGCCTGCTCGATTTTTGGGATCAACGCTTTCAGTTCCTCTCCAAGCGTGCCCTGCTTTAAGGCGGCTACATTTTTCTCCGCCTTCTCGGCCCGTTCCAATGCCTTCAGGACGTTATCCCATAAGGTAACGCTCTCCTGCGTAATCAGTTGCGCGTAGGGTTTCTTGTAGATGTTCTGGACAATTTTCAGGAAGGCCGGATTGCTTTTTGCTTTGTCTGCATTCTGTTGCAGAGCCAGCTCTTTAAGTTCAGCAAGACGCTGGTCAATCGAGTTCATCTTCTCCGGTGTCGCTCCATTGTTCACCGATACATTGACATTTCCTCCAGCCGATATGTTATTTCCAACGATGTTGCTGTTTCGATTGAAAGCCGTTGTTGGTGCCGGTTTTGATCCATCCATCAAACCCAAAACACCAGTTACGATGGCCACAATAATCATTCCAGCAACGCCTAGATTTTCTTTTTTCATGAGGGCAGGGGAGGAAGGCTCAGGGTTATTACGTCGCCACATCACAAGATACTGTGGTGTTAGCAGATAAACAATATTATGCACCGGCAAGCTCCAGATTCCCGGTGCAGGGAAGAGCGAATAATTGCCACGGATAGGCTGACAATTCCTGACTTTGCTTACATTCAATGTTGACGGTTTTCAGCGTGCCGTGCCGGGGCACTGAAGGCCGAATAACTCTCTATTTGCTAGTGTATTACGTCGATTATTATTCTCGTTCGCCTATGAAAATCGGTATTTCGTGTCATCACACCTACGGCGGGAGCGGGGCCATTGCGGCTGAGCTTGGCAAGGCGCTTGCGGCCAAAGGTCATATCGTCCACTTTTTCAGCCAGGCCGCTCCATTCCGGCTCGGCACCTTTTCGCCCAATATCTTCTGCCACGAGGTTGAAGCGATGCACTACCCGCTTTTTGAGTGCCCCTTTTACTCGCTTGCCCTCGCTTCAAAAATTGCCGATATCGCCTATTATGAAAAGCTTGATGTCGTCCATGCCCATTACGCCATTCCCCACGCCCTGAGTGCCATGCTTGCCCGTCAGATGCTTGAGGACAAATGCGCTGAGGCGAAGCAGTTCAAGCTGGTCACCACTCTGCATGGCACCGATATTACAGTGGTGGGGGCTGACCGGGGGATGAAGGATGTGGTGCGGCTTGCGATCAACAAGTCCGACGCCGTGACGGCTGTGTCGGGCTATTTGAAGGATGAGACGGTCAGGATGTTCAGCCCTAAAAAGGAGGTGACGGTGATTCCGAATTTTGTGGATACCTCACTTTTTTTCCGCTCACCAAAACAGGAGATTCGCCGGCAGCTCGGCCTTGGAGAGGAGAAGATTGTTATCCATATCTCCAACTTCCGTCCGGTGAAGTGCATCGGCGATATTGTCCATATTTTTCATGCTCTGAGTCACGAGACTGATGCAACTTTGCTGCTTGTGGGCGACGGCCCGGAGCGCAACGGGGCGGAAACTCTGGTTCGCCAGCTCGGCATTTCCGGCCGGGTACGCTTTTTGGGCAAGCTGGACGATATTGTGCCGCTGCTCTCGATTGCTGACCTCATGCTGATGCCGAGCAATGTGGAGTCGTTTGGCTTAGCGGCGCTTGAGGCGATGGCTTGCGGTGTGCCGGTTGTGGCTACGATGGCGGGCGGCTTCCCCGAGTTCATTGTGCCCGGCGAGCACGGCTATCTGCTTGCGCCAGGAGATATTGAGGGGATGACAGAGAAAGCGATGCTCCTGCTTTCAGACTCCGCGCACTGGCTAGTCTGCTCCGAAGCGTGTGTTCAGCAGGCAAAGCGGTACGAGACCGCCTTGCTTGTTGAAGAGTATGAGGCTTATTACCTGAAGCTGCTGGAAGGAGAGTAGAACTTGAGCGGGTTTTCCCGATGGTGCTCAGTACCGCTTGGTTGAGAGCAGGACGCTCCGGTACTTTTCAAGGTTTTCAAGTACCTCGCCCGTGCCTCGGGCTACGGCCGTCAGCGGCTCTTCGCTGATATGCACGGCGAGCTTGGTCTCCTCGTTGATCTTTTTGTCGAGCCCCTTGATGAGCGCTCCGCCGCCGGCCAGAAAGAGGCCGCGCTCCAGAATATCGGAGGAGAGTTCCGGTTTGGTGACTTCAAGGCTTTTTTTGATTGAGGTGATGATCTGGCTGATTGGTGTGGCAATGGCTTCGCGGATGGTGGGGGAGTTGACCTCCCGCTCTTCGGGCAGCGCGGTAACCAAGTTCCGGCCACGGACGGTCATGGTCAGCTCTTTTTCCATCTTGTAGGCCGATGCGATCTTGATTTTAACATCTTCGGCCGTGCGTTCGCCAATGGCGAGGTTGTAGGCCTTGCGGAAGTGGCGGACAATGGCGTTGGTGATATCGGTTCCGGCCACCCGCAGCGATTCGCCCGATGCAATACCGCCAAGCGAGATGACGGCAATTTCCGTGGTGCCGCCGCCGATATCGACAATCATGTTGCCCATCGGCTCTTTGACATCAAGCCCGATACCGATTGCTGCGGCCATTGGTTCGGCCACCAGGTAAACCTCCTTGGCCCCTACATGCTCGGCCGAGTCGCGCACCGCGCGCTTTTCCACTTCGGTGATGCCTGAGGGGATACCGATAACCATGCGGCGGATGCCGAATGAAAACTGGCTTTTTGTTTTATTGATCAACCCCTTGATCAGCTCTTCGGTTGCCTCATAGTCGGCAATGACTCCATTGGCGAGCGGGCGGATGGTGATAATGCCCGGATGGGTTTTTTCATGCATGAGCAGAGCCTCATGGCCGATGGCTACTACTTTTCCCGTATTGCGTTCGCGGGCAACAATCGAAGGCTCATTTAAAACAACTCCTTTATCGCGAATAAAAATCAAGGTGTTTGCTGTTCCGAGATCAATGGCTATATCTCTGAAAAAGCGGCTGAAAAAGCTCATGTTATCATGGTTCTATATGTGGTATCATAGTGGCTTGGAAAGGAGCTGATTCAGGCTATATTCCAAGGTTTCAACTGAACTGTAAAAGTAGTTAATGGAACTTTTTTTTCAAATGAAAAGAGTGGTTCCAGAGCGACTTATTTTCATGATTTTTGCCGCAATGCGGCTCATCAGAGAGGGTTTCGATAAATAGTGCTATTGAGTACATTACTCCATCACGCTGAACTCCTGAACTCCGTCAACCAAAAACAAGCAAGCAGTGCTGCACCTCTATCGTTTTGCTGAAGACTCTTCAGCCCTTAAGGAAAGGCTCAACCGCAATGTCTCCTTCAACAGCGATGTTCAGCTTGCGGTTGACGGGATTCTCGACAACGTTCGCCAACATGGCGACCGTGCGGTGCTCGACTATACAGAGCAATTTCAGGGCATCAGACTTTCTGAAATGAGGATACCCCAGAGTGCAATTGAGGAGGCCTTTCATCAGGCGGATCCGGAGTTCCTTGCCGTCCTCCAGGAGGCATATCGCAATATAACCCGCTTTCATCAGCATGAGGTGGAAAAAAGTTTTTTTTATGAAAGTGAGGGTGGTGTGCTGCTCGGCCAGCGGGTAACCCCGATGGAGAGAGCGCTGCTCTATGTGCCGGGCGGAAAGGCATCCTACCCCTCTTCGCTGCTGATGAATGCCGCTCCGGCCCAGGTGGCCGGGGTAAAGGATATTGTGATGACCACTCCCTGTGATCCTTCGGGAGAGGTCAATCCGGATATTCTTGCGGCGGCGGCTGTGGCCGGCATCACCTCGGTTTACAAGCTTGGCGGCGCCCAGGCCATTGCCGCCTTTGCCTACGGCACCGAAACTATTCCGAAAGTCGATATTATTACCGGCCCGGGCAATAAATATGTAGCGCTTGCCAAAAAGCAGGTCTTTGGTCATGTGGCCATCGACAGCATTGCCGGCCCCTCAGAGGTGGTTGTCATTGCTGACGAAACGGCCAATCCTGAATTTATTGTGCTCGATATGTTTGCCCAGGCCGAGCACGATCCTGACGCTGCAGCGGTGTTGATTACCCCATCGGAATCGCTTGCTAACGCCGTCAGGGAGTGTGCCGAAGCCCGCCTGCCGGGAATGCTCCGGCGTGATATTATCGCCTCTGCCCTTGAGCATAATGGTGCAATTGTGCTGGTCAGTTCGCTTGAAGAGGCATGCCGGGTGTCGGACATGATTGCGCCCGAGCATCTTGAACTCCATGTTGAACACCCCTGGGATATTCTGCCCGCCATTCATCATGCCGGAGCTATCTTCATGGGCGGCTACTCCTGCGAAACGGTCGGCGATTACTATGCCGGCCCGAACCATACCCTGCCGACCAATGGCACGGCCCGCTTTTTTTCACCGCTTTCGGTTCGTGATTTTGTCAAGCATACCTCCATTATTGCCTATTCAAAACAGCAGTTGCAGCGGTGTGGCGAAAAAATTGCCGCATTTGCCGATCACGAAGGGCTTCAGGCCCATGCTGAGGCTGTCCGGGTCAGATTGCGGACGTTATGAGAGCGAGTGACTTCGATTACGAACTGCCCGAAGAGAGAATTGCCAAATATCCGCCCATCCAGCGTGGTTCAACCCGTCTTTTGGTACTTGATCGTGTAACAGATTCGCTCACCGAGGCGCACTACCGGGATCTTGATGCTTTTCTGCAAAAGGGCGACCTGCTCGTGCTCAACAATACCCGGGTGGTCAAGGCAAGGCTTTTTGCCACGAAGCCGACGGGCGCCAAAATTGAGTTGATGCTGCTGGAAAAGCATCAGGGTGAGCAGAGTCTGGTGCTCTACCGGGGGAAGCTGAAAAAGGGGGATCGCCTTCTGGCGCACGGCCATGAGCTTCAGGTGGAGGCTCTTGTGGATGACGGAGTTGCCCGTCTTGAAATGGCGGGCGCCGAGAGTGAGGGAGCGGTTCGGGAGCTGTTCGAGCAATTCGGGGGCGTGCCGATTCCGCCCTACCTCAAGCGGGAGGCCGAGGAGGTAGACCGGGAGCGCTATCAGACCGTGTTTGCCGAACTTCCGGGTTCGGTTGCTGCTCCTACAGCCTCGCTGAACATCACCGAGGAGCTGCTAGAGAAGCTTCGCCGTAAAGGCGTTGAGCTGGTTACCCTTACCCTGCATGTTGGTCTTGGCACCTTTCTGCCCATCAGGGTGGATGAGCTTCAGGAGCATGTTATGCATCGGGAGTTTTATACCATTCCACCTGCGTCACTTGAAAAAATCCGCAAGGTCAAGGCTTCCGGCGGCAGGGTTGTAGCGGTCGGCACCACGGTCACTCGGGCGCTTGAACATGCGGCAGGGCGCATTGAGAGCGGTTCGGACTTTCAGGGAGATGAAGCGCTTTCGGGTGAAGCCGATATTTTTATCTATCCCGGATATCGCTTCCGCATTGTTGACTTGCTCCTGACCAATTTCCATGCTCCCCGATCAACCGTCCTGATGCTTACGGCCGCATTTGCCGGGAGCGACCTCTTGCGGCGTGCCTATAAAACAGCCGTTGAAAAGCGCTACTCCTTTCTCAGCTATGGTGACAGTATGCTGATTTGCTGATATTTTCTTTCGCTCTTGCGCCTCCTCTCTCTTCATTTGCCTTAGAGAAAGAGGGAAAAGAGGCTGTTGCGGCTAAAGAAGTGAGGCTCACGAGGGGTAGGGCGGGGCACTCTTCTTGGTTTTAAAAGGGCTGTATGGTATTTTTATCTTTTGCTTGTTTCACCGACGAAATGAGTTGCCCCTGCTTTTTTCAGTAAATACTCTTGTTTTAACCATTACCTAACATCGGGAGATTGACCCTATGAGTCTTGTTGACCAATATCGTGCACATAGCGAAGAGAGAGTGCAGCTTGGCATTCCGCCGCTGCCCCTGAGTGCAGAACAAACCCGCCAGCTTGTTGTGCTGCTGCAGCAGAATCCTCTGCAGGAGGCGGACTATCTGCTGGAGTTATTCCGTGAGCATGTCAGCCCCGGTGTTGATGATGCGGCATTTGAAAAGGCGGCCTTTCTTGACGCCCTGCTTAAAGGCGAGAGCGCTTGCAGTGTGATCGGCAATGTCGATGCGGTCAGAATTTTAGGAACCATGCTTGGCGGTTATAATGTCCAGCCGCTTGTTGATGCACTCTCTCACAGTGATGCGGCCGTTGCCAAAGAAGCGGCGGCAATGCTCAAAAAGACCATGTTGGTCTATGATATGTTTGATGTTGTGGTTACGCTCGCCGAAACCAACCCGTACGCTAAAGAGGTATTGCAATCCTGGGCAGATGGCGAATGGTTTGTCTCAAAGCCCTCTCTTCCTGAAAAAATGACCCTGACGGTCTTCAAGGTGGCGGGTGAAACCAATACCGATGACCTTTCGCCCGCGAGCGAGGCCTTTACCCGGAGCGATATTCCCCTCCACGCCCGATGTATGCTTGGTATCAAGATGTCGGATCCGATCGGCACTATTGCAGAGCTCAAGGCAAAGGGCCATCCGCTGGCCTATGTTGGTGACGTTGTAGGCACAGGATCAAGCCGCAAGTCTGGCATCAACTCGGTCCAGTGGCATCTGGGAGAGGATATTCCTGCCGTGCCGAACAAGCGTACCGGCAGTGTGGTGATCGGCAGCATTATTGCACCGATCTTTTTTAACACGGCCGAGGACTCCGGAGCATTGCCGGTACAGGCTGATGTGACCGGCATGGAGATGGGAGATGTTATTGATCTCTTTCCGTACGAGGGTAAAATAGAGAAAGCGGGGGAGGTTATTGCACGTTTTGAACTCTCGCCGAACACCCTTGCGGATGAGGTTCGGGCCGGAGGACGCATTCCGCTCATTATTGGCCGGAACCTGACCAGAAAGGCACGCCGCGTGCTCGGACTGGGTGAGGAGACTCTTTTCCAGCGTCCGGAGCAGCCGGCCGACAGCGGCAAAGGGTACACGCTTGCGCAGAAAATGATTGGCCGTGCTTGCGGCTTGCCGGGAGTTCGTCCGGGTATGTATGTTGAGCCTGAAACCCTGACCGTTGGTTCACAGGATACCACCGGAGCCATGACTCGTGACGAGGTAAAAGAGTTTGCAGCATTGAGTTTCAGTGTTGACCTGCTGATGCAGAGCTTCTGCCACACTTCGGCCTATCCGAAACCTTCCGATGTCAAGCTGCACAGAACTTTGCCCTACTTTATCATGAGCCGGGGCGGTGTATCGCTCAAACCGGGAGATGGGGTTATTCATACCTGGCTGAACCGTATGGTACTGCCCGATACGCTCGGCACCGGTGCCGACTCCCATACCCGTTTTCCTATCGGGGTTTCATTCCCCGGTGGTTCAGGCATTGTGGCTTTTGCCGGTGTGACCGGCACCATGCCGCTCAACGTGCCCGAATCGGTGCTGGTGCGTTTTTCAGGCGAGCTGCAGAAAGGCATTACGCTCCGCGATCTGGTCAACGCCATTCCTTACGAGGCCATCAAGCGGGGTCTGTTGACGGTTGAAAAGAAAGGCAAGAAGAACGTTTTTGCCGGACGTATTCTTGAAATCGAGGGACTGCCGAACCTCAAGGTTGAGCAGGCTTTTGAGCTGAGCGACGCTTCGGCCGAACGCAGTGCGGCGGCTTGCACGGTTCGTCTGAATAAGGAGCCGGTTATTGAGTACCTTCGTTCGAATATCTGTTTGCTCGAACAGTTGATTCTCGAAGGGTATGGCAATACCGATACCCTGCGGCGCCGGATCGGCAAAATGGAGGAGTGGCTTGCAAATCCATCACTGCTTGAGCCTGACCAGGATGCCGAGTATGCCGAGATTATTGATATCGATATCAGCAAGATCACCGAACCGATTCTGGCCTGTCCAAACGATCCGGACGATGTGCTGACGCTCAGCGAGGTACTGCTTGACGAAAAGAGGCCAAAGCATATCGATGAGGTCTTTGTTGGCAGTTGTATGGCCAATATCGGCCATTTCCGTGCACTTGGCGAAATTTTACGCGACAAGGGTGTTGCTGCGGCCAAGCTCTGGATTGTGCCGCCAACCAAGATGGATATGAAGAAGCTTATCGAGGAGGGCTATTTCTCCGTATTCGGTGCTGCCGGTGCACGTATTGAGCCTCCCGGGTGCTCGCTCTGTATGGGCAATCAGGCTCGGGTTGCCGACAAGGCGGTTGTCTTTTCAACCAGCACCAGAAACTTTGATAACCGCATGGGCAATGATGCGCAGGTCTATCTGGGCTCAGCCGAGCTTGCTGCAGTGTGCGCACTCCTTGGCCATTTGCCGAATCGGGATGAATATATGGAGATATTCAACCGTCAGCTTTCAGGCGGCAAGGAATCAAATATCTATCGTTATTTGAATTTTCACGAACTGGAAAAAGCCGAACTGGAGTTGCTGGTTGAGTAAAAAATGATATTTATTATGGCGGGATATGGAAATATTTTGCATATTCCGCCATACAGTAGGCTTTTGAAAAGTCGCTGTTTTTTTTTAATATTCGAGAGCTGATGAAGCTGTCAATTATCAAACAACAAAAACAACAATCCAGCAATGAAAAAATTTTTCTCTTTCCTATTAGTTTTAGGTGCAGTTTCTTCTTTCGTAGGCTGCGCAAAAACTGAAGCTCCTGCACCAGCAGCACCTGCCGCTGAACCAGCACCAGCAGCACCAGCAGCACCTGCCGCACCAGCAGCACCTGCCGCTGAGCCAGCACCTGCCGCACCAGCAGCACCTGCAGCTGAGCCAGCACCTGCCGCACCAGCAGCACCTGCAGCAAAATAAGTTTCCGGTACTCCGGGCTCTTATGCAAAAGAGACAGAACGAAAGTTCTGTCTCTTTTTTTTTGTTCATTTTGAAAGGAGATTTTTCGGACAAAAAAAAAGAGAGAGCCAAGTTGACTCTCTCTTTTTTTTTGCTGAGGAGGCAGGACTCGAACCTGCAAATTGCCTGATCCAGAATCAGGAGCCTTACCAATTTGGCCACTCCTCAGTAGCGAAGCCAATATATTAAAAAAAAAGATATTCCAATTCCCTTTTTAACTTTTTTCCAGGAATCTGTACAAAAGCCTTTCGTGATAGTCAACGTGAACTATTCAATGGTGATGAGCGTCATGTCGCAGAAAGATTTTCGATGCTGACAAACAGAAGTTACTCTGGAATGGTATTACTGCCGGAGAAAAAGAGAAGGAGGATAATGCGATAAAGGGAGAGGTCAGGAGAGTGGTGCACCCGAGAGGAGTCGAACCTCTAACCGTCTGATTCGTAGTCAGATACTCTATCCAGTTGAGCTACGGGTGCTTTTTATGTGGTAGCGTGTACGGGATTCGAACCCGTGATCTTCGCCTTGAGAGGGCGATGTCCTGGGCCACTAGACGAACACGCCAGGTATAATTTTTTTTCCTCCTCCACTCCTAATCTGTGGGCCCTGTAGGACTTGAACCTACGACCCAGCGATTATGAGTCGCTTGCTCTGACCAACTGAGCTAAGGGCCCTCAATGGTTAGCTTTAGAGGCAGTTAATATACTCTAATGATCTTAATATCCAAAACAATAATCCTGGTTTTTTATTTATTTTCAGCGTTATGAAAATTCCTTGTATTTCTCGCGGATAATCTCTGCACCGAGGCTGTTCAGTTTCACCTCAATCTGTTCATATCCCCGGTCGAGGTGATAGACCCTCAGTACCTCGGTGGTACCTTCAGCCACAAGTCCTGCAAGCACAAGGCTTGCCGATGCCCTCAGGTCGGTTGACATGACCGTTGTACCGGAAAGTTTCTGGGGTCCGTGCACTACGGCCTTGTTTTTAAGAATCTCGATATGGGCACCAAGCCGGTTCAGCTCGGGAATATGGTTGAACCGTTCGTGATAAATTTTATCGGTAATCAGGCTCGTGCCTTCCGCCTGGGTCATCAGGGCAATCCACTGGGCCTGCATGTCGGTCGGAAAAGCCGGGTAAGGTTTCGCCGTGACATCGGTCGGAATCAGCTTTTGCGGGCTTTTCAGGGTAATGCTGTTTGCGGTTGTTTCTACCTGGCACCCTGCGTGCTGAAATTTTTTCAGTACGGCTTTCATCTGATCGGGGTCAACGCCGTTGAGGGTAATCTCTCCGCCGGTGATAGCCGCCGCCGCAAGCAGGGTTCCGGCTTCTATGCGGTCAAAGACATTGTTGAACTCAATCGCCTGGAGTGCATCGCTTCCCTCGATTTCCAGTTCGGTTGTGCCGGTGCCCCTGATGGTGGCGCCCATGGCGATGAGAAATTGGCAGAGGGTCTCGATTTCAGGTTCCGCCGCAGCATTCGTGATGGTGGTTGTGCCTTCGGCAAGCACGGCGGCCATCAGGGCATTTCCGGTTGCTCCGACTGAGGAGACCGGAAAATCAATATGGGCTCCGCGCAATTTCCCGCCGGGGATGGATGCATCAATAAATCCGGTTTCAATGGAGATTTGTGCGCCGAGCTTTTCCATGGCCATCAGGTGCAGGTCAATCGGGCGCGGGCCAAAAGCACATCCTCCCGGAAGCGAGACCCTTGCGTGGCCAAAGCGGGCGAGGAGCGGTCCAAGCACATAGATCGAGGCTCTCATTTTTTTGACCAGTTCATAGGGCGCCTGGATACTTTCAACATTCCGGGTGGAGAGCAGGAGGGTGTTTTCACTAAAGGTCGTTTCCGCTCCCAGATGATGCAGGAGCTGGGTAAAGGTCTTGATGTCCTGCAGATCGGGAATATGATGCAACCGGAAGGTGCCACTGCCGACCAGCAGTGTTGCGGCAATGATCGGCAGGGAGGTGTTTTTTGATCCCGAGGCGGTTACACATCCCTTGAGCCGGTGTCCGCCTTTTATGACAAGCTTGTCCATTAAATTCGATGCAATGATGAAAAAACCGATATTTACCATTATTTCAGGTCATGAAAAACAAATTATTTTTTCTCTGCCGGTTTGCGAAGAAAAGATTTTATCCTTTACCTTTATCTGACGTTCTTGCTGCAGCCTTTTTCTTTTGTTTTTGCTGATTGCTCCACCACAACAAGGTGTTTGAATTCTAATGCCGAGGATTTTTTTATGAGCTTTATCGTTTCACCCGCTTTTATCCCTCTTGTGTTGCGACGGGCAACCGTTCCGCTGCTTTTTTTTCTGTTGCTCTTTACCCTGCCACCCTTAGCGCAGGCGGCTCCGGCCGGGAACAGCGAGATTGCACGGATCATGAGCGAGCGGCGGGCGGTGGAGCAGAACCTTGCGGGCTTGAAACAGCAGTTGAAAGAGTATCAGTCAAAGCTCAATACCACAAAAAAGCAGGAGTCACTCTCGCTCAAGGCGCTGGAGAATATCCGTACCCAGATAGCACTGCTTGAGAAGATGATCCGTGAAAACCAGAACTATCTTGAAAAGCTTGACCGGGATATTGATCGCCTGAAGAGTGAGTTGCAGGGTAACCGCCAGCATTATGGCCAGGTCTCGGATGATTTCAGCCGCACAGCGGTATCGGTTTACAAGTATGGAGAAAATCGGGATATCGAGCATTTGTTTTCCGCCGGGTCACTGAGTGACGCTCTGGTGCGGGCGCAATATATGGGCTTTTTTACCCGTGCGGTGCGTCGAAATGTTGTTCAACTGCAGGATGCGGCGGCTCAGCTTGAAAAGAGCCGGCTTGCGCTTGAAGCGAGCTATCGTAGGAAAGCTGAAGTTGTCAAGGAGCAGGAGCATGAGCTGAAAAGCTGGGCGGCCAGCAAAAAAGAAAAAGAGGTCATGCTTGGCCGTTTGCAGAAAAACAAGCAGGAGTATGCGGCTCAGCTTCAGGAAGTTCAGAAAAAACGGCAGCAACTGCAATCGAGGATAGAGTCGCTGATTTTTGCCGAGCAACGCGCTATAGCGGCTGAAAAAGAGCGTCAGAAGCGCCTTCTTGAGGCAAAAAGGCTAGAAGCCCGTCGGCTTGAGGCTAAACGGCTTGAGGCCGAGCGCCTGGAGGCAAAAAGAGCTGAAGCCGAGCGCAAGGAGTTGCAACGGCGCTCGCGCAAGGAGAAAACAGTTGGCACTCCGGCACTCTCCAGTACCAAAAAAGAGAAGCAAAAACCCGAACCAAGAGCTGTTCCTCCTGTTGAAAAGCCCTCCGTTACGGCTGCTGCGGATAACGCTGCGGATGAGCTTGATCGTATTTCTGCGGATTTTGATCATGCCTTTGGCTCACTGCCCTGGCCGGTGCACAATGGTGTTATTTCCCAGAGGTTCGGATCGCAGGAGGACAAGGACCTTAAAATTGTGACGACCAATAACGGGATTGATATTTCCGTGCCGCAGAATACCCAGGTGCGGGCGGTTTCCGGAGGCAAGGTGGCCCAGATTGCCTTTGTTCCAACTTTCGGCAATATTGTCATTATCCGCCATCCGAACTCCTATCTTACGGTCTATGCAAATCTTGGCCAGTTGCATGTTGCCAAGAACGACCTCATCAAGTCACAGCAGTTGGTTGGCATGTCGGGACGAACCGAGAGTGGCCGATCGGTCGTGCACTTCGAGATATGGAAAGGCCGCGTCAAGCAGAACCCTGAAAACTGGTTGAAACGATAGGTGTTATGGGCATAAAAGAACTCTTTTCATCGATTTTGACCATCTTGTTTCGCTACCGGAAATTCTGGCGTGAACTGAAGGCCGATGGCCGGACCGAGGAGCTTGACCTGCAGAGGGAGTATGCCGTTCCGGTTATTGCTCTGGTGCAGCTCATGAAGTTTCCCTTGATTGGCGTGCCGCGTACGGCCATGTTTTTTGCGATAGCAAATTTTTTGGTTGATGTTGCGGCCCTCTATCTGGTGACCGGTGGTGCGGCGGCTCTGCTTGCACGTTCAGGGGCGAAAAACACCCAGGCAAAAGTGCTCACCATCTTTTGTTATTCAATGACCCCGGTATGGCTCTTTGAGCTTTTTTATTTTACCGGGAGCTGGAGCTGGCTTTTTGCGGCTTTTGCGCTCTCCTATACCCTTGTCATCAGCCGAAACGGCCTGAGCGTGCTCTTTGCCCTCGATGAGGCGCTTTGCGCGGCCGCGATGCGCAATGTTGCACTCTTTCTGGTTTTGGTCAATGGCGCGGCCTTTCTGGTGATCAAGGCGCTTATGCGGTTATTCAATTTTTAGCTGACCTCTTTATTCCATGAACGTTCAGGATCTGCATCTCAATTACCACATTGTTGAAGAGATGCTCAAGGCGTTTCTCGTCAATGAGATTCACAAGTTTGGCTTTCGTTCGCTGGTGCTTGGCCTCTCCGGTGGGATTGATTCGGCCGTTGTGTGCGAACTCGCGGTGCGTGCGCTTGGTGCCCAAAATGTGCTTGCACTCAAGATGCCCTACCGCTCAAGCAGTCCGGAAAGTCTTGAGCATGCTGATCTCTTGATCGAGAAGCTTGGTATACGTTCTGAAGAGCAATCCATTACCGAAGTTGTGGATGCTTTTTTTGCGTCGGTGCCGGAGCAGGAGCTGCTTCGCCGGGGCAATATCATGGCCCGCACCAGGATGGTTTTTCTCTATGACGTTTCGGCCCGCGAGCGCTCCCTTGTTGCCGGCACCAGCAATAAAACCGAGCTGCTGCTTGGTTACGGTACCATGTTCGGCGATATGGCTTCGGCCGTCAATCCCATTGGCGATCTCTATAAAACCCAGATACGCGGCCTGGCCCGCCACCTTGGTATTCCTGATGCGCTTATTGAAAAAGCTCCTTCGGCGGATTTGTGGGAAGGCCAAAGCGATGAGAGCGACCTCGGCTTCAGTTATGAGGAGGTTGACCAGTTGCTCTATATGATGCTTGAAAAGCGGATGGATAAAGCGGCGATTCTTGGGGAAGGAGTTCCGGAGCCTTTTTATGACCGGGTTAAACAGATGGTTGTGCGCAACCAGTACAAGCGGATGATGCCGGTGATTGCCAAAATTTCCGGCCGGACCCCCGGTATTGATTTCCGGTACGCGAGGGACTGGCAGGAGGTGAAGTAACGCTTAAAAGGATCGGAGCACCGTGTCGCCGAGAAAGTGCCGGTCATCTTTCTGGGGATAGTCGGTGGTGTAGTGCAGTCCCCTTGACTCCCGGCGTTTGATGGCGCTCTCAATAATCAGGCTCGCAACCTTGATGATGTTGCGCAGTTCGAGAATCTGGGTTGTGATCTTGGTCTTTTTGTAGTAGGCCTCGGTCTCCTCCTTGAGAAAATCAATCCGCCGTTTTGCCCGCTGCAGCCGCAAATCACTGCGCACAATACCGACATAGTCGTTCATGACCTGCTGTGCCTCACGTTTATTGTGGGAGACCAGAATCCACTCTTCGGGATTGACCGTACCGGTATCGTCCCAGTCCGGAAAATCGATTGCGTTGTGCGGCAAGAGCATCTCTTCACGGATATCGAGGTGCGACTTCCAGGCAAAGACCAGCGCTTCCAGGAGGGAGTTGCTCGCCAGACGGTTTGCTCCGTGCACGCCGGTGCAACTGCTTTCGCCGCACGCATAGAGGCGGTTGATGGTGGTGCGTCCCCGCTCGTCGGTACGGATACCGCCGCAAGCGTAGTGTGCCGCCGGGACAACCGGGATCATCTCACGCGTCATGTCGATGCCGAACGAGAGGCAGGTTTCATAAATATTGGGAAAATGCTCTTTGGTCTTTTCAGGATCGATATGCGTCATATCCAGAAACACACACTCCTCGCCGCTTTTTTTAATCTCTGAATCGATCGCCCGGGCAACAATATCCCTCGGAGCAAGGTTCTGGCGTTTATCATACTTGTGCATGAACTCCTGACCGTTTTTCAGCTTCAGAATTCCGCCGAATCCGCGCACAGCTTCAGAGATCAGAAAGGATTTGGCCTTTGGATGGTAGAGTGCGGTCGGGTGAAACTGGATGAACTCCATATTGGCAATTTCAGCTCCGGCCCGGTAGGCCATGGCCACACCATCTCCGGTGGCGATATCAGGGTTGGTGGTATAGGGATAGACATGGCCGAGACCACCGGAGGCCACCATGGTGATTTTCGCCAGAATCTTTTTTGGTCGGCGCTGTATGGAATCCAGCACATAGGCACCGTAACAGGTGATATCGTTTGTTTTGATGCCGAGGTGATGCTCGGTCAGCAACTCGATGGCAAAATGGTGTTCCAGGAGGGTGATATTGGGATGGCTGTTGATCCGGTTGAGCAGAGCCGTTTCAACCTCCCGCCCGGTAAGATCCTGCGCATGGACAATCCGGCTTCTGGAGTGGCCGCCCTCTTTGCCGAGGTGCAGCTGGTCACGCTCCGAGGTGGTAAAGTTGACCCCAAGCTCCCTGAGCCGCTCAATGTGCTGTGGCCCTTCATGCACCATGAGCGAGACCATTGCCCGGTTACAGAGGCCGGCCCCGGCATCGAGGGTATCGGCTATATGCAGCTCGGCACTGTCATTGGTATCGATGGTGGCTGCAATTCCACCCTGCGCCCAGTTCGTATTGGATGTGGAACTCTCTTTTTTGGTGATGATCGTTACACGGGCGTAATCTGCCATGTGAATGGCAAAATAGAGTCCGCCTATGCCACTGCCGATCACCAGAATATCGGTATTGATCTCTTCAGTCATAACAGTGATGCCCCTAGTTTGTTCGAAAAGGTATTCTGGACTAAAATACCACAGTCGGAATAAATAACCGTGAAGGGTTTGCCTTAAAATGAGATAAGATGCCCGTTCACCGCTTCTTTTTTCCCGGTTGCCGGAACCATTTCTTCTCTGCAATGAGCTGCCGTAAGAGCCGGGTTACACCATCAGGTGGTCGAGGAAAGTGGTGAGAGGTGTGGAATAATGGTGGAGGCGTGAGCCAAAGTAAGCCGGTTGAAAGGGTTGATGCTCCTGCAGTTGAGAGCGATCAACATACGGGGAGCACTCTGCTTTCGCAACATGCTCCCCGGTGTTCACCGATATCTGGTCGTCAGCTTTCGTGACACAAACGACCGGCTCTTACGGCAGCAGCACCGCGCAGGAGATGACCGTTGTCCAGAGACCGTTTTCACCCTCGGCGGACTGGGTGATGTTGTAGGAGTTGATGATTTTACCGCTCATTTTATAAATACCCTCACGCTCGTCCCAATCCTTGTTGGGATCAAACTCGATACCGAGTGTGGTTGCAAGCATGGTGGCTGCAAGATCTTCGGCATACTCGCCGGACTGCTCGGCCGATTCACCAAACGGGTGGTGCTCCGACAAATAGCCGTACTGGGTGTCGTCGGCCGGAATGGCAACGCCTACCGAGGCCGCAATCAGGCGGTTGTACTCATTGGTCGAGTTGCGGGCCATGACGGCAAAGGTGATCTGGCCGGGAGAGAGCAGCTTGATACCCTCTTCGACGCTGACGCGCTCACAATGGGGAGGAAAAATACTTGATACGGTTACAAGGTTGCACTTCTCGATTTTGGCTTCCCTGAGGGCAAGCTCAAATGAGGAGAGATACTCCTTATGCCTTCCCACACCTTTTGTGAAGAATACTTTTGATGGGACAAATGACAATGCCGTGCCTCCGGATTAATATGGTTGTTCAAAGTTTTTACACTTCCGAAATTGAGCAATTATAGGAAAAAGCCACCGTATTCAAAATCTTTATTTTGCAACGACTTTAAAAAACTTTCTTTTTCCCGCCCTGATGATTTTCGGCTCACTGTTGAGATCAATCGTGGCCGTGATCTCGGTGATTTTCTGCTCATCCACCATCACGGAGTTCTGCTGGATCATCCGTCGTGCCTCGCTCTTCGACGCTGCTGCGCCAAGGGTGACAAGGAGGTCGATGAGCGGGAGTGAGTGCTCTTCAAATTCAAAAAGCTCAATGTTTTCAGGTGCTTTTTTCTGCACAAAGACCTGGTCGAAGTGCTCCTCTGCTTTTGTGGCGGCCTCAAGGGAGTGGTATTGGCGGACAATATCAATGGCCAACGCTCTTTTTGCCGTTCTGGGATCCCCCTCGATTTGTGCTGGAGTGATCGCTATGGCGGTATTGACCGAATAGTACTCCTTGATCAGGGAGTCGGGAATGGAGAGCACCCGGCCGTACATCTCTTCGGGCGGGTCGTTGAAGCTGATGGCGTTGCCGAGCGATTTTGACATCTTCTCCTTTCCGTCGGTGCCGACAAGCAGCGGCATGGTAATGCAGACCTGTGGCGCAATGCCATGCTCCCGCTGCAGGTCGCGCCCCACAAGCAGGTTGAACTTCTGGTCGGTGCCGCCAAGCTCGATATCGTTTTTCAGGTGGACGGAGTCCATGCCTTGCGCCAGGGGATAGAGAAACTCGTGAATCGATATTGGCTCCTGGGCACGGTAGCGCCGCTCAAAATCGTCACGCTCAAGCATACGGGCCACGGTGTAGTGGCTTGAAAGCCGGATGACATCGGCAAAACTCATCTTGCCAAGCCACTCCGCATTATAGCAGATGGTGGTTTTTTTTGGATCAAGAATTTTTGAAGCCTGTTCAAAGTAGCTCTTGCCGTTTTCGCGCGCCTCTTCGGCGGTAAGCTGCGGCCTTGTTTTGCTTTTGCCGGAAGGGTCGCCGATCATGGCCGTAAAGTCGCCGATAATGAGAATGGCTTCATGGCCGAGATCCTGGAACTCCCTGAGTTTGCGCAGCACCACGGCGTGGCCGAGGTGGAGGTCGGGCCGTGACGGGTCAGCCCCGAGTTTCACTTTCAGCGGCTGGGAGGTTTTCAGGCTCTTCTGCAGTTTTGCTTCAAGCTCCTGCCGGCTGAGGATCTCTATGGTGTTGCGCTCAATAAGATCAAGCTGCTCCTGTACGGATGGAAAATGCATGTGAATCGTACTCTTGTTGTTTTAGTATTGCTTTTTTATCTGCTCCATCTGTCGCTGGTTTTCGCGTGCCTTGATGGTGTCGCGCTTGTCGTAGAGCTTTTTACCTTTGGCAATGGCAATCTCGATTTTTAGCAAGCCTTTTGAAGTGAAAAAGGCTTTGAGGGGCACCAGTGTCAGACCCTTTTCATTGATTTTTGCCAAGATTTTCTGGATCTCCGCTTTGTGCAAGAGCAGTTTGCGGCTCCGTTTCGCTTCAATCATCTCCAGGTGGTTATGTTCGTAGGGGGTGATTTGCATCCCTTCGAGCCACACCTCGTTATGATGGATGATGGCAAAGCTGTCGCTGAGGCTCGCTTTGCCGAGGCGAACCGACTTTACCTCACTTCCAAAAAGCTGGATACCGGCTACGAGGGTATCGAGAATATGAAATTCGTAACGGGCTCTCCGGTTTTGGATGGCCTGTACATACGCTTGGGTGTTTTGCTTTTTTGTCACCGTGTGACCCTGTTCAAAATGGTTAACGCTCTTTAAGGTACCCGGCCGGAATAAGGTTGCCCCGGTTAAGCACCAGATCGGGGTCGAGCGCTTTTTTGACCCTCGCCATCTCCCTTATGCCCTCTTCCTGGTACATCCCCACAAGATATTCCGCCTTGAGCTTGCCGATACCGTGTTCGGCCGAAAGGGTGCCGCCAAGCTCAAGCACGTAGCGCACAAACTCCCGGTAGAGGATTTTCGCCGCTACAAACTCCTCCCGGTTCCGGGGCAGGATGTTCAGGTGCAGGTGAGCGTCCCCTATATGGCCGAAAATAATATAGACAAAGCCCTGTTGTTCGCAAGAGGTGCGATAAAAATCAAAGAGTTTGCGGAGCGACTTGCCGGGTATGGCCATATCGGTGCTGATTTTGCTCTCCTCTTGCCGGCTGAGCCACTCGTTGACCAGCAGCGGCAGGGCGTGGCGGAACTCCCGTAACGCCTCCTGCTCCTGACGCTCAAGCGCAATCCAGGAGTTGTCGGTCATGGCATTGCAGGACTCCATTTCCTGAAAGAGGGTTTCCACTGTTTGCTCTTCCTCTTCCGGGGTTGTTTCCACTTCAACATAGATCGCTCCGGCACTCTCTTTCGGCACCTCCGGGTATTTCGAGGCGAGAAAGGCGAGCGAGTGGTTGTCGAAAAACTCTATTGCCCGTGGTGAGGCACCATTTTCAGCCTTTTTGAGCCGCTCGACATACCGGAAAAGATCCTCAATATCACGGAAATAGACGAGGCAGGAGATGACGGCCGCTGGCAGGGGAGTGAGCAGGAGGTCGGCTTCGGCAATAACGCCGAGGGTTCCTTCGGATCCGATAAAGAGGTCGATGAGATCCATGCCTCCCCGGGAGTAGTATCCGGCATTGTGCTTTGAGGTTTCAGGCATCTGGTAGCGGGGGATTTGGAAGGTAATCTCTCCGGCAAGCGGCAGGGTGAGCCGGAAGATGCCCTCTTCGTCCGCCATACGCTCTCCACGCGTGAGATCAAGCAGGTCGCCTCCAGCCAACACCACAAGGAGTCGCTGGACGTGCGCCCGCGTCGGGCCGTACTTGAAGCTCCTTGCGCCTGAAGAGTTGTTGGCAATGGTGCTGCCGATAAAACAGAGCTTTTCGGTCGGGTCGGGCGCATAAAGCCAGCCGCTCTCTTCGGCTTTTTTCTGGACACCTTCAAGGAGGGCTCCACCCTCAACCCTCATGCAGGCGTGGCCGGGGGAGAGTTCTTGGACTTCGCCGATATGGTCCAGCTTCTGCATGGAGATGACATACTCTCCCATCGGGATTCTTCCGCCGGTTGTGCCGGTGCCATTTCCGGCAATGGTAAAGCGTCGGCCGGTTTCAGTTGCGCCTTTCAGCAGCCCAGCCAGTTCCTCAACGGTTTCCGGGAAAAAGACACCGGGAGTATGGCCGCTCTTCAGGTTGCTGCTATCTTCCAGGAAAGCCTGGATGGAGGCCGGATCATCTTTATAAATCACGGGTTGCTCTCTTCACTTTTATTGTTGATGCTCTCGGTGGCCGCCGGCGGAGCGTCGGGATCGCTTCCCTTCGGTGGCGTTTCGGCATCAATGCCGGGCTGAACGCTTTTGGTTGAGTCGGGCATTGATGGCGCCGTGGAGGAGTCAGCTCCTTTCCGGGTGGAGGCCGCCGGCAGGGCTCCTCCCTTGATGTAATACTTGATCAGTTCACGGGCAATCGGAGCTGAAATGGCTCCGCCGAAACCGGCATTTTCAACCAGCACGGTAATGGCAATTTTCGGATGATCCACCGGCGCAAAGGCGATAAACCAGGCATGATCTTTGCCATGAGGGTTCTGCGCGGTGCCGGTTTTTCCGGCAATGGACACGCCGGGTACCTGGGCCAGGGTGCCGGTGCCCTGAAGCACAACGCCGATCATACCGTCCTTGATGATGCTGAAGGTTTTTTCCGAGACTGGTAGCTCTCGCTTTGCATAGCTGAAGGGGATATAGCGGCCGCTCTCCGTATCGCGGTATCCGTTCACGAGATGCGGTTGCCAGAGGGTTCCGTTGTTGGCAATGGCTGCAGCATATGCCGCAAGCTGTACCGGAGTGGTGCCAAGCTCTCCCTGACCGATGGCCAGACTGACCAGATAGCCCTTCGTCCATCGATCCTTGCCATAGCGTTTGTCGTAATAGGCCGTTGATGGCAGAAGGCCTGAGCGCTCACCCGGCAGGTCAATACCGGTCTTCTCCCCAAAGCCGAACATCGTGCCGTATTTGGTCCAATTGTCAAAGCCGACACTGAAAATCAGGTTGTAAAAATAGACATTCGACGAAACGGTAATGGCATTTCTCATATCGACCCATCCGTGGCCCTTGCCCTCGTTGCTCAAAAATTTTCGCCCTCCATAGGTGAAGACCCCGTTGTCGAGCACTTTTCTAGCCGGATCGAATTTTTTCTCTTCGAGCGCGGCCATGGCCAGAATCATCTTGTAGATTGAGCCGGGAGGGTAGACCGCCTGGATGGTCCGGTTAAACAGCGGTTTTTGCTCCGAGGTGACAATGGCGTTCCACCCCTCTTTGTCGGTTGAGCCGTTGAAGATTTCAAGGTCATAGTCCGGCGCACTGGCAAGGGCAAGGAGCCCTCCGGTTTCGGGGTCGATGGCAACCACGGCGCCGGATTTTCCGGTTTTTCTCAGCAGCTCTTCGGCCAGTTGCTGCAACCCCTTGTCGATAGCCAGATAGAGATCATCTCCCCTTACCGAAGGGATGTCGCTTTTTCCATTCTCATATTTTCCGGCAAATTTACCCAGCGGGGTAATCATTTCAAACCGGGCTCCTTTTTGGCCTTTGAGCCGTTCTTCATAATACTTTTCAAGGCCGCTGAAGCCGATCTTGTCATCAACGCTGTATCCCTCTTCGGCCAGCTCTTCAAGTTGTTCTTTTGCTATGGTGCGTGAATAGCCGAACATATGGGATCCGTAGAGGCCATCGGGGTACTTTCTCTTGTTGTCGGTCTCAATCAGCACACCGGGGAGCTGCCAGAGATTTTCGCTCAGCCGTGCTATGGCCATGGCGCTCTGGTTGCGGCTGATGGTCATGGCGGCAAAGCGGTTGAAGGCCGCGCCCTTCTCGATCTGTTCGGCAATCTCGGATTTTGGCTTTTTCATCAGCCATGCCAGATAGCCGGTTTTGGAGGCCCTGAAGTTCGCCGGAATGACCTTGACGGTGTAGAGTGGCTGATTGTCAACCAGTACCGAGCCATTGCGGTCAATCATGCGCCCTCTTGGCGGCTGAACCCAGATTCGGCGGATGCTGTTGGAGGCTGAAATGGAACCGAGTTGCTGATAGTTCAGCACCTGCAGGTAGAACAAGCGTCCGATCATGACGGAAAAAACCGCGATCACAAAAAACGATACCAGATAGATGGTGCGCTGGAGTTTATCCATCGGTCAGTCGGAAAGGGATTTTCTCAAAAAGAGCCAGTTTGCAATGATGGCCAGAATGAGGGTGAAGAGGGATTCAAGCGCTCCGAGCACAACGATCCGGTAGAGGGGTGACAGGCCGAGGGGATTGTATCCGGCAGCCGAGATGGCGTTGGCGAGGAATCCGGCCGTTACGATGGCACTGTAGGTTCGGTTGATTTTTTGACGTGCGGTTGCATGGCTCTGTTCGGGGATGTGGAAAAAACCGGCGATAAAGCCCTCAACGGTTCTTGCAAGCATATGCAGTCCCAGGTTTCCTGAAAAGAGGCCGGTAATGGTTCCGGCCAGAAAGCCGAAACTCATGCCGGCTTTCTGGCCGATGAGCACAGCCATAAGGGCCAAAAAAATGGTGACAATATCGGGGGAGACACCAAGAATGGTTATGCGGGAGAGACCGAACACCTGTACCATAGCGATGATACCGAGCAGAACAATCAAAAAGGGAATGTTTCTTTTCACAACTCAGGCGCTGAAATTAAGGAAGCTCTTCATTGGGACTTTTGTCGCTCATCATTTCAATCTTTTCCGGATCGATTTTCAGCGGAGCAACCAGCACCTCGCTCAGGGATGAAAAATCGACGGAAAGACGGATATCAACGCTGTAAAAAAGTTTGTCGGGTTTTATGCGAACCACTCTTCCCACGGGAATTCCCCGGGGCGCAAAGGTACTGAAATCGGTGGTCACCATCTCTTCATTCAGCTTGAGGGTGCTGCTGATGGGGATATGTTCAATCTGGGCAATAAACTCCCGTCCCCCGTTCCAGGAGAGGAGGCCCATGCTGCCGCTGAGGCCAGAGATGACGCTCACCTTGAAATCGGTATGGATAACCGGCATTACCCGCGAATAGTGTTCGGACACGGCCGTGACCCGGCCCACCAGACCTTCCGGTACCAGCACGGTCATATCTTTTTTAATGCCATCTCTCCGTCCAACATTGATCAGCAGCATGTTCTCCCGGTCACTGAACTTGCGGTCAACCACCCTTGCCGCAATAAATCCTGCCGTCTTGATGGCACCCTCGCGCTCAATCTCCTGGAGGTGGCGTTCATCCGAAACGGCACTTTCCAGCGTCAGAACTCTTGAAAGCAGACGGGTGTTCAGTTGCATCATCCGCTCGTTTTCATCTTTCAGATTGAGCAGATAGCCGTAGCTCTGGAGCTTGTCGGTAATGAATGCACTGGTCTCCATGCCGCCGGTGCGCAACCGGGTCAGCATATCATCATTCTGAAACTTAATGAAGAGCAGTGCGATGCAGCAGTAGGCCACAAAGAGCAGATAGGTATTATATTTGAAAAAAGGGCTGAAAAACTTCCGCACGGTTCAATATTCCGGTTTTATAGTCATGCACTCCTGCAGGGAAGCGCACAAGGATGAGTCACTCGTCTTCTTGTTTCTTAACGGTTTGTTGCGCTTCATACTGAACTTCCAACGGTTACTCCCTCTCTCCTCCATCGGGGCTCAAGGCCCACCGGATTTGCCCGGCCCATATTTTTTATTACCTTTTCCTCAGTTCCAGTGCCCAAGTGTATGGCGGGTTAACAGGTCAAGAGGATAACATATGACTCGAAATATAAATATAACAGATAAATTTGTTGTTGTCGGCGACAGAGTATTAATCAAACCGAAATCTCTTGACGACAGGACAAAATCCGGCATTTATCTGCCTCCGGGTGTACAGGAAAAAGAGAAAATCCAGAGTGGCTATGTTATCAAAACCGGGCCGGGCTATCCCGTAGGCCCTCCGCCGGAGTCGGACGAGCCCTGGAAAGAGCGGGTTTCAGCCGCGCAGTACATCCCGCTGCAGGCGAAAGTCGGTGACATGGCTATTTTTATCCAGAACCACTCCTATGAAATCGAGTATGAAGAGGAGCGCTATATTATTGTACCGAACTCCGCGATTTTGCTCTTGATCCGGGAGGATGACGAATTGGACTACTATCTGAAATAAGCTTTTCAGGGCGTTTCCTGAGGCCACTTTTTTTTGATGGGTTTCGTCATCTCTTTCTGTTCAATACATTTTATCCCCTTACTTTGTAACTGATTGTAACCGATATCATGACCATAGACCTTGCTTTAACCGACAGCGCCGCACTCTCACAGGAAGAGCTTTTTATGCGGATCCGCGCGCTTAAAAAAGAGATGAACGCCATTATCCTTGCCCACTACTATACGCTTCCCGAAGTACAGCAGATTGCCGATATCGTTGGCGACAGCTTGGCCCTTGCCCGGGCGGCTGAAAAAAACAGTGCCGATGTGATTGTTTTTGCTGGGGTCTATTTTATGGCTGAAACTGCAAAAATCATCAATCCGGCCAAGCTGGTGCTGATGCCCGATGAGTATGCCGGCTGCCCGCTTGCCGACAGTTGCGCTCCGGATGATTTCAGTGCACTCAAGGCCGAGCATCCCGGTGCGGTTGTGGTTACCTATATCAACTCGACGGCTGAAATCAAGGCGCTTTCGGATATCACCTGCACCTCCTCCAATGCCGAACAGATCATCCGTCAGATTCCCGCAGATCAGGAGATCATTTTCGGCCCCGACCGGAACCTTGGCGGCTACCTCTCCAAAAAGCTCTCAAGAAAGATGACTCTCTGGCAGGGCTACTGCTATGTCCACGATGCCTTTTCGGAAGAGTACATTCTGCCGACCTGCCGGCTTCATCCCGAGGCCGAGCTGATTGCCCATCCCGAGTGCCGTGAAGAGGTATTGCGTCATGCCGGCTTTATCGGCTCAACGCAGGCGCTCCTGCAACATACGGTTTCAAGTCCGGTTGAGAGTTTTATTGTGGCTACCGAGCCGGGTATTCTGTATGAAATGCAGAAGCGTTCGCCTCACAAAACCTTTATTCCGGCACCCAAGGATCCTGAAAATCCCCGCAGTGTCTGTAAGCAGATGAAGCAGAACACCCTTGAAAAGCTCTATTTGTGTATGCTCAACCGCAAGCCGGAAATCAGTGTTGATCCTCAGCTTCGTCTTGCCGCACTCGGTTCCATTACAAAAATGCTGGAGATGACGCCCGTTTGAGTGCTCCAAAGTGCTCTCTGTCATCCCGTCCCGATGCAATCGGGAGAGGGATCTTGTGCAGGCACAGGCAGGATTTCTCACTGTGTTCGAAATGACACCGAAAGCGAGGTGCTGTGAGCAATGACACGGGACGGGAAGTGCGGGGGATACGGCGTATGCTTTTTCTCTTGTGGCAAAATGTGTGTACCTTTCATGACAGAGTATCAACCTCCGGCGGGCGGGTTTACCATTCACCGGAAAAATCGGAAGGATAGTTATGCGCAGCTTGTCACGAGGAGTTTCAACGCTCTCCACCATGTTTTATTTTCTTTTATCATCACTGCCGGCCTTAGCCTGGCACGACAAGACTCATTTGTCGGTGGCCGAGGCGGCAGGATTTGATCTCTGGTACAGTGCCGCTGCGCCGGATGTCGCGAAATCGAAAACCGAGTTCAAGGCCGCAGAAGAGAAGAACCACTACTTCAACAACAACGCCCACCGGGAGGTTGATGAGGCGATCGTGATGGCCCAGGTGGAGCGCTATAACAAGCCGGATGATCTTGAGGGCCACCTCTATGGTGCTATTATTGCGGCGGTAAGGGCTTCCGAGAGCGAGCGTGAAAGTGGAAAATATGCCGAGTACCCGCTGGTCTTCTGTGCCCACTATATTGGCGACCTCTCAATGCCCTTGCATAACACCGAGTATGACGAGTTCAACACCAATCACCACTCGACGAATGACGCCACGATTGAGGGGAGCGTCCGTAACAATATTGGCTATATTCAGCGCAACATGCGCGCTATGACCATCAAGAGTGAAGCCGATCTTGCGCGTGAAATTGCAAAAGTTGCCAACGCGGCCCGCCGGCTTGGCTACAAACTGCGGGCTGAAAATCGGGATATGACCCAGGATGAGGCCTACCGGCAGGTGATTGAGAGTGCCTCGCTTTTGAAAGCGGTTTTGGTTTACGTCGGCAAAAAACCGTAGTCGCAGGGTTTTTGCCCGGAAAGGAGAGGAGTTTTATTTATTGAATTGTAGAAGTGTTATGGCTGATAGTGAACATCTGAAGATTCTCCAGGAGGGAGTTACAGCCTGGAACGAGTGGCGCCGGGCGTACCCACAGAGTCGTGCGGAGCTGCAGAGTGCCTCCCTCACCGGGCTTGACCTGCGGGGCATAAATTTTGCCGAAGCCAATCTCAGTGGAGCAAAGCTCTCCAAGGCGAATCTGATGGATGCCGATTTGAGCGGTGCTGACCTGCGAGGCGCCGATCTCAGCAAGGCAAAGCTCGGTGGAGTCAACTTCAGTAAAAGCACGATTGATATCCATACAACCTACGAGGGTGCAGAGGGGTGCGATATTGGCGTCAATGGCCTCTACTCGCCCCTCACCGATTCGGCCGCCCTTCTGAGGATTGACCCTCCGGGGAACTCGATGCAGGGCGCCAATGCCGAAGCGGTTATCGAGAGCCTCCGCCACGCCCGCAAGCTCCACACCTTCTCCCTTCTGCTTGCCGGGATTGCCCTGCTCTTTATTGTTATCAAGCCCAAAACCATTTCGCTGCCCTATCTGGCCGGATCGTTCAAGTTCGACGACTACAGCTACGCTTTTTTGGCCACCATTCTCTCCACGGTACTGCTTAGCCAGGTATCCTCCTTTATTGATTCCGCCCTGCAGGGGGCTCGCTATCTCAACGACCGCCGGGCGGCCATGCTGGTCGGCCACTTTCCCTGGCTGCTCTCCAAGTATGAGAGTGAGGAGCCGAACAAGCGGCAGTCAAAAATCATGCGCTTCTTTCTGGTCTTTCATCCGGTTATCTACATCTATTTTTTCATGAAGTGGACTCTGCTCTTTACCGGCGACTGGCCGGCGATTGTGCAACACTATCAGGATTCACCGGTTATCTATGGAGAGTATCTGCTGCCGCTTTTCTATGTGATTTTGATTCGCCTCTGCCTGCACATTTTCCGGCTTTCGGAAGGGTTTCAGAAACCGATCCTTTTCGATACGGAAACCGAGCGGAGCCGTCACTCGGATATGGAGCGGCTCGCCGCAGCGGTTGAACGGCAGGCCGCAAGAACCGCCGAGCTTCTGGAGCTGATACGCAAACGGGAGGAGTGAAACTTTCTGTGCCCCATTTTCATTCTCCTCTACTCAACGCAAGGGTTTTCATCTCTGTAGTAGCCCGCCTCAGCTTCTCGTTTGATTTATAGCCCCTCATTATTATTTATCAGCAGTATTACCAGGCCGCCAGCTCATCATCATGGAAGTTCATCTCCCGCTTAAAATTATCGGCCTTGGCCGTTATCTGCCACCGCATATTGTTTCAAGTGAGGAACTTGAAGCGCTCTACAACCTACCCGCCGGATGGGTGGAGCGGCGCAACGGGGTGCGCGAACGCCGCCGGGTCACTAGTGAAACCGCCTCCTTCATGGCGGCCGAAGCGGCCGGTGAAGCGCTTCGTGAAGCGGGGCTTGAGGCCGGAGAGCTGAGCCTTATCATCAACGCCTCCGGCACCTCCGAGCAGGCCATTCCCGACACCGGAGCCCTGATCCAGCGCCAGCTCGGCCTCGGCAACTCCGGTATTGCGGCCATGAGCGTGCACACAACCTGCCTCAGCTTCATCTCGGCGCTGGAGGTTGCCGCGCACTACCTCAACTCCTCTCGCTACCGTTATATCCTTGTAGTCAGCTCGGACGTCTCCTCTTCCGGCATTAACCCGCGTGAGCCCGAGTCGGCAACGCTGGTGGGTGATGCGGCCGCAGCGGTTGTGGTGACCCGATCCGAAGCCTGGGAGAGCTCCTCGATTGAGCATGCCCATTTCAAAACCTATGGAGATGGCGCCTACCTGACCACCATCATGGGCGGCGGCTCGGCGCGCCATCCGGCGAAAGCGGGCCACAAAGCGGAGGATGATCTTTTCCATATGGAGGGGAGTGGCGTGCTGCGCATGGTGCGCCGGATTGATGAAGCTTTCCTCGAAGAGCTTTATGCGGGCCTCTCAAAGAGTTTGCTCGACATCGATCTGGTTGTGCCGCATCAGGCCAGCCGTGTTGGATTGCTTTTGCTGCAGCGGTTCGGATGGCCGGAGGATAAGATTATGACCACCATTGCGTTGCTCGGCAACTGCGTCGCTGCATCCATTCCCGCCACCTTGTATCAAGCCGTCCGTGACGGCCGGCTCCAGCGCGGCCAGAAACTCCTCCTCGTCGGCACCGGCGCCGGCCTCTCCATCGGCGGGCTGGTTATGACTTATTGAGGGGTTGATGCTGATTGCAGGAGGGCCTGTAAAACGGCTATATCGTGATTGTCTGGAGCTCAGGTAATTGTGACAATTGATAAAAAAGGCTCAGTTAGTTACAACTATCTTCACCTTGAGGGAATCCTTTGTTCGACAAGCATTTAATCATTTCCCTATCTCTTGCTAAAGGATTTTTTTGTAGTTCCAGAAAACTTTTGCACTCCATAATTGCCCTTTCATATCTTTCTAAGCACGCCTTTCTTGAATTGGATAGATATTGATCTGTGGAATGATTGCTAACAGAAGAGGTAGAAGAACAACCTGAAAATATCATGCTGCCTGCAATAAGTAGGACAACTGTTTTAAATTTCATAATTTACTAGTTTTACTTTTGCATAATCGAGATGAACTTGTTCGTAGCCTTTACGCTCAAAACATTCAATTCTTAATGTAATTAGTCTTATTAGATTACCTTCACCAGAGTCAAGAGCCTCATCAGTACATGATGTAAAGTCTTCCATGATTTTCCTGTCAAGGGTACTAAGCTTGTTTTCGTCTTCCAGTGATAAATCATTTGCTTTGATAAAGTATGCTGGTGCAAATGCTATTGTACCATCGGGAGTTGTAAAATTACAGTATTTATTTTCGTCATTTGATGACAGATCTACAAGTCCCGTGACTCTACGGTTTGTAGTTTCAAATTCAGCTATCTTAGAGTTGTCATTGTACGTTATTTGATGTTCAGAAAGGGATGTATTGATAATTTTCAAAAAACTTAATAACTTTACTGTCGGATTGGACCAAAAAAGAGAAAGAAGATCTGGAATTGCATTAACGATCGGCTCAATCGGAACATCTTTACTACAACCCGCGAGTAAGTAAAAAGAGCTTGCGCCAACACCATAAATAAATTTTCTCCTAGATATCATCTGATCTCCATAAGGATGTAATATATTGTTTATACTGAGCCAGTTAACCCGGTAAAAACAGATACTTTTTCTTTGATGAAATTATGATGGGTGATTTAGAATATAGTTAACTTATTTTTTATAGATATGTCAAGGATTCAGTATCATTTGATTGCATATACATACGTATATATATTTAGTCTAACCCTTTGATTTATTTTTTTTTAAAATTTTTTTAAAATAATTAATTGTATTTATTTGTCAATAATTCTTCGTCTGAAAAATTTAGAAAATTCAGATAATCTCAAACCTGAGGTGATGCTTTATGATAGTATTCAAGCAAGGAGAGAGATGATGCCTTATTGCCAGTAATCATGTGATTGTACAAAGCGGATATTTTGAGGGGGATGTTTTTAAGGATACCTCAAAATAATGAGTTTTGATATATGAGTTGATCCAAGCATAGCCGTTCTTTTTCAACTGTACACACCGCTTCATGTTGTAGGTCCGGTTGGTCACTCAGGTTTTAAGGGAATATGGTAACGGTTTTGATAACTCACAGTTCTTCTGCCGGTCGAGGCAGTGGCAGGCCTGACTTTTTGTTTCAACTCTTTCAGGCACCTTAACTCTTCAGCAATTTATCCTCTGATTTTTGGGCGTGATAGAGATCTCACCGCTGCAGGGAGGTTCATCCAGTAATCTGCCGACGTATCAAAAAATTTAGCTAACCGCAGTGCGGTTCGGGGTGTTACGCCCCGTCGGCCATTAATGATTTCATTGATCCGCTGGTAGGGCACATGGATAGCATCGGCTAACTGACGCTGGGTGATTGCCATAGGGTTCAAAAACTCCTCCAGCAGCACCTCTCCGGGATGAGTTGGTGGCCGATCTCTGGGGATGCGTATCATGGTTCAATTCTCTTTGATTGTTTTCAGGTTTTTGGCTTTTTTCACTATTCACGGTGTTTTATTTGCACGCTTATAGCATATAAGGTATAATTGCCTATGGCTTATGTGATACAATACTACAATAGCTCCGTCAAAAAAGAGATTGACGGGTGGCCGAAAGGCATAAACGCTTGTTTTTTAAGGATTGCCAAACAAATTGAGCACTCCGGGCAGAATCTCGGACTTCCTTATACTCGCCCTTTTGGGGATGGATTGTTCTCAGAAAACCCCTGTCTGGGAATTGAACCTTGCCAGAAAACGGCTGAAGGAGATGACATCATGACTATCGATAACACCTATAACCCTGTACGGCTCAATCCCGGTGAAGAAGCAGCGGAAAAATGTGCCAACGATCCCGCGTTCAAGATAGCCTATGATGCGCTTGAAGATGAATTCGCGGCACTGGCTGCACTCCTTGACGCTCGCTTGCAGGCTGGACTCACCCAGGCGCAAGTTGCATCCCGGATGGGAGTATCGCAGCCTGTTCTTGCCCGCATTGAGTCAAGTCTCGGCAAACAGGATCACTCTCCTTCACTCCATACCTTACGTCGGTATGCCGAGGCCTGCGGCATGAAACTGGTTATTCAGATGGTTAAACCCGGCGCATAGTACCTTGCCCAACTCCACCGACAAAAAGGCGATTGCCGATGTTCCAATCTTTCGGGATAGCCTATAACCGCTTGATTTTTATTGAGCAAGTGAGCTCGGAGTTCCGCTTTTGGTGCATGGGATGAGTATTATACTGTATATTAAGCCTGGAGTTTTTGGCGTGATACCAGCTTTTAAACTGTGAGCATGATGAAAAAAGCCTCGTCCGGTTACCGTAAGAGAAAAACCCTTGAAGGGAGCGCCTCCTTGAGCGGAGCGGATGGCCGCTTTCCTATTGTGGGCATTGGTGCTTCGGCCGGAGGGCTGGAGGCGCTGGAGATTTTTCTGAAACATGTTCCGCCTCATAGCGGCATGGCTTTTGTGATTGTGCAGCATCTTGACCCGACCCACAAGGGTATGATGGTGGAGCTGCTTCAGCGGGTTACCGAAATACCGGTTACTGAGGTCACGGACCGGCTGAAAATTGAGCCGGACCATGTTTATGTTATTCCGCCCAACAAGGATATGTCGATGCTGCACGCCACCCTGCATCTGCTTGATCCTGTAGAGCCTCGCGGGCTGCGGCTTCCGATTGATTTCTTTTTCCGCTCGATTGCCGACGACCAGCAGCAGCAAGGTATTGGCGTTATTCTCTCCGGCATGGGTTCCGACGGGAGCCTTGGTCTCCGTGCTATCAAAGAGAAGGGGGGCGTTAGCTTTGTGCAGGCTCCTTCGTCCGCCAAGTTTGACGGTATGCCCCAAACGGCCATTGATGCCTGTGAGGTTGATGTGATCGCCCCGGTTGAGAAGCTGCCCGCCAAAATTATCGCCTATCTGAGCCACCACCCATCGGGTTTGAAATCGGAGATTCCGCTTGAAGAGCGGGCGCTGAGCGGTTTGGAAAAGGTGGTGATTCTTTTGCGTACCCAGACCGGCCAGGATTTTTCGGGCTATAAAAAAAGTACCATCTACCGGCGCATTGAACGGCGCATGAGTATTCATCAGATAGAGAGAATTGCGGACTATATCCATTTTCTGCAAGAGAATCCCCATGAGATTGATCTCCTCTTCAAAGAGTTATTGATAGGGGTCACGAGTTTTTTCCGCGATCCGGCCGTGTGGGAAGCCTTGAAACTCAGGGCAATCCCCTCGCTGCTTGCCGTCCGGCCGCACGGAGCGCTGCTGCGGGCCTGGGTGGTCGGTTGTTCTACCGGTGAAGAGGCTTACTCCCTTGCCATCATTTTCAAGGAGGCGATTGAAGCCGTTAAACCCTCCGGCAATTTCCGATTGCAGATTTTTGCAACTGATTTGAATAAAGATGCCATCGACAAGGCGCGCTCAGGCTCTTTTGCCTTGGACATTGCGACCGACGTTTCGGCGGAACGGCTGCACCGCTTTTTTGAGCGCGATGCAGATGGCTACAGAGTGTCGCGGGAGATCCGTGAAATGGTGGTCTTTGCGCCCCAGAATGTGATCACGGATCCTCCCTTCACCAAGCTTGATCTGCTGATTTCGAGGAACCTCTTGATCTACATGGAGCCGGAGCTGCAGCAAAAGCTTATTCCGCTCTTTCATTACACCCTCAACCCCGGTGGCATTCTTTTTCTGGGGAGTGCCGAGAGCCTCGGCTCATCCAGCCATCTCTTCAAGCCGCTTGACGCTAAAACACGCCTTTTCACCAAGCAGCGCCACGGAGTTCGCGCAGACCCGCTTGCTTTGCCCTTTTCGTTTGTTCACCATCAGCCGATGGTGCAGGAGGCCGAGAGCGATCAAGCCAAAACAAAAAGCTCTGTACTCAACCTGCAGATCGTGACCGATCAGCTTCTTCTGCAGCACTATGCGCCTGCCGCAGTGCTGACCAATGACCAGGGAGATATTATCTATATCAGCGGTCGTACCGGAAACTATCTGGAGCCGGCGGCCGGAAAGGCCAACTGGAATATTTTTGCCATGGCTCGCGAAGGGCTGCGCTATGAGCTCAATCTCCTCTTCGGCAATGCGCTGCGTCAAAAAGGTGCGGTTACCAAAAAAGGGGTCACCATCACGTCGAATGGTGGCATACAAACGGTTAACCTGACGATTGAACTGCTTGAAAAGCCTGATGCGTTGCGGGGTCTGGTGCTGCTTGTTTTTACCGATGTCGAGCGCTCCGGGGTTGGCACCTTGCCGGATTCGCTCCCTGCTTCAGGGATCGGCCGGGGAGGGCTGCTCGAATCGCTGGAGCAGGAGCTGAACCATGCCCGAGATGAGATTCTCACGATCCGTGAAGAGATGCAGTCCTCGCAGGAGGAGCTTAAATCGACCAATGAGGAGATGCAGTCGGCCAACGAAGAGCTGCAGAGTACCAATGAGGAGCTGACCACCTCCAAGGAGGAGATGCAGTCGATGAACGAGGAGCTGCAGACCGTGAACCATGAACTGCAGTCGAAGGTGAGTGAGCTGTCGCAGGCCAGCAATGACATGAAAAACCTGCTCAACAGCACCGATATTGCCACCCTTTTTCTTGACGATGCGCTCAACATCCGCCGCTTCACCACCCGCACGGCTTCCATCATCAAGCTGATTGCGAGCGACATCGGCCGACCCATCACCGATATTGTGACCGATTTGCACTATCCTGATCTGCCGGACGATGCCAGGGAGGTGCTCCATACGCTTGTCTTCAGTGAAAAACAGGTTTCAGCCAGTGATGGCCGCTGGTTTGTTGTCAAAATTATGCCTTATCGAACTTTGGAGAACCGGATTGTCGGGCTGGTGATCACCTTCACCGATATCAGCGTTGCCAAAAAGCTTGAAGCGAGCCTCCTGGAGATTGACGAGCGTTTCCGGGGCGCCATTGAGAGTTCGGGTATTGTTGTCGCGGCGGTTGACCGGGAGTTGCGCTATAGCTGGTTTTCCGATCCGCATCATGAGTTCAATGCAGCGGCTTCGCTTGGAAAGCGGGACGATGAGAGTTCTGAACTGCAGAACGCGGCGGAGTTGATGGAGATCAAGCGAAAAGCTCTGGAGAGCGGCAAAAGCGTCCAGCGGACTTTGATGCTTGAGGGAGCCGACGGTAGCCGCCGCTTTTATGAGCTTATTGCCAAGCCCTTGAGCTATGGTGGAGGTGAGAGGGTTGGAGTGATCACGGTTGCCCGGGAGATCACCGCTCGCAAAGAGGCTGAAAGGGCTCAAAAAGAGAGTGAAGAGCGATTCGGCCTGTTGTTTGAAGCACTCTCCGAGGGAGCTCTCTTGCTTGATCGCGAGGGAAAAGTGCTGATGGCGAACCGCGAGGCGCAGCGGGTTATGGGCTTCTCGCTTGAAGAGATGGCGGGTAAAACCATGTCCGAACTCCGCTGGAAAACCGTTCGGGAGGACGGTTCCGATTTTCCGTTTGAAGAGCACCCAGTGGCGGTTGCGTTGCGAACCGCTGAAGCCGTTAAGGGCAAGGTGATGGGCGTTTTTCAGGCAGGACACCATCGCTGCCGATGGATAAAGATCAACGCACTGCCCTGGTTTCAGCAAGCCGCCGCTCTACCCTCCCATGTATTCCTGACGGTTGCTGCGATCAAGCCGCCCCGCTCCCGTTCGGAAAGCTCTGCCAAGCCCCAAGAGCCATCGTGAGCCGGAGGACGCGAACCCTTTCACCGTTGCTCCTAAGGAATAAGCGGGTTATATTAAGCCTCTTATCCCTTAGGAGCAGCTTCCCCGCACTTGCTGTTGCCATCGGCCGTCAACTCCATTCATTCAAATCTGGTAACCCTGAAGATATCCGCCTATGAACTACCTTCGAAAAGCACCCTTCACCCGGCTCTGGATCGTTTTGCTGATTGCCGGTTTGAGTATCACGATGACCCTCACTGCCGCTGAATCATCGGCCGAAACGCCGAAGGTGGTGCCAAAAGCCGCTCTTTCCCAGTTGAAAATTGGTGACCGTTACGCCGGAGGAGTCATCTTTTATCTTGATGCTACCGGCCAGCACGGCCTGGTTGCTTCGGCCACCGATGCCTCGTTGAGCAGTAACTGGTATGATGCCAAAATGCTTTGCAATGAGTTCCTGAACGGCTATGGCGACTGGTTTTTGCCGAACAAGCAGCAGCTCAACCAGCTTTTTTTGAACAAGAGTGCGGTTGGTGGAATTGCGGATGCGGTTGCACTCAACTACTGGAGTTCGACCGAGGCGAGTGCGGTTAATGGCTGGTACCAGAACTTCTTGTCCGGCGTCCAGAAAGCCGACAGCAAGATCAAAGTCGGTCGTGTAAGGCCTGTACGGGCGTTCTGAGATTTTAATTTTCGTCCACAGGGGGCCGGGTGCTGTCCCCTGTGGGCCTCTGAAGATTTCCATGCACTACTTCTGCACTGCACCACCTCCGCCTGGAGTTTCACTGTTGGCTGTGCATCAAATTTTTCACAATGACTTTTTTTAACGTGCAAGTTCAGGCGCGTTGTAACGTCCAACAGGAAAATACCCTTTGGCTTATTCGCCAAATCTTTCTGGAATTGGTGGTATATTTTGAACGGAATACTCTTTCTCGGCTTTGCATTTAAAAAAAATCGTTAACAAATTTTGTTACAATGAACAAAAAAATCTGGTTGGTTGCCGGAATTTCCGGTATGCTCTTCGGCAATCTGTCGACCGATGCTCATGCGGCATTTAAAATAAAGGATGTCTCAGCAAACACCCCCGCTTTTGTGATTAATTCGGAACCGAAATTTATCTACCTGCGCGACCAGGGGTTTTCTGTATCCATAGGAACCTCTTATGATATGGTCAACTACGGGAACAATTACTACATAAACTACAATTCCCAGTGGTACCGCTCTTCGCACTACGATGGTCCGTGGACTCTTATTGCAAATAAAAAGCTTCCGGTTCAGATAAGAAGGTACCGCCTGGATGATATCAGGATGTTCCGCGACATTGAGTACCGCAATTCCAACTACCGCCATGTCGAGTATGAGCGCAGAGATGAGCGCCAGGGCAGGTTTGAGGAACCGCGCAGGGATGAGCGCAACCGAGGCCTTCATGATCAGCAGAACCGAGATGCCGAGAACCGGAGAGTGCAGGAGCAGCAGAACCGAGATGCCGAGAACCGCAGAACACAGGAGCAGCAGAACCGAGATGCCGAGAACCGGAGAGTGCAGGAGCAGCAGAACCGTGATGCTGAGAACCGGAGAGCACAGGAGCAGCAGCCAAAGAATGTCCAGACCAAAGGTATGTTTGGGTCGTTGAACAGGATTGCCCAGCAGAAGCAGGCACAGGAGCAGCAGCAGAGGGATGCCCAGCAGAAGCAAGCGCAGGAGCAGCAGCAAAGGGATGCCCAGCAGAAGAAAGCACAGGAGCAGCAGCAGAAGGATGCCCAGCAGAAGAAAGTGCAGGAGCAGCAGCAGAAGGATGCCCAGCAGAAGCAAGCGCAGGAGCAGCAGCAGAGGGATGCCCAGCAGAAGAAAGCACAGGAACAGCAGCCAAAGGATCCCAGGAACAAGGATGGGAAGAAGGGTGATTTCAAGAGCAACGATGCCACGCCCGGCGGCCCTCAGAATAACAGTTGGAAAAAAAACTGAGTAATTAACTCCTCTTGCCAGCTTGAGGTGCTAATCAAAAGGGATTACGACAGTAGGGGCGAAAAATTTTTCGCCCCTACATCTGCGAATTATCTATGACCTGTTGTATCAAAAGGGATTACCTTGTAGGGTCACGGCATGCCGTGACCCTACGGTGGTGGCAGAATAATTCGTTTTTTATTGCCGGGCTGGTGCTCAGCGTTCCCCTGCATGAATCAACCAACGAACATTGAGGATATGGGTAATGCTATTTTGCAGCTTGAGCCGCAGGCGGTGTGGCGGAATTTTTTTGCCTTGACGCAAATTCCCCGCCCCTCCGGTCATGAGGAAAAAATCCGGGAGTTTGTAACCTCTTTTGCCCGAAAGCTCAGCCTGGAGTGCATGGTGGATGAGGCGGATAACGTTCTTATCCGCAAGCCGCCTACACCGGGCATGGAGCAGCTCAAAGGGGTGGTTCTGCAGGCTCATCTGGATATGGTGGCGCAAAAGAACCTCAAGAAGCAGCACGATTTTGAGCGTGAGCCGATTGAAACCATTCTGGAGGCCGGGTGGGTTCGTGCCAACGGCACAACCCTCGGGGCCGATAATGGTTTGGGGGTTGCAGCGGCTTTGGCCGTGCTTGAATCCCGAGAGATAGAGCACGGGCCGCTTGAGCTGCTTTTGACCAGCAATGAGGAGAGCGGCATGACGGGCGCCTTTGGCCTGAAGGCCGGTCTCCTCAGGGGGGATATCCTGCTGAACCTCGACTCCGAGGAGGAGGGCGAGCTTATTATCGGCTGTGCTGGCGGCAGCAATGCAACCATCACCATCCCTTGCGCCGATGAGCCTCTCCCGCCGGATAACTATCGGGGGCTCCAAATCAGCGTCACCGGCCTGAGGGGCGGCCACAGTGGGGTGGATATTCATCTTGGGCGCGCCAATGCGAACAAGATCATGAACCGTCTCCTCTATCACGCTCACCACCACTGTGGACTGCGGCTTTCCTCCATCCAGGGCGGCAGCCTGCGCAATGCCATTGCGCGTGAATCCTTTGCTCTTGCGGCAATTCCGGCCTCAAGGGAGCAGGAGTTTTTGGATTACCTTACCAAAGAGTGTACAACCATAGAGGGCGAGTTGCGGGGTGTTGAGCCAACCCTCAAGATTGAAGCTCATCCGGCGCCTCCGCCCGAATCGGTGCTTGAAAAGAGCGCTGTCGCCAAGCTTCTCAATATGGTTTATGCCGCTCCGGACGGGGTGATGCGCATGAGTAGCGATATGGCGGGTCTGGTTGAAACCTCCAACAACCTGGCCATGGTCAAATCCGGCAGTGGTGCCCTTACTCTTGAGATGCTGCTGAGAAGTTCGATTGAGTCGGCCAAGGATGAGCTGGAGGTGATGATCCGCTCACTCGCTGATCTCGGCGGCGCTTCATCGGTGTTCGATGGGCGCTATCCCGGCTGGAAGCCTGACCGAGAATCCGCGATCCTCACCATCATGCAGCAGCTCTACCGGCAGAAATTCGCTGAGGAGCCGGAGGTCAAGGGGATTCACGCCGGTCTTGAGTGCGGCATTATTGGAGCCCGGTATCCTGAAATGGAGATGATCTCCTTTGGTCCGACCATCTGCTTTCCCCACTCTCCGGATGAAAAGCTCAAGACTCTCTCTGTCGGGAAGTTCTGGGAGTTTCTTCTGGAGACCCTTCGTCACATACCCCTTAAACCGGATTAGTTTTATCTTATTCTTTGGGGAAGTGAAATGAAAAAATGTTAACTTTCTCTATGGAAATCAGGTGCAACAATGAACCGGTTCACTTGCGAGGAGAGAATTTTTTTACGGATGGTGCTCGGTGGCTTTAACCAATAATTTCCGGGGAGTGTTTTTATGGCTTTGAATGCTAATTTGAGGGTTGAGGGTCAGAAACAGGGCGTGATCAAAGGTTCTGTACTCCAGAAAGGGCGCGAGGATTCAATTTTGGTGATTGCCTTCAACCACGAAGTGCTTTCGCCGAGAGACCTGGTTTCCGGTCAGCCGACCGGCCAGCGCCAGCATAAATTTCTGACCATCACCAAGGAGATTGACCGCGCAACACCGCTGCTTTTGAATGCTTTTGTCACCAATGAGTTGCTGAAAAAATGGGAGCTGCGCTTCTGGCGCCCTATGCCCTCCGGCATTGACAAGCAGTTTTTCACCATCCAGCTTCTGAACGCGAGTATTACCGATATTAAAATGGAGATGCTCAACAATGCCTATCCTGAAAATTTGAATCACAAGGAGTGTGAGCATATCTCATTTTCCTACCAGAAAATTAGCTGGACCTATGAGGAGGGAGCACTTACCGCAGCGGATGACTGGATGGGCGCTCGCGCGTAGGAGCCTGGATTGACGCTATTGGTAGTTTTAGCTGTATGGTAACTTCATTTGTTAAACAAAAAAAACAAGGAGGAAGTCATGGATGAAATGCTTGCCGTCATCAAACAGTTCGCCGGAAATTTTGCACCGCGCGGTTTTTTGGATTGTGCTGGACAGACGCTCCCGATCAACACCAATACGGCCTTGTTCAGTTTGCTGGGTATCAATTATGGTGGTGATGGTCGCCAGACCTTCCAGTTGCCTGATCTCCGCCCGGTAGACCAGGCGGGTCACAAGCGCCCCTGGAATGACAATGAACCCCGCTTCATTATCTGTGTTGAGGGTATTTATCCATCGCGCAGCTAAATACATGCACAGGAAGTGGTTCGGCGTTTCAACGATTGGAGTGCCGAACCACTTCAACCTTTTTTTCTCCTCTCCACTCTCCCCTGAACTTCCTCACTTTTTGTGTTGAATCGGCCAGAAAAAATCATTACACTTCAGAAGTTTTATTTCGGTGCCGGGCATTTATCGCCCGGATAATAGGGAAGTACGTGCAAGTCGTACACTGTACCCGCAACTGTGCAACGGTAGTATCGGGGGGATTCGCCAAACAGCTCTGTTTGCGCTTCCACCCCGGTAGGCTCCAGCCACTTTGCCCCACTCATGTTACGCCACCGGGGAAGGGCAAGGGAAGGATGTAGTCAGCATGACGCAGCGTTTTTTTTGGGAAAAGAAGCGCTAACCGTTGAAAGTCAGGAAACCTGCCGGATAAGAGTTGCCATAGGGCTTCGGGAAAAGAGCCTGGTGACCGTACCAGATGTGCTTGCCGTATTTCTTCACAAGATTATTGAAAGTTGTTTTTTTTCGATAGCGCCATGGGGTTATATTGCTGGCATATGTCATGAGGGTTTACTGACACTAAAATTTCTGCTGTTGAAAGGTTTAACTGCATAAGAATCAGCTAGTTACCTTTTAGATTTAAAATTTGACTCTGGAGAGTTCACATGAAAATTGCCCGTTTGTTCACCACCGCCGGTGAAAATGTTTATGATCGTTTTGAGTACACCCTGCGTAGCTCGGTACTGAGGAATCCTGACGGCTCGAAGGTGTTTGAAATGAACAATGTTGAGGTGCCGAAACAGTGGTCGCAGGTAGCGGCTGATATTCTGGCCCAGAAGTATTTCCGCAAAACCGGAATCCCCCTCTGTGACGAAAAGGGTAACCTGCTCACCGATGAAAAAGGCAAGCCGCTGAGTGGCAGCGAAACCTCTATCCGCCAGGTTGTCCACCGGATGGCCGGGTGCTGGAGGGAGTGGGGCGAAAAGAACGGTTATTTTGATACCCCTGAAGATGCCCAAACCTTTTACGATGAGGTGGCCTTTATGATTCTGCAGCAGATGGGCGCTCCCAACTCGCCGCAGTGGTTCAATACCGGCCTGAACTTTGCCTACGGCACAACCGGCCCGGCCCAGGGACACTTTTATGTTGACCCTGCAAGCGGAGAGGTCAAGGAGTCGGAGGATGCCTATGGGCGACCACAGGCTCACGCCTGTTTCATTCAGTCGGTCAATGATGACCTGGTTAATGAGGGTGGGATTTTTGACCTGGCGATCCGTGAGGCGCGGGTCTTCAAATTCGGCAGCGGTTCCGGCACCAACTACTCCAGCCTTCGCTCCGGCGGGGAGAAGCTGAGTGGTGGCGGCAGCTCTTCGGGTCTGATGAGTTTTCTGAAGATTTTTGATTCAGCCGCAGGTGCTATAAAATCTGGCGGCACCACACGCCGGGCGGCCAAGATGGTGATTGTCGATATCGACCATCCTGATGTGGAGAAGTTTATTGAGTGGAAAGCCAAGGAGGAGGACAAGGTGGCCTCGCTGGTGGCGGGTTCGAGAATCTGCTCCCGCTTCCTTCAGGCGATTGTGGAAGAGGCCCTTGCAAACGGCAGCGACCGCAAGGCGAACCCCCGGTTGAACAAGCTGATACAGAATGCGCTGAGCCGTGCCGTGCCGATGAGCTATATCATCCGCGTGCTTGCTCTGGTCGATCAAGGCTATACGACGCTTGACTTTGAAGAGTATAACTCCAATTACGAGTCGGAAGCCTACCAGACGGTCGGCGGCCAGAACTCCAACAATACTGTCCGGGTGACCAACGCCTTCATGAAGGCGGTTGAAAATGATGATCTCTGGGAGCTGCGCGAACGGACTACCGGCAAAATTGTCCGTGCGGTCAAGGCGCGCGACCTCTGGGAGAAGATTCTGATCAGTGCCTGGAAGTGCGCCGATCCGGGTCTGCAGTTCGATACCACCATTAACGAGTGGCACACCTGCCCCGCAAGTGGCCGCATCAATGCCAGCAACCCCTGTTCGGAGTATATGTTCCTTGACGATACCGCCTGCAATCTGGCGAGCTTGAATTTGATCTACTTTATTGATGAGGCTACGGGCAGAATCAAGGTCCAAGAGCTGCAGCACGCCTCAAGCCTCTGGACGATTGTGCTGGAGATATCGGTATTGATGGCGCACTTCCCTTCAAAAGATATTGCCCGCCTGAGCTACGAGTTCCGCACCCTCGGCCTTGGATTTGCCAACCTCGGCACCGTGCTGATGGTGCTCGGCATTCCCTACGATTCACCCAGAGCCCTTGCCCTTGCCGGGGCCATTGCGGCGGTGATGACCGGCCAGGCCTATGTGACCTCAGCGGAGATGGCCCACGATCTTGGTACCTTCAGCGGTTACAGCGCCAATGCCGAGGGGATGCTGCGCGTTATCCGCAACCACCGCCGGGCCGCAAGGAACATGTCGGAAGAGGAGTATGAGGCTTTAACGGTCAAACCACGCGGTATTGATTCGGAGTATTGCCCGAAGGAGCTTTTTGAGGCGGCCGGAAAGGTGTGGGATGAAGCGCTTAAAAAGGGCCAGAAGTACGGTTTCCGCAATGCCCAGGTTTCGGTTATTGCCCCGACCGGCACCATTGGTCTTGTGATGGATTGCGATACCACCGGTATTGAGCCGGAGTTTGCCATTGTCAAATTCAAGAAACTTGCCGGCGGCGGCTATTTCAAGATTGTCAACCAGTCGGTGCACAAGGCCCTTGAGCGCCTTGGCTACACGAGCGCTCAGATTGACGATATCGAGCACTATTGCAAAGGTCACGGCACGCTTGCCGGCTCACCCTCCATCAACCGCCAGTGGCTGAAAAGCCGTGGATTCAGCGACGAGAAGATTGCCGTGGTGGAGTCGCAACTTGAAACGGTTTTTGATATCCGTTTTGCCTTCAACAAGTGGATTCTGGGCGAGGAGTTCTCGGAGTCGCTCGGCTTCAGCCAGGATGAACTCAATGATCCGGATTTTGACATGCTTACGGCCCTTGGCGCTACGGCGGAGGATACCGAGCTTGCCAACGACTATGTTTGCGGCACCATGACCATTGAGGGTGCGCCCCACCTGAAGCTTGAGCATCTCCCCGTTTTTGATTGTGCCAGCCGGTGCGGCCGCAAGGGGCTCCGCTATATCCGCCACATGGCTCATGTGCGCATGATGTCCTCCGTGCAGCCCTTTATTTCAGGCGCGATCTCCAAAACCGTCAACATGCCCGGCAGCGCCACAACCGTCGAGATCGGTGAGGTCTTTCAGGCCGCATGGCTGCAGATGGTCAAGGCGATCACCATCTACCGTGACGGATCGAAACTCTCCCAGCCGCTCAACATTTCAAGCTTCCAGGATCTGGATGAGGTTATTATGCTGGGCACCGAGGAGAACCTGGACGAGACCCTTGGCCCCAAAGAGGTTCAGGAGCGTATTGTGGAGCGGGTCTACCACCGTTCCGAGCGGCGCTATCTGCCAAAGCGGCGCAAGGGGTATATCCGCGAAGCCTATGTTGGCGGCCACAAGGTCTTTCTCCGCACAGGGGAGTACGAAGATGGCTCACTTGGAGAGGTCTTTATCGACATGTACAAGGAGGGCGCCTCATTCAAGGGGCTCTTGAACTGCTTTGCCGTGCTTGCCTCCAAGGCGCTGCAGTACGGTATGCCGCTTGAAGAGCTGGTCGACAGCTTTACCTTTACCCGCTTTGAACCGGCCGGTGCGGTTCAGGGGCACAATGCCATCAAGAACTCCACCTCGATTCTCGACTATGTTTTCCGCTCAATCGGCTACGACTATCTTGGCCGCAAGGATTTTGTGCATGTCAAGGCGGTTGACGAGTTGCTTGAAACCAACGGAGAGAACGGTCACACACCGGTTGTTGAGCCCTCACTCGCCGTGCACACCGAGCCGGAGCGCTCCGCAACCCGCACCAGCCAGGTCTATCAGGCCAAGGTTCAGGGCTATACCGGCGAACAGTGCGAAAACTGCGGCTCCATGCGCGTCAAACAGAACGGAACCTGCAAAGTCTGCGACGACTGCGGCATGACCACCGGCTGCTCGTAAAGTAGCTGCTTTGTTGGGCGGAGCTCGAAATCCTTATGTACGACTGTTACATTCAGGGTTTCTCTGCTCCGTCCGCCTTGGGTTCAAAGCGTTCAGAGGAAGTAAGAATCAAGTTTTCCCACATTCCCCTCTATCTGATGACAAGGTCTGGACGATGCAATTTGTAGCCAAAGGACCCGATATTCCTGATGAGCTTCTGCAAGCTCATGAGGAAGGTCAAGTGGTGTTTTTCTGTGGTGCAGGAATTTCCTACCCCGCTGGACTGCCGGGGTTCAAGGGACTTGTAGAGGCTCTCTACACGCGTGTAGGGGAACGCCCTGACGATATCGAAAAATCTTTTATTGACAAAAGCCAGTTTGATCAAGCTATTGGTCACTTCGAGCACCGAATTCAGGGTGGAAGACGCAGTGTTCGGCGTCATCTGAAAACAATTCTACAGCCCGACTTATTACGGTTTAGATCCCGGACGACGCATCTTGCACTTTTGACACTTGGACGGAGGCGCGCTGATAATAGCTTGCGGTTGGTTACTACCAATTTCGACACCCTTTTCGAAATGGCCCGAGATCACTATAACCTGCCTGATTTCACCGTATATCCTGACCCTCCTGCTCGTGAGCGATGGGAAGGTTTGGTATATCTCCATGGTCGGATGTCAGCAGAATCTTCGCAAGACGATCTTGACAGGCTTACTCTATCTGATGGCGATTTCGGGCAGGCCTATCTGACGGAAGCCTGGGCCTCGCGCTTCATGTCGGCGCTGTTTCGCAAGTACATTCTTTGCTTTGTGGGTTACAGCATTGATGATCCTGTACTTCGCTACATGACAGCTGCACATGCACTGGGAGACGGGGGCGAAAAGATGTTTGCGTTCGCTCCATTTATACCGGGAAAAGAGGGAGATCAGACCCAGGCGTGGTATTCAAAGAACGTCATACCGATACTTTATAGCGAAGCCAATGCCCATCGCAAGCTTCACCAGACGCTCCATATGTGGGCCTCAATTTACCGGGACGGGGTTAAAGGGCGAGAGCGGGTTGTCGCAGCTCTTGCGCATCGTAATCCGAAATTATCGGTACCGCAGCAGGACGATTTTGTTGGTCGTATGCTTTGGGCTTTATCGGATGAATCCAGGCTGCCAGCCAAGCGCTTCGCGGAATTCAATCCTGTTCCGCCACTGGAGTGGCTTGAGGCTTTCTCGGAAGATCGATACCAACACTGCGATCTTGAACGTTTTGGTGTGCCTCCTCTTGCTAACGTGAATAATAAGATTGTCTTCAGCTTCATCCGCCGGCCTGCGCCCTATAACCTTGCGCCGTTGATGTCTTTGGTATCTGGAGGCGTCGCTGACAGCAAATTGGATAAGGTGCTATATCAAATTGCTCGTTGGCTGGTGCGGCATTTGAACGACCCCGCATTGATCCTGTGGTTGGCGCAGCGAGGCGCTCAGCCTCATGAATCATTGATTTATTGGATTGAGAATGAGTTAGACCGATTTAGCCTGCTGGAGCAAGAGGGGAAAATAGATGAACTCGAAGAAATTCGTGCCAATGCTCCGAATGCAATCCCATCGATATTGATACGTAAACTTTGGCGTTTAATGTTGAGTGGGCGAGTCAAATCTTCGGAGAACAATCTGGGCCTTTACAATTGGAAACGACGCCTCGAACGCGATGGTTTGACTTTCACGCTTCGTCTGGAGTTGCGAGAATTGCTTGCGCCAAAAATTGTGTTGAAGGAACCATTTCGCTGGAGCGAGAACGCTGAGCAAGCCAGTGCTTCAGTGCCCCAAACCGTTGGTTGGGAGTTAGTACTTGCAACTGATCACATCCGTGCAGCTATCAGTGAGTTAGAGAAAGTGGATCATTGGCATAAGGCGTTGCCGCTTTTGATCGATGATTTGCAGCAATTGCTTCGTGATGCGCTTGACCTGTTCCGAGAACTGGATAAAGCGAATGATCGCGAAGATCGCTCAAATTGGTATTTACCCTCTATCAGCCCACTCGGGCAAAATCATGCTTATAGGGAATGGGTCGTGCTGATCGAGTTGCTTCGTGATGCGTGGCTTGCAGTCCGTAAGATCGACCCATTGCGCGCAACCCGCATAGCTCAAGGATGGTTTACTTTGCCGTACCCGACCTTCAAGCGATTGGCGCTATTTGCCGCCAGCCACGATGGCTGTATTCCAGGGGATCAATGGGTAGATTGGCTTTTGTCCGACAACTCATGGTGGTTGTGGTCGTCTGCAATTCAGAGCGAAACGTTCTCTCTGCTCGCTACGCAAGGTGTCCATCTTACTCGGGATGCCAGAGCAAAATTGGAGATGGCAATTCTTGCCGGATTACCGATTACTATGTTCAGGAATGACATCGACCCTGACCGTTTGCAGTCAATCGTGGGGTTATATCTTGTCAAGCTGAAAGAAAGTGGTGGCAATCTCGGCAACGCCGCCTTGCAGCGGTTGAATGATTTGTCGGCAGCGAATCCGGAATGGACTCAGGCAAGCAACGACAGCAATAAACATACAAGAAGCATTGAGCCTGCTTTACGCAATCGTTATGAACTGGTTGATTGGCTGAAGCAACCGCAATCTTCCGAGTATCTTTTTCACCAAGACAACTGGTGTGAGACGTGTCGCACAAGGTTTTTTCATTGTGCCTATGCCCTTTGCGATCTTGCCAAAGAGGATCTTTGGCCTTCTGGCCGTTGGAACGAGGCATTGCAGGTATGGAGTGAGGAGGGGCGGGTAATGCGTTCGTGGAGATTTGTTGCCCCGCTTGTTCAAATCATGCCTGACAAAGTTTTTCAGGAAATTGCGCATAGCGTATCGTGGTGGTTGGAGGCTATTTCAAAATCAATAGATAGGCATGAAGCTATTTTTCTTGATTTGTGCAGCCGCGTGCTTACTCTCCCGTATCAGGAAAATCCAGATAAGGGTACATCAGGAGTAACAAGTGCGATCAATCATCCAATAGGCCAAGTTACTCGAGCGTTGTTGAATCAGTGGTTCAAACGCGAGTTAAATGACAACGACAAGTTGCCCGGCGAGTTGGAGCCGTCGTTCACGAATATTTGTGACTCGCTAAAGGAATCGTTCCGTCATGGTCGGGTTGTACTTGCATCGAAGCTGATCACACTATTCCGCGTAGATCAGGCTTGGACAGAGGCACACTTGTTGCCGTTGTTCGACTGGACCGCCAACCCGGTTGAGGCGCAAGCGGTTTGGAATGGTTTTCTGTGGTCACCACGACTCTATCCTCCATTGCTAATTGCATTCAAAGAGCAGTTTCTCGATACCGCTCGCCACTACACAGAGTTGGGTGAACTTGGTAATCAATTTGTGGCATTCCTGACCTATGCTGCGTTAGAACCGCCGGATACTTATACATTCACGGATTTCAGGGATGCCATTGAGGTTTTGCCACAGCAAGGCTTGGATGAATCGGCGCGGGCACTCTTTCAGGCACTGGAAGGGGCAGGAGAGCAACGAGAGGAGTACTGGAAAAATCGTATCCAGCTTTTCTGGCAAAACATTTGGCCTAAATCCCGCGAACGGGCTTCACATGGTGTTGCCAACTCACTCGCTCTGTTGAGCATAGCCGCGCGCGGCGAATTTCCTTCTGCCTTGTCTACAGTTTTGGACTGGCTACGACCGATTGAGCATTCGGATTACGTTGTGGAGCGTCTCCACGAATCTGGCTTGGCAAAACGTTTTCCCGAAGATTCTCTTAAACTTCTTGATACAATTCTCATTGTTCAACCATGGGCACCTTTGGAATTGAGGCAATGCCTCGATGAGATTGCGCAGTCAGCTCCCGAGTTGCGTCAGGACCCCCGCTACCTGCGCTTAGACGAGTACGCTCGTCGGTATGGCTTGTGAACCTTACATGTTCTGCATCTCGTTGAGTAAATCAGGATGTCGGTCTATGAGTTTCAATAACTTGACCAACGGTGCCGGGGGGCGGGTTTCGCCGCGTTCATATCGCGAAAATGCCACTTTACCGATACCGAACGCCGAGGCAAGCTTTGCCTGAGTGATGTTCAGTTTTTTTCGGATACGTCGAATCTCTGCACCCGGATCACCTTTTACGGCTCTCACCAATCCTTCCTGAGCCTCCATCCTGCTGACCATCGCGTTTGTTCCTTATGGTATGCAGCTTATTCGAGGTACAGATCAGCGAAACTAACTCCATTTACCCATCGCAATAGGAGCGTACCCGGAATGATGCTCCCAGTGAAAGAGCCAAAGCTTTACAGGCTTCCACATTGATCGAGGGGAGAAGGACTATACTTGCAATGACTTCCGGTATTGCTGCTGCGGCCAGACGGATGAAGTCGCAGACCGCCGCAAAGCCGGCAGCCCCGAATGGGCTATGGCATAAGCGCATGTAGGTTTCAGCATCAGCGGCATTTAAACTGACCGAAAGAGAGTCCACTATGCCAACAAGCTCAGGAATGATGTTCCGGCCATGCACCAGATTCGCCTGTCCGTCGGTATTGATCCGAACACGAATGCTGTATTTCTGCTTGACTGCGGCAGCAACCTGCTTGACCATTTCCAACCGGAGCAATGACTCCCCATACCCGCAAAAAACAACCTCGTCGAAATTTCTGAATGCATCAATGGCCGCCATGATCTCATCGAATGATGGCTCGGTGATGAGAAAGAGGTCGTTTTCATGGAATGTTCTGCTGTTGAATTTAATGCAGAACGTGCAGTCGTTTGAACATTGGTTGGTAATGTTCAGGTAGAGCGACTTTCCGATCGGGTATGCAATAGTGGGCATTATTCGTGAGTCATGGAGAGAAAAAAAAGCATGAAGGTAATATATAAAAACAACTCAAAGGATGCCTTCGCTGACGCCCTGTCAGGGTATCCACGGGGGATACCCCTACGGGATGTTATTCACAAGGGATTACAAGGGGGTGGCGCACGCGGTTGGTCGGAAGCCGGTGGCGGAGTGTTCGATGATGGCTTCGATCAGGTTCATGTTGGCGATCTGCAGGGTTCTTGAGGCAGAGTGGCGCACCAGCTCATAGTCGTGGGTGCCGATAATGACGATGATCCCTTTCTGGTTGATCCGTTTCAGATAGTCCAAAATCTCCAGCGAGGTGTCGGGGTCGAGGTTGCCGGTTGGTTCGTCGGCCAGAATCACCAGCGGCTCGCGCACGAGAGCCCTGGCGATGGAGATGCGCTGCTGCTCTCCTCCCGACATGCGCAGCGGCATCTGTTTGGCGGCATGTTCAAGGCCCACACTTTCAAGTGCGTGCATCACCTTCTCCTTGATCAGCTTCTCCTTTGTGCCGGTTACCTGCAGCACAAAGGCCAGATTATCGTAAACGTTGCGGTCTTCGAGCAGACGGAAATCCTGGAAAACAATGCCGAGTTTGCGGCGCAGGTGAGGAATCTGGCGCTTTTTTATGGTGCGTGAACTGTATCCGGCAATCCGGATCTCTCCTCGTTTAGGCCGGATCTCCATGTAGAGCGACTTGAGCAGGGTCGATTTACCGCTGCCGCTTTTGCCGACAATATAGACCAGTTCGCCGGGCTCGATGGTCAGGTTGAGGTTTTTAAAAAGCGGTTTTTTATCGAGTTCAAGGTCAACGTCAAGAAATGAGATCATGGTAGTTCTGCAGTTTGTTTTCGGTTTCGGGCGATCATGATGGCGGCGAGGGTTGCTTCATAACAGCTTCGTTCGGAGGCGACTCCTTTTCCGGCAATATCAAAGCCGGTGCCGTGATCGGGTGATGTTCTTACAATCGGAAGTGAGAGCGTAACGTTCACTCCGGTATCAAATGCCAGTACCTTGAAGGGGAGCAGCCCCTGATCGTGATACATGGCAACAACAATATCGTAGTTCCGGTACTGTTTTGCCCCAAAAAAACCATCGGCCGGAAAGGGCCCCTCTACCCGGAGTCGGCTTGCGAGTCGCTTGAGAGCGGGCGTGATGACCTCCTCCTCTTCATGGCCCATAACACCGCCATCGGAGGCGTGCGGGTTGAGGCCAAGCAGGGCGATGCGGGGTGATGGAATCCGGAAATCGGTTTTAAGGGAGCGGTCAAGAGCCAAAAGAAAACCCTCCATATCCATCTCGCAAATCAGGGCAGGAACCCGGCTGAGGGGTTCGTGAATCGTGGCAAGGGCAACCTTGAGTTCCGTCAGTGGGTCATAGAACATCATGGTGGGGGAGGGCAGGCCGAACATCTTGCCCAGAAAGCCGGTATGACCGCTCTCCTGATATCCGGCAAGGGCAATCGCTTCCTTGTGGATTGGCGCGGTAACAAGTGCCTCGCACACTCCGCTCCGGCAGAGTTCCGCCGCCGCCCTGATTGACTCCATGGCCACCCGTCCGGCATCAGCCGAGAGGGTGCCGGGCATGATGCTCTCCGGTTCGGCAATGCTCAGCACCCGGAGAACCCCGCTCCGGGCCGAATCAAGCTCTGCTCCAACGGCCGCGCTTTCAATTTGCACCAGTTTCACTGGCAGGTCAAGCGCTTCCCGGTAATACTCCATCGCCTTCATTGAGCCGGCTACAAGAAAAGAGTGGCCGCTCTTCTGCAATTTCAGAAAACTTTTCAGAATGATTTCCGGCCCAATGCCGTTCGGGTCACCGATTGACCAGACAATCCGGCACTGTTCAGAGCCTTTTGTATGCATTGGCAATCTTGTCATCCTTTTGAACCCCTTTCAGGGCGAGAAAGAGGAGTATGGGTTCCGGCAAAAGCATGAAAAAACCTGCTTCAGGTCGGTGGGTTACTGCCGTGCCGATACCCTGAAAATAGAGGTTCATGAAGTGTGCAGCGGTAAGGCCTGAAAAAAGGTCGCCGAAAAAGAGCAGGACGGCGAGCAGGATCAGTTTTCTCTGGAGTGCACGGTTGCTATAGAGAAAAATGGCGGCAAGCGAGACCATGGCGGTCAAGGGCGAAAAGAGCCCGGCCGCATAGCTGCTGGTGACCTCCATCATGCCAGCCGGAGGAAAGGGCGCAAAATCCGCAATGAAAAAGAGCTTTCCGGCGCTGAAGCTCCAGAAAGGAAACGAGATGCTTGCCAGGGCGAGCAAACCGGCAAGAAAGAGGTAAAGATTTTGAATTCTGGCTACCATTGTGTTATGGCGGTTAAAAGTCATTAAAACAAGTGTTTTTAATATACATAATCAGCACAAAAGAGAGCTGCTGGAAAAAAACTTTGCTTGTTTCGGCTTTATAGATGGAGGGTGTTGACGGATGAAGTTTTTTCCGGGATGCTGCGGGTCGGAACAGGTGGGGAGAGAGGGTTTATTTGATGATAACGAGAAATTGCCATGCATGGCATGGCAATTTCCGCGAATGAAGAGCGTTTTGGAGTGTCAGACAAGCAGAGCTTACTTGAAAAACTTGTCCAAGGTGTAAGTCTGCCGATCAATTTCAATGGCGAGCTGGCGGTGCAGTGAATCATAAAAGACCGGGATATCGCGCATGGTCCACTTGACACCGCGATTGTCAAAGTCAATGACATAGCGGTTCTCGTTATCAAGCACCAGCTTTTTGATGTCAATGGCGATATCGGGCTGTGTGGTCAGCACCCAAAGCTCAATTTCACCCGAAATAATTTTATTGATGATCTCTGGCGTCGGTGATAATTTCCGGCGTCCGGCAGCCGGGCTTATCTCAATCTGAAGCTTGTCGTTCCGGTCTCTTTTTGCAGAGGTGATAAAATATTTTGCTGCTTTATGAACCGCATTGCCTGACCAGGGTCCTGATGTACTTGCTCTTACCTGGTTTGGAGCGGTATTGGGACGACTGAGCTGAGGTTGCATTGCTTATGCACGGTTAGAGTTTGCAAATAGAACACCTGCTGATGCTTATGGGCTTTGATTTGTTTGTAAATTAGTAAAACATAGGATAAATAACAAAGGGATTCATGGTGAATCCCTTTGTTATTGCTTGCCATTTTCCCCTTTTGAGGTGGCTTATTTGTCGTTGCCGTCGATTACCTCATATTCGGCATTTTCAACTTCACCATCTCCGCCACTCTTTTTGGTCTGGCCGTTGCCTCCTGCTGGAGCTGCTGGTTCAGCCGATTCAGAGCCCTGGGGCTGATAGAGGTTGGTGGCAATGTCACTCCACACCTTGTTGAGCTCCTCCATGGTGCTTTTGATCGACTCAATGGTGCCGTTTTTGTAGGCCTCCTTGAGTTTGTCAAGTGCACCTTCCAACTGGGCTTTTTTGTCGGCAGGAATTTTATCACCAAGCTCCTTCAACTGTTTTTCGGTGCTGAAGATAAGCGAGTCCGCCGTATTTCTGGCGTCAATCTCTTCCTTGCGTTTCTGGTCTTCGGCTGCATGTACCTTGGCATCCTGCTTCATTTTCTCGATTTCAGCATCGCTGAGCTTGCTGTTTGCCTCAATTTTAATGCTCTGCTCTTTGCCGGTTGCATTGTCCTTTGCCGAAACATTGAGAATACCGTTTGAATCGATATCGAAAGTAACTTCGATCTGCGGTACGCCTCTCGGAGAGGGAGGAATGTCACCAAGGTGGAAACGGCCAAGTGTTTTATTGTCGTTGGCCATCGGGCGTTCACCCTGCAGCACATGAACCTCAACCGAGGTCTGGTTGTCGCCTGCGGTGGAAAATACCTCCTTCTTTCTTGTCGGAATCGTGGTGTTGGCGTCGATCAGCTTGGTCATGACGCCGCCGAGTGTTTCAATGCCCAGAGAGAGAGGAGTCACATCAAGCAGGAGCACGTCGGTTACGTCGCCCTTGAGCACGCCACCCTGGATGGCTGCACCAATGGCCACAACTTCATCGGGGTTGACGCTTCTGTTGGGTTCCTTGCCGAAAAACTCCTTGACCAGAGTCTGTACTTTCGGAATACGGGTAGAGCCGCCGACAAGCACGATTTCGTCGATCTCCTTCATCTCCACCTTTGAATTTTTAACGGCACGGTGGCATGGTTCAAGAATTTTTTCAAACAAGTCAGAACAGAGTGCCTCAAATTTGGCACGGGTCAGATTGATCACCAGGTGTTTCGGTCCTTCCGGAGTTGCGGTAATGAAAGGAAGGTTTATTTCCGTGTCGGTTCTTGAAGAGAGCTCGATTTTTGCCTTTTCAGCCGCTTCCTTCAAACGCTGCAGGGAGATTGCATCCTTGCGAAGATCAATTCCTTCCTGTTTTTTAAATTCGTCGGCCAGGTAGTCAATAATTTTCTGGTCAAAGTCATCGCCGCCGAGATGGGTGTCACCATCGGTGGATTTGACTTCAAAGACGCCATCACCAAGCTCGAGAATTGAGATATCAAATGTTCCACCGCCAAGATCGAATACGGCGACCTTCTCATTCTCCTTGTTTTTGTCAAGGCCGTAGGCCAAGGCTGCCGCCGTCGGCTCATTGATGATCCGCTTGACTTCAAGTCCGGCAATGCGGCCCGCATCTTTTGTTGCCTGGCGCTGTGCATCGTTGAAGTACGCCGGTACGGTAATGACTGCTTCGGTTACCTTTTCGCCAAGAAAATCTTCGGCGGTCTGCTTCATTTTCTGCAGCACCATGGCTGAGACTTCCTGTGGAGAGTAGACCTTGTCATTGATTTTTACGCGTGCCTCGCCACCTTCATTGATGATCTCGTATGGGGCAAGCTTTTTTTCGTTCGGCACCTCATCATAGCGACGTCCCATAAATCGTTTGATCGAAAAAATCGTGTTTTTCGGGTTGGTAATTGCCTGCCGTTTTGCGGCCTGGCCTACCAGACGATCCCCTGTTTTAGTCAGGGCTACGATGGAGGGAGTGGTACGGTTTCCTTCCGAATTTTCAATAACCGTAGGCTGTGTTCCCTGCATGACCGCAACACAGGAGTTCGTTGTTCCAAGATCAATACCGATAATTTTGCCCATTTTGCTCTTTTCCTTTTTCTTGAATGGTGTATAAAAACTGTTCGCAGCCATTTTCAGGTGGCTGCGAACTTCTTAAAATATATATGATTACCTGATCGAGATCTCTTTCTTTTTCTTTACCGGTACAGCTTTTGGCAGGGTTACAAGGAGCATCCCGTTCTCAAAATCTGCATTAATATGTTCCTGATCAATGATTTCACCCAGATTGAAGCTTCGTGAAAAACTTCCATAGGTTCTCTCGATACGGTGGAAATCCTTTTTGTTCTCTTCCGATTCCTGTTTTCTTTCTGCCTTAATGGTCAGGACATCATCTTCAATATTGAGTGTAATCTGCTCCTTGGCGATACCCGGAAGCTCGGCATCAATATAAAATGCCGATTCATCTTCGGAAATATCAACATTAAAGGCTGCCGCTGCAGAGGGAGCGGGTGTGCCTGACCAGATATCTTCAAACAGCTTCAGTGGATCTTTTGATAATTTTACCAGCATGGTACTCTCCTTGACTACTTTTTTTGATTACAGCAATGATTGATCTATTACCGGTTCACAGATAATAAATATCAAATACCGTGCCAAAGGAGGAATGTGGTGTTTGGAGGGCTCTTGGTTGTCAGAAATGACGAGTTGTTGGTAAAAATGTCACACTATGCTCTATGAGTATGTAAAACTGTCACACAGTGGAGTGGGGGTGACGGCAATCCGGAAGGTTTTCAACGACACTTTGTGAAATCGAAAAATGCGTAGATAATGTTCTCGTCAGCAATGCGGTAAAAGCATTTCAGACCTTCTGTTCTGCGGTTCACGATACCATTGCCAGTGCATGAGGGCAAGGTGCTTGGAGATGTTTGCCTGGCTTGGGTTGATTTCCCTGACAATTTCCTGTACCGAATGTTCCCGGTTCACACAGGAGTCGCTCTATTTTCAGTTTCATTGGTTCGGAGAGCAGTTTGAAGCGGATTGAAACGGTATCAAGCATCTCGTCCGGCATGTTCATGCGCTACTTTTTTACCTCTTCTTCTATGATGGTAATCTTTTTGCTCATGACAAGCCGGTTACTGCAAGGGGGGAACAATCCGTTTTGCAGGGGTTATTCATAGAGAAGGCTCTCCTCGTGCTCTTTTGTACTGAAGCCGGTGAGTTGCATGATTGAATTAATCAGCGACTGAGGAGCTTTAAACTGTACCACCCGTTCCTTGATAATCAGCTTGGTTTTTTTTGCTTCTCCAAGCTCCTCATGGCACTCCTTGCATTCCGAGAGGTGTTGAAGAAACTCCTGTTCTTCTTTCAGGGTAAGCTCACCGTCCACTGCGGCACTCATGAGTACGCGGGCTTTTTTGCAGTTCATAGGTAAAAAAAGTTTTGGCGTATGGGGTTTATTAATCTGTATCGGTATTGAAGCCATATTTTCTTGCGTATCCTTCAAGCTGTGCCCGAAGCAGTTTTCTTCCCCGGTACAACCTTGAGCGTACCGTACCGATAGGGCTTTCTACCATATTTGCGATCTCTTCATAAGTAAAGCCTTCAATATCACATAACTGGATTACCTCCCTGAACTCTTCGGGCAAGGTGTGCAGGGCCTGATAGACCTCTTCGTGCATCAGTGAGTGGAAATAATCGCTGTCACTCTCGCTGGTGTCACTCCGCGTATCCTTTATGGAGTGATAAAAATCCTTTATAAGATCGTAATCAACCTTTCCCGGTTCACGTGAATTTTTGCGGAAACGGTTGATATAATTGTTCTTGAGGATTTTAAACAGCCATGCCTTGCAGTTGGTTCCCCGCTCGAAAGAATTAAAAAACCGGTAGGCCTTGAGATAGGTTTCCTGTACCAGATCTTCGGCGTCATCCGGATTCATGGTCAGGTGCAATGCATAGTTATAGAGCGAGTTAAGATGAATGACGGCTTCATTCTGAAACTCTGATTGTTTTTTATGTTCCTCCCGGGAGAGGGGCTCTGGTTTTGTCCGGGTCTTTGTGCGTTGCGTCGGATCGGGTTTGTCCATGATCGGAAAATCTTCCTGGGTTCAAATTACGTTAAGCTCGCATTGCAGCAAACCGTGATAAGAATAAAATAATTAATTTAAAACAATATATTTTAAGGCATTTCTGAACTTCAGCAACAAAATCCGGATGAATGAGCAGTAAAAATGAATCAGCCGATGTTATTGTTATCGGCTCAGGTATCGGTGGATTGACTGCTGCTGCCTTGCTTCAGGAGCGCGGCCTTTCTACCTTGGTGTTTGAGAAGAACCGATTTCCGGGAGGGAGCTGCTCATCATTCCAGCGGGAGGGCTACCGGTTTGATGCCGGAGCATCGGTCTTTTACGGTTTTGCAGAGGGTGAACGGAGCGGAACCCTCAATCTGCATACGAAAATTTTCAAAAAACTGGGCATATCGGTTGCGACCATTCCTGACCCGGTGCAGATTCATTATCATTTGCCCCAGGGGTTTGCCCTGCCGGTTTATTATAATCTCCAGACCTTTCTTGCGGCACTTTCGGCCCGTTTCCCTCGTGAAGAGGAGGGGATCCGGAAGTTCTACCAGGAACTGGTTGATGTGTATGATATTCTCAGTGCCATGCCGGCAGGCTCGCTTGAAGATCCGGCTCACCTTTTTTCCGTAGGCACCTCTCAGCCGCTGAGTACCATGGCGCTTGCCATGAAGACATTCCGGTCGATGGGTAAAACAGCCCGCAAATATATGCACGACGAGGAGCTGCTTCGCTTTATTGATATAGAGGCCTATTCGTGGGCGGTGCAGGATGCTCTTTCAACACCGCTGGTCAATGCCGGTATCTGTCTTGCTGATCGTCATTTCGGAGGCATTAACTATCCTGTTGGCGGTTCCGGTGCTATACCTGAGGCTTTATGCCAGGGTATCAGGAAATTCGGAGGAGAGGTTCGCTTCAAGAGTGAAGTCAGCGAGATTCTGGTCGAAAATGGAGTAGCCTCGGGGGTCAAGCTTGCTGATGGCTCAGAGCATTATGCAAAAGCGGTGATCAGCAATGCCACTATATGGGATACCTTTAACCGGCTGCTTCAGGAGCCGCGTTACAGGGTTGAGGAAGAGCGCTTTTTGCGGGCGCCAAGCTGGTTCCAGCTTTTTCTGGGCGTTGACGGCTCCGTGATTCCTGAGGGGTTTCATGTACATCATGTTCTGGTTGATGAGTGGGAGAGCTATAACAAGCCGGGAGGCACGATCTATTTTTCAGCTCCATCCATTCTTGACCCTTCGCTTGCTCCTCCGGGGAAACATGTTGTCCATGCATTTGTTACTTCGGAGGTTGATGAGTGGCAGCACTTCACGAGAGGGAGCGAGGCCTATAAAAAAGCAAAGGAGGAGTTTGCAGCCGCTATTATCTCCCGGATAGAGAGCATTTTGCCCGGACTTTCCAGGGCGATTGAGCTGCAAGTGCTTGCCACACCACTGACGCATGAACGCTATCTGAACCGGTTTAAGGGATCGTACGGGCCACTGCTTAAAGCGGGGCAGCATATTCTCCAGAAACCACAAAACCGAACTCCGGTTAAAAATCTCTATATGGCCGGCGACAGTACCTTTCCCGGTCAGGGCGTTATAGCCGTCACCTATTCAGGGGTATCGTGTGCATCCTATATTGCCCGGAAATTCGGCAAGCCGCTCGACTATCTGAGCTGACTTTTTTCTCAGGAAGCGGCAAGCAGCATGTCGATCTCCCGGAAAGGGAAATCGGTCAGTTCGGCCAGAATTTTTTTGGTGACATATCCCTTGAAAAGATAGGTGCCCTTCCGCAGACTGTGGCTTTTCCAGAGAATGTCTGAAATGGTTTCGTGCGAGGTGAGTTTGAGCAGAAAGGGGAGGAGGGTATTGGTCAGGGCAAACGAGGCGGTTTTGGCTACAGCCGAGGGAATGTTCGGCACACAGTAGTGGGTAACGCCATGCTTGACGTAAATTGGATTGGTGTGGGAGGTGTGGCGGCTGGTGGCAAAGCAGGCTCCCTGGTCAATGGACACGTCAATAATAACTGAACCGGGTTTCATTGATTTGACCACCTGTTCGCTGACCAGTGGCTTGCTTATTTTCTGCTTGGGACTTAACGCTCCGATCACCACATCCGACATTTTTGCAAGCTGGGCAATGTAGTGGTCGTTGGCAATGGCGGTGACCAAGTGACGGTTGAAAAATGCCTCAAACCTTCTCAGCCGGTTGATCTCCTTGTCGATGACCGTGACCTGTGCGCCAAGTCCGAGTGCATCCTGCGCGGCAAAGAGCCCAACGGTTCCTGCACCGATAATGGTGACATGGGCTGGCGGAACTCCGGCGATCCCTCCAAGCAGGATGCCGCTGCCGCCATAGCCGGTCTCAAGGTATTTGGCCGCAGTCTGAATGGCCAGAGAACCGGCTATTTCGCTCAGGGTTCTTACGATCGGCAACTCTCCATCCCTTGTTTCAATAAATTCAAATCCAAGGGCGGTAATGTTTTTTTCAAGCAGGCTTTGTATCAGATGACGATTGACCGTTCCGAGATGCAGGGCGGAAATAAGCATCTGATTCGGCATAAAGAGCCCGATCTCTTCGGGCTGAGGAGGCGATACCTTGACAATGACATTCGATTGGCGATATAACTCTTCGGGGCTTTCAGCAATGGCGGCACCGGCTTCTGCATACTCCATATCGGTGAAGTTGCAGAAGTTACCGGCAGCCTGCTCAATAACCACCTTGATGCCGTGTTCGACGAGTATCTGCACGCCTGGAGGAGAGATAGCCACCCGCCGTTCATCCTGGGCCCGCTCTTTTGGGATGCCGAGCACAATACTCATGGTCTTTTCAGGCCTGATGAGCCAGCGTTCAAGGGTCTTTACGCCAAGGTCAAACTCGATATTTTCAATGTCAGAAGAGTATCCCATCCGGAGCCTGTGGTTGTCGTGATTGAGCTAGTGCACCAACGGAAACAGAAAAACTACTCCCGTAAAATCTTTACCGGTTCAATGAGCGGAGTCTTTTTTGTTTCGCAGCAGCAAGAGGCTGTTCCTGGTAAATGCAGACGGCCTCCCGAAACAGTGCAGAGCAGATTTGAGGCAGTTGCGGCCACATTTTTTGCGCCATCACCGACAAGTGCCAGCGGAGCGCGCATGAAGGGGAAGGTTTCAGTAAATGAGCTGACCACAAACAGCGATGCGTGAGCGAGTCCCTGGCCTATTTTTGCCAGAGAGTCTGCGGGATTCACCTCTCCTGATTTGACTCTGCCAATAAGGTTGGACGAGCCGTCCGGAAGTTTGGTGATCACATTATAGCCGATGGTCTGGGCATAGGTAATAAAGCCGGGGACATTGAGACCGAGCACAATTCGGCGGAGGTATTCAGCCCGCGAAAGCAACCGGATCGTGCCCTCCTTGACAATGGTACTCTGGCAGGCAAGCCGTCCACCCTCGTTGAAGAGTTTATCGGAAATAAAGGCTTTTTCAGGCGCACTGGGCGCCGAGAGGCACTCCGCTCCCTCCTTGACATAGACGAAACAGCTCTGGCAAAAGCCATTGCCTCCGCAGATATAGCCGATATGGCACTGGTGATCCTGCGCAACCTGGAGAAGCTTGTCGCCAACCTGAGCTTCGCAGGGTTTATCGTTGATAAAGATGATCATGGTTCCTCCTCAAGAGAATGGTGAGTTAATTAAACCGCTGTTGACCCTCTGTTTTTTTAAAATATAAAAAAATTAACTGCACCCTCCATTGCAAAGCAGCGCTCTCCTTCCCTTTGAGAAAGAAGAGCGCTGCAGGAGAATCTGGGCTTTAGGGGTTGTTATGCGGCAATATGCTTTGCCGTTATCGGGGTGATCTTGCCCGCGTTGCCATTGCAGCCGCAGGATGGCTGACATTTTTCTGTTGTATCCAGCACTTCTACATGGTTGTTGCCATGCTCCGTACTTCCTGTAAAGGGAGCCTGAAGAGCCGTGAAGAGAAGCTGCACAGCACCGGCGATACCGCCGACCACGTCCGTGACAAGCTGCCAGAGATCAAACTCCCGTTTTCCCTGCATCTGCATGGTATCGGGAAATTTTACAAGCGCCTCCCGGCCCATTTTTGCCGCATAGCCGGTCAGTGCCAGCGGGTTGGTTTCCGCCATACGTTTGACCTCTTCGACGGCTGAGATGACCCGAATGGTGCCCTCTTTTTCCACGGTGGTCATGCAGGCCATGCGTGTGCCTTCGCTGATGAGGGTATCCGACAGGAGCGCTTTTTCCTCTGGGCTGATTGGCGAAAGCAGTTCGGCTCCCTCAAGAACCCTGACATAACAGGTCTGGCATATCGTGTTGCCTCCGCAGAAGTAGCCGATATGAGCATGGTTGCTGCGGGCTATATCAAGCACTCTCTGACCTTTCTCGGCTTCGTATGATTGATTATTGATCGTGATGTTCATGATTACAACGATTTTTTTGTTTAAAAATACAAGACTTAATTTGTCTTGTTATAAATAACATCAAAACCGGTGCAAAAAGTTTTCCTGTTTTTTAAAACAGTGTCGGATGGCAAATATTTTTATTCCGGGAAGGTTTGTACCTGGCCGACTTGCCAGTATGTATTCGCCTGAAAGCTCTCTTTTATTTATTACAGCGTTTTCTATCGGTATTCTCGCAATGCTCACAATGAGCAGCAGAATAATTGTGCGTTATGAAATGAGCAGCAGAATAACTGTGCGTTATGATCAACGTCATCAAACTCATACCTCATCCGGCGGGCCGGGTGAGGCGCTGGTTCCATTGGGCGAATTCGGCTTGGTAGCGGGCGGACTCCTCGGGTTGACCGAGTAGGCCGTAGGAGGTGGCGAGGAGTTCGGTGGCATCGCGCTGTGCCCAGGCGTAGTTGCAGAACTCTGCCAGTTGCAACGCAGCTTCGGCGTCGTCACGTGCGCGTCCGGGTTGAGGCTCGGGCAAACTCAGCCAGATGCGCGCCCGCTGCACGAGAGCGTCAGCGTGCACGAGGCGGTAGTTGCGGGGTGCGGCCATCTCTCTTGCTCGCTCGCAGGCGTCCAAAGCCAAACTGTACTCGCCGCGCCCCAGCCACATGGCCGATTCGGTGACCAGTGTTCGGGCCAGCTCGTAGATCATGTGCCCCCGGATGAAAATTTCACGAGCGGCTCGCAAATGCCCGGCTGCCTCGTTCCAGCGCCCATCCAGCACATCCAACACATCCAACCAACCGAGTATCCTCTCGCATTGGCCGATAGTCTGGTGCCAATTGTTTCGCTGGCATATCTTGCGATTGGCAATAGTCAATTGGCCTGCTCGCGCGAGATTGCCACTCCGCAGCAGGTGCTCTGCCCACATGATACCGCGATTGCTGTAGAGGTTAGCCCCTTCATGATGAATACGGTTCTCTATCGCATTGGCTTCAGCAAAGGCTGCATCGCCCTGAACAACATCGCCCAGCAGCGAAGTAATGAAACCACTTAATGTAAGACTGTTCATGATCTCAGCGTCATCCTCGATCTTGCGGGCTAACTGCAGCGATTCAGCCAAATGCACTTGAGCCGTACTCAGCAGGCCGAGCGAGAGCTCCGTGTCACCCAGATTCTGCAAGCCAATCGACAGATTATTCCACTCTTCGTCTTCGCGGGCAAGATCTACACATTGCGGATAAAACTCCAGCGCCGTCTCAGGCTCTCCAGCGTAATTCGCAAACAGGCCAACCCAAGCCAAGTAGAAGCTCAAGTGGCGATTGCTTAACTGCTCCTTTACCGCACGGCGGCGATCTTCGTCGCAAACGAACCAGCGGGCGACCTCCATGCCCCAGTGAGGTGCGGGCAGCCACTTGAATATATCCCCATTATTGAGCCTTGTGCGATAGAGATCGTCGGCCGCCTTGACATCCCCAGCTTCCAGCAATAGCTCGATGGCGGCCACGACCAATTGCATGCTTTCCAGCGATGGTTGCCCTGAATCGGGGCTGTCGCCAAGCAGTTGTGCTGCGTCGCGGATCAAGGCCGTTTGCCCCAGCAGGCGGCTTCGGAAGTGATCGCGGAGAATCGGGTGGCAGGCGTAGCGGGGCGTGCCGTCAGCCGCGTTGTCGGCTGTCAGGAGATGCTCGCGATGCAGCCCGTCAAGAATTCCGCGTAGCGTTCCATTCTCCGCATCCGAATGGAACCGCTGCCAGAGTACACTGAGTGTCGCCTCACCAACCGGCATTCGGAAGATAGCAAGCAGCCCCAATGCCAGTCGTTGCAGTTCCGTCAGCCGCTGCTCGTAGAAGGTCAGCAATCGTTGCATTTTGCCCGCCAGCGAATCGCCACCGTCGAGATGCGAAGCATCAAAAACCAGTTGCCACAACCGCGTTGGATCACCGGCCAGTTCGTCGGGCATTGAGCGGGCGAAGAGCCGTAGCGCAAGCGGATGGCCGAACAGCCGCCGCGAAATCTCCTCGCGCTCCTCCTCTCGGCCATGCACGCCCTGCGCATAGAGCAACTCCGCACCCTTGGACGGCTCCAGCTCCGGCAGCGGCAGCGTGCGCAGCGACCCGCCGAGGTAGGCCGTCAAGTCCGGGAAGGGAAACCGGCTGGTCAGCACAATCAGGCTGGAGAGCGACCCGGAGTCAATACCTTTGTCCCGTGGCTTTGTTGAATCTGTGGAAACAAAAAGCGATGATGCAAGCGCCGAACCAGTTTCCCGCCCGTGGCGGTGCAAGAGATCAGCCAGCTCCGGCGAGAGCAGCTTGCCGTAAGCCACCGTGCCCGGCGACTCCTGCACAACCTCCAGCCCGTCCAGTGCGACAATCAGGCGACGTTCACCGAGCAACTCCGTGACCTGCTCGATTGGCGGCGCATCGGCACGGCACTTGACAGGCATCCACTGCAATTGCTCACGGCCAAATTTGAGCAGCGCCCGCAACATATTGTCCGTGCTTGTGTCGCGGTAGTAGCTCCAGAAAAAAATCCCGTCACTCCCATGTGCCGCACCGCTGCTCTTGAGCCAGTGGCCAAGCAGGGCCGTCTTGCCGAGCCCGCCAATCGCCGAGATGCCGACCAGCCGCACGCCCGCATCGGCGCTCCAGCCGTCCAGCCGCTCCAGCACGGCTTCACGCCCGGTGAAGAGTTGATCGTCCGTGGATTCGTGGACGAACTCCATCGCAACCTGACGGACAGGCGAGGGCGGGATGATCTCCGTTCGCGCCTCCCGCTCCAGCACAGGGCTTGAACAAAGTGAATCGAGCAGCACCTGCAAGGCGGAGTGATCGGGGCGTCCATCAACGCCCCGGCGAACCGGGTAGAACAGCACCTCCGCGTTGAACGGTTCCAGATACTCGTGCCGCATCTCCGGCGTGTATTCGTGCTCCTCATCCAGACCGAGAATAGCCACGTGGCGGGGCGCACCGCCACCCTGCCGCGCAGTTGACCAGAGCACTTCGTCGGCGATCTGCGCGAGCACCGCGTCGTTGAAGCTGAAGCCGACGAAGACCAGATGCTCCTGTAACCAGAGGTTTTCAAACAACCGGCGATAGGGCGTGGTCTGATAGGCACGGTGGTAGCTGGCCGAATCCAGCACGATGTTCAACGGATCCGCATAGTGGCCGTGGGCGAACAAAATCGGACACGGCGTACCGTCGTGGAACAGATCGCCGCTCGCCCAACGGTTGATCGCGAAGTTCTGGTTCCAGACGGCAAATCCCGTATTGCGAATATCCGGCCGCAACACGCGCCGGGCTTCGACGAGGCCCGCATCGTAGTTGGTCGTCAGGAGAGCCTTGAAGTTGGCTCGCACCAGCGCCGCCTGGGCAGGCGTGTAGCCGCATCCGTCGGAGCCGACGCGATCCTTGAAGGTTTCGTAGAGAAAGGTGTGGTAGAAGTTGTCCTTCAGCTTGTCATGAATCCGCGCAGCAACATGCAGCGGTTTCTGTGCGGCGGTGCGAAGCCATTGCGCCTTGTCGGCCGCATCCGCCAGCCCGCACCGCACCGGCTCGTCGGCAAGCTCCTTGAGCAACTGCTCCCACAGCGGATAGAGTGGAAAGGACGCACCGGCCCCGACAAAAGCCATCGCCGAGCCATCGGCCAGCAACAGTTGCAGGCGCTCGTACACCGCACGATTACCGTTTATGGCAAGAATCTCGTCCAACGTGACTGATGATGGCATAGCTCTTTCGTTTTACCAACGCGCCGGGAAAGGAGATGTTTATCTTACGTTAAGATAACGTTTTTGACTATCAAAAAGCCATTGTTGATGCAGTTCAATTTCGGTAGATGACAAGAGTACTTTCTTTTTACAGCCAACCTGTTTGAGGAAATCGAACGTCCACACCATGAGTGAACATGGTTTCACTCACGGTATAGCAGATAAAAAGAGGGGGACTGTTTTTTACTTTGGTGAAATAACATAAATTCTCCCTGCAGGGAAGTTGCTTTCTTTTGTGGATTCCCCGATTTTAAAGCGGTCCACAGAGCGCTTCCTGCTTCAACAAGCATATCGGCAACATCGATGACCTTTCTCTGTAACCTCAATTAAATCAAGGTTTACAAAGAACAGAGCTACCTGTGGCCAACTTTTTCAAGTTGACCTTTTCAATCGTTTTGCATTAATTTTTTCAAAGGTGAAGATCTACATGACAGCCAAAACAATCGGACTCTTGTTTGCACTTTTATTGCCACTCGGCGGCAATGCTTTTGCTGGTACCGTTGAAACCGGTAATCCGGCGCAAAGCGAACGCCAAGCATCTCCCAACTGGAAACCCGAAATTATTGATACAACCGCAGGGGCGACCTATCTGACCCAGGAGGAGCGCGAGGTCATTATTGAGATCAACATGATGCGAACCGATCCGGCGATGTATGCTCGTACCTATCTGGTGCCGCTCAGGGAGTATTTTGATGGGAGGCTGCTCAAATATCCGGGAGATATTGGGATGGTAACCAATGAAGGTATTCCTCCGCTGGAGGAGTGCATCCGCGAGCTGGAAGCGACCAAACCGCTGCCGCCCTTGTCGCCCCGCAAGGGACTGGTTCTGGCGGCCCGCGACCATGCCGTGGATCAGGGCCGTACCGGCCAGACCGGTCACATCGGCAGTGACGGCTCCTCGTTTGATGCGCGGGTGAGTCGCTATGGGAAGTGGCAGTACTCCGCCGCAGAGAACATCTCTTACGGCTATCAGGATGCGAGAAAAATTCTCATCGCGCTGCTCGTTGATGACGGGGTTCCCACACGCGGACATCGGAAAAATCTTCTGCAGAAGAACTTTAACGTTGTCGGCGTAGAAGTCGGGCCGCACCGTGAGTACCGCGAGATGTGCGTCATGGACTTTGCCGGAGAGTATATCTCGAAATAGTTCAGGCCACCGGCTCCTTTGATGCCCGGTCGAGTTGCTGGAGCAGCTCCCGGTAGCGTTCGATTAACCTGGCCGGGGTGGTGTCGCAGCCGGCCGGGTGGTGGAGCAGCAGTTTCATTTTTTTATCGATCTTGAATCCCGGCTTGTACTCCGCCATCCACTCTTCCTGAATGGAGACAATAAGGTATTGGAAAAACTCCCGGTTAGCCAGCTCTTCGTTATGCTGGTCGGGCAGAAAGAGGGTGAAGGTTTTTGGCTGAATATCTATTTTTTCGAGGCGCAGGGCCGTGCCGATGAGCTTGAGCCGGGCCAGCGAGAGCAGGTTCTGAACCTCTTCCGGCAGGGCACCAAAGCGGTCGGTGAGTTCGGCCGAGAGGCCTTCAAGGCTCGCTTCAGAGGGAGCTTTTGAGATCTTTTCATAAAAGGCAAAGCGCTCGGAGGTGGCATGGATATAGTAATCGGGAATGAGCGCATCGAAAAAGAAGAGCAGGTCGCAGGCTTTTGATGGCTTTGCCACTTTTTTGCCCTCTTCGGAAAAGAGGTGGCTGAAGTCGGTTGATTTCAGTTCGGCCACGGTCTCTTCAAGCATCTTCTGATAGAGGTCGAAGCCGAGCTCATGGATAAATCCTGACTGTTCGGCTCCAAGCAGGTTACCCGCTCCCCGGATATCCAAGTCACGCAGGGCGATGTTGAAGCCCGATCCCAGCTCCGTAAAGCTCTCAATCACCGCCAACCGCTGAACGGCGTCGCGTTTGAGGGTGTGCAGCGGCGGCGTGATCAGGTAGCAGTAGGCTTTCCGGTCGCTTCTGCCCACCCTTCCGCGCAACTGGTAGAGATCGGAGAGCCCGAACATGTCGGCCCGATTGATGATGATGGTGTTGGCATTGGAGATGTCGAGCCCGGAACCGATGATGGTGGTGGAGATGAGCACGTCCACCTCTTTTTGCATGAAATCCATCATGATCTTTTCAAGCTCTTTTGCCGGCAACTGGCCATGAGCATACACAATGCGGGCTGATGGCACCAATTCGCGGAGCGTTTTCAGCACATCTTCGAGGCCGGATATGCGGTTGTGCAGAAAAAAGACCTGTCCTTCCCGCTGGATCTCCCGCCGGATGGCCGATTGAATCAGGGTCGGGTCATAGTCGGTAATGAGGGTTTCGACCGGCTGGCGGTTTTTCGGCGGGGTCGAAACTATGGAGAGGTCACGGGCGCCAAGCATGGAGAACTGCAGGGTTCTCGGTATCGGAGTGGCCGACATGGTCAGCGAGTCAACCCCGGGGAACTGTTCACGCAGCTTCTCCTTGACCTCAACGCCGAAGTGCTGCTCCTCGTCAATAACCAAGAGGCCAAGATCCTGAAAGAGCACATCTTTTGAAACGAGGCGGTGGGTGCCGATAACAATGTCGATCTGACCCTTTTCGATTTTTTTCAGAATCTCCTGTTGCTCCTTGCGCGGCACAAAACGGCTGAGCACGGCGATGGTGATCGGGAAGTTCTCAAACCGTTTGGTAAAGGATTCCGCGTGCTGGTGGGCCAGAATGGTGGTCGGGGTGAGCACGGCCACCTGCTTTTTTGACTCCACGGCCTTGAATGCCGCCCGCATGGCAATCTCGGTTTTGCCGAAACCCGCATCGCCGCAGATGAGGCGGTCCATCGGGTGCGCCTCCTGCATATCTTTTTTAAGCTCCTCGATTGCCCGGAACTGATCGGGCGTTTCATCGAAAATAAAGGAGGATTCAAACTCCCGCATGAAGATGGAGTCGGCTCCAAAGGCAAAGCCCGGCTGCATTTTGCGCTGGGCGTAGACCTTGATCAGGTTGATGGCAATGTCGCGAATCTTCTTGCGGACTTTATCCTTTTTCGCGGCCCACTTCGAGCTGCCGAGCCTTGAGAGCGAGGGAAGGGAGCTCTCCGAAGCGGTATATTTCGAGAGCAGGTTGATATTCTGCACATTGACAAACAACTGGTCTCCGCCCTCGTACTCTACCAGTACCGACTCCTGCTCGGAGTTGCCAACCGTAATGGTTTCAAGGGATTTGAAAATTCCTACACCGTAATCCTCATGCACCACATAGTCGCCAACCTTGAGCTTCTGGAGATCCTTGAGCGAGATACCCCGGATTTTTCTTTTGCGGTGCGCTTTATGGGTGTGCAGCTTGCCGAAGATGTCGGATTCGCTGTAGAGATCGAGATCGCCGAAGGTAAAGCCGGTATGCAGGTTGAGCGGCACCCAGCTTGCTTCAAGCTGACCGGCCTCTTTTGCATTGGCTATCTCCTGGGCAAGAAAATCGCCCAGCTCCCGGATCTCCCGCTGTGAGCTGGTTGCAAAGACCGGTTTGCGGTTTTCGGCCGTTTCCTGCAGGAGGAGGGTGGCAAGGATGCGGAAGTTGGCATTCAGTTTTTTCTGCTCCCGGGAGCCGAACTCTATGCATGAAGGGGAGGGGGAGGTTACCTTCAACGTTCGGAACCGGGAAAGCGCCTCAAGCAGACTCACATGGTTTTCAAGGGCCGTGAACTCCAGCGTGTCATCAATCAGGATGATGGTCGATGGGTCAAGGTAGCCGAGGATGGTGGTGCTCTTTTCGCCGGTTACCTGGAAACTTGCTGTCAGCTCGGCCGCCGGCAGGGTTTTGCCGGAGAGCTGGCTGTTGATGTCGAAGGTGCGTAGAGAAGAGATGGTGTCGCCGAAAAACTCTATCCGCAAGGGTTCCCGAGCCCCGAAAGGGAAGACGTCAATAATGGAACCGCGCACCGAGAACTCTCCCTCATCCTCAACAAACTCTCGCTCTTCAAAGCTGTTGCCGAGAAGAAAGCTTTTGAGGGCTGCATATCCGGCATCAACATCGGTTTTCAGGTGGAAAATCCGGCTCTCGGCTTCGGCCGGCGTGCAGAGGGTAACAGAAAGATCATCAAAAAAAGAGAGGATGACCGATTTTTTACCACTCAGGATGGTGCCGATGGCGAGTGAGAGCTCATCCGAGCTGTTGCAGACACTCTCCCTCGGCATAAGAGCATCAAGATCATTTTCATAGCGCTCAAAGCTGTTCTGGCCCGAGAGTACCATGAAGGAGGAGCCGAGATCCATGAACAGCAGTGCCGCAAGGAGTGAGGAGAGCGATCCCTGAAGCCCGGACAGCTCAATCGGGGCATAACCCTTTTCACCCTCACGACTCCTTTCATCCAGGGCACGCCGGAGAAGATGGTAGGGAGAGGAGTTGCGGATGGTATCGAGGAGAAAGGCCTGATTTCGTTTGGTGACGGCAGCGCTTTGGGAGTCTGAATCGGATAACGTTTTCATATGAAGCCTACAAACCATATTTTCATGCTTGATCCGGCCAAAACATCATGTTTTTAAACCGGCCGGGGCAGTAGAGATTGCTAAATATGGAAAAAATTCTTGAACTGAAAAATCTCAGAACCTACTACGCAACCCAGGCAGGTGTAGCGAGGGCTGTTGATGGAGTAAGCTTTTCTTTGGGGCGGAACCGCACGCTCGGGATTGTTGGTGAGTCGGGATGCGGAAAGTCGGTTACGGCGCTCTCGATCATGCGTCTTATACCGATGCCGCCCGGCTATTTTGCCGGCGGGGAGATTTTGTGGAAGCGCCAGGACATTTTGAAGCTCTCTGAAGAGGGGGTGCGCCGGCTGAGAGGCAACGAGATTGCCATGATTTTTCAGGAGCCGATGAGTTCCCTCAATCCGGTTTTTACCTGCGGCAGCCAGGTGATGGAGCAGATTCTGGTGCACCGCGATATCAAGCATTCCGAAGCCAAAGAGCGTTCGATTGAACTGCTCCATCTGGTCGGGATTCCGAATCCGGCCGAACGCTTCTCCTCCTATCCCCACGAGCTTTCAGGCGGGATGCGTCAGCGGGTGATGATTGCCATGGCCCTCTCCTGCAATCCGGAACTCTTGATAGCCGATGAACCGACCACGGCGCTTGACGTTACCGTCCAGGCGCAGATTTTGGACCTTATCGGCAAGCTGCAGCGTGATAACGGGATGAGTGTGATGCTGATTACCCACGATTTCGGAGTGATTGCCGAGCTTTGTGAAGAGGTGCTGGTCATGTATGCCTCACGGGTGGTTGAACATGCCTCGGTTCAGCAGATATTTAGTAATCCTCTCCACCCCTATACCCGGGGGTTGCTGCAATCCATTCCCCGTCTTGGCTCTTCAAAAGAGCGGCTGCATGTGATTGAGGGCAATGTGCCGAGTGCGGTCAATCTGCCGGAGGGGTGCAGGTTTGCCGGCCGATGCCCGCTTGCCGATGCCCGCTGCTGCCGCGAGCAGCCGGAACTGCGGCTCTATGAGCCGGGCCATGAGGCGGCCTGCTGGAAAGCGGGGGAGTAGTTCGGCCATAACGGTCGTGGTGCGGTTGATTTTTTCAATTTTTCAATAGGGTTAAAACCATAGAGCTATGCAGGATCCCATGCTGCTTGTTGTTGAGGATGACCAGAACCTTGCCAAACTTCTCGCGTATAATCTTGAGCGGGCAGGGTTCAAGTGCCAGTTGTCCGGAAGCGGTGAAGATGCGCTCCAGCAGCTCTCACGCAAAAGCTTTGATTTGCTGCTGCTCGATATCATGCTGCCGGGGATGGACGGCTTTGAAGTGTGCCGGATTGTTCGTCAGCACCAGCTCTACAAGGATTTGCCGATTATCATGCTGACGGCCAAGGGGGAGGAGATTGACCGGATCCTTGGTTTTGAACTCGGCATCGACGACTACGTAGTCAAGCCCTTCAGCCCCCGTGAACTCAACCTCCGCATACGCGCTATCCTCAAGCGGGATCGCCGTCAAGGGGGTAGAGCCCAGGAGCTGCTCCGGGTCGGCACGCTTGAGGTTGATCTGGCGCGCCATATCGTGACGATTGATGGAAAAGAGCTGGTGCTGACTTTGATGGAGTTCAAGCTGCTGGTTGCCCTGCTCAAGCGAAAGGGAGAGGCGCAGTCACGCGAGATGCTGCTGAGTGATGTCTGGGATGTGGATCGGAGCATCAATACCCGAACCATTGATACCCACATCACCCGACTGCGCGAAAAGCTCGGCGAAACCGGCCGGATGATCAAAACCGTGCGGGGACTTGGCTACAAGCTTGAGGAAAAAGAGGGTGACCCTCATGCAGGCTAAACTCTCCTTCCGGCTTGGCGTTGTTATCGGGACCATTATTTTTTTTACCGTCCTCATCAGCTACCTCTCTCTTGGCACCCGGTTGACGGAGCTGCTGACCGCTTCCGCCCGCCATGATCTGCAGCGGGAACTCCGCTACCATCAGCAACTGCTTGAAGAGAAGCCCGAAGGGTGGCAGAGGCTTGGCTTTCCGCAGGCCTGGGCCGAGCGGGTGGGCCGGGCACTTCAGCTCCGGGTGACTTTGATCGACCTGGAGGGGCGCGTTATCGGCGACTCCTCCATTCCCACTGCCCAGCTTCCCTTGACCGAGAACCACCGCAATCGAGTGGAAGTCAGCATGGCGCTTGAAAAGGGGTACGGGGAGTCTTCGCGTTATAGCCACACCCTCAAGGAGCAGATGCTCTATATGGCCGTGCCGGTCGGCAAAACAAAGCGCTACGCCATTCTTCGCTTCGCCCGCCCCCTCTCCGATATTGGTCTCTTTGAGGCCGGGATGCAGAAAAATATAGAGTTCGGACTCTTCTTGGCACTGTTGTTCTCCCTTGTTGCGGGGGTTTTGACCGCTTTTTTTCTTGCCCGCCCTCTGCGGCTCATTGCGGATACGGCACAGAAAAGGGTTCGTGGCGATTTTTCCGGTGCCATTCCGGCTGACCGCAAGGATGAAATCGGGACGTTGGCCCGTGCCTTTAACTTCATGTCGGATGAGATCAAAAAAATGCGTCGCAGTGAGGAGTGGTACCGGGCTGTTTTCTCTGGCATCCGTGAGGCGATTATTGTGACCGATGCCGTTGGCGATATCATTCTGCTTAATCCTGCCGCATCGCGCATCTTCCAGATTGATGGAGCCATGTTCAAGTCACGCCCGCTGCGGCATCTTACGGACAGCAATCTGCAGGAGCTTTTCACCAGGGCTCACCGCAGCCGCGAGGCGCTTATCAAGGAGGAGATTTCACTCGTGACCCCCAAAGGGCGGCGCATGATGCAGGTCAGCTCCATGCCGCTCATGAAGGAGAGCCGGTTTGAGGGAACGGTTTTTGTGCTGAACGATATCACCAAACTCCGCAACCTCGAAAGAATCCGCAGGGACTTTGTTTCCAGTGTTTCACACGAACTGCGTACGCCCTTGACCAGCATCAGGGGCTACACTGAAACCCTGCTCGAAGGGGCCATGCACGATCCTGAACATGCCACGGCCTTTCTGCAGATTATTTTGCAGGAGAGTGAGCAGTTGACCGCCCTCGTCAACGATGTGCTTGATCTTTCAAGCATTGAGTCGGGCCGGATAGAGTACCGCTTTATGGCGGTAGATATCCGGAGTGCGGTTACCAAGTCGGTTGAATTGTTGCAGCGTGCACTTGATAAAAAGCGTATCCGCCTCGATGTTCATATTCCCTCAGATCTTCCGCCGGTCTATGCCGATTCTGGGTATCTGGAAATTGTGGTGCGGAACCTGCTCGACAACGCCATCAAATATGTTGACGACGAGAACGGCAAAATCCGAATTACCGCTTTCCGAAGCGGCGAGGGGGTGCGGCTTGAGGTAGAGGATAACGGTATCGGGATCGCGCAGGCGGATCTTGGACGGATTTTTGAGCGCTTTTATCGGGTCGACAAGGCCCGCTCCCGCCAGTCGGGAGGCACCGGCCTCGGCCTCTCGATTGTCAAGCACATTGTTCTTGCCCACAAAGGCAATGTCGAGGTACGCTCCCGCTTTGGTCAGGGTACGCTTTTCAGTGTTATTTTCCCTGTAGCACCGGAAGATGGCGGGGTGAAGGGGTAGACTATTCTGCTGTTTCTTCTTTTATCTCCAGCTCAATCATATAGAGTGGTTTTATATAATCAAACCATTTTATGTAGAAAATCAATATTGTTATAGAGTGGTGTTGTATATATCAAACCACTTTAGACGTCAAAGCTTAATGGCGTTTTTATTTTTTTGTTTTTTAACTGGATGAAAAAGCGTTTTTATTTTTTTTTTATTCATTTTTTTTCTAAAATTAACTCAGTGATTAAGTTTAATTTACGGCAATTGATTGATGGTTCCTATTTTATTACGCCATCCGATTCTTCTATATTTACTGTTTTTTTAGTAGTACACCGCTCTTTTTTATAAGTATATCAGTATTGACTTTTTTCTGCAGTTCGTTGTTCCCAAAGTTTTTGTTCGGTTCTGAATTCGTGGCTTTCGATGCTTTTTTTGAAAAAGAGCAGGTGATACATCTGCTTTACCAAGGTTAGCGAGTACTCACGGTTTAAAGAGCATTACTCTCGTCATCACGTTCATTCTGGTGGGATGCGTTATTGTGTTATGGCAACTATGAGAATAAGATATCATAAAACGAAAAAACTGCTTTGCTTTAAAATAATTACATATAATTTAAGGTTATAGATATGTGTTGATCAGGAATAAATGTATTTTAATTTTATATATAATAAAGAGTTAATTATAAGTAAAGGAGTGTCTGATGGAAAAAAAATCACAAGTAGAACTGTTCTTATTATTATTTGTATGCCTCTTTTCTATACTTATAGTCTCTCAGTTTCTACGACTATAGTATGGATAACGGTTCTGATATTTCTTCTGTTACCGCAGTTGTATTCGCAGGTAGAGTGCGTAATGTGAATTCACGAAAAATGTATACAAAAGAACTGATTGTATGGAAATCGTGAGCAGTGGTACTGTTTTGCTATATAATGCGAAAATCTGCTGCTGCAATAGTGAGCAGTACAGTAAATCCGGAAGATAATTTAGTACTTAAAGGTTTAGAACTAATAAGTGATAGCCATGAGGTATTGATAGAGGATTGAAGTATTGCTGTTAAGGATAATAATGGAAAAAATAATTCATACAATAAAGGGCAATCCATTAATAATTCACGATAATGGAACTGTGCAAATTACAAAAACAGGAGAACCCTTTTATCTTTAAATCATATACAAAACGGTTTGAAGCGTGAAATGGAGGTTCGGCAGTTGAAAAAAATGCAATACTTCATCACAGCCTGTAGAGCGTGTCGCAGTAACTTCAAAATCAAATCCATTATCGTCGGTAGCCAACAACAGAATCCTGTTAACCCGGCAGATTAGCTCTGTGCAATGGTCGGGTCAACATAGAGCGCAACGCTTGGATTCAAGGTGTTGGTGTAGAGGTTGTAGCTGCCGCTGACAACCGGTGCATTCCAGCCGTTTGACGCATCGAGTTGCAGGGTGTCGCCGCTGTCGCCGAGAATATGCAGCTCATGGCGCGAATCGGTCATGGCCAGAACGTCCTGATAGGTGAGGTTCAGCAGAGCATGATTGCCGCTGACCGACAGATCAATAGTTTCGATGTTTGTAATGGACTGATTCAGACGATCCGTGGCAAAATCAATACTCTCACCCTGGCGGAGCAGAAGGGTATCTTCTCCTGCGAGAGCGTTATAGCTCCGGCTTCCGGCCATATCAGCCTCCCGGTCGTAGAGCAGGGTATCGTTGCCGGTTGTGGGAATGAGTGGAGCCATACTCAGTGAAAACGACCCCGAAACCGTTGCGGACGGAGTAGGAGAACCACTGTCGAGCGTGTAGGCCGTAACCGTTACAGTCGGGATGGTTCTTCCGGACTGTATAACCGAAAGGGCGTTGGTATCATCAACCGTCAGGCCGGAAAGGGTATAGGTATCACTGCCGCTGTTATAGCTTACCGCAGGTAGCAGGGTTCCCGATGCGCCATAGAAGGAAGCGTACTGGCCAACTCCTTGCAGGGTAAGGGTTGCGGTTTCCGATCCGTCAAAATCAGCCATCGAGGCATTCAGGTTGATCGGCACCTTCTGACCCTCGGTGCCGAAGGCGTGTGTCGGGCTGATGGTGATGCCATCGGCAACCGGCGTGACTACCAGATCAAAAAAGAAGGAGTCCTGGCGAAGGGCACTCTGGCCATTTTCAGCCGTAAAAACGGTCAGCGCTATATCGGTTATGGTTGCACTAACATTTTTTGGTGGCAGAATGGCAATGTAGGCCGGAACCGTAGAACCGAGCGACCAGGTGTTGTGCCCTGTCAGGATATCCCGTCCGGCATTGAGCGCCAGCACGGCTGAACCTGCATTTGCTCCGGCATAGACCAGATAATCATTGTGCACGTTTTCCAGCAACACACTTTTGACCGATTCCGAGCCATCGCTGTCAATCAGTCCGGCTCCGGAGAGCAGTAGAGGTATCCGGGTATCTTCAGCTCCGATGGCTGTTATGGAAGTGACCTGGTAGCCGTCAATCAGCGGATTAATGGTGAAGGTTCCGGAACCGCTGCTGGCCAAAATATCCGACGTATTGGCGCTAGTCTCATGGTTTCTGATATAGGCCGTCACCCCAACACTGCCTGATGCATGGCTTTGCGGTGTATAGAGAAAGGTGAGGGCTGAACTGGTATCAAGGCCGGTGACGAGATAGTAGGAGCCATCAGGAACTCCGGGAACCCCTGCAACGCTCGTTGGCACTATTGGTAAACCGTTATAGCTCAAGCTTCCTCCCGAAGGGGGTAGCATGCTGCTCTCATTCATTTTGAGGTAGAGCGTGCCATCAACCAGATTGGCAAAGCTGCCATCTGCCGGGTTGCTGAAGGAGATGGTAAAGGTTTCAGGGGTGTCCTCGTTGACCGAGGGCGCGGTAATGGTGATCAGGGTTGGATCGGTCACCGGCAGTACTTCAGGCTGGGCAGCAAACGACAAAGCCTCCTGCTGGCCGCCGGATGCGTAGGTGGTGAGGGTAAGGTCAAATGCAAACTGGTTGTTGTGATTATTCTCGTTCCAGTTGGCCGGTGGTTGCACGGTAATGGCGCTGAGCAGGCTCTGGAGTGCCGCATCATTGCCATTTCCTGAAGCGGTATAGAGCACTTCACCGCCGGGTAAGATAGTCCGCTCCATACCGGTAACGGTGCTTCCGACCGGGATGTTTTTCAAGGTGATACTAAATGCGCTGCTGCTGCCGCTGAGCGTTGCGGTGGTCATGGCCGCAAGGGTTGAGGCATGATCCTCTTGGGCTGTAAACAAGGGATTGAACGCCCAGGCTGTAATATGCGCCGGGATGCCAAGCTGGGCACCACTCTCATTAAAGGCCGGATCAAATGTCAGGATTACCGGAACCGATGTACTCCTGACCAGCAGCGATCCGGTATCCTCGGTTTCAGCGGTAATGGTAATCGGCAGTGAGCCCAGAGCGGCAAGCTGCGCCGACGTTCCATCAATATTCAGGGTAATATTCTCGGTCAGGGAGCCTGCGTCACTTGTTGTAAAAGGTGTGTCGGGCACATCAAAAAGCCAGCGACCGGTATTGGGGGTGGTAATGGAGTCGCCAATGTAGGTTCCCCCCACAACGGTGATGCCGTCCGGCACCCCATCAAGCATAAAGCGCTTCAGGAGCTCACTGCCATCGGTATCCTGCCCGCCGGGAATTTCAGTTGGATCATCAACCTGGGTAACCCTGACCGGGATGGTAAGCGTTGTACTGCCATGGATGGTGATCTGGTTGCCGCTTATACCGGTTGCTGTTGCGCCTGTCCGGTCAAGTGCGGTAATCACTCCAATGGAGCTGCTGACCGGATCGGTTACGGCATTGACCTGCAGGGTATAGGGCTGGGTTGTTTGCAGGGTGAAAAAATTAGCACTACCGCCCGTGGGAGTTCCGGCAGCATCAATCAGCGGTACACTTGTTGTGTCGCTGGTCGGATCGGTAATTTCATACTGTACCTCAAAGGTATAGGTGCCCGCCATATCGGGCCTGTTCTGGGCGTAGATGTGCTGCGACTGGGTTGCGGTGAGTTTATAATACCCTGCATCAGCCACAAACCCTGCCGCTGCAAAGGTTAGTGGTGCGCTGCCGCCGATGTCGTCACTGTCATAATAGAGGGTAAAATCCTTGCCATCAACATCGGCAGCCTTGATCCAGACCGATTGAAGGGTTTCATTGCTGTCACCATTCTGTAGTTGAAGGTCAAAATTAACCCTTGCCAGTTGATCCTCATTCAAGGTGGTTGAGGTGACTATGGTGGCTTCAGGTGAAGGCGAAACCGTGAGGCTCAAGGGAATGGTTGAGCCGGTCAGGGTATCGCCATCATTTTCTGTTGTGACCGGCACGCCCTGAAAGTTGATGGTGCCGCTGAAGTTTTTCGGAACGCTCATGGTTGTGCCGGCAAAATCTCCAGGGGTGAGGAGCCAGCGGCGGGCCGTGCCGGTACCACCCAGAAAAGCAACATTCGGCCCGCTCAGATCAAATCCATCCGCGAGGCCGGTAAAATAGAAGGAGAGGGTTTCTGAACCGTCATTATCAAAGAGCGTTGCAGAGGTAATAACCTGGTTCATGGTTATGGTGTCAACACCGCTGTCGAGACGGCTCTCGGCAAACCCCGGAGTTGCGGTGACAATGGTCACGGGATCGGCAACTCCCTTGACATCAATCGCAATGTCGAGCGTCTGGCTTACCGGACCCTGGTTGCCATTGAGTGCTTCAACCGTATAGGCGGTTACGTGCAGATTAAAATCAACATTGCTGTTCAGAGGGGGTTGAATGGTCAGCACTTTTGAAGCATCAAACCCTGGGATGGTCACGGTGCCGCTGAGATCGGTTGTGGCATAGATGGTCGTGCCATTGTATTTCATTTCCGAACCAGAAGGGATACCGGTAATGATGACGGTAAAGCTCTCCGATCCATCCGTATCGGGGGTAGTCGGGCGAATCAGGAGAGGCTTCACGTTATCCTCATTGACCCCGACGGGAGAGGTTACAGCAAGGGTAGCCTGATTGGCCACCGGAGTGTAGTCAAAGGTCAGCACCACCTCTCCGGTAATTTTTGTATCGGTTATGGAGCTGTTATCCTGGTCATAATCAATGGTTTTTGCCTGAACAACTACCTTTACTCCCGATGCAGCAAAGTATGGCGGTGGCTGGAAGGTAACGGTTGAGAGATATTTCGACTCAATCTCTACCGGAGTTCCCTGGTAGATGATGGTTTTTAGCGTTCCGTCGTTATAGGTAAAGGTTGAACCCAGCAGCGGTTGATTAGCTGCTGTCATCGGCGTGAGCAGCGCCCAGGTTCTTTCAGAGCCTTGAGGCAATGTTGCCGCATCATCGGCATTAAACCAAGCCGTTTGAAAATCGAAGCTCAAGGGTGAGCCTGCAACAGGGGTTCCATTCTGATCGACATAGAGGCCAGCTCTACCGTTGAAGGTGATCGCCGTATCTTCATTGACCGCCGCAGAAAAGGTAAAACTTCCGTTCATCTGCAGATCGGCCGCACTGTTTCCGTCAGAGTCGGGGTAGATTGTTCCATAGGTCGGATGAATCAGCGGCAGCAGATTGTCTGATACTCCATTCATGTTGGTGTCGAGGCCGATTACCTCGGCTACCGGTGTAACCGTGACCTTGATGTCGTGTTCCACGGTTTTTGTATCCACAAAGAGAGGAATACCATCAACCGTTGCAGTATCTGTTGTTGTTACCAGAATTTTCACGGTCGTATCAAGGCTGCTCTGCGCCGGAGGCTGCAGGGTATAGTTTTTGTAAGCCCCGCCCGACACATCGCCTGACGGTACGCTGTAGAGCGTCGTACCGTCACCGGTAAAAACAATTGTGCCAACACTATTTCGAATCACCCATCCGCTGCTTAAATCAAGAATGGTGATTGCTGTAATAACTTCCACACCGCCGCTTGTAAGGCCGCTATTCAGTGCATCGGTAACCGCCATATTTTCCATAAACTTCACGGCTGTGTCTTCCGGAGTCGATACGTCAGGGGCCACAATATCGTTTGCTACCGGCGTTACATACAGGGAGAGCGTAACCGTGTCGGTTTTGGTAAGGGTTGTGACCGATGAATCGGCATCGGTATCCTTTGCCGAGAGCGTGATGGGGATATTTTCAATATTGCCGCTGAAATCGGCCGGTGGCTTGATTTCAATTCTCGGCAGATTATTGTAATTCGAGACCAGATCTATGCGGTAGGTGCCGTTCGCTTCCGGGGCTTTGATGACCCCTGCAACCCAGACGGTGGAGCCTGCGGGCAAGAGTGCCAGAGCGGGGTCGCCGATCACTATCCATCGCTGTTCGCTGCCATCGGCATCGTTGCCGTTCAGGCCACCAAAGTCCGCCGGATCATTGGCATTATAGCCGAGCAGGGTGTCGAGACGAAAGGTTTCATCCTCACTGATCCATTTGTAGAGCGTTCCGTCCTGCACGGTATCCTTTATCGGGTCCAAGGGATCAGGAGGCAGCGGATCGAAATGATCGGGGAGTACCGGCACCGTGTTCCATTGCAGATTAACCCGGTCCGTTACGGCGGTAACGCCAACTGTGACCAAAGTTTGAGAAGTTTTGCCCAGGGTGTCCGGAGCATTGACCGTGGCTCCGGCTGTATCGACCTCATACTCGGTTACCGACATGGTGAGGGTAAAATTGCTTCCGCTGTCCGGAGTGGGCAGCACTTGCAGGGCATTGTACTCCGCGGAGCTTAGCGCAAGATCGGCACTGGAGCTACTAAGGGTTGAGAGGTGAAAGTCCGCAACATCGGTAATATAAACCGTTATGGGCGAGCCGGTTGAGGTGATGAGTACTGTGTTGCTACCGTCAAGGAGTTTGGCACCTGCCGGAATTCCGCTCAGTGTAATCAGCCCAAGTCGTTCCGGCGGATCAAATGAATCGACTGTCGGCAGGGTTTGGTCAGTGTGATCGGTTATAACCGGCAGGGTAAGAGCAAGCGAAACCGGCTGATCTTCCGGTGTTGTAATGGCATAGTTCCCTTGCAGGGTCGGAAGGTCGGATATCGGGTTGACGGTAACCGCTACTGTGGTAATTGTATCCGGCCCATTATCATTGACGAGCGTATAGGTAAACGCGTCCTGGCCGCTGTAGTTTTGGATTGGGGTATAGGTTATTGTGCCGTCAGTGTTTACGGTGGCTGTGCCATGATGCGCTGCAACTCCAGTTATGGTTGTATGGCCTGCTGCATCAGCATTGATGGTTATGGTTTTTGATGTATCCTCATCCAGTATCATAAAGGGTGAAGATACCGAGCTGTCATCCAGGACAGTCACCGTAAAGTGTTGTGATGCCGTGTCCTTGTCAAAATCAGTAACCTTGTAGTTTATTGGGAGATCAATAAAAGCAGGCCCCACGTGATCAAGGGGTTTGATCAAGGTAACGGTATAGGTTGCACTTGCGGAAGTGGGGTTATTGATCACAATGGTAAAAACCGGCGCTCCGGCTGCTGTTGCCGTAAGGGTATGGTCACTGTTGCTTAACGTGTAGATTACATCTGATCCTCCGGATGTTAATCCTGTTGGCGGCAGCGGATTGTCAAAGGTTACGTCAATTGCATCTGCATCCTTGATGATCGCGAGGGTTTTTGTTGTTGCAAGCAAGAGGGAATTCGGGTCGCTACCCGTCGGCAGATTTTTTTCATCAACCGTGCTGTTTAGCGGGCTGCCTATCGCAGGCACGTCGTCCGTTACGTCAACGGCAATAACGCCCTGCGCCTTGTCGCCATCCCTGTCAGTCACTTCGTAGCCGAAGCTGAGGGCTTTTATGTTGGTGCCACTTCCGTCAGCATGGTCAAGCTGTCCCTGCAGGGTAAAAAGGTATTGCGGGTTATTGGGGTCAACTTCCGTGATGAGAACAGTAAAGACCTTGTTTGTTGCCGGGTTGCTACCAGTGTAAGCTGTGAGGGTTTTGCCGTCTGCCGAGCGGTTGTAGTTGACCGTGAGGCCGTTTGAAGTGAGTCCGCTTGGCGTGCCGGATGCGATAGTGAATTTTGTGGTGAGCAAGTTGTCGGCATCAACAATGGAGCCGAGTGCGCCGCCAGCGATCAGTGCGGGTAAATCCGGGCTGGTGCCGCCCGAGAGATTGGCTTCGTTGACGCCTACTTTAGACGGTGATGAAAGAACTGGCACGTCGTCCGTTACGTCAACGGCAATAACGCCCTGCGCCTTGTCGCCATCCCTATCGGTCACTTCATAGCCGAAGCTCAGCGCTTTTATGTTGGTGCTGCTTCCGTCCGCATGATCAAGCGGGCCGAGCAGGGTAAAGCTGTATAGCGGGTTATTGGGGTCAACTTCAGTAATGATAACGGTAAAGACAATGTTTGCCGTCGGGTCGCTGCCGGTGTAAGCCGTGAGGGTTTTGCCGTCAAGCGAGCGGTTGTAGTTGACGGTCGTGCCGTTAGAGGTGAGTCCACTTGGGTCACCGGTTGCAAGGGTGAATTTGCTGCTAATG
>CAIMCD010000028.1 GCA_903839405.1 uncultured Chlorobiaceae bacterium
CAGGTGGTCGCTTGCAATGTTGCCGGTGTTTGGGCCATCGAGCCGCTTGATGATGAATCGGGTTGCCCACGACTCATGAGAAGCGGGGATACCTTTTTTGGTGGCATCGGTACCGATGTCGAGCCGGACTTTTTTGTCCTCGGAAAAAACACCAATAATGGTGCCATACTCAATACTGCTCATACTGTTTCTTTTTTTATTTAGGAAAATCAACTATAACTCGAACGAGTGTTAATATAGTAAGTATCTTATTTTTAAAAAAGAGGTTAAAATAGTAGGAACGATATTTGGCCGGGCCTTTTTTCCCGCTGCCGTTTCCCCGAAACCCGCACGTGGAGCCGTTCTGCAGTATAGTTGACCCAGGAGAAAGTGTTCGCTGGCAAGGTGGTCAATGAGGAGATTGTTAACACAATTTTTACAAGTTCTGTATCGCCAAAGAAGCATTCGCGTTTTTGCTTGCAACAATTTGCCCCGCCTTTTTGCCGTGGTAGAGGGTAATTTACTATATTGATTTTACTTGAGTTACCAAAGCTCTTTAACCCCCTAAAAATCAAGGTTAATTCATGTCTTTAAAATATCGTGCAGATATTGATGGTCTTCGAGCAATAGCAGTTTTAGTTGTAATTTTTTTTCATGCAGGTATTCCTGGATTTTCGGGTGGATTTGTTGGCGTTGATGTTTTTTTTGTCATCTCAGGTTTTCTCATTACCTCCATCATCCTCAATGAACTCCAGGCTGGAAAATTCTCCATTGCCCGGTTTTATGAACGACGAATAAGAAGGATCTTTCCTGCACTATTTCCGGTCATTATTTTTACGGTGATCGTTGGGGCTTTTCTTTTTGAAAATAGCGCATTCAAACAATTAGGTGACACGATAACTGCCACAACGCTTTTTGCATCAAACATCCTTTTCTGGAGTCAATCAGGTTACTTTGATCCCGCATCCATTACAAAACCATTGCTCCATACATGGTCACTGGCAGTTGAAGAGCAGTTTTATATATTATTTCCGATGCTGCTTCTTGCGATCAATCGTTTCGGAAAAAACCGATATCTCCCATGGCTGCTCAGCATAGGGCTTATCTCGCTCTTTGCAAGTATTTATGGCGTCTATAGCCATCCGTCGATAACATTTTATCTGGTACCTGCTCGAGCTTGGGAGTTATTGGCAGGATCAATTCTTGCTCTTGAAAAAATTCCATTGCTCAAATCGAACATCCAGCGAAATCTTGTTTCGGCTACAGGGCTTGGCCTTATTTTTTACAGCGTAGCATTCTATACCGAAGCGACATTGTTCCCTGGAGCCAATGCTCTTGCGCCAGTGGCAGGCGCAAGTTTTATAATTTATAGCGGTATAGGCCAGAGAGCAAACATCAGCAGGTTTCTGAGCATCAAGCCATTGGTAAATATTGGACTGATCTCATACTCACTCTATCTCTGGCATTGGCCGCTTATTGTCTTTGTAAAGTACACTCTTTTTACTGATTTGACATTTCTTCAGATTTCAGGAATAATTATTGCAACCTTTATTATTTCAGCATTTTCATTAAAGTTTATTGAGCAACCGTTTCGGGGTAATCAACCTATTCTTCCGGATAGAAAAAAGCTTTTTGTTCTTTCCGGAATCGTGATGTTTATTGTTTCAATTATCGGAGGCGTGATTCATTTACAGAATGGTATGGAATGGCGTTATCCTGATGCAATGAAAGCTGTTATGAGTGAAAAAACTGATTATCAGTGGATTCATTTTGAAGAGAATGAAAAATGGTTGGATGGATTGAAGAATGGAAACAGGCCTTCAGTAATAGGTGCCAAGGGAGTCGTTCCAAGTTTTGCTCTATGGGGAGATTCGCATGCCGGAGCATTGATAACAGCTCTTTCTGAAAAAGGAGAGCAATATGGATTATCAGGATTTAATATCGCTCATGGTCACTCTGTTCGTCCATTAATTGGTATGGACTATATAAGAAGTGATTATGCCTTGAACGAGGCAGAGTATAATCAAGGTGTCCTTGACTTTATAAGAGCACATCCGGAAATCAAAACCGTTATTATTGCAGCAGATTGGTCTCAGGAGAAGGAAATGAGAGATGTTACGGGAGAATATTCTGGCACTCAAACTTATGCAACTTTATTGCGCGCAGGTCTTTTTAGATCAGTTACAATGCTGCTTAAATCCGGCCGTAATATTCTGCTTGTTAGTGACGTTCCAGGATTAAAAGCGGAACCAAACCATGTCTTGTATTTAGCCAACAGATTCAGAATACCTCCTGATTTCCGCAAAATATCACCGAGCATTACAGAGTATCAAAAAATCAATAAAGATATTTTACCGATTTTAGGGGAGTTGGCGAAGTTGCCGAATGTTGCACTTATACATCCTGAATCGATGCTTTTTGATCAATCAGGGAGAGCTGTGGTCATGATTAATAATCAAATGCTTTACATAGATACAGGTCATCTCTCTACATACGGCTCTCATTATGTGGCTCCCGCTTTTGATGATCTATTCAAAAAAATGGCTCATGGTCAGTAGCTTTTCCGAAGTTCGAGCGCCATCAGTGTGCTGTTTTTGTGTATGATATGCGGTGGTCGCCAACTGGAGCACAACCCATCCGGATTATCCATAACCTGATTGCTGATGTCCTTCTATTCTGAATTTGCGCCCTGGTATCGGGAGGTTTTTCCTTTCAGGGAGGCGACCTACCAGTTTCTTTGCGACCATGCAGGGGTGCAGGGCAGTGCATTGCTGGACGCCGGGTGCGGGCCGGGGAGCTATTGCGGGCGGTTTCTGGGCGATGGGTTTCGGGTTACGGGGATTGACCTTGACCCGAAGATGATTGAGTCGGCTTCGGCGGCATATCCGGTCGGGGAGTTTCGCTGCATGGATATTACTGCTCTGGCCTCCCTCAACCGCTCGTTTCAATTGATCTACTCTATCGGCAATGTGCTGGCCTATCTCTCTGTGGAGCGGCTGGAGCAGTTTCTCGGAAGCGTTTATGAAGCTCTTGAGCCGGGCGGAAGCTGGATTTTTCAGGTGGTCAACTGGGACTATCTGCTCACCCAGCAGGAGTATACCTTCCCGGTCATTACCATTGACGAGGGGCGGGTGACCTTTCATCGCCGGTACCGGCATATCTCGCCCGATCATGTGGCGTTTGAGGTGTGGCTAAGCTCTGGAGGTGATATCCTTTTTCATGAGGAGTCAAAACTCTACGCGTGCTCATCCGAAACGTTTCTGCGGCTACACGCGGCAGCGGGGTTCTCTCTGGAAGGGGTTTACGCGGGTTTTGACAAGTCGGCTTTTCTGAAGAGCCGGAACTCAGGCCTTGTGATGGCCTTTACGAAGCGCTGAAGCTGCTTTTCAGTCGTAGGCTTCGATCCGCACATGTGCGGCACCTCGGTCCACCAGCCCGATCTCTCTGGCAGCAGCCGGGGAAACATCAATAATTCTTCCTCTCATGTGAGGGCCGCGGTCGTTGATGCGCACCACCACATCTTTTCCATTGTCAAGATTCGTAACCCTGACATTGGTACCGAAGGGGAGGGTGCGGTGAGCGGCGGTGAACTGGGTGAGACTGAAAAACTCGCCGCTCGCGGTTTTTTTGCCATGGAATCGGTTCGCGTAATAGGAGGCTTTGCCTTCGGAAACCAGAAAGCGGTCACCGGTTTCAAGTGAGCGGGGGCTTGTTGAAAGTGCCGGAGTGGCGCTCTCATTTTCCGGGAGCCAGGAGAGCTCCGAAGTGGCCCGTTCAGAGGATCGGGAAGTTTCTGCAGCATAAACTGGAGCGGTGTTCAATGCAGCACAAAGGGTCATTGCAAAAAATGACGCAACAAGGGCCGCTGGACGGAGTCGGTTGTTATGCTTCATAGTTCCCTGGTAGTTTTACGAGCGTTTTCTGAACAGTTCTTTCCGGGTACTGCCTGGATTGGTAACGCTGTTTTTTTGACTTTACCCTGTCGATACAGTCAGCCGGTATCCTCTGTGGAGTGCTTATTCCGGTGGCCCGATGGCCGTGACTGAACGAAGAGTGGCTCGGTGCAATACCCTAATCAACGTGTCGGTGGGCGGGTATTGCGAGTGTAATATACAAAAAGCTTTTTTAAATCCAGCATACGCGGCTGCCGGTTGCGTTCCGTAGTCAGATCAACTGGCTACGGATCCTGCTGGTGCTGAGCGGAAGGTCTCAAGCTTGACCTTTACCGTGCCGGAGTTCATGAGTCCGATCTCTTTTGCTGCATCTTTTGAGAGATCAATGATTCTGCCCTTGATAAACGGCCCGCGGTCATTGATGCGCACAATCACATCCTTGCCGTTCCGCAGGTTGGTGACCCTTACCCAGGTGCCGAATGGCAGCGAAGGGTGGGCGGCGGTCAGCTCATGCATATTGAATGTTTCGCCGTTTGCGGTCTTGCGGCCATGAAACTGGTTTGCGTAATAAGATGCTTTCCCTTCAGCCAGAAGAAAGGGCTTGCTGGTTTTTTGAGCCGCTTCCGCCGTGCTGTAGAAGAGGTTCGGTTGTGTATTTGTTGCTGAAAGCGGCATCCCCGCCTGGCTTGTGGCTATGACAATCGATATCAGGATTGTAACAAGTGATAAGGAGAATAATTGTTTTTGATACTTCATAAGCTCATGGTTTATACCTGCTGCCCCTTGTCGGCGCATCCCTGAAAGTGCAGGTAAAATGAATAAAAATCAGTGTCCCATCCACTCTTGATTCAGCTATCAATATAAACAAAAAATACCAAAGCCTCCAAATTCTGCCGAAAGCCCCTTTTTTCAAGGGTTTGCGACCCTATTCAACGTGTTTTTTTCAGCATACCCTCTTCTTTTTATCCCTGGATTGTTGCTATATTTTCAGTTTACTGATGCCCGGTTCACCGCTTGTTAATTCGCTTTTATGAATAATATTCATCGCGCTCTTCTGCTTCTCTTTCTGGTCATGCTTTTTTCTGCCGCCGCCACACCTTCATCCAAAAGCCGGGAGTATGTTGAGCGAGGTATTGTAAAAGCCCGTTCGGGTGACGTCAGTCGGGCTCTTGTGGATTTTGATCGTGCACTTGCCCTTGACCCATCCAATGCGGTAGCTTATTATAACCGTGGTCTGGCAAAAGGGTTGGGAGGTGACTTGAGAGCCGCCATAAGGGATTATTCGCAGGCCATACGACTGGAGCCAAAATTGAGCGGAGCCTATAATAACCGGGGGTTTGCGAGGGCGGCTCTTGGGGATTTCAAGGGATCGATCGAAGATATTTCAAAAGCCATTCAGCTTGACCCTTTCCGCCCAGAGCTTTACAGTAACCGGGGATCGGCAAAAACCTCGCTTGGCGATTACCGTGGAGCTATTGAGGATTTTACGAGGGCGGTGCAGTTGAATCCCCGGCTTGCCGGGCCCTACAATAACCGCGGGCTGGCCCGGAGTCTGAACGGCGACAACAAGGGTGCAATAGCGGATTTTACACTGGCCGTTGAGCACGATCAGCGTTATGATGCCGCCTGGTATAACCGGGGAAATGCTCTTGTAGCCTCAGGGGATTACCCGGGCGGGATCAGGGATTATAACAAGGCGCTCATGCTCAATCCCCGTCTTGAAGAGGCCTATAATAACCGGGCCTTTGCGAAGGTCTCACTGGGCGATTACCAGGGTGCGCTGGATGATATGACGGCCCTTCTTCGACTCAATCCCCAAAATGCCGCGGCCTGGTATAATCGGGGTGTTGCCAAAAAAATGCAGGGAGACCGGGCGGGAGCTATCGCTGACCTGAAAAAAGCCGAAAAGCTTGGCGACAGGCTTGCCGCTCCGGCGCTTCGCTCTCTTGAAGGGAACGGGCAATAACCCTCTCCTCCGGGGTGCTGGCAGCAGGGGTATTTGATTTCTCAACTATTCTCTATATTATCCCCTGCAAGTTTTTGTCGTGCGTGGTAATATTATAATGGATATGCAAAACAGTTATCGCAGCTCTTTTATGCCCTCTGTGCCGCTTGCGCAATGCTTTTTTCCTCCATCAAGAACGGTTGTGTGTGCTTTTTTCCGCAGACTTGTGGCGCCCATCCGGAATCCTCTTTTCATTTTTTTTATTGCATCATGTCAACTTTATCTGAAGAGTCGGATATAAGCCTCCATTCCGGACAATCTGCTTTTAAACGGCTTGCCGGGATCTCTCTTGCTGCTCTCGGGGTTGTATTTGGCGATATCGGCACCAGTCCTCTTTATGCTGTCCGGGAGTGTTTTCATGGCGAGTATGGCATTCCGGTTACAGAGATTAATGTTCTCGGCGTTCTCTCCCTGCTTGTCTGGGCCATTCTTATGATTGTCAGCCTCAAATACCTGACCTTTATCATGAAAGCCGATAACGATGGTGAGGGCGGCATTCTTGCCCTGACGGCGCTGATTGTTACACAAAGCCGGAAAAAGGGGTATGAGCGCTGGTTTCTGGTGGCGATCGGCTTGTTCGGTGCGGCACTGCTCTATGGCGACGGGATGATTACTCCGGCTATTTCGGTGCTCAGCGCGGTCGAAGGGGTGCAGATTATTGCTCCGGCCTTCAAGGATCTGGTCATACCGGTTACCATTGTGGTGCTGGCCGCTCTTTTTTTGTTTCAGCATCATGGTACCGCGAAAGTTGGGGCCCTTTTCGGGCCGATCATTTTTGTCTGGTTTGCGGTTATCGGGATACTGGGTTTTGTTGAAATCATTCAATACCCACAGATTCTCAAGGCGATTTTGCCCTGGTACGGTATCTCATTCCTTCTGAGCAACCATCTCCAGGGGTTTATGGTGCTTGGGGCCGTGTTTCTTTCAGTTACGGGTGCCGAGGCGCTCTATGCCGATATGGGCCACTTCGGCCGAACACCAATCCGCCTTACCTGGGTAGTTCTCGTGCTTCCGGCCTTGCTGCTCAACTATTTCGGGCAGGGAGCCTTTCTGCTTTCCCATCCCATGGAGTCCCATAATCCTTTTTATGGTCTTGTACCCTCCTGGGCAATGATTCCGATGGTGCTGCTTGCTACTTCCGCCACCATTATTGCTTCCCAGGCACTGATTACCGGTGTTTATTCATTGACCCAGCAGGCTATCCAGCTCGGCTACCTGCCCCGCCTGACGATCACGCACACCTCGGATCGCCATATCGGGCAGATTTATGTTCCGGCGGCCAACTGGTCACTGATGATTGCCACGATTGGTCTTGTGGCTGGGTTTGGTTCGTCAAGCAAGCTTGCGGCCGCCTACGGAGTTGCCGTAACCGCCACGATGCTGATTTCTACCATTCTTTTCTACTATGTTGCCCGTGATCTTTGGAAGTGGAACCGAACCGGCCTTGATTTCATGATCACTCTTTTTGCAATTATTGATCTCTCCTTTTTTGCCGCAAGCATGACCAAGCTCTTTCATGGCGCGTGGTTTCCTCTGGTGATCGGGCTCGCGGTCTTTATCCTTATGTACACCTGGAAGCAGGGACGTAATCTGCTGCTTCAGCAGCTCAAGGATCGTACCTTGACGGTTGAAGAGTTCATGCAGAGCCTTGCATTGCAGCAGCCGCAGCGAGTGGTTGGCCAGGCGGTTTATTTGACCGCCAATCCTGATGTCGTTCCCGTTTCGATGCTTCATAACTTGCGCCATAATAAAGTATTGCATTCTGAAGTAGCATTTTTTAATTTCAGCACAGAGCGGGTGCCGAGGGTGCCGGATGATCAGAAGATTGTGGTTACAAGACTGGGCAACGGGTTTTTCAAGGTTGTTGCGCGGTATGGATTTCTGGAGTATCCGAATATTCAGCAGGTGCTTGCCCTGGCAAATGCCCAGGGACTTCATTTCAGGGCTGAGGCCATCAGCTTCTTCCTGAGCCGGGAGAAAATTGTGGCAGGACTCAAGTCGAAGATGAGTCTCTGGCGCAAAAAACTTTTTGCCTTGATGGCCCGCAATGCGCTGAGTCCAACCGCATATTATGATCTTCCCTCGGGTCAGGTGATTGAGATCGGCGTTCAGGTGCAGATCTGAACCTGGCCCGTCAATTTCGGCGATTGACGGGCCGCAAGCTCTCTCTTTACCACTTGCTCTGGATATTTGGCCGGTAACTGCATCCAACAGGCTTCAATGGTTGAGCTTCTGCAGCACATCATCGATCATCCGCTGGCATCGTTGCTGGTGATCGGCAACCTGATCCTTATCGAGAGCCTGCTCTCGGTGGATAACGCAGCGGTTCTGGCCACCATGGTCATGGACTTGCCGCCAAAACTGCGAGCCGCAGCGTTAAAATATGGTATTATTGGCGCTTATTTGTGCAGAGGGCTTTGCTTGTTTTTTGCGGCTTATCTGGTGCAGATCTGGTGGCTGAAGCCGGTCGGAGGTTTGTATCTGCTCTATCTGGTTTTTCAGTGGATACGTGGGCGCAAAACCCCTGAAAAACATGATGATTATTTCGATAAACAAAAAAACTGGTTCTATCAATTGGTCTCAGGCCGGTTGGGCACATTCTGGTCGACGGTACTGCTGATCGAGATGATGGATCTTGCCTTTTCGATAGACAACATTTTTGCGGCCGTGGCCTTTACGGATAACCTCATTTTGATCTGTACCGGGGTTTTTATCGGTATTCTGGCCATGCGTTTTGTGGCTCAGGGTTTTGTCCGGCTGATAGAGCGCTATCCATTTCTTGAAACCTGCGCCTTTGTTGTTATTGCTCTGCTCGGAGTAAAGCTTATCTTGTCGGTCGGAGAGCATTTTTACCCTGAAAACCCGGTTGTGCACTTTCTGGAAGGTCATGAGGGAGATATCATCACCTCCGCCGTGACGGTAGCCATTTTTTTTATTCCTCTGCTTACCAGCCGACTCTTTAACTTTCCGGCAAAAGAGCGCCCACTGAAACTACGTTGATTTATTGCTTTTTTTATATATATTAAACCATTATCGTTATATACAGGGTTAATGCCTGTGCTTTTTGGAGCACGGAGTGCCGTTGATCCTCTTTTAGTTGCCTTTTCGGTATCGTTTTCCGGAGGGTAGTTTTTTTTGTCCTATAGCAATTTTTCCGCTTCAGAGTATCATTGAAATGAGAGGTTTTCAATTACTATCATGAAATCACGTAACGAACAGCAGTTTCCCGGCTCATCGGTTTCCGGAGTCAGCAAACGCTTGAGGGAGTATCTTTTAAAGCGGCACGGTTCCGTCAATGAGTTTTGCAGGGTTTCCGGTATCAAATATCCGGCACAGATGACCCCCTATCTCAAAGGGAAGTGTTTGCCCGGTAAAAAAATGCTTGATCGTCTGGAAAAAGATGGTGCCGATATCCAATGGTTGCTTACCGGCCATACGGCGGGTTACTCGTTGGCTCCGCTCAGCAACGTTCTTGCGTTGTCGCGCTACCGTATGGATATTGATAATCTGCTCCGGCAGGTTCGCATGAATGTCGACCTCAGTGTCGCTCAAAACAAGCCTTCCATTGAAGCCTATGCGGTTATTGATCATGCAGAACGCATTGTTGATTTGAGCGGATCGCTCGAAAAATTTTTAGCCTATGAACCAAATTCTTTGTCAGAAGTCAGCCTCTCATTCCTGATTCATCCGGATGATTATCTCTCGGTCAAACATGCACTGGAGATTCAGCGGCTGGACGATGATATCGTGACCTTTCATTCGAGATTTAAAATGGGTAATGGCGACTATACGCGTGTTGAGTGGTGCCTCTATATAAAAAACAAGCCGATGTCGGATTTGAGCGAATACTCTATGATTTTGAGGAAATCAGGCAGTTAGCTTCTGCTTGCCTCGAATTGTTTCTTGTTTTCTCCCTCGACATTTCGGCGCTTTTCGCCTTGCCAGCCGGCAAGTCGATCATATTCAGCAAGGTGTTGCGTGATCCTGATGCATGAGCAAAACAGCCTGGATGGCTGATGTGAAAAAAAGCTTTTTCTTCTGTACTTATTGTTATAAATTCAGGGTTTTATCGCATAAATCATTATTTCCGGTGAGTTCGCCGGAGGGAGGTCGAGATGGCACAGTTCCGGGTTGGCGATCCTATCGTTTACCATAAACCTAAAAGTTCATTCAGTCCTGGTCCTCGGGCCAAGCAGGTTTATCCTCTCCAGCATGGTGAGGCTTATCATTACGTGGTCGACAAGTTCTGGAAAGTATTCAAGGTCAATGATGATGGGACGCTTGATGTGGTTACCAGGACAGGTAAAAAACATCGCCTTGAAGCCAGTGACCCCAATATCAGTAAAGCTCATCTCCTTAAGCATTTGCTTTATCGCAAGCGCTTTCCCCAACTGAACGCGGAGCCCTGAGGGGCCTTCTCTGATTCCTCGCAGGCTGACTATCTTCAGTTGTTATTGATGATCGCCCTCTCCTGCGGGTTCGTTGCCTGATCGGAGATGATGGGCCTCGGTTTCATACCAGAGGTTTTTTTCATGGCGCAACATGCTGATCACAACCTGAAATTCGGCCGGATCGGTGAACGCATGGTTTTCAATCAACTGGTTGCTTGAGTCATACAGCGCGATCCTCCCTTTGTGGTTCAGGATGTCCCAGCGGCTGTAGTAGCTTGCTACAAGAATATTTGCCATGGTTTTGCCGGCTTTTTATGCGGTTTTTGATTTCAGGATCTGGTGGTTATTTTTTTGTTCCGGAAACAAATTTAGCCTGGTTCATTGCTGCCCAGCCGGGCGTTGCCGGTTTTCCGGAGGGCAGAATGGTGAGCGATGAGAGGGTGGCATTGTTGAAATTACACTCCGCGATGTTGGCGCCCCTAAGGTTTGCGCCTTCAAGATTTGCCTCTTCAAGATTTGCGTCAAAGAGTGACGCGCCTTCAAGGTTTGCGTGGCTCAGGTTTGCTTTCTGGAGCATTGCTCCGTAAAGCACGGCTTTCGAGAGATTTGCATTGCTGAGATCGGCCCCATGGAGAAAGGCGCGGTCAAGGTTTGCCCCCTGCAGGTTTGCCCCCCGGAGCCGTATGGAAGCCATGTTTGCTTTATGGAAATTGGCATTGCTGAGATCAAATCCCTCCATGTTGGCGTTATCCAGCGAGCCGTTTTCAAAATCGGAACCAGAAAGGGCGCTCTGTGGCGCTTTGTTTTCCGCCTCTTTTAGGCCGGCACTCTGAGTCGTTGCTCTGCTCTGTTGTTTCACAACAACCTCGACTGGTGTGGGCGTTGCATAGGTGAGGAGCGCCGTTTCCTCTTCACGTTCAAATCGTGCATTGTGGAGTGATGCCCAGTTTGAGGTGGCTTTTTGACCGGAAGGGAGTATGGTGTTGTTGGAGAGTATTGCGCCCTCAAGCGTTGCCTCGGTGAAGAACTCTGCCCCTTGCAGATTGGTGCCTTTCAGGTTTGCCCGTTCCAGATGGGCTTCAAACAGCGAGGTATTGGCCAGGTTTGCCCGGCTTACATCCGCATCTTCGAGCACAACCCATTTCAGATTTGCTCCCTGCAGGTTGGCACCCCTGAAGGAGGCCTCTTTCATGAACGATCCCTTGAGATTTGCCTCGACAAGCGTGGCTCCCGTCATATCAGCGCCCTTCATTTCGGCTTTTGTGATGAGCGCCCTGTTCAGGTTTGATGCTTTCAGATCGGCATGTTCGAGTTGTGCTCCACTGAGCTGTGCTCTCTCCAGAAGCGTTCGGCTGAGGTTTGCTCCGCTGAGGTTCTCTTTTTCGAGCTTTGCCAAAGAGAGGTCAAAGCTCTCGGTGGGTCGTGAAAGACGCATGGCATTCCATTCGGAAACGCTTTTTTTCAGGAGATCGAGTGCCTCCGCATCGTATGCCGAAGCCCGTTGTGGCACGGCAACGGCCATAACGAGTGAGAGCATGATTATTACCTTCTTGGTCATCTATGGCTTTGGTTACTTGCTTCCGGTAAAGAGCGTGCCGGTGATTCATTTTGCAATGGAGCAGCTTGAGCGTTCTAAAAAGTAAGGAAATTCCGAGAGAGTAGAGCAACTTTCTTTCTTTGCCCGGCGTTCAGCTTCCTGACTATTGTTAGAGGAAAGGTGATATGATCATAATTTTATTCAGTCCGGTATCATGGAAATAAAAGCGCGTTATGAGGGGAAGGTGCTGGTGGCAGGGGCCACGGGCAAAACCGGGCAGTGGGTTGTCAAACGGCTGCTGCATTATGGTATACCGGTACGAGTTTTTTCAAGAGCGAGGGAGAAGGCCTTCAGCCTTTTTGGCGACGCGGTTGAGATTGTGGTTGGCAAGATCCAGAGTGCTTCGGATATTGCCCGTGCGGTTGAGGGGTGCAGTGCGGTGATCTCCACGCTTGGCTCCAGTTCGTATAATGGGGAGTCGTCACCGGGAGAGGTTGACCGGGACGGGGTCATGCGACTGGTTGATGAAGCCTCCAAAGCCGGAGTTCGCCATTTCAGCCTGATCAGCTCACTGGCCGTTACCCGCTGGTATCACCCTCTGAATCTTTTTGCTGGTGTGCTGCTGAAAAAATGGGAGGCCGAAGAGCATCTGAGGAAGCTCTTTTCACAGGAGAACCGATCCTATACCATTGTGCGGCCTGGTGGTTTGCAGGATGGAGAGCCTTTGCAGCACCATCTTCGTGTTGATATCGGTGACCGGTTATGGAACGGATCCATCAATCGCTCTGATGTTGCGGAGCTGCTGGTTGTGGCCTTATGGGTAGTGGCGGCAAAAAACCAGACCTTTGAGGTGATCAACGATTTTGAGGAGGTTCAAGCGGGTCTTGAGCCCTATTATGATACCCTGGCCGCCATGCTGAACGCTCCGCTTCGCTGACAGCACAATCAGAACCCGGTTTTTTTGAGTTCTGATTCATGCCTCGCTCTCTTCACTGCACCCCTATTCAATTACCCCGGGCCGACCTCTTTTTGGCAAGAGCGGCCCGTCCGGTTACAGATTATCAATGCTGCGCAGCAGTTCCTGTGCGCTGAAGGGTTTTTTCAGGGTTGTGTTTGCGCCGAGCGCATCGGCAAGCAGGAGGTAGTTGTCCGGACTGACTTTCCCGCCCCCTGTAATGGCAATGATTTTCATGTTCGGATAGTGTTGCCGGACTTCGATAATGGTTTCAATTCCCTCTTTTTCCGGCATGATCAAATCGGTGATCATGATGGCAATATCATCATGCTCCTGCAGGAGCTGAATACCGCCATTGCCGTTGTCCGCCTCAAACACGGTATGGTTCTCTTTTTTCAGTGCAAGGGTGATGAATTTTCGGACTGCTGCGTCATCGTCGATAACAAGAATTTTCATGATTGTTTGAGGTATGGGTTATTGCTGGACATTACTTCATTGATTATTGAGGCCATCTCGGTCAGCTTGACCGGTTTTTTAAGGAATTTGCAGATGCCGTACTGAGCGAGAGGTGATGACTCTTCCCGATCCTTTTCATAGCCGGTAATCAGGATCACCGGCAGAGTTGGCCTGATTTGGTAGAGTTCCCGGGCCAGCTCAATGCCGGTCATTTCCGGCATGGTCAGATCGGTGATGATCAGGTCGAACTGTTCCGGGTTTTGTTGGAACCGTTCAAGAGCCTTCAGGGGTGAGGAGAGGGCCTCTATGTTAAAGCCGAGTTTGGTCATCATCGTCGTCATCAGCTTGAGGGTCGCCGGTTCATCGTCAACAAACAGAATGCTTCCGTTGCCCTTTGCCGGAGTTTCTTCTGTGGTAGCCCGAAGGGGCTTTGTATCAATCACCGGAAAATAGACCCTGAAGGTGGTCCCTTTTCCAGGGAGGCTTTCCACGGTAATCTCCCCTTTAAAGCTGGTAACAATGCCGTGGACAACCGAGAGGCCGAGGCCGGTACCCTTATTGACCGATTTGGTGGTAAAGAAGGGCTCGAAGATGCGCTCCATGGTGCACTCTTGCATACCGAAGCCTGTATCGGAAATACGGAGCAGCAGATAATCCCCCGCATCAAGTTCCGGCACTATCCGTTTTCTGGAGGAGTCAATCGTGATCTCCTTGAGCTCAATGCCGAGCACCCCTCCACTTTCTTCCATGGCATGGAAGGCGTTGGTGCAGAGGTTGATAATAACCTGGTGGAGTTGTGATGAATCGCCGAGAATGTTGCGACAGCCGTAATCTATACGCGGCTGAATGGTGATGGTGGCGGGTATTGATGGCCGGAGCAGCTTGAGGGCTTCATCCATAACGGCCTGAACGCTGACTACCTCCGGAGTATACTCCTGTGACTTGCTGAACATCAGGATTTGTGAAACAAGATTTTTGGCCCGTTCAGCGGCCTTCATGATTTCCAGAAAATAGTCGTGCAGCGGCTCCTCTTTGTCGAGATCGAAGACTCCCAGCTCGGCATAGCCGAGGATCGGCATGAGGAGGTTGTTGAAATCATGCGCAATACCGCCCGCAAGGGTTCCGATGGTTTCAAGGCGCTGAGACTGGCGGAGGCGCGATTCGAGTTGCTGTTTTTTTTCCTGCGCCTGGATGCGTTCGGTGATGTCAAACAGAATGCCATCAATGCCGGTAAAGATCCCTTCAGGAGAGAAGGCATAGGTTTTTCGATCTTCAATCCAGCGGACAGAGCCGTTTTTTGTCAGGATGCGATAGGTAAATGATCGCGACGTTTTTGCCTTTCTCAGAGCCAGGTTTGAGGCGGCAACGATATCACGATCATCCGGATGGATGATGGTCATGGTGCCAAAAAGCCCTTTTTCAAGTTCCTTGCGGCTGTAATCCTGAAAAAAATCACTCGCCATGGAGATGATCGTAATTTTGCCGCTGTTGTTGATCCGGTAGACCGCTCCCGGAATATTGCTGATCAGGGTTTTGAACTCCTTGAGGCTCCGTTCCTGCATGGCGCGGCTCCGGAGGGCCTCTTCGGCCTTTTTCAGTTCGGTCAGGTCAATGATGATCGAGCGTATTCCGTTGAAGAGGCCATGTTGCCGGATCGGCGAACTGTAGAAGAGTGCGGGGAAGTGCTGGCCATTGCTTTTTACCGCCGTGTATTCATTGCCTTTTGAGTGATAGTTTTCGGGTTTCATTGCCTCAAAATTGGCGAAGGCTTTTTCCCATTCCTTCGGAATACAGAAATGGAATGACGAGACTCCCCTCCGGAGCGCTTCTGGTGTGTTATAGCCGAACAACTCCATCACCTTGCGGTTTGCGTAGGTAAGTACTCCTTTTGCATCGAGTTCAAAGAGCGGGAGCGGCAACATGTCGGTCAGCTCCCTGAACCGTTTTTCGCTTTCGGTCAGTGCCAGTTCGGAGCGCAATTGTTCCGACTTGTCGCGGCTGATTCCAAAGAGTACCGGTTTGTTGTTCCAGACTCCTCGGGTGATTTTGGTCTCGACCGGGATGAGTTTTTTGGCGCTGGTCAATAACGGGATGAAGGAGGTTGTACAACTTCGGGCAACCATCCCCTCCACAAGCTCTTTTGCCTCATCCCGGCGATCTTCGGGGTGCATGTGCATAAACGGTTTAGCGTGCAATTCAGCCGCGGAGTAGCCCGGTTTTTTTCTGAAAGCCTCATTGGTATGCATAATTTCGCCATCAATATCGGCAATGAAAAAGAGATCATCAATGGTCTCAAAGAGGGATTCGAGGTTTTTTTTGGTTTCTGCGATCTCCTCTTCATGCAGTGCCTGGACGATGGCGGCTCCGATATGCGTCATGAGGTTTTCGAGGCACTCCCTTGCCGATTCCGGCACCTCCGGGATGGTATGTGACGCCACATTGAGGCAGGCGATGACCTTTCCTTTGCAACTGATCGGGAGGCAGGCGATGGATTGCAGCTTTTCATGCCGGATACTCTCCTGAACGTTACTGCCAAAGGCGCTGATCGGCAGATAGAGAGGTTTGCCTTGCAGTACCCTTTGGGTCGGTGGTAAATCGAAGCTGTATAATGTTACCAGATCAATAAATGATTGCGGTAATCCGGTATGGCAAGCAAGCGTGAGGGTTTCTTCCTCATGGTTTATCAGGTAGAGCCCTCCGCTGTCCATGCCGGAAACCGACAGGGCTGACTGCATGCAATGTTGCAGGGTTTCATCGACTGATGTTGATTCAGTGAGTTTCTGGGCCAGGTCGAGTTCGGCCTGAATAAACCGCTCAAGCTGATTACGTTGCAGCGCATTGATAATAATTCCGCCGGCAACTCTCAGCATGGAAACTGTTTCAGGCGGCCACTCACGCTCCCTCTGCACTGCATCGCAACCAAGATAGCCGAACGGGCGCGGGCCGCTGAAGAGTGGAATGAGCATCAACGACTTGACCTGCCGGGATGCAAGGAGTGTTTTTTCGAGCGAGCTGGCATTCGTCATGCCGGAAATTTGGGGGAGATGGATGATTTGGTTGTTTTTGATCTGCTCCATCCACCAGGGGCAGGAGTCGGTCGGAATCTCCTGCAGGTTATGGATTTGCGCTTCAATGCCCTCTTGACACCACTCATGGGTGTTGCTCATCCGGCTAAGGCTGTTGTTGAAGCGGACAAAATAACAGCGGTCAGCCTCAAGCAATTCACCGATGAGCTGCAGCGTACTCTGGATCATGGTGTCAATCTGAGTGGAGGGCATGATGATTGAGTGGCTTGAGAGCGCCGTTACCAGACGCTCGAATGCCAGCGTGCGCTTTGGTGTTTCCTCCGTTTTTTTTTGTTTGGTCGTCTTTTGACGAGATCCGGCCATCTGGAGTGCATTATTGCAAGACTCCGGCTCAACCCCCCAGACCCAGTGGCCCGATTTGGGGCTCTCCCACTCCCAGTAGCCGCACGGTCCTGCATCCACCGGCAGAGGGGCGATGGGTGATGATGCACCGGCTGGGCCTCTCTTTTCAAGGTCGCGCAGCTTTTTTCTCAGCATATCATTTTCGAAGAGGAGGCGTTCCTTTTCGGGAAGCGGTTCCGGTCTTTCTCTCAGCATAAGAAGTTACGTTTCCGGGTGTTCAAGGGTATTTGCACTTCTTTTTTCCAGAAAGAGTTGTTTCAGCCCATGTTGCCATGCGCCTGTTTCCGTCGTTATCGCTCTTGCCAGCGGTGAATGATGGTTGTTTGTTCTGGTGTTTTCGTGCAGCAAACTCTGCCTGCAGTTCATGAGGCGCAGGTTCCGACTTTTCGTTAAAGATAGAAGAATTCATCCATGATATCAACCGTTCATGCCTGAAGCGCTCTTTCGGGCTGCTCAGAAATTGGTGCCGGAGCGTTTTTCTCGCGGTATCAGTGCCTTCAGGAGTATATCCGAGATGATGGTAACGATTATGTTGACTAGGACCGATACCACGATATACCAAGTCCATGCGAGTCCAAAAAATTTCAGGATGAAAACAATGCCCATACTGGCAACCAGTCCGGTGCCGAGACTTGCCGGATGAAAGTCACGCGTGCTTTTTGAAAGCAGAAAGAGCCCCAGCAGTCCGCCGTAGGTGAATGAGGCGATTTCAAGGCCGACCATGACAATGGCTTTGTTGCCGGTGTCGAACAAGAGCGCAATGATGATGAGCAGGATCGCCCACAGGAGGCTGATGATTCTTGAAGAGGTGAGCGAAGCTTTGCCGCCCAGCATGTCGTTCACCGTTGAGGAGGCCAGGGCATTGATTGCGGAGCTGTGGGTCGACATGGCGGCGGATAAAACACCGGCGATAAGCAGCCCTTTCAGGCCAGCCGGAAGATGGTGCACAATAAAGAAGGCAAATTCACGGTCTTTCTCCACTACCGCTCCATGCATGAAGAGTGAGATCAAAGAGCCGACCAAGAGAAAGACCGAAAACTGGAAAAACACGAAAAAGCCGCTTCCGATCATCGCTTTTCTGGCGGAGGAGAGATCCTTGCAGCCAAGGACTCGCTGCACCATCATGTAGTCCACTCCGTGTGAAGAGAGGGAGAGGAGGATACCTCCGATAAAGGCGCTGATAAACGAGAGCGGATTGGTGAGAATATGAGGGTCACTACTAATGATCTTCAGCTTTCCGGCACTGGTGAGCGAGGCGGCAATCTCCGGGAGCGGCATGTTGAGGAGGTGCAGCAGGAAGAGAATGGAGAGGATGCCTCCCGCCAGGTAGAGGCCAAACTGAAAACTCTCAAGCCAGACCACCGCTTTGATGCCACCCGAGAGGGTATAGACCAGCGTGACAAGGCCGATGATCATGATCGAGAGCGGCAGTGACCAGCCGGTAACAACCTGCACAACAACGCCGGCCGCAAGGAAGCGGATGGCATCCCCCAGGGTTCGGGTCACCAGAAAGAGCAGCGCGGCAAGCTTCTGCATCCGCGCGCCAAAGCGGATACCGATGATTTCATAGATTGAACTGACACCGTGCTTGAAATACATCGGCAGCAGCAGGGCACTGACCAGAATCCTGCCGATGATGTAGCCCATGGCGAGCTGCAAAAAGCTCCAGTCGCCCCGGTAGGCCAGGCCGGGCACGCTGACAAAGGTCAGTACCGAGGTTTCGGATGCGACAATGGAGAGCATGGCAACGACCCAGGGCAGCTTGTGGGCGCCGATAAAATAGTCTTTGCTGGTTTTGTTGCTTTTGCCGTGCCAGAGGCCAAAGAGGGTATTGCCGACCAGAAAGAGCGTGATAATGGCAAGATCAATGGGCTGCATATGCTATACCTCTTCAGCAAGGTTAATAAAGGCTTCTTTGGACCGGGTGCTCATGAATCGTCTCAAGCGCCCCTCATCGGTAGAGATGGTACTCTTGTTTATGTGCCAAAAATGCAGCCTCATCGCTCTGCCAGGAGGCAAGAATATCTCGGATGTCGCATCCACGCTCTATTGCTTCCCGTATATGGCTGTTTCCGGCCAGCAGGTCGAAGGCCGGAAGCGTGTCATTAAATTCGTACACACCGCGGAGAAACGCCAGCTTTTCAGGATAGAGCTTACGCAGGGCAGCCGTCATGGCAACCCCGGTGGCAAAGGGGCGGAAGCGGGAGTGATCGGTTACCTGCAGCCAGACTCCGCCAATCACCTCACCCGCGAACTTGTGAAATGTCGGGCGGAACCATGCCGGACGGAAGAGCACCCCTTCAAGGCCGTACTCCCTGCAGCGCCGGGCAAGCTCGTCGGGCTCAATAAAGGGGGCACCGGAAAACTGGAAGGGGGTTGTGGTGCCCCGCCCTTCAGAGATGTTGAGTCCTTCAAAGAGGCACATCCCCGGATAGACCTCGGCCGTTGCAACGGTTGGCATGTTCGGAGAGGGCGGAATCCAGGGCAGGCCGGTTTCGGGGAACAACATGGAGCGGTTCCACCCCTCCATCGTCATGACCGTAAGGTTGATATCAAGCTGTTTATCATCCCGGCAGAGGTGCGCCAACTCTCCGGCGGTCAGGCCATGGCGCACCGGTATCGGAAAAATGCCCACAAAGGAGCGGAAGAGGGGGTCAAGCAGCGGCCCTTCCACAAGGGTTCCGCCCAGGGGATTCGGACGGTCGAGCACCATGATCTCAATGTCCATGCCTGACACGGCTTCCATAACGAGCGCAAGCGTATTGACATAGGTGTAATAACGCGACCCGACATCCTGAATGTCGAAAAGGATCAGGTCGATACCATCGAGCAGCGCCCGGTCGGGCAGCAGGGAGTCGGGCGTGCTGCCGTAGAGGCTGACCAGTTCGCAACCGAGATCCGGTTGGTAGTTGACGGCAATCTGATCCTGCTCGGTCGCAAAGAGGCCGTGTTCCGGTGAAAAAATCCTGACAAGCTGCAACCCTTTTTGCTTCAAGAGGTTCCAGGAGTACTCCAGCTCCGGGGTGACCGAGGTCTGATTGACGATCAGGGCGATTTTTCGGTTTTGAAACTCTGCGCTCTTGCTGAGCAGGATATCCAGTCCGGTTGCTACCATGGTGTTTCCTCTTTTATTGTGCTGGTTCCATGACGGTTGTGCTGCATGGGCCGACAATGGAGTTGATGATACGGCTTCCGGGTTGAATGGTGACTCCCGGCAGCAGAACGGAATCTCTTATGGTACTTGCAGCTCCTATATGGCAGCCACGGCCGATGATCGACCGGTAAATCTCGGCATCGGGTGCGATATCTGCCTCCGGGGAGATATGGTGCGGATGCATGCCGATTGCCTCTTCCATCGCTCCGGCCATGCCGGTAATAAGGGAGTCCCGGTCCAGGTTGGCCTTCCAGTAGCTCTCCATGGTGCCAATATCCATCCAGATGCCTTTATGGTGGTAGTAGCCGAGGCCGCCGTTATCGACAAGACCGATAAAGCCGGTTTCGACAATGCCTGAAAACCCACTCTTCAGATAACGGAAAATCTCCTTGCTGAGCACGGCCGTGCCGGTATAGATGAATGAGGAGCCCAGCGACGTGTTTCGCAGGTTCCGGAAATCCTTGATAAGCCCCTCTTCAACGCCGATTGCGCCGATTGTGGCCGCTTCGGGTGTTTCATAGAGGGTCAGGGTTCCGGGTCGTCCGGATTGTTCATGCTGCTCTATGAGAGCCCGGAAATCAATATTGGTAATAATATCGCTGTTGACCAGCAAAAAATCGCTTCCATCAAGCAGGTGTTCACATTTTTTCAGCCCTCCACCGGTGCCGAGAATGATGGGCTCTTCTGAAAAGGTGATATGCAGGCCCTCAAGGTTGCTTGACTTGATACAACGGCGGATGGCATCGGCATGATAGTGAATATTGCAGATAATTTCGGTGATGCCGGCCTGCTTCAACAGAGCAAAGGTATAGAAGAGGCAAGGAATATTGAGCACCGGAATGAGTGGTTTCGGGATACAGTCACTCAACGGTTTTAAGCGGCTACCGAATCCGGCCGCAAGGACAAATGCTTTCACGCGCCCACTCCTTCAAGCAGGGATCGGAGCAGCTCTCCTGCTTCTTTCAGTTCCACTCTCGCTTCAATGTAATCGGGGAGGTAGCGGAGGGTCGGGGCGATGGAGTGCTCGAACTGGTTGTTTTTTTTCACGCAGGTCTGGTAGCAGAAGGTGCCTATTGCCTTGATGTTTCGCTGAAAGGCCATGATGTCGAAATAATAGAGGTATTCGTCGTAACTCATGGTGCTCAGCTTCTCCGAGCGGAGAGCGTTGTAGTGATACGCTTTCAGCTCTTCGGTCAGAGAGGGGTTGAGCTGGACATAGGAATCCCGAATGAGCGAGACCGCGTCATATTGCGCCAGACCCATGCGGGCATCCTGAAAGTCGATAACGACCGCTTTATCATGGTGCACAAGAATATTGCGGCTGTGAAAATCCCGATGGTTCAGCACAAAGTGTTGGGGCTTGACCAGGATCTCGGCAATGGATGCAAACTCGGTGCGTAACCGGGGGATCAACTCCTGGTTGAAACGTGGCGCAAAGAACTCCTGCAGGGCGTGGCGGATAAAGAAATCAAATTCAAACATCAGTTTCTCTTTGTCGAAACTGAGTGAGAAGGGCACCATGTTGTTCGGCCCGTTGATAGCCTGGAATTGCAAGAGGAGATCAATGATCTCGCGGTAGCGGCGGGCAATTTGCTTCTCGGTTTCCACTCCGACAAGGTTCTGCAGCAGGAAATCTCCGCAGTCCTCAAGGAGCAGCAGCCCTTTTTGGGGATCGGTGGCCATGATGGCCGGCACCGCAATGCCATGCCGGACGCAGAGGTCGTGCATGACCAGAAATGGATAAGAGGGAGGTGATGAGCCCTCAAAGAGCGGGTCGTAACAGGCAACAAGGGAACGCTCCTCGTCTCTAACCCTGAAGTACTGACGGCTTGATGCATCACCCTGTATTTGAGTAACGGAGACGTTTGTGCGGCAGCCACGACTGAAAAATGAGGTGATGATCTGTTCCTGGATGCTCATACAGCAAGCTTGGGTCGGTGTTGTTTCAGTGGGTGCATGGAAATACCTCATGCAAAAATGCAAAAAAAAAGCACCTTATACGTTTAAGCATAAGGTGCTTTTTTAAAAAAAGAGAAGCTTACTTCTTCGCGACGGCTGATGAAACGCTCTGCAATACCTGGGTAGCAGTGTTTGCAAGGGTGTTGATCAGGTCGGTAGCTGTTTTTGCAAGAGGTCCAACAGCGTTGGAAAGAACGTTAAGGCTGCTGTTGACGAAATCAAGCTGAAGCTGAAAAAGTTTGCCTGCGGTATCAACAAGGTTGTTGACAGCGCCTGATACATCAATGTTTGATCCGTTTGACATGGCTGTTTTGTTTAGGTTTTTTAAGAAGATATGTTGGTGAAACTTGATTTCGGTGGTTTATACCGATTTTGAAATAAGTTAAAACATTTTAAACTGCAGAGCAAATAGAAAAACCGGCAGCGAGTACTTTTAACTCCCTTTTTTTTAATTGTAGATGCGGCTCTTTTTGATGGAGGATGACGTATTATAAGGGCGATTCTCGTCGGAGAGACCGGAGGTGGAACGATGCTTATAACGCGTTTTCAGAAAAACAGTTCTCTTTTTTTCTGACCGAATTTTCAGCGAAGAGCCCTGATGTGCGGGATGCGGGGGTTTGGCGGGGTGAAAACCTCTTCTCTTCAGGGCGATTGTGCCGTAGAGGTGAACGGATCCCGGTTGTTCACTTTGTGCTCCTTCTCTTTTTGGAGCGCTTAATTTTTGAGTTTTTTTATGTAATATATTCAACCTGCTCGTAACGCTTTATTTGTTTGTCAATAACGGCACGGTTACAATTTTTTGTTCCGCAAAAGCAACCATTACTCTTCATCGTCCATGAAAGCAGTTATTTTATATGACAGCAAAACTCAGGGTGGTTCTACCGAGGCTTTGATCGACTCTATCGGATTGAAGCTGGCGGAAGCCGGATTCTATGTGGAAAAAGCCAAATGCAAGGCAACCGCCAACTACCGTTTTGTCCGGGAGTTTGATCTTGTCATTCTTGGAGCACCGGTTTACTACTTTCTTGTTTCATCACAGCTTTTGGGTTCCCTGATTCATGGCAACCTGAAAAAAAATCTGAAACGAAAAAAAATAGCGCTCTTTCTGACCTGTGGCAGCCCCGAGTCCATGGCGGCGGTGCTCTATCTCCCGCAGTTAAAAATCCACTTGATCAGCAACAAGATTCTTGCTGAAAAGATTTTTGCTCCCGACGATCTCCGCAAAAGTGAGGTGCATCAGGAGTTTGTTGATGATCTGCTCAACGAGTACAATCGGAAAGGGAGATCAAAAGTTCGTTCGGGGGCGGTGTGGAGCGAAGAGGCAAATGAATTTATTCAGGGACTTCCCGGCTTTTTACAGGGGAAGTTCCTCACCATGGCTGAAGAGTATGCCGAGAGTATGGGGTACAGGGAGATTACCCTTGAAGTGCTTGAAGAGGCTCGCGACGCTCTTGGTGGCACCTGAGCGGTTACACGCCAAAGAGGTTGGACGTTTAAGCGGTTTCTTCAGGAAGCATTATCTTGCTGGAGAATTTCTTTATGCTGACTTACTGGGTATTCTTGTTGGAAGAGTGCTTGCCTATAAACTTGTTCAGAATCATGACGATAAATACTCCTGAGACAAAAAAGATGACAGGAGCAAAGATTGTGGTGTAACGGGCTATCTCTGGCATGGTTCGGGTGAAATTTCTGGTTAGGGAGTTTTTACCTGATCGTGTTCTTTTTTTGCGTTCGTTCCAGCTTCAGGCCGGATTTGTTAGAGCGCAAGGGTTGTCATGAGATTAAGGAATTTATCCGGATTTTTTCTTGCCCAGTTGGCACTATTTTTTCATAGAGTTTTTGTGGCGACGAATACCATTGTAACGCCTCGCTCTTTCTTCGCTTGTCAATATTTTGACCTGTGCTAAAATTACCAAAAATCCTTCTGCCCTGAAAGCTTTTTATACTGGTGCCAGCTTGAACGGTATGGCCCTGCAGCCGAGGGATTGGGCGGCGGGAACGTTTTTTTGTAGAGCGATGTTCTAAAGTACTTATGGGTCATAAAACAACGCACATTTCAGGTTAATTTCTTCTCCGGTATTAAAATCCCATCCTGTTTTTCTCTCTTCGTCTACTTTGCCTCGATTTGTTGTATTATCTTGGCGCAGCATGGTTAGTTTGGAGCGACCATTATCAGTTATTGCCCGAGGAGTCGTTCCGGGCGAAGAAAATAATCGACCAGCACAAATCAGGGGAGCGTCAGCTTCCAGCCGCGTCGATTGCATTACGGGCCATCAGCTCCTTGTTTTTATTATTAATATTTCAACACCTACATACTCTATGTTATTTGAATCACTTGAGATCATTGAACCAATTTTACGATCACTTCAGGAAGAGGGCTATACTACTCCCACACCGATACAGGCACAATCCATCCCGATTGTTCTGCAAGGCCATGACCTGCTTGGCTGTGCCCAGACCGGAACCGGAAAAACGGCCGCATTTGCCATTCCGATTCTGCAGTTGCTGAGCGCCGATAAAGTTTACAATACCCGCAAAAAAATCAGGAGCCTGATCGTTACGCCAACCCGCGAGCTGGCCATTCAGATCGGAGAGAGTTTTGACGCTTATGGCCGCCATACCGGATTGACCAATACGGTTATCTTTGGCGGTGTTAACCAGAAATCGCAGGCCTCCTCACTGCAGCGCGGCGTTGATATTGTGATTGCAACGCCCGGCCGCCTGCTCGATCTGTTGAATCAGGGCTGTTTGAATCTGCGTGATGTGGAAATTCTTGTGCTGGACGAAGCCGATCGTATGCTTGATATGGGCTTTATTCACGATGTGAAAAAGATCTTGTCCGTGCTTCCGAAAAAGAAGCAATCGCTCTTCTTTTCAGCCACGATGCCGGCTGAAATTGTCAAGCTTGCCGCCACGATTCTGCATAACCCGTCACATGTTTCGGTAACGCCAGTTTCCTCGACGGTCGATATTATTCAGCAAAGCATCTACTTTGTCGACAAGGGCAACAAGAACAGCCTCCTGGTCGATATTTTGAAAGACAAAGGTATCAAGACCGCGCTGGTCTTTACCCGCACCAAGCATGGGGCCGACAAGGTGGTTAAAATTTTGCAGAAGCATAATATCACGGCCGAAGCGATCCACGGCAACAAGGCGCAGAACGCACGTCAGCGGGCCTTGACCAATTTCAAGGCGCAAACCACCCGCGTGCTGGTGGCAACCGATATTGCTGCACGCGGTATTGATGTGGATGATCTGGAGTATGTGATCAACTTCGAACTGCCCAATATTGCCGAAACCTATGTTCACCGTATTGGTCGTACCGGACGGGCCGGAGCTGCCGGCACCGCACTCTCGTTTTGTGATGCGGAAGAGAAGGAGTACCTGCGCGATATCGAAAAACTGATTGCCAAAAAAATCCCGGTTAATGACGATCACCAGTTTCCCCTGATGGATCACAACCCCCCGAAAGCTCCAAAGCAGCAGGGAAGAGGCAACTCCGGCCACCCCGGCCCAAAGCTCCCCCCGATCAGCAGTGGTGCAAAACGGTGGAGCTCCTCCAAGCCAAGGGCTTCCAGATAGTTTTTGTTTCACACCTTGTGCGGCACAGAATATAACACCTGATAATAGCCGTGTAGTCCATTGATAATTGGTACTATACGGCTATTGCTGCGTTTGGGGGGAGCGGACTTTTCTTGTTACCTCAACACCATTGCCTAAACGTCACTCAATCAACTGAGACTTTTTTACCCGGAAAAAGTCAGGTTAGGTTTCTTGGGTGAACCGCATTTCAATGAAAAAATAGACGGGTATCTGACTGAAAAATCAAGAGAAAGCGTATATTTTTATTTTTTGAAAGACAGAAGAGTGATGAAGAGAACGTATTGTGCAGCAAATATCAGGTGCAGAGCAATACAAACCTGCTCATAAGCAAGAATCTTAGGGTTGACGGGAGTTATGAGTACAAGGATAGTGGGAAGTTTTTCAATATGGTCGAAAAAGTGTGCTGTACCGTTGAGAACTATACGCACTAATTTTCCACAAAGAAATATCTTATAGGTACTATGGTAATGGAAAAAAATTGAATGAAGCTCCCTGCCGCAAGCAGCGGAGAATTCAACACTGAAAGATTAAAACAATTTTTCTAAACAGGAGATATGTGTATGAGTGAAAATACATTTTCAGAGCAAGTTGTATTTGGTACGGATAATTTTGCAGATAATCCTGAACCTCGTTGTCCGTGCGTCTTACTTCTTGACACGTCGGGCTCAATGAGTGGAGCGCCTATTGCTGAACTCAATGCGGGTTTGGCTGGGCTCAAGGATGAACTTTCGGCTGACTCTCTGGCTATAAAACGGGTTGAAGTTGCGATAATTTCCTTTGGCCCAGTAACAATTGAAAATACTTTTCATACGGCTCCCAGTTTTTATCCTCCCACTCTTTCGGCTAAAGGAGATACTCCTATGAGTGCGGCTATCAGGCAAGGGCTTGAACTTGTTCGCCAGCGAAAAGATGAGTACAGAAGTAATGGTATTTCATTCTACCGACCATGGGTATTCCTTATTACAGATGGAGAGCCAACCGATGAATGGCAATCTGCAGCGGCCCTGATTCGTGAAGGAGAAAGCTCTAAATCATTTGCATTTTTTGCTGTTGGTGTGGCGGGGGCGAATATGGATCTACTCCGAAAACTTTCGGTACGTGAACCACTGAAACTTCAAGGCCTGAAATTTCGTGAGTTATTCCATTGGCTATCCAACTCGATGAAATCTGTCTCTTGTTCTGTACCGGGCACGAATGTTCCAATTCAATCACCACAAGGCTGGGCAGAGGTTTGAAGTGGAAAATAGTTCGTGCGACGGTTCTTGGGACAGCTCATATTGCGTCAAATACGCCATGCCAGGATGATTGCTTTGCTGATGTGGTTTCGAGCAGAGATGGGGTCGATTATCTTGTCTGTTTAGTTTCGGATGGTGCTGGTAGTGCAAAAGAAGGTGGAACAGGCGCTGAATTGGCTTGTAATACAGCCCGATCAAGTATTGAGGCATTTCTTGGGAAGCCAGAAGCACTTTCTTTCGACGAATCAATTGTTGTAGAGTGGATTAAAAATATTAGGCTTGCTATCCAAGAAACGGCTGATTCGCATGATTTTACATCAAGAGATTTTGCGTGTACCCTGCTTGGTGCAGTTATTGGTTTCGATAATGCTGTTTTTTTTCAGATTGGTGATGGAGCTATTGTTGCGTCCAATGGTTGTACTCAGGGTGTAGTTTTTTGGCCGGATTCAGGTCAGTATGCAAACATGACCTATTTTGTTACCGAAGAAGATGCTTTTGATCATCTACAAATAATGGTTACACATACTCATATTGACGAAGTAAGTCTATTTAGTGACGGTATACAGCGTTTGGCACTATCTTTCGATCAACAGACTTCTCACCTCCCATTCTTTGAGCCAATGCTGAAGGTTCTTAGGCAAAAAAATCCAGATCACTGCGAAGTACTGAATGATCAATTAGTCCATTTTTTGAGCAGTTCAGCGATTAATGAGCGCACAGATGACGATAAGACACTGGTGCTTGCGACCCGTCTTTCATCATGATTGATCTATTCGATAGCTTCGGCCGCAAGATTGAGCTTGGCCAAAAAATAGCTTCTGGTGGAGAAGGTATTGTATATGAAGTACCATCCCTTGGTAATAATATTGCAGCCAAAATTTATACTGGTGCAATTTTTCCTGATAAGCAGGAAAAATTGCGGCGTATGGCCATGGGGTACAGGGAATCGCTCAAAAAAATAGCAGCTTGGCCTCAAGTCACATTACATGAGCGTGTTGGAGGAACGATATGTGGCTTTCTGATGGAAAGGTTAATTGGTTATGAACCGATACACCATCTTTATGGACCCAGCCATCGAAAACAGCGATATCCTGATAAAGACTGGGCATTTTTAGTTTTTACGGCTCGAAATACAGCGGCAGCATTTAAAGCTCTTCACAGTCATGATTACGTTATTGGTGATGTGAATCCCAATCTTGTATTTGTTGGGAGCAACAGTACAGTCAAACTTATTGATTGTGATTCTTTTCAAATATTTGCTGATGGGCACTGTTATCCTTGTGAAGTTGGCTCTCCACATTTTACACCAGCAGAGCTACAAAACCACTCGACTTTTCGGGGTATTGTTCGCACCGTAAATCAAGATAATTTCGGATTAGCGGTTCTCCTCTTTCATATCTTGCTTATGGGAAGACACCCATTCTCTGGAATCTTTTCAGGCACAGGAGACAACCCTTTGGAAAAATCCATAGGGCAATTTCGATATGCATTTGGACGAAATGCTGCAATAAAAGGGATGGCTCCTCCTCCTAACAGCATTACGACAGCAATTTTGCCCAGAACAATCACAGAGCTTTTTGAACGGGCTTTTACAGAGCAAGGAACATTGCCGGGAAACAGACCATCAGCACAAGAATGGGTTATTGCGCTCGATTTACTTAGAGAACAGCTTCGTTCATGTAAAGAGGAATCCAATCATAAATACTTTTCTGGTTTATCTTCATGCCCTTGGTGTGCTCAGGAACAAAAATCAGGTTTCTACTTCTTCATCTCATATGGCAGCTCGCGTTCCGGTTCAGAAGGCTTTGAGCTATCACAAATATGGGCTCAAATAATCGCAATAGAACCACCGGAACCACCTCCCGAAATAAGCACTTACGGTATCCATGTTTCCCCTGAGCCGCTGCCACGACCAGTGATCCTATCAAAGTTTATAACGATTTTCAAAAAAACAGCAGCGGTAGGATTGGTTCTTGTTTGTCTTTTTACAGAACCACAACTTTTTGTTTATGCCTTGATTATCAGTTTGTCCTTATTTATTTCTGGATTCAATAGTAATTATACAAAGGAGAAAGAAAGAAGAAAATCTGTTCTCGACGAGGCACACAAAGAAATGGCTACAACAAAGGAACATTGGCTCCATGAAGCTTGTGACAGCCAGTTCCAGGATATTTTCAAGGAGTTGTCAAACCAAAGAGCAGAGTTTGACTGTTTGGCACTTCAACTTGAACAAGAAAAAAAGAAATTACAGCAAAACCTTCGTAACGACCAACTGCACAAGTTCCTCAATACTTTTTTTATTTCCAGCAGCAGTATCCCAAGTATTGGGTCTGCAAGAAAAGCGGTTCTTCTTTCATTCGGCATTGAAACCGCTGCTGATATAAGCAGGAATAGAATTATTAATATCAATGGATTTGGGCCGTATCTTGCCGCTGAGCTGGATGCTTGGCGAAATAAAATAGAAAATAAGTTTGTATTTAATCCATCAAAAGGTACCGATCCTGCAGATATCACAGCATTAAATCAACGGTTTTCTCAGAAAAGAAAACAGATAGAAATATCGCTTTTGGCAGGACCGGAAAAACTACTTCAGGCTCGTAATCAGATCGTAAAGTCACGATTGCAATTGCTTCCTGTTATTATGAGCGCAACTCGGAAAGTAGTTCAGGCAGAGGCGGATTTATCGATTTTGACATGAATATGATTTTTCTGTCATATCATCCGGTAATAGAGGCGGTGATGGAAGATTACATGGGTATCTGATTGATCTACGTGAAGCAAAGTTCGCAGATCAAGCTGACCCCCTCCCCAAAAACCGGACCGATCTAAAGTAGAGTTTTCCGGCAATGAGTATCTTGAACAAACCCAGGAGTCATTGCCATGAAAAAGTCCCGATTCAGCGAAGAGCAGATCGCCTATGCCCTTAAACAGGCAGAA
>CAIMCD010000029.1 GCA_903839405.1 uncultured Chlorobiaceae bacterium
AGCGGTATCAATGGCTTTGCCGCCGCCCATACCCACCAGCACATCCACCTCTCTCTCCCGGATAATAGCCCCGATCCTGGAGAGTTCCTCTTCACAACACTCCCCGCCGAACCGCTCCAGAGAGAGCGACTGCGTGTTAAGTTCAATGCCGCTGCCCGGCAGAATGACCTTTTCAGAAGATGGTGAAGCAAGAATCAACCCGCTCTTACCAAGCAGTTTGATCAGAGCTGGCAATTCACCAAGAGCACCAACGCCCTGAATATACTTTCCGGGAAACAAAACCTTTTTCAGCATGGGATCAATCCTCAAGTTTGACTATGCGACGCGTTATCGGCTCCGGGTCATAAAAACCTACCGCTCTGCTGTAAGGTAAAAAAAAGATTGATGAGCCTGATATGTTAAACCCTTCCCCCCCCCGCCTCCATCCCGACTCCTTCGGGATGTGATTATTATGCCAATTGCTGAGAAATTAACAGATAGCTGTCGATCATACTGGTGACAAAAAAAATATCCTGCCGGTCTTCTTCCAAAAAAAACAGTGCTTTAAATGCATTTTTCCACTACCAACCCAACTATTATTACCATAAATTACACTACACAATTAAAATTCAGAGGCAAACAGGATCGATTCTTGTATCCAACGGAGAAATTATGACATACAGGCTCGTTGTGTTATTGTTTATTGTATTGGAACTGATTTCTGGAGAAGGAAAAGCAGGTACCAATAAGACCGTGGATACAACAAAAACTGTCAACGTTATACTGAGCTCTGCATTAAGTGAATTGAATGATTTTCGACCTGGCTTCATTTACCTGGAAGTAAAAAATCTTTCAGACTCATTGCTGACGTTCGACAGAATCGAAATTGCCGAATACCCCTCCTTCATAAGGATCAAGCCCTCTTCACTTGATACTATAACCGTTTCAAGAAAAACAAGAACGCTTTTTTATCCGGGCAAACAACAAATCCCTTCTAGAACATCACAAATATATACGGTATATGTTGAGAGTGCTGATCAAGTACAACCAGGAAAACACCGCCTCTTGTTTAATATATTTTTTCATAGAAATAATCATGGGAAACCTCAGGCTGAGAGCATAACCATTGGTCATGACTTACAAGTTAAAGTCTTTGGTGAAAATGAGATTATGGGAGCCTTATCAAATGCGGTAACCTTTCTGATCTTTCCCGGACTGATTATGATCATAATTTTTAGCCTTGTCTGGAAAAGTTTAACACCAGGTCCGGAGAAAGAAAAGTTTCCGGAATTCTTGAACGGCGATAAAATAACCGATCTGAGGTTTTGGGTTGTTGCAATCACTTTATCTCTTGTCATGGTATGGAAAGGATACTCCTTAATGACCGTTGCTTTTACCTCATTCGGACATAGGGATTATCTCTACGGATATGGTTTTAAAGATATTGTCTGTATGTGGTTCTTCTCTGTTGCTATCGGAACTATCTCTGCTTTGCTGACAGCAGGCATACTGTACTGCTTTAAAAAAGTGATTCTATGGAAAAAGAGATATGAAGCGAAAAACGCGTTTCATGAAAGTGATATTCCTATGATGGTACTTAAAAAAATGCTTGATCGAGGATTTAATGAAGCACGATTGTCCGAGATAACGGTTAAATCCACAAAAGAAAAAGGATTTATTATCGAATCAGATCTTTCTGACCCTGAAAAAAAAGCCGTCTGGATTATTGGACGCATTCACGTTGCGTGTCAGGAAGATGCCCAGAATCTCGTAACCACGTTACAAGCCCATATCGCAGATCCTAAATCCACCTTAGACTTGATAGTCAGCGACTTTAAGGATGGACTTAAAGAGGAAAATACCAACAAAAAAAGAGGAATAGAAGAGATCAAATGGGAGAATATGCCTGGTTATGTTGTAAGACCAAAATATGTCGAAAAAACAGATCTTGAAAATGAAATTCCTTCAAGGTTTATATTCAGTGTTCATATGTAATTGAAGTAAAAAAAGATAGCGAACCCCATAACAGAGTTCGCTATAACCTAAAGTATTCCGACCCATATAGGGAAGCACCTAATGAAAGGCGAAATTCTGCCTTGCGGCAAGAATCCTTTGGAAGTCAACAGAAATTAAGTAAAAAAGAGAGGATTCCAAATGAAAATTGAGACATTGTCAGTTTCTTTTGTCTGGACAAGAACTTTTTTTTCACTCTTCGATGCAGCAGAGAATTCAAATTTTAAATTTTTAGCCCTGTGTAAAGATTACAAAAACACCTTCAGAAATCTTTCTTCGGTAACAGAGCCCTTAACTTTACCTTGGGAATGGGAATGGGATCAGAAACAAGAAAATCCTAACCACTTCTGGCGATATTACTTACAAGAAGAACCTGTTGGAGGTAACATATCTTCTTTAGCCAATAGATGTTGGGAAAAATTAGTTCCCTTCCGAATCTCGCTCATTCCAAGACTTGATCTATCCGCGCTTGTAAGAACACAAAACAACACGAATGGGATTGAAAACGGAGTTTTAGCAGAGGAAATCGGGCATCAGGTCAACCCTGTTTCGTGCGAAGGATCATTCGAGGGCTTTTTTTATCGACACGGTGTAGCTCTTATCTGCAACCTGACTCTTCATAATTTTGCCACACTGCCTGACGCAGTTAATGCCGTATTAAAGGTTCGATATGGAAATATTCTTAACGCTGGAAAATCACAATCATTTGAGGCTTATTGCAAAGGTTTACTGGAGAGCTTATGCATAAAAAGCATTGGCAAAACAGAGGGTTTTACTGACGATCCGTTTTCCCTCGCTGCTGTTGTAGAAGGAGATGATCGTTACAAGACTCTTCCTATTGTGCAAGGAACACCTATTCACTGTGCAATTGAGGGTTTAACAAGTTTTAATATGGGATGGAGTGAGATTACACCACCTGATTTAGCCTCACAGCTTATTCCGATAAAAAATCAACAGAGTAATCACCTCTTATACGGTCATGATAACGGGAGGGTTCTCTGGTCACCAATATGGTTTGTTCCTGATACCAAAATAGGAACAAACTACTCTTTGAAATGGTACTATCGGAATTTGCTGATAGCTTCGATGCATACGAAAAGCCTTGCATCTTTTCTTGTTAAAGTCAACCAAAATCCGAATCTTAACAATAATTTTTATATGCAGAATCATGTCAATCAGGCAATAGAGATTATTAAAACTCTAAGGAATGGCAAAGATTCGAAGGGAGCAAAATCCTATCGCACACGCAGTCTTGAGTTTCAGATCCGAAGCGATAACGCACTTCTGGCTGCATATGGTAATCAAATATGAACTGAATTAAAACGCACGGACGGGGCGAACGCGGTTGCCGTTGGTTTTGAAGTTCTGCACCTGAACACCGGCGCCGAAACCATAGACCCATGCCTTAGCGGCATCAACCTCGGTTGAACTCCAGTAGTAGTTATAGGTAAACCCAAACTTCTCAAGAGCATCCTTGTGGTGGTAGAGCTTGGTTAGCTGCTCTTTGGTCGGCAAAACCCAGTCGCGATAATCGCAGCTCTCATAATTCCGGCAAGCCGTCTGGGCATCTTTCCAGGTAAAAAAACCTTCGGGACACTCCGGAGAGTGCCCCTTCATATCCGTGCGTGCGGCAACAAAGCCGTGCTTTTTTGAGGCATCAAGATAAAACACAACCCCTCCGTCAAACTCCTGACCAATGGATATCGCGGATGAAGGTGCCGGAAACAAAAACAGCCCCGATGCAGTCATCAAAAAAAGCGTGCATAGCCAGACGAAAGGCTTTTTTGCATGGCACTTGATTTCAACAATGAGCTGTTTTTGAGGAAGCAGTGGCATCGGTACAACAGAGTTTTTCACAAAATCACCGCTACTCATTTTCAAAACCAACCTCTGCATTAAACATATCGTCAATATTTCTGGGTACTCTTTTCAAACAAAGTTCAAGCTCTCTGAGTGACAAAGGTCTGCTTTTAAAAAAGATAGTGTGTCGGGAGATGGATTGAGTTCGGCTGACGCCTCTCTTGCCTGCACCCAGAGCAATATAGCGCTCCGGCCAAAGCAGAAGCAAATTATTAAAACTCTAAAGGCGAATTACCAGGCTTCCCGGAAAGGGGCAAAAAGCTTCTGCAAGTTTGTTCGCTAACGGAACAGAAAAAACGTCACGAGGCATTTACAAACAGGAAAAAACGCGCTAACTTAAACGAACAGCAGATATGCTCTGTCATTGTTCATGAGAAGATGAACCCCCCACAGAATGATACCTTTTCGCCGTACACAGCTTCAGTCGGAGGCTCAGTTCAGCTTCTCGTGCAGTCGATGCCTGCAGTGCTGCCAGCACAAAAAAATCCAGGTAAATCCCTATGAAATAGCGCGACTTGCCGGGAACCTCGCCATTTCAACAACCGATTTTATCGCCCGCTACACCACGGAAAACGGCTCTTTTCTGAAGTTTGACGAGACCAACACTTGCCTCTTTCTCGGCTCCGACGGGTGCCGGGTTCACCTTGACCGGCCGCTGGTCTGCCGACTCTTCCCTCTTGCACGCCATCTCAACAGCATGGGTGAAGAGTGGTTTTCAGAGCTGGAGCCGGAAGAGGGGTGCACGGGCAGGTACGGCTCGAAGGGTTCCATCCGGGAGTATCTTGAAGAACAGGGCACAGTGCCGTTCACCCGGGCGGCCGACAGCTACCTGAAGCTGCTCTGGGAGATGATGGATAAACTTGAAGATTCCGGAAGCGGCGAAGAACATGGCGAAGAGCTAGATAACTCTCCGGATGAGGACGAAGTGTGGCTGGATATGGATGCTGCGATGAGAAGCTACTGCAGTAAAAGAGAAATTCCTTTTCCTCTGGATGTAGAGGAAAAAACCCGGATTCACCAAAATGCCTTACAACAATGGATAACCAAGCAATAAAACAGGAGAACCATTATGAACAAAAGCACAAAAAAAGTCATTGCCATGGCGGCCGCTGTAGCATCGCTCGGAGCCTCTCTCGGTGTAGCAACTGAATCGCAAGCCGCTGTCGAAAAAGCAAAGGCGAAAGTTGACACCACCAAAACAAAACAGGCCACTCAAATCAAAACAGCCACGCAGGTTAAAACACCCGCAGCAAGCAAAACCTCCAACCAGATCAAGTGGGAAAACAAAAAAAAGTAACCGTTGAAAGATAGCACCCGGAACCAGCAAACTCTTGCAGCCGTGCCGGTTCCGGGATGCAATCGTTCAGGCTTCGCTCCTCTCTTTGAAATATCTCCCCCGAAACCAGAGGGCAACATTGACCAGAGCAATCAAGGCTGGCACCTCAACAAGCGGCCCGATCACGGCAGCAAAAGCTTCGCCAGAGTTGATGCCGAAAACCGCGACTGCCACGGCAATGGCCAACTCAAAATTGTTGCTTGCGGCCGTAAAGGCAAGCGTTGCTGTTTTCGGGTAGTCAGCCCCGATTTTGTGACCCATAAAAAACGAGAGCAGAAACATCACCACAAAGTAGATCAGAAGCGGGATGGCAATGCGCACCACATCCATGGGAATCTTGACTATATACTCGCCCTTCAGCGAAAACATCACCACAATGGTGAAGAGCAGCGCCACCAAGGTCAGCGGGCTGATGCGGGGAATAAACTCCGCTTCGTACCACTCCTTGCCTTTAAGGCGAAGCATGACAAAGCGGGTGAGGAAACCGGCGATAAAGGGAATACCAAGATAGATAAAGACCGATTTGGCAATCTCCGCAATGGAGATATCAACCGCAAAGGAGGTGATGCCGAACCACTTTGGCAGCACCGTCAGAAAGATCCATGCATAGAGCGAGAAAAAGAGCACCTGAAAAACCGAGTTGAAGGCTACAAGCCCGGCGGCATACTCCGTGTCCCCTTTGGCAAGCTCGTTCCACACAATCACCATGGCAATGCATCGGGCAAGACCGATCATGATCAGCCCCGCCATATAGTGCGGCATATCGGAAAGCAGCAGCACCGCCAAGGTAAACATCAAAATCGGCCCGATCACCCAGTTCTGCACCAGCGAGAGCAGAAGCACCCTGGTGTTGCGAAAAACGTCACCCAGCTCCTCATACTTCACCTTGGCCAAAGGAGGGTACATCATCACAATAAGACCCACGGCAATGAGGAGATTGGTAGTCCCCGACTGAAAGTGGCCCCAGAAACCTGCAATACCCGGATAGAGCGAGCCGGAAAGCACGCCAACACCCATGGCAAGAAAAATCCAGAGGGTCAGATAGCGATCCAGAAACGATAACTGCTTTGCTGCAATACCCATAGCGTTATTTCTGGTTTAAACTTTCGTTATAGAACTTCCTGAAACGCAGGTTGATCTCGTCGCGCACACGGCGGAAAACGGCCAAGATCTCATCCCTGCTCCCTTCAGCCGCAGCAGGATCGTCAAAACCGATATGCACCTGGTGTTCCACCTTGCCGGTAAAAACCGGGCAACTCTCTCTGGCCCCGTCACATACCGTTACCACATAATCAAACGACCGGTCAAGAAACCCCTCAACACTTTTCGGCTTGTTCAAACTGATGTCGATCCACTCTTCACGCATCACCTGTATGGCAAGCGGATGAACCTCTTCTCCGGGTTGTGTGCCTGCCGAAAAGACATCAAGCGACTTGTTGAATGATCGGAGAAAGCCTTCGGCCATCTGGCTGCGGCAGGAGTTTCCGGTACAGAGTATCAGCACGGATTTTTTCATGGTTCACTTCTTGATGATTAAAAATTGATGTCTTTATAAAACAAGATTGAAAACAAAGCCCACAAGCATGATCCCCAGCGCTACCACAGAGGCAAATACCACGATCAGCGTGGGCCTCAACACCTTGCGGAGAATGATCATCTCCGGAGCGGAGAGGGCGATGACGCTCATCATGAAAGCCATGACCGTACCAAGCGCCGCGCCCTTGCCGAGCAATGCCTGCACAACGGGCAGGATACCGGCGGCATTGGAGTACATCGGCACCCCGATCAGCACCGCCAGAGGCACCGACCACCAGACGCTCTTGCCCATCAGTGCCGCCATAAAGTTCTCGGGCACATAGCCGTGAATGGCCGATCCGAGCCCGACACCAAGCACAATGTAGAGCCACACTTTACCAACAATTTCCCGAACGTGGCTGATCCCTTCGCGGAACCGCTGCGGCCAGCTCATCGCTTCGCCCTCCACCTCCACAGCAACCTGACTATCCTGCAGCTTCTGCACCCACTCCTCCAGAAAGCGCTCCATCTTGAGCTTTCCGATCACGATGCCGGAGATAATTGCAACCCCGAGGCCCATGGCCATATAGAGCAGGGCCACCTTCCAGCCGAACATGCCGAAGAGCAGGGCAAGGGCAACCTCGTTGATCATCGGCGCTGAAATCAGAAAGGAAAAGGTAACGCCAAGTGGTATACCGGCCTGCAGAAACCCGATAAAAAGGGGTACGGCCGAGCAGGAGCAGAAGGGGGTCACAATGCCGAGCGTGGCCGCCATAACGTTTCCAACCCCCGTGCGCCGTCCGGAAAGCATTGCACGGGTACGTTCTGCAGAGACAAAGGTATGCACCACACCCATCAGAAAGACCACAGCCGTAAGCAAGAGCAACACTTTCGGCACCTCATAGAGAAAAAAGAAGAGCGCCTCACCGAAGCGGTTGAGACGACTGATGCCGGTGCTCTGAAACAAAAGCGTGCTCAACCACTCAAGGTTACTGTACAACAAAACCCAAAGCAATGCAGCCAGAAAAACGCCAAAGATCCATTTCACCGTTTCGGTCTGAGAAGTCTTTCGGAATTGTTGCCCTACACCTTGTGTCATGTGTTCAATACGGTTATGATTGCTTGTTCAAAAGTTCTGCAGGGCAACCGGCACAACAGGTCAGCCTAGGGTTGCTTAACAGCAGCAGCTTGACCCACCCTCAGTTTTTGATCCATGGGAGCCACAGCACCCCTGCGGCTTTGCAGTAAGCAGCGCCTTGATCTCTTCATGAGAAAGCAGGCGCCCTTTTGACACTACCTTTTCATCAACAACCAGCGCAGGAGTCGTCATCACATTGTATGCCATGATCTGCTGCAGATCCTCAACCTTTTCAACCGTCGCAAGAATGCCTTCTGCTGTAACAACAGCCTTTACCGCATCAAAAAGCTGATTGCAGCTTCCACATCCGCTCCCAAGAATTTTTACTCTTTTCATGGTTTATCTCTTTATGTTATAAGTTTATCGCAAATGAACGATTGATGTAAATGAAAGCACTACGTTTTTTTATCTCCCCCTGCTCCGGAAAGTGATCCCTCCCGATGGTCGGGATGACAAGATAAAAAACGGGTTAACGACTACGTAAACAACAAAATGACCTCATAAACAATGCTCAACGTCGCTCACCGGCACTCACACCGGCAGGTCAGGTCAGCATTGAAAAACCCGCCCAGAAGAGTAGAGGCCTTCAGCCAGGTCTCCCTGTTGATACAATACCTCACTTTTGGAGGGTTGATCTCGCCCTGAATCAGTCCGGCATCAAGCAGTGCTTTTAGATGCTGCGAAATCGTTGACTGCGCCATCGGAATCATCTCGGTCAACTCCCCAGTAAAACAACATGCCCGGCTTGCTAGCAGCCTCAGAATCTTGATTCTCACCGGATGGCTGATCGCCTTGGCAATTGAGGCCATCATCTCCTCCTCTCCACTGTACTCCACCGCCGACAACGATCGTTTCATAACACTCCTTCCTTTCTTAATAGTTCATCGCAAATATACGATTAATAAGGAAAAAGAAAAAAAACATCCTCCCAACTACCCTGTCAGAGCAAAAACGGTCAACCGCTACTCCCTGGTTTCTCATCAGCAAACTTCAGGGCAGCGACTACCGGATAAAATTCTGTACCCCTGATTTTCAAAAAAGAGATTAAGCGCTATATTATTCGTTGCATAACGATTCAGCAGGCTGATCATCATAAAACCTTCTCTGCCATGCAAAAGAAAACAACACTTTCGTAAGAAAAATCATCAACATAAAACTTATTTAGTTAAATAATTAATGATAATTATTTGAAATACCTTATTTTTTTATTAAAATCAACTACTATTTAAAACAATAAAAGAACCCGATAAACTCCGCACAAACAGGAAGAGGAATAGCTCTCCGGTTTACTGCTAACAGATTCAAGGTTTTTGCGCCGATAGATGCTTTTTTTTAAGGTGCGAAATATACAGAAAGTTATAACGACCAAACAATTCACTCATGCTCTATCAACTGCCGGAGAGCGACATAGAACGGTTTTTAGAGGAGGATCTACCCTATGGCGATCTGACTACCTCACTGCTCGCCATCGGCTCGCGGCCGGGGGAGATTACCTTTACCAGCCGGGAACAGACAACCCTCTGCTGCACGGAAGAGGCGGCCCGTGTGCTGGAAAAATGCGGTGCTTCAGTGCACTTCTTCCTGCCAAGCGGCACAACGGTTCAGGGGGGCGTGACCATCCTTTCGGCAAGCGGGCCGGCTGGAGCGCTGCACGCCGGATGGAAAGTTGCCCTGAACCTGCTGGAGTATGCTTCAGGCATTGCCACACGCACCCGGAAAATCGTGAACCTTGCACAAGCAGTAAATCCCACCATCTCGGTTGTAACAACCCGCAAGTCATTTCCCGGAACGAAAAAAATTGCACTCAAGGCCATCATGGCGGGCGGCGCTTATGCGCACCGGCTCGGTTTGTCGGAATCCATTCTTGTTTTCCGCCAGCATACCGCGTTCTGCGGCGGAGTGGAGCAGTTCCTTAAAACCATGGCCGCACTGAAAGCAAAAGCTCCGGAACATAAAATTATTGTTGAAGCCGACACGGCCGAAGAGGCCATGAACATTGCTCGGGCCGGCGTTGACGTTGTGCAGATTGACAAGCTCCCGCCCGAGGAACTTTCGCTGATAGTCCAACAAATTCGCGAAGTAGCTCCCCATATCACCATCTCTGCCGCAGGAGGAATCAACGGGGAAAATGCCGCCGACTATGCTGCAACCGGAGTGGACATTCTCGTCCTTTCAGCTCTCTATTTCGGCAAGCCCTCCGACATCGCCGTTTCCATGCAACCCTTGACAACCTGAAAAAAACAATCAAACCATGATCGTATCCATCAAACGTATCGCCCTCATAGCTTTTGCGCTCCTCTCGATAACCGTTCCGGCTCTAGCCGGGGAAGTGAGGCTCTCAGTTGCCGGAAGCATGAAAGAGGTGATCAATGAACTAACCGCCAGTTACACGGCAAAACATCCCGGCACCACCTTTGTGAAAAACTTCGGCGCTTCAGGCACGCTTGCCGGTCAGATTGAAAACGGCGCACCGGCCGACCTCTTTATTGCGGCCAACACTGAGTGGGTAAAGTACCTCATAGAGAAAAAGCTGGCCGATGGCGCGACCGAAAAGAACTTTGCCTATAACTCGCTGGTCTTTGCCGGCACAACCACGAAAAAAGTCTCCTCGATGGGTGACCTGGTGAAACTTGATAAAATTGCGATCGGAAGCCCGAAAAGTGTGCCGGCCGGCGAGTATGCCCTGGCGGCCATCACCAAATCCGGTCTTGAGCAGCAGCTTCAGAAGAAGCTGGTCATGGCCAAGGATGTGCGTGAGTGTTTGATGTATGCAGAACTGGGCGAAGTCGATGGCGGGTTTGTCTACCGGACGGATGCGCTTTTGGCAAAAAAAGCAAAGCTGCTCTTTGAAGTACCGCAATCACTCTACCCGCGCGTGGTCTATCCGATGGTGTTGACCCTGCAAGCCTCCAAAAACAGTGAGGCAAAGGCATTCGAGAGCTATCTTCAGGGTGATGAGACCAAAACCGTGCTTCGCAAATTCGGCTTTCAACTGCAATAAATCAAGCGTGCCGGAAAAAGATATGAGGAGTTGTTAAGATGATGGTGCTGACACCGGAAGATATCACCGCCATAGGGCTCTCGCTGAAAGTTGCGCTGACGGCAACCGCCCTCTCCCTGCCGCTCGGTTTTGCCGTGGCATGGCTGATTGTTTTCACCTCCTTCAGGGGAAAAGTGCTGCTTGAAGTGCTCATCAATCTTCCGCTCACCTTGCCGCCTGTAGTGATCGGCTTTTTCCTGCTCCTGCTGCTCGGTAAACACGGCTGGATCGGCCGTCTGCTCAACGCATCCGGCATACCAATCATCTTTACCTGGAAAGCGGCCGTTATTGCCTCAGCCACGGTAGGCTTCCCGCTCTTGGTGCGCTCAATCCGGCTTGGCATGGAGTCCATCGACCGCCAACTGATTGAAGCATCGCGCAGCCTTGGCGCACACTGGTACGACACCCTCCTTACCATCATCCTGCCGCTCTCCCTGCGGGGAGTTATGGCCGGTTCACTGCTTATGTTTGCTCGGAGCCTTGGTGAGTTCGGGGCCACCATTATTGTTGCCGGCAATATTCCCGCCATAACACAAACCATACCTCTGGCCATCTACGACTATGCCAGCTCCCCCTCAAGCACCGCAATGGCTCTCTCGCTCTGTTTGGTCTCGGTTCTGATTTCAGTCACGGTACTCTTTCTGCATGAGCTGCTCAGCCGTAAACTTGACCGGGAAAGAGCCCAATGAAGCTGCATATCGACATAGAAAAAAAACTGGGAGCCTTCTCGCTGCAAGTGAAAGCCGATGTGTCAGGCGAACGGACAGGCATTTTCGGAGAGTCGGGGAGCGGAAAATCGACCCTGGTTCACCTGCTTTCAGGAGTCATGAAGCCCGGCGTGGGGGAGATTCGGCTGGATGACGAGATACTGTTCAGCAGCAGCCGGAAAATCAATATCCCGCCGGAAAAGCGACGCATCGCGATTGTCTTTCAGCAGGCTATGCTTTTTCCGCACCTGAGCGTCAAGGCAAACCTCCTCTACGGTTACAAGCGCTGCCGCCCGGAACACCGCCGGATCAAGCCGGAAGCGCTGATTGAGTTGCTGAAACTGCAACCCCTTTTGCCGCGTGGTGTTGAAAATCTTTCCGGAGGGGAGAAACAACGGGTTGCTCTCGGCAGGGCCATTCTTGCCAACCCGCGCCTCCTGCTTATGGATGAACCCCTTTCGGCCCTTGATGACCAGCTCCGCTTCCAGATTATCCCCTATCTGAGGAGTGTCAGCGAAGAGTTCCGTATTCCCTATCTCTTTATATCGCACTCGCTGACCGAGATGCAGCTCATGGCGGAGAGGATTGTGGAACTGCGTAACGGTCACTGCATTGACGAAACCACTCCCGAAGAGCTGGCCCGCAAAAAAATGGCACAAAGCCCAGGCGGCTACCTGAATCTGATACGACTGGCCGATCCCGCAAATTGTAACGGCCTGTTTGCCTACCGGTGGGGCCAGAACACCTTGCTCATCTCGGCCGGTCAGCCGCAAGGTGAATCGCTCTTTGAACTCTCTTCACGCGAGATCATCCTCTTTAAAAAGCATCCTGAAGCGATCAGCGCTCGAAACCTGCTGGAGTGCCGGGTTACAGAGATGTTTGACTCTGAAGGCCGAGTTGGCGTTGTACTCTCGGTTCAGGGTGAAAAACTGGTGGCTGAAATTGTCCGTTCAGCCGCCCTTGAGCTCGATATTACCCCCGGCTCCACCCTCTTTGCGGCAATCAAGGCCTCTTCATTCCGGAGGCTCGGCTAAAATAAGTTGCCGACTCTCATCAAGGAAAAGTCTCTTCAACGTTTCAGACGGCTCTGATGTTTTTTTAACAGGTCAGCTCTGTTAAGGCAGCGCAAAAGAGCTTATATTTTATACGGCAAAAGCCACAGAGGTCGCAAAAGTTATTGGGCGAGGAGATTAAACCCTACGTTGTACACCATGAAACCTTCAGGCAGGAAAGTATGCTTCATGACCGGCGCCTCGGGCCGGCTTGGCGGTGAAATTGCGCTGGCCATGGCAGGCCAAGGGTATACGATTTTTTTTACCTGGCACTCTTCGGAAGAGAAAGCCCGCGAAACCCTTGAAAAAATCCGCTGGATCAGCCCTGAATCACAGATGACGCGCTGTGATGTTTCAAAAACAGGCGATATCAAGGCGGCATTCGCCCTCTTCCGGCAACAATTCGACCGGCTTGACCTGCTTATTGCCAGCGCCTCAAATTTTTACAGCACCCCCCTTCCCGAAGTGAGTGAAGATGATTGGGACAGCTTGGTGGATACCAATCTGAAGGGAACCTTCTTTACCCTGCAGGAGGCAGTCAAAATCATGCAGAAGCAGCCCTTTCTCTCCCGAATCATTACCATGACCGATATTTCCGCCGATCTTGTCTGGCGGAACTTTGCCCCCTACACAGTTTCGAAATCGGGCGTACAGCACCTGACTAAACTCTTTGCCAAAGAGTTTGCGCCAAATATTCTGGTCAACTCCATCGCTCCGGGTACGGTTACCCTCAATCCCGACAAGGATATGGAGAGTGCCGAAGAGATGATTAAAAAAATACCGCTCAAGCGGCTTGGCGACCCCCTTGACATTATCAGAACCATCATCTTTCTGCTTGAAAGCGACTATATCACCGGCCAGATCCTTAATGTTGAAGGCGGACGGCTGCTGCAGTAAGCCGAGGATATGAAACGGTGAACCATCGTAAAGACCGTATTGTTTTTATATATTAATGCCATACTGGTTTAAAGTCACTCATCAACACTCTTCAAACGCTTATGGAACAGCAAGAACCGATTATCATTCCAGGCGGAAACCCGGGAGTTGCGGTAGAGGAACCGCAGCAGGAAACACACTTTCCGGAAATGGTCAATGAGGTCAAGGAGAGCCTTTTGGAGCTTTTTGAACAGTTCCGGGAGAGCGACTCCTATGCGCGACTCGAAAAAGGTGCAGAAACAGTCAAAGAGTACATCAAAAACAACCCGGCTCAGGCAATGCTCTACTCGCTGGGTGCTGGCACTTTGCTTGGTCTCTTGATGAGAAGACGCCATTAAAACCGAGATATGACGGAAAACATGATGAACCGCCTGAAAAAAAAAGAAGAGGGTTCAACGCCACCGGAACGCAAAAACAGTGGCATTCCCAAACTCCTTGACGATACGGTAACGGGTACCTATGAGGATGTAATCTCCATCATAGAGGCAAAAATCGAACTGGTCAAGATTGAGTTGACCGATAAAATTTCAAGTGTTGCTGCATGGGTTATTCTTGGGGTTATCCTCATTATCGGCGCGGCCTACCTGCTGACAACCCTGGCCTTGCTGACGGGCGAACTGATGGGACACCCCTTCCTTGGTTATCTGTTGGTCAGTATGCTCTTTTTTTCATGCTTTGCCTTTTTCTTCAAATTCAGGCCACTACTCCTGAAAAACATGATCCAGAAAATTCTCCTCTCCGTCCATGACTACACCAAATGAGCCACTACACAGCATTCAGGCGCGCATAGAAGAGCTGCAAAACACCATTACAGAAAAAGAGGAGCAGATCAAAACACGAGCCCGGAACCTGAAAGATGAGCTGCAGGATGAACTGGAAGCACAGTTTTCACCCGAAGTGCTGGTCAAGAAATACCCCTTTCAGGCGGCAGGCGCGGCTTTTGTTACCGGTTTGGTGGTAGCGAAACTCCTCAAAGGACGCCGCGGCTCCTCCTCGCCCACAACGGTGAAGGAGAGCTGGAAACAAGAACGGACGCCTTCACCGGAAAAAAGCGCCCTCTACACCATCGGCCTTGAGGTACTGCGCTCGGCAAAGGAGCTGGGCTTCACCTACCTGCAGCGCTACATCGACAAAAAAATCAAGTAGCTGTACCGGCCATTCAGCCGAGCGTGAACAAAAAGAAGAGGGGGCGGAAGCTGCACTCTCCCTAACGAGAGTCAGGCTTTTTTTATAGAAATTACGTACCTTGTCGAGGTGAGTGAACAGGCAGTGCCAGAGAGGCAGTGCCGCGCTGAAACCTCAACCAGCTTAATGCATTGGCATTGCATCCCTACTATGACAATCAAGCATCCCACCTCCTTGTTGCAACCGAAAGAACACTTTTATGTCAACCGGAATGCCCGAGAGCTCTTTCACTTGAGTGATCCCGGTTTTCTCTCCTTGCCTGACCGGGGCGCGGAGAGCGTCCAGCAGACCGAACGACAGGCCGCCATCATCAACGCCTTCCTGAAAAAAACAAAGGGTAAGGAGACGAAAGCGGTGCTTCCGGCGCAGCTCTACGGCATGAAACTGCTGCATGAGCTCTTTCACTCCATCCTCCGCCAAGCCATCGCTTCCCGGCAGCCGGAGCTGCTTGAAACGGTCTATCATCAACTCGAAGCTGACATCTCGCCTGAAGCCTCGGCCGACTACCTCCGGCATTTTCTCGGCTCCTTCCCTACGGAGGGAATCTATAGCGGCAAGGAGAGTCCCGCTGAGTGGCTGAAAGGCGGGAACAACCGCAAGGAGGTGCTCGAAGAGTCGCTGCTTGTCTGGCTCAATAACCAGAACCCGGCACTCGAACAGTTTTCCGATCTATTGAACGATCAGGAGCTGAGCCGAAACCTGGCATACCGGAAGCTGATAGAGAGCATGCAGAGCTCCATGAAAGCCATGGGCCCAGTTGGGCCCGGCAATGCCGACCTTGCCGAACTGCTGACCCGGCCCATCCGGCACGCTCCATCCTCACTGCTTGAGCAGCTCCGCTACATCCGGCTCAACTGGAGCGGCCTCTTGGCCGACTCCCCGCTCTGGCCGCTGCTTGACGGCAGCATTGACTTTATTGAGGATGAAGACCGTTACCTGTTTTTCAAGCAGATCGCCCGGGAAAGGGAGGAGAAGCGCGAAAGCCACCACGCGGGCAACTGGAGTGAAAACGAGAGCCATCCGCCCGACTACAAGGGGCTGGACGAGGGCAATGCTCCGGCAAACTACTCGGTTGATTCATCATGGATGCCGGAAGTGGTCATGCTGGCAAAAAGCACCTACGTCTGGCTCGACCAGCTTGGCAAAATTTACCACCGCCCGATCACGCGGTTGCAGGATATTCCCGATGAAGAGCTCGATCTGATTGCTGAGCGGGGCTTCACCGCACTCTGGCTGATAGGGCTCTGGCAGCGAAGCCATGCCTCACAGAAAATCAAGCAACTGCAGGGCAATCCCGAAGCCAAAGCCTCGGCATACGCCCTTGAAAAATATGCCATTTCAGACGATATCGGCGGCTATGAGGGCTATTTGAACCTCCGCGACCGGGCAAGGGAGCGCGGCATCCGCCTGGCAAGCGATATGGTGCCAAATCACACGGCCATGGATTCCGAGCTGGTACGCAGCAATCCGGAGTGGTTTCTCTCTTCGCCAACACCGCCCTACCACAACTACACCTACAACGGCCCAAACCTCAGCCCGGACAGCCGTTACGGAATCTACCTCGAAGATGGCTACTGGAACCGTTCCGATGCAGCCGTCACCTTCAAGCGGGTCGATTATCTCTCGGGCGACACCCGCTATATCTATCACGGCAATGACGGCACCATCATGCCGTGGAACGATACGGCCCAGTTGAACTTTCTCTGCAAAGAGGTGCGTGAAGGGGTGATTCAGCAGATTCTGCAGGTTGCCCGCATGTTCCCCATTATCCGCTTTGATGCCGCCATGGTGCTGGCCAAACGGCACATTCAGCGCCTCTGGTTTCCGCTCCCCGGCCACAGCGACAGTATCCCCTCACGATCCGGCCATACCATGAGCATGGCCGAGTTCGATGCGGCCATCCCCGAAGAGTTCTGGCGCGAGGTGGTTGACCGCATCCACCAGGAGGTGCCCGACACCCTTCTGCTTGCCGAAGCTTTCTGGATGCTCGAAGGGTACTTTGTGCGCACGCTCGGTATGCACCGGGTCTACAACAGCGCCTTCATGCACATGCTTAAAAAAGAGGATAATGCCGGATACCGCTACCTGATCAAGAACACCTTGGAGTTTGATCCGGAAATTCTCAAGCGCTATGTCAACTTCATGAACAACCCGGATGAAGACACGGCCATTGCGCAGTTTGGCCGGGGCGATAAATATTTCGGTGTCTGCATGATGATGCTCACCCTGCCCGGTCTGCCGATGTTCGGCCACGGCCAGGTCGAGGGCTTTACCGAAAAATATGGCATGGAGTATGCTCGGGCCTACTATGATGAACAGCCCGACGAAAACCTGGTGGGGCGTCACTACCGCGAGCTCTTTCCCGTCATGAAAAAGCGGCCGCTCTTTGCCGAGGTGTGCAACTTTTTCCTCTATGATCTCTACTCGGATGGAACGGTCAATGAAAATATCTTTGCCTACTCCAACCGGCTTGGGCATGAAAAAGCCCTGGTGCTCTTCAACAACTCGGTCGAGCGCGCAACCGGCTGGATCAAGCACTCGGTCGGCTACCGCCACAACGGCGATATCCGCCAAAGCTCACTCTCCGAGGGGCTCGGCCTGGGTTCCGATGAGGGTAACTATCTGATTTTCAGGGATCAGGCGAGTGGCCTGGAGTTTATCCGCTCCTGCCGGGAGATTGCCGACCAGGGGCTCAGGGTATCGCTCGACGGCTACAAATACAATGTATTCATGGAGTTCAGGGAGGTTTGCACCTCAAGGATGAAACCCTACGGCCGGCTTGCTTTGGAACTCAACGGTGCCGGCACACACTCGATTGAGCGTGCGGCCCTCAGCATGAGCCTCTCACCGCTGCACACCATCATCACCTCGTTTCTGGCTTATGAACAACCCGCTCCTCCGGCCACCGAACTTCAGGAAGAGGAGGAGGCGGTTGAGCTTGAAAAAGCCATTGCCCGGCTGCTTGAAACCGTTGCCCTGCAGTTCGGTGAACTGATGGAGCAACCACTGACCGTGCCGGAAAATCTGGCCAAAGAGGCCGCAGAGCGCCACCGCAAAGCCGCTGCACTGGCCATTACGCTCCCCGGGCAGAAGGAGTGCAAAAAGCTGCAGGCCGCCCTCGGCTTCAGCAGCAGGGAGCACTCGGACTATTTCACCATTGCCACCCAGTGGATTGTACTCAACGCGATTCAGGAGATGGCCGCATCCTCCGGAGCCCTCAACTCGAACCTGATCGACGACTGGCTGATGCAGGGTGCCCTCAGGGAGATCTACCCCGAAAAGGGAGTGATCGGCATTCCGGGCGGAGAGATGGCAGACCTCCTGGTCTGCATGCTCAGCAAAAAACCGGAATGCACACCCTCCGAGCCGGAAGCATATCTCTGTGCCATCCTGAAAACACTCTATACAGAGAACCGGGAGCATCTCGGCGGCCTCTTGCAGTTTGATCTACGGCAAGAAAAAACCTGGTTCCGTGAACACCGCTTCAGCGTGCTTGTGGCATGGCTTACCCTGCAGGAGCTGCTGCAGGAACCCGAATCGCTCACGCCAAAAGAGAGAGAGGAAGAGAAAACGGCCATCGCCCGATGGATAGCAGCAACTGAAAAGCTCGACCTCAAAGCCTTCCTTTCAGGATACGAGATGGGTGAGTTTTTGCGGGAAGAGGGGTAACGTGAATGTTTATAGGGGGCAGAGCCCCCTATAGCTGTCAATCAATGATTGGAATAACTGTTTAAAAAGCCCGCACAACCCTTACACGGTCAAGGCCTGACTTGTCGGCGCTGTACTGGTAGCCATTGCTGAAGTTCTGTATCCACACCTTATTTGGGCCACTCTCCGAACTGCTCCAGTAGAAGGAGTCGCTGCCATCGGCAAAACCGCCTAAAAGAGTCCGCTTCAGATAGAGCTTGTAGAGTTCTTCCTTGTCCGGCAAGTCCCAGTCGCTGTATCCATTGTGCTTAAGCAGACGAGCCTCTTTTATGGCCTCATTCCAGGTAAAACGACCCGAAAGATCGGCGCTGGCAACAACAAGGCCGTGCTGCTCGCCTTTACGGTAACCGGGTTCATCCGGCTGCACAAGATAAACAACCTTGCCGCCACCATAACTGTCGCCGATGGTGAGCGCTTTTGGTGAGGGTGCTGTTCTCTCAATAACCGCTCTTCCACCGACAACAGGCTCCACTTTGATGTTACTGTTGATGATGAAACCCATTATCATCAACATGAACGTAGCGGCAGTAGCGATGGATGTAACCACCCATCCCGGCAATGGGTATGAAAAGAACCCTTGTCGCGGCTCCGGCTCCGATTCAAGCTGATACTCCGGCGGAAGTGAGGAGGAAGGAATTTTTGAGTTGATCACGCCAATGAGTTGGCGAAATGCCTGGTGAGCGGTGTTGTTTTTCCAGTCGGAGAGATCAGCCGCATGAAAATGACGGAATCCAAAGGGTGGGTCAACCACGTCAATTTGAACAGGCACAAGGGTACCTTTTTTCCGTCCCACCTCAGCCTCTTCGCGAACCCAGTGATGCAGTTTTGCATCCACGGAAGTAAGCGACCAGACCACCAGCACACAACCGGACGCATCCAGCTCTTTGGCAAGCTCACTTGGCCAATGATCGCCCGGCAGCAGCCTGGTATCCCAGAAAACGCTCCAGCCAAACGTTTCAAGCGCTTCAACAATCGGCCGGACCCGATGCTCATCTTCACGGGCATAGCTTACAAAAATATCAGCCATGAGATCCTGTTGATTGTTTTATGGAGAAGACGAACTCTTATGCATCCATAATATAGTTATTACTTCCTTTTCCGCTCAATCGCATCAAAAAAAGGAGGAGAGGGGCGAAGGGTCAATACCCTATAAAATAATCAGTATGGAGCCACCAATAATCAGGAGTGCACCGAGCAAAATTTTCAGGGTAATAACCTCATGCAGCAGCAGGGCCGAGAGCAGAATGGCTATGGCAACGCTGAGTTTATCAACCGGGGCCACCTGCGAAACCTTGCCCAACTGCAACGCCTTGAAATAAAAGATCCATGAGAGACCGGTAGCAACTCCCGAGAGCCCAAGGAAGAGCCAGTTGTTTCGCGAAAGCAGGGTTATGCCATCAGCCTCCTTCCGGGCAAACACAATCCCCCATGCAATAAGCAGAATAAAGAGGGTTCGGATGGCTGTCGCGAGATCGGAGTTGATCCCCTTGATCCCTATTTTGGCAAGCAGTGCCGTGCATGCTGCAAACACCGCCGAGAGTAACGCATAGATCCACCACATCGTAACCAAAGTTTTAAAGTGTTGGGATATACTGCTGTTGCCGGATATCTAAATTGCCAGCCCCTTGAACTGGCTCATGTAGAGATTGAAATAGGTGCCCTCTTTTGCAAGCAGCTCCTCGTGCGTGCCCTGCTCGACAATGGTGCCCTGCTCAATCACCAGCACAAGATCGGCATCGCGAATGGTACTGAGCCGGTGGGCAATCACAAAACTGGTTCTTCCCTTCATCAAGGTCAAAAGGGCTTTCTGGATACGAAGCTCGGTACGGGTATCGACACTGCTGGTCGCTTCATCAAGAATCAGGATATCGGGGTTGGCGAGAATAACCCGGGTAATGGCAAGCAACTGACGCTGCCCCTGGCTCAGATTCCCGGCCCGTTCCGAAAGGATGGTCTGGTAGCCATCGGGTAGTTGCCGGATAAACTGGTCGGCCTCAGCCAGCTCGGCCGCATGGATACACTCCCGGTCGGTAGCCGTGAGCTGGCCGAAGCGGATATTTTCCATCACGGTATCGGAAAACAAAAAGGTCTCCTGAAGCACCAGACCAATCCTGCGGCGCAAGGATGCCTTCGCGATAGTGCGGATATCATGGCCGTCAATCGTGATGGCTCCCTCGGTGACCTCATAAAAACGGGTCAGAAGATTGATGATGGTGGTTTTTCCGGCTCCGGTTGCTCCAACGAGCGCAATCGTCATGCCCGGCTCGGCACCAAAGCTCATCTCCCTGACCACCGGAGCAGCGGCTTTATAGCCAAACGTCACACCTTCAAAGCGGATCATCCCTGAAATATCCGGTGAGCCGGTTTCGCTTGAAGCATCCACCTCTTGAGGAATGTCGAGAATTTCAAAAATTCGTTCGCTCCCGGCAAGCGCACTCTGAATGGTGTTGTACATGTTGGCAAGCTGGCGCAGCGGCTGGATGAAGTTCTGGCCGTAGATGATAAAGGTGGCAATAACGCCAACCGTGACCAGACCTTTCAGGGCGAGCCAGCCGCCAAAGGCTGCTATCACAATAACAAAGAGGTTACCGAGCACGTTGGTCAAAGGCATAAGCAGCAGGGCGTAGCTGTTCGCGTACACGGCGGCATTGAATACCTTGTGATTCTGCTGGCGGAAGCTCTCGATCACCTCCCCGTTACGCCGGAATGCCTTGATCACTTTCAGCCCGCTGATGGACTCTTCCATAACGCTGTTGATCTCCCCAAGCTCTTTTTGCAGTTGCCTAAAGCCTTTGCGGGTATAACGGGCCACAAACTGCGTGAACCAGAGCATGACCGGTATCACCAAAAGAGAGGTCAAGGCTAGCCATGCATCGAGGAGAAACATGACGATAATAATGCCGGCAAGTGCAAGCACACTGCCGAGCAGTGAGATAACGTTTTGCGAAACCGCCTGGTTGATGGCGTCAATATCGTTGGTCAGCCGGCTCATCAATCCTCCGGCCGGATTCTGGTCAAAATAACTGACCGGCAAGGTCTGGATGTGGATAAACAGGTCGCTGCTCAACTGCTTCAGGGCTATCTGGGAAAGAGTGGCCATCATCCAGCCGGCAATGAGCTGCAGCAAGTTACCCGCGAGATAGACCCCGAGCATCAAAAGGGCGACCGTTTCAAGCCCGGCAATATTTTTGGCCGAAATGAACCGGTCAATGGCGACGCCCATAAGCCAGGGCCCGGCAAGCCCAAGCAGGGTGTAGAGGAGTACCAAAAGAGAGACCGTAACAAGCTTCACCCTGAAAGGCGCAAGGTAAGCGAGCAGTCGCTTCATGGCCTGTTTTGAATTACGCGCTTTTTCAATCCGCCCTGGATCGGCGGCACCACGATGACCCATAACCCCCTGTACCGCCCGGGAATTACTCTCTTTGGCGCTCATGGTAACTCCCCCGCTTGTGCCGATATCCCACGAGCAGCGCCAACCGATGTTTCGGCGCCCAACTGTGAATCGTAAATTTCCCGGTAAACCTTGCAGCTCTGCATGAGCATGGAGTGAGTACCCTGACCGGCAATGCGCCCTTTATCGAGCACAATGATCCAGTCTGCTTTTAAAACCGTGCTGACCCGCTGGGCCACCACCAGCATGGTAGAGTGGCGGCCTCGGGTTTGCAGGGCTGCCTGTATTTTTGTTTCCGTTTCAATATCAACCGCACTGGTGCTGTCGTCAAAAATGAGGAGTTGAGGGGAGGCCACCAGCGCCCTTGCAATGGCAATGCGCTGTTTCTGCCCTCCTGAAAGGTTCCCCCCCCGCTCTTCAATGCGGCTCTCATAAGCCTCGGGCAACGCAATAATAAAATCGTGGGCCTGTGCGGTTTTGGCCGCCTCGATCACCGCTTCGGGGCTTGCATCCGGCACACCGTAGCGGATGTTGTCAAAAATGGTTCCGGAAAAAAGCACGCTCTCCTGCGGCACAATGGCAATCTTTGAGAGCAGGGAGTCCTGGGTAACCTCACGGATATCAATGCCGTCAATCAGAATTCGGCCGGAAACAACATCATAAAACCTCGGGATGAGGTTCACCAGCGTGGATTTACCCGAACCGGTTGCCCCAAGGATGGCAAGGGTTTTATGCGGCTCGGCCACAAAACTGATCTCTTCAAGCACCAGCGCGTCGGTTTGATTGGTATAGCGGAAGCTGACCCGCTCAAACACAATACCTCCCTCCAGAGATTCCGGCATGAGGCTTGCCGCCGCCTGATCCCGAATATCGGGCGTAACATCGAGCACTTCGGCCACGCGGTTGGCTGAAGCAAGCCCGCTGGCCCAGACGTTTGAGAGCATGGCCATAAAAATCAGGGGGGCCATGGTGGTAAGCAGGTAGTTCGTAAATGCCACCACCTGGCCAAGGCTCAGCTCTCCACGAATGGCATCAAGCCCGCCCACCCAGATCACCAGAACCATCCCGGCGTTGACGCAGAGTATCAGTATCGGCGACATGCTTGCCATCAGGCGCATCACCCGGATCGAGTCGCCGGTAAAGGCCCGGTTGGCCTTGTCGAAGCGGGCAAATTCAAAATCCGCCCGAACAAAGGCCTTGATCAGCCGGATTCCCGCAATATTCTCCTGCAGCACCGTGTTGAGCCGGTCAAGCTGTTGCTGCACAGAGCGGAAGAGCGGCTCCATCTTCACCACAAAAAAAACAATGATCACTGAGGTCAGCAGCAGCAGCGGTAACATGCAGAGAGCGAGCGTTGTGCTGGTTCTGACCATCAGCACAAGACTACCGATCATCAGAAGCGGTGCACGGGTACCGATGCGCAACGACACTTGGGCGACCCGCTGCACCGCCGTGGTATCGCTGGAAAGCCTTACCATGAGCTGACCGGTTTTCAGACGGTCAATATTGCCGAAGGAAAAGGAGTGGATTTTCAAAAACAACGCCTCACGCAAGTCACGGGCCACACACTCCCCCACCCTGACCGAGAGGATGTTGTTCCCCACGGCAAAGAGCACGCTCAAAAGGGAGATACCGAGCATAAGCAGCCCGGTATGCACAACCACCTCCTGGTTATGCTGGTGGATGCCCTGATCAATGATTTTCTGGATCAATCGCGGGATGGAGAGATCCATGGCCACAACGGCGGTCAGCAAAAGAAGCGCCCCAACCGACTCTTTGCGGTAAGGGCGCAGAAAATAGCGAAGCCTGAAAATGTTATGCATACCTCTCTTGCCCCAGCTTCCGTAAAAATTTTTCAACGCTCAGATAGCATAAGCAAACGGATATTCCGTTCCAAGGTGGAACTCTTTGAGTATCTCGGCTTTAACCTGCATAAACTCGGAACTGGCCCGGTCGCGTGGCCGGGCAAAGGGAATTTTAATAATTTTTTTGATAATCCCCGGACGGGAGGACATGATGACCACAATATCGCTCAGGTAGATTGCTTCATCAACGTCATGCGTCACCATCACCATGGTGATCTTTTCAAGCAGCCACAATCGCTCCAGCTCCTTTTGCATGTGCATTCTCGTCAAAGCATCGAGTGCTCCGAGGGGCTCATCCAGCAGCAGGATTTCCGGCTTGTTCGCCAGGGCCCGGGCAATGGCAACCCGCTGGGCCATTCCTCCTGAAAGCTGTGCCGGATAGGCACTCTCAAATCCACTCAAACCAACCAGTTTCAGATGCTCGTCGACAATGAGTTTCTTTGCCTTCCGGTCCAGCTTGTCGAGACCGAAAGCCACATTCTCTCCAACCGTCAGCCACGGCAGAAGCCGGTGATCCTGAAAAACAATACCCCGGTTCGCCCCCGGCCCCTCGATGCGCTCACCATCGAGCAAGGCATCACCCTCATAGCGGGTCTCAAGGCCGAGCATAATGCGCAGCAAGGTGGTCTTGCCGCAACCACTTGATCCTACAATGGATATAAAAGAACCAGAGGGAAATTTCAAATTAATGTTACTCAGTACCTGCAAAGGAGTGCCGTCGACAATAAAGCTTTTGCTCAGGTTCTTGATTTCAAGCGTACCTTTCTGTATTGACATCTTATCTCTCTTTAATAGTTATTGTTCCTGCTCAAATACCCTTCCCTTTTGCGCGGCCTGTGCAGCTCGCTCAACCACCTTGGTCATGATAAAGCCAAGGAGTCCGGTCGTTACGATCCCGACCATCACCAGTTCCATATTGAAGGTCTCACGACCGATATCGATCACCTTGCCAATGCCCGCCATGGTCTCTATCAGCAGTTCGGCCGCAACCAAAAGCACCCACGACATGCCAAGGCTGAGGGTAAATCCGGTTATGATGGAAGGAAGCGCTGCGGGTAAAATAATGCGCCGGACAAGCTTTAATCCTTTATATCCATAGACCGAAGCAAGCTCGACATACTTCCGGGGCACACCACGTACTCCGGCAAAGGTATTGAGGGTTGTCGGATAAAAAGCCCCGATGGCAACGACTAAAATTCTCGACACTTCGTTCATGCCGAACCACATAACAATCAAGGGAATCCAGCCGATCAGTGGCACCTGGCGTATGGTATGGAAGGTAGGTGCGAAAAGCTTTTCCGCCGTTCTTGAGAGTCCCATAAGCAATCCCAGCAAAAATCCGGAGGCTGTGCCCAAGAGAAAGCCGTAAACAACCCGCCGTAAACTGATGGCTATCATGAGAATCAACTTCCCTTTGGTAAGGAGTCTCACTAATGTCGAGAGCACGGTCTCCGGCAAGGGAAGGATATGAGGTGAAACATACCCGGCAGAAACAAAAACGTGCCAAACGATCAGCAGTGCTATGGGCAAGGCAATGCCGATCACTTTTATTTTTACTCTATTCTGGATATTCATGATTTGCATTTCGCTCCCTGGTCAGTTGAAACGCGCCAGACCAAAAGCCGCTTTTCAATTATTTGCAGGATAAAATTAATACCAAAACCTATCGACCCAATAACCACAAGCCCCGACATAACAACATCAATCTGGAACATATTGCGAGCTGCCGCCATCATGTAACCGAGCCCGGTGTCAGCACCGAAAATCTCGGCTCCAACCACAAACATCCAGGATAAACCAAGACTATGGCGCACTCCGGTAATAATCAGAGGCAACGCACTTGGAAGGATAACCTTCGTCAGATAGCGAAACCCCTTGTAATCAAAGACCTGGGCAAGTTCCCGGTAGCGCTTTGACACACTGCTCACACCCTGATAGGTATTAAAGACCATCGGGTAAAAAGCGCCTATCGCGATAAAAACAAATTTGGCAAACTCATCCACCCCGAACCACAAGATGATCAACGGCATCAGGGCAAACTGGGGAACCTGTTTCGATGCCTTTATTAGTGGCCCGGCAAATTGGTCGAAAAATGATGAGAGCCCCATAAAGAGTCCAAGCAGAAATCCGGCCGATGCTCCGATCAAAAAACCAAAAACGACCCGGTTCAGGCTGGCTAAAATATTGGTGGTCAGCTCACCCGAAGAGGCCAGATACCAAAGGGTATCCACCAAAGTCAACGGCGGAATCAAAAGGAGTGGAGAAAAGAGTTGCAGCGATACCGCACTCTGCCAGGCGATCAGCACCAGAAGAGGCACAATCACGCCCAGCAGTTTATCCTTCCACTCAATTCGTTGAAAAAAGTTTTTCATCTTGATGACTATTGCGTTAAACGAAAGGGTAAAACCCGGCAGACGCGTCTTACCCTTTCAATGGTGGATGAACCTTATTTAGCCCAATAGTTCTGCAGACCAAGCTCTTTCAAGGCAGCATCGGCGTAGCTCCTGTCGACCCACTGGTCAACGTCGATATTGCGCCGGATCAACTTGTTCTTGAGTGAATAATCAACCAGATCCTTGTAACCGTCAACAAAATCCTTGTCAGGCACGGGATTAAACTGCTCTTTCAACGGGAGATTGCCTACCCCAAACTCCCCTTTGGCATACTTGTATTTTGCCCCGGTTTTAACCAACAACTGAGCAAGACGCTCCTTGTTCTTCTCCTGGGAGAGCCAATGTTCGGCCTGGATAAAGACTTTCACCACTCTTTTGGTGATATCCGGATACTTTTTGGCGAAATCATCCGTGACGATCAACCCTTCACGATAGCGCTTCTGTACAGGGAAGTTACGGGTATCATAAACCAGTGTTGCAAGTCCCTGGTCAATAAGGGGTCGGTCATAACTGCCAACAAGCGCATCAATGCTTCCGGCTGCAAGCGCGGCCAATGCATCGGCACCGGTCAGGTTGATCTGGCGGATATCCTTCTCGGTGAGGCCATTGGCTTCAAGCACCCTGAGGGCTTGAGTCTGCAGAACCGTGCCTTTCCAGTAAGAGACCTTTTTTCCTTTAAGATCCTTTACTGACTTGATATGCAACTCTGCACGAGCCAGGATGTACACGTTTCCGCCTTTTGAGGGAGCAAGAATCAACTTGTTTTTCAAACCGCCGGCTTTTCCAAGCACGATGGCAAAGTCCCCATAATCGGCGAAGTCATAGAGTCCTGCAGCCAAACCCTCATTGGTGCCGGGTCCGGCTGTTTTGATATAGGATTGCTCTATTTTTATGCCATCCTTGCTGAACTCCTTTTCAAACAACCCCTGATCATTAATCACGTTGATGACCGGAGCGCCGGCATAGCCGGGGTTTGTGGCCGCCGGGTAGGCAAACCGGATTACTTTCGGCTTGTCTGCCGCTTGCGCACTGACCGTTATAAAGAGAAGGGCGGCAAACGATAAAATTTTTTTCCACTTGTTCATCTTGTTATCTCCTTTCAATTTTTTAAAATCGGTTAAAATCCATACTGGAATTGCGCAACGAACTGGTTCTGTGTTGCATCGGCTGCACTGGGTGTTTTTACCGTGCTCACATTATAGTTCAACTGCAGTTTGGTGGTCTCTGCAAAGAAAAAGTTGAATCCATAGGTAACAATGGTGGTGTCATTATGGGCAATCGCCGTGTTTGGATCCCAACGATCAAGGCGGATAAAGGGCTGATAGGTCTTTGGCCACCAATCGTCATACAGATTCTGCGCACGGGCCTGCTTCAGGAACTGCTCACCCCACTGATAGAAAAGGGTGACCGTATAGCCCTTGCTCTGGGTGGTCGCCTTTACAGCATTGGCAATATTGGTTCCGGAGATGGCACTCTCTTCGCGACCAACAGCGTATTCTGCCGTAAACCCGATCGGAGAGCTTACATAGGAGATATCCTGACCGTAGCGGACTTTGGATGCACCACCGCCTCCACCGGTAATGGCCGTGGTCGTGCCATTCAGGGTAAGATCCTTTTTACCGGTGTAGAGAGAACTTCCGATTGTCAAGCCACGGAAATCCGAGCTGTAATCAACCGGCGCATTGAGCGCTATGCGGGCAACAACATCCTTGCTTTTATTGGTGTCCGAAGCATTCTGGCCTGAACCGTTATAAAGCCCGACAGCATATTCGATCAACGGAACCCGGTAATTGTAGGCCGGATCATAATGGGGCAACAGATCTCCACGGAACTGGATACCGATATCCCTTGAGGCAAGGTCAAGACCCAGGGGGCCGGCAAATCTTGCCACATTTGCTGCAGGAGTTTTATCCTCACCAACCTGAGGCTCAAGGCCGAACGGTTTTTTCTGTTGTCCAAAGAGGAGGTTCAAGGTGGCTTGTTCAGGATCAAGTGACTGAAAAACCGAGTACTGGAGATAGACATCAAGCGGCTGGATATTATAGGTCGGTGCCGAACCCAGAACCGAAAAAACGTAGGTCAGATTTCGGCCCTCATCATAGTCTTTCTTCAGGGATCCGGTGAGTGAGAGAATCGCAGCATTCACGGTAAATCCATTAGAAGTCTGCACTTGATTGGATGACGGAACAGCGGTATAACGGTTTTGCAACGTACCGCCAATTTTCAGCGAGCGCTGGGTATTGGCAATATTGCGGTCAAGCTGACGCGCCAACTGATCGCGGAGGTTTGCAACTTCCGAGTTGAGGCCCTGAAGATCTCTCTTGGTTACGGCCTGGTCTCCATCATCGACCTCCGCTGGCTGGGTATTATCGGTTCCAACACTTTCGGTACCCGGTTGCGCTACCTCCGGCTCTGCCGCTGAGCCCTCTGCGGCCTGCAGATTGGAACTGGTAAGTAAAACGCCACCGAGAAGAAGTACTAACAATTTATGTTTACTCATGTTCTTGACTGTTTAAAATTCGTAATGGCTGACTCTTATTAAATAAGCGGGAAAACAAAAAGGGAGAACTTTAGAAGCAAAGATCTGCTCTTTATAATCCGCACGATCATGCTGAAAAAAACAACATCGCAACATGATATTTGACTCAATTTTAAGCATACTTATAATCTTTTTTTATGAATGATTTTTTATTGATTATTCGGCAAAAAAAAGAGCCGATTCCCTGACAGAAAGAATCGGCTCTTTAACATCCTGATTATATTTTCAAGGACTACATAGAGGCGAAAAACTCTCTCTTTGGAAACTCTTGCAACCACAGACAACAACAAGAGATATTTTCTACTATTACTCTTTTCATAAGTATTGCATTAATTTCTTTACGCTTAATAAAAACATTTTTTTATTGTAAAACCAAGCCACTCACCCAAACATACCGGAAATATGGTAGTGCGCAATCACTCTTTAGCATTAAACAAAAGTTGTTTTTTGAACCAGGTAAAAGAGCAAAAGTTCACTCTCTTTTTATGCATTTCGAGGTTCGGTAATCAAACAAAAATCTTCATCTTCACGGCTGGATTGCACACCGGCAATTTCCGTGACCCGGTCTCGACCCAGAGGAGCCGCTCCGGGCACCCGGAAGGTTGTTTTATCGAGCGGTATGATTGGGCTCTCTACCGGCAGAGGTAGTTGTGGTACCCAGCTATAGGGGTAGCGATAGGCCCGGTAAACCAGGTTGAGACTCAAGTGCCCGTTGCCCCAATAAGGGCTGATATACTCCCATACCAGTTGATGATCGGCCGTTACCTCAATGACCCTTCCGTCCGATCCTTCGGTGATCAAGGTATTGCCATTGGGGAGTCGCTGTGCGCTTGAAATAAATGGGCTGTAGAAACGCACCGAATCAAGGGGCTGAACAAACCCGGCCTCTTTGGGGGTGTATTGCCATACAATTTTAAGGGTGATCGGATCAATTTCGAGCACGCGGGAGTAGTCGCGCAAGGCATTGAGCTTCCCTGAAGGGGAACCGGGATTTGGCTCACCGTAGCCCGCCCAGCCGCCATTGTCAAAAACCAGGAGGTTTCCGGCACCGGGAAGCCCCTGGGGAATAATGTGGGCATGGTGCTGGCCAATAATCCAGCCAAGTGCACGTTCAGCCTCGTTTCCATCATAACGCGGCCCGATTTTCCAGACAATTTTCCCGGTAGTGCGCGAAGTTATGGCAATAATATTGGCTTCGCGGGCATCCCAGATGATATTATCCGGGTGGAAGCGCTCGTCCCCCTCATCATACCAGCGGTTTGGCCCCACCCAGGAGACGGAGTTGATGTGCAGCCAGTCACCGATTCCCTCACCGGCCGGACGGATATTCGGGTCACGCCGAAGCACCCGGCGTGCAGCGTCGTCAAATCCAAGCTCTTCGAAATGCTCGTAGGGACTCCAGCTCCAGATAATATCACCCTTCCAGTCAACCTCGATAATCCGGTCATCCAAAAGGGGTTTATCGGAAATGGCACGGTCAAAAACATCCTGATGGACAAGAATAAGGGTCTTGCCGCTATCGGTCAGGGGATCCTGACCCGGCACATAGTAGCCGACAGGATTGCCCTCCCGCTGAAAATCATGGTGCTGCCGTGCAACCCAGCGGCGCGGCTGGCCGGGGTCCTCCACCTCCTCAAGGTGATCGAACTCCCAGACAACATTGCCATCCCAATCAACCTGAACAAGATCAAGCTGATCCTGCACGGCAACCTGCGGCGCGCGCTGACCGCGGCTGCCGAACACCTGCCCGCCGGGCAACAGTTTGTTGGGAAAGCCCTGCAACCCTTTCCATAATTGCACTTCACGACCGGCTGGATCAATAAGAAGCGCCCCGACGTCGGCCGCTTGAAGAAGCGTATATCCGCTCCAGGCAAGTTCAGGGCGATAGAGTGTTACGCCTGTTGGAAAAACCGTTGGATAACCCATGTTTTATTGCTCACTGATTATTAATAAAAATGATGAACTGCACTCAGATATTCCGTAAAAAAAAAGAGCCGACTCTCCAGCAACAAGAATCGGCTCTTTATACCTTTTTCAGCAAAAAAAAGCTACAGAGAAACGAAATCTTTTGTATCAAAATACTCTTGCAAGAGCAAACGACAACAAGAGCTATTATTTATTGCAATCAATTTCATAACCCTGCTTTTATTAAATTTTTACACCTTATAAATCAGTTCCTTCTCTCAAATCGAGAACACTCACGGCTCTGTCTGATAATCATCAAGATGAGCAATAACAAGTGATTTGTAAATCCCGTTTATCCGGCATTTCGTCTACCATAAACAGGTTACCGGACAGCTCTCTCCAGACTCTTTTTTACCACTTCTAAAGATGAAAGTTATTCCTTTTTTTTATATACCTACTCATCTGCAACATTCGCAACACCAAGGAAAAGAAGCGTTTCACGGTTCGACTGCCTCTTGCGCACGTCCGAAAGAATAATCAAGAGCCCCAGCAAGAAGAAGAGAGGGATAAAGGCTGCAAAAACCAGACCGATATCAAGGTAATGACTCAGCCACCCGGCAAGAAGAGGGCCGCTGGTGTAGCCAACTCCGCCTGCGGCCAGAAGCAGACCCGATACCTTTCCCTTCTCCCCACGCAGGGTACCAATCCGAGCATAGTTGACCAGTTGGGTCACTCCCAGGCCGATACCGAGAATCGTCGAAGAGAGAAGAATGGTCGGCAAGGAGGCCGGAAGAGCCAGGCCAAGGAGCGCGAGAGAGACAATGGTGAAGCTCGCCAGGTAGAGACGCGTTGAAGAGAAGCGCTTCACCAGCCTTCCGGCCGTGAAAACGACAAGGATTGAGGCGCAACCATTGAGCGTGAGCACAACAGAGGCCAAAGTCGGCGAAAGGTGCAGGGTTTTAATAATAATGACAATCATCAAAACACTGAAGGTTGCCGAGCACCCCCCCATGAGCGATTCGGCGCAGAGGGTATATCGGATCGACTTGTCGAGCAGAAGTGCCTTGAACTCCCGCACCTGTGCGAGGAGTTTGCCGCCGTCACCGCTCTCAATATGGGCCTTCGGGCTCTCCCGGTAGCGAAAAAGCACAAAAAGGATCGGTACCGGATAGAGGGCCAGAACCAGTTTGAAAATGGTCGGATAGCTCATATACTTGCTCAAGAGGCCGGCCAAAATCGGGCCGACGGCCACCGCGCCAAAGAGGAGTGAACCATTTATCCATGCCGCCTTCTCCATACCGATAACCGCAAGATTGGTGAAAAAGGCCGCATTGGTGGCGATCAGGCTCAGTGAGCGGAAAAATCCGTACATGCTCATCAACACAATCAGGGCAAGCGGAGTAACAGCCAAACAAACCCCGACAATCACAAGGGTACAAAAGATGCTTCCGGCCAGATAGAGGCGTTTCGAGCCAAAGTGATCAACAAGAAAGCCGGCCGGAATGACCGTCAGAAACATGCCGAGTCCCATCCCCCCGCGAATAAAGCCAAGCTCGGCATTGCTTGCATCGAGGCTCAAGGCATAGAGGGGAATGAGCATCTGAAAGATTCCGACAACAATTCCGGTAAAGAGATTGATGGAGACAAAGCCGAAGAGAAGCGACTCTTTATGGTGCTGGTCTGTCATGGCATTACACGTCCTTTTCCAAATAACCCGGTGCCCAGGGTTTTTCGGTTGCTGTTATTGAGGCTGGCCGGTCGGTCGGATCAGGATTTCGTTGACATCAACATGCTCTGGCTGACTCACCGCATAGAGCACCGCACGGGCAACATCATCCGCTTCCAGCTCTTTTGCGTTCGCAGGTTTCTGAAGATGATCCCAAAAGGGCGTATCAACGATGCCCGGATTAACCAGGGTTACGCGAATCCCGGTTCCGGCCATCTCATTACGAATAGCCTGGGCCATGCCGGTAACGGCCCACTTGGTTGCTGAATAGAGGTTCTGGGTCGAGGTAATACGCCCTGCTACAGAACCGGTAATGAGAAAGTGGCCACGGTTTTTCACCAGTTCCGGCAAAGTCAGGCGCGCCGTTGCCGCCGCGCCATAAACATTGACCAGAACCATCTCTTTCCAATCATCCGGGTTATGCTCACCCCCATAAAAGGTCGGCCCGCGTGAAAAGCCGGCGTTGGCAAAAACAACATCAATCCGGCCGAACTGTTTCAAGGTTTGCGCCACCAACTCCTGCTGTGATTGCCAGCTTGAAACGTCACAGGTAACGGCAAGTGCCCGGTCGCGGCCGAGTTCTGCCTGCAGTCGCTCAAGCTTTTGGGTTGAACGAGCTGCAAGCACAACACGAAATCCGGCTTCAACGGCGCGGCGTGCGGTCGCTTCACCGATGCCGGTTGAGGCACCGGTGACAAGAAATACCTTACTGCTCTTACTCATTGCACTCCATTAACTGTTTTGTTTCAACCAATTGCTGCCTCGGCCAACTCGGTTTTGAAAACCGGCAGCGTTTCATCCTCAATCCGGTAAATATCATGGATAACCGTTATCGGTGCAGCATTGCAATCATAGAGCTCATCATAGGTGAACCCATACTTGCGGTGTATGGCGGCAATCTTTTTGTAGAGATCGAAATGCCAGGCCGGTTCCGGTGTACGGTGCCCCTCAAGAGCCGAGCCGGGGTTCGGATTCCAGCTTGTAGCAAAACAGATTACACCCTTTGAGGCGAGATATTCAATACCCTCAAGAGTTGAATCCTTTGGTTCAATACCGGCCACAATGTTGGAGCGCACCTTTCCACGGCCAAACACCTGCACCTCATACTCCAGCGCTTTCACCCAATGCTCCCAGCCGCCGCACTGCAGCTCCTTGCCGGGGCAGATTGCCTTGAAGATGTTGCGGTCCCAGATCTCGATGTTGGTAGCGATGGTACGGTATCCGGCCTCCTTGTATTTGTCGATAATGCTGAGGTCGTGAGGCGCGCCGATAACGGCTGTACCGTTGAAATCATCAAGCCCGGTCTCGGCCTTGATCGCATCGGCCACATCCAGATAGTACTCTACCTCGCGGCGTTCAGCCACAAATCCGCCGGTAATGGTTACATGACGTGCCCCGTCCCGGTAGGCCGCCGCAACGGTTTCCGCAACCTGCTTCGGATATTTCCAGCCGATCCCTTCGATCTCGCCGTAGGTATCCTTTGTTGCATTGATATTGCAGAATTTGCAGTCATGATCCTGATCTTTCAGGGCGCACTCATTGCTGTAGGCAACCAGTAGTGCCCCATCGCGGGTATAGAGCGCAAGATTCGGCATGCTGGTGCCATCTGAAGTTTTCAGGCCGTAGTAAGCCGGCCGGTCAAGGAACTCAACCGGAAAGATGACCTTGCCCTGATGGGCCAGGTAGTAGACCCCTTTTTCATAGATAAAGGAGTATGGCGAACGACGGTCCCACTTGAGGATGTAGGTCAGACCGTGCGGAGAGAGAAAGCCGGCCGGAAACTTGATGCCGACATGGGTTTCATGGTCACCCTCGAAGAGGCAGTGAACCTCCTCCTGATAGCGGCCGCCAAGGTCCAAGTGGCGGAAAATATGGGGATCAAAGTTGATACCCTCAACACCGGTAATAATTTTCAGTTCCAGTTCCCGGTACAATGTCTCTTTAAGAGTGCTCATCGCTGTATCCTTTTCGGTTAGACGTTTTGGTGTTCAATAAGATTCCTGCAAGATCCGGCGGCTCTGATAACTGTGTGAAAGTATGGCACTGCCTAACTCTTCCAGAAGAGTGGCGGCACCGCGATAACCGGCGTACGAACGGTTCAGCACAACCCGGTCAGAGAGCGGAAAAGAGAGCTGCAAAAACGCCGCGCCCAACTCGGCCGCCACACCCTCTTCAAGCGCACTCCCCAGCACCACTTCGGCACCGCTGTTACGCACCAGGTCGGTGATTTCGCCATGATCTTCGCTGAAAAAGAGTTCGGTACCTGCACCTTCCAGAAGCGTCGTCAGCCGCAGAATTAGCGCCTCTCGGGACTCCTCCGGCGGATTATCGGTTATGATCAAGGTGCGGGGGAGCAGGCCGAGGGTTCGTGTCAGAAACTCACTCACACCCACAACCTGTGCACTCTCGCCAATGAGAGCAAATTCACGCTGGAAGCCGGCCCGGTAATAGGTATCGGCCAATGAGGCCAGATAGCGGTTCAGGCGCTTCTCTTCCGACTCGATAAAGAGTTCGGTACGATGCGCATCCAGTTGTAACCGTTCCGTGACCTGCCGCAAAAAAGCTCCTGCAGCACTCCCGACGGGCAACCCTTCCAGCGCCAGCCATGGAGTGTTGTAACGCTCCTCAAGCAGCAGGGCCGGAGCCTCGCCCCACACCGAGAGCACCACGTTCAGCGCCGCATCCGGAAGCTTCTGCCAGGCTGAAACCCCTTGATCGTAACCGAACAGGAGGTTCGCCTTCAAACCGATCCCCTCAAGCAGTCGTCCGAGCTCTTCAAGATTTCCGGCCCAGAATGGATCTTGATGCGGAATGATTCCCAATATGTTCACCAGACCTTCTACTTTCGGCGGGACGGCCTTGCCGAGAGTGGGCAGTTGTTCAATCAGCGCTTTCACAGCCAACTGGTAGCCTTGATGCACATCGCCACGAAAGCCTGGTGTATTGGCGTAGATGACCTGAAAATCCTGGTCGCGCCCCTCCTTGTTCATGGCCGGAATGTCATCACCCACCATCTCGGTGGAGCAGCCGGTAACGATGAAGTAAAGATCACCCTCAACAATCTTGACCGTATTTTTAAGCTGTTCGCGGAGCCGCGAGCTGCCACCAAAAACAACATGTTTTTCACTGATGTTGCTGCTCGCAACCGGCGGCCCGCCGAAACTGTCACTGCCGGCATTGAGACGGTTCACCCCAAGAAAATGCTGTGCTCCGCAACCGGCCGTGCTGTGAATAACCGGCACGGCCCCCTCAATTGCCTCAATAACCTGCAAAGCTCCATGCAAGGCACAGGAGTTGCGCGATCCCTCTATATGATGTGCCATACTTATCTGACCTCTTTTTTGATATGCCAGTTGGGCGTGCGCCGAAACCACGCATCCTTGTAGGAGAGCGGTGTATGGGCAAGTGCTTCGCCAAACGAGCGATTGCGTAATGCTGCAGTAATACGACGAGCAAGCGTGATCACGCCGTTGTAACCAAGAAATGGGCTCTCTTCAAGGGAGAGCACCGGAATGCCGAGTCGACCGATTTGCGCGATATGGTTTGAATCGCCCAGATAGAGATCGGGGCTCAAACGTTTCACAATGTTTGCCTCCTCAAACGGCTGGCCATCGGCCACATGGATCTGCAGGGCCGGATGGCGCAGGGAGAGTTCATCCAGCCGCTCCTTGTGCAGTTGATCCAGACGGTTCACGGTTATGCCCATAACCTCACCGCCCAACTCCTCGATGAGAGAGCTGAGAGCAAAGGCATTTGCGGAGGAGAGTCCGAGATAAACACGAACACCTTCAAGGGTAAAGTCACCAAGAGCACGCCCGGCCCGTTCGGACTCCTCTTCATGCAGCCTGCTCGCGGCCTCCGTAAGCCCAAGCGCCCGGCCGACCTCGGTGAGCCATCGCCCTGTGGCCTTGATACCGATCGGGCGCGATGCCGGGAGATAGGCTACACCATAGACCTCCCGCAAGGTGACTCCCAGATAATTTCCACTGTCCTGATCGAGCGCAAGGGAGAGCCGGGCCGAAGCTGCCGAACGGAAGGTGTCGGGTGAGGCTCCATCCGGCAAAATATTCAGCTCAAGTCCAAGGGCCGTGAGGAGCCGTTTTGCTTCGTTTCGATCTTCAGGGTGCTCGCCGACCGCCAAAAGATTGACCCGCTCGTCCGGCTCGCCACCCTTTCCGCCAAGATATTTCAGGAGGGCGTGACTGGCTATGTCGTAACCCGTTACGGCATGATGGGATGCAAAACCCGTCACGTAGAATGGAATGATATCAACCTCCAGCTCCTCGTGCAACTCCTCAACAACCGACTGGATATCATCATTATTGATCGCCACAACCGGGCTCGAAAGAATAAAAATCACTTCCGGTTTATAGCGGTGATAGAGCTCCTGAACGGCCTTGCGCAGTTTCCGATCAGCGCCCATGATGGTATCGCGGTCATCCAGATTGGTTACAATCCAGCGCCCCTGGCCTCTCGTCACCTGATGAAAAAGGCCTGCGGCCGCACAACCACGCGGAGCATGGATGACGGTCACGCTGTTACGAATACCTGCAAGAAGGCGCAGGGCATAGAGGGTGTCGTCCTCGGTGCTCTGCGAAAAGGTGCGGATGCGCTTGACCAGCTCGCCATCCGAAAACTCCGTCACGGCAGAGAGCGCACTCCCCTGCCAGGCGTTCAGCGCTTCAAGTTGTTTCTCACGGGTCAGGGAGGCTCTTGCTTTCAAAAGAGTCATTGGTATTGTCCTCGTTTTTCCGGTTAGCTATTAAATTGACTCCATGTTGTGCACCACTCCGCTCTCAACCTCAAAGATCCGGTCGCCCCAGGTTCTGGCCCACCGCTTCAACTCCGGGCCGTTAAGCGGCTTTGGAATAACCGAATCCTCATTTTCGTCAATGAACCGGGCCAGATTCCGGTAGACATCGGCCTGCTCGGATTTCGGTACCGCCTCAATCACGGTCTGGCCGTAGAGTTCACTTTGAGAGACCGTAAACGAGCGTGGCACATAGCCCACAACAGAGGTGCCGGTTTGCTGGGTAAAGTCATCAATCAGCGACTGGGCATAAGGAGCCTGGATGCTGTTGGCAATCACACCGCCCAAACGCGCACCGCCGGAAGGGGCATATTTATTGATGGCCTTGAACAGGTTGTTAGCGGCGAAAATGGCCATAAAGTCCGACGAGGTCACCACAAAAGCCCGGTCGGCAATACCGTCCCGAATCGGCACGGCAAAGCCGCCGCACACCACATCTCCCAAAACATCGTAGAGCACAAAATCAGGCTTGTACTCTTCAAAAAGCCTCAGCTCCTGCAGAAGCTCCACCGCTGCATTGATGCCCCTGCCGGCGCAACCGACTCCCGGTACCGGTCCCCCGGCTTCGATGCAGAGCACTCCTCCAAAACCAACCGCTGAGACATCCTCAATTTTAACCTTGCTCTTCTCACGCAAGGTGTCGAGCACGGTCGGCAAATCGTTGCCGCCCCGCAGGATGGTGGTTGAATCGCTCTTGGGATCGCATCCGATCTGAATCACCCGGTAGCCGGCCTCGGCCAGGGCTGCGCTGATATTGGAGGTAGTGGTAGACTTGCCGATTCCGCCCTTACCGTAAATTGCAATATGCTTTCCATGCTTCTTGCTCATCGAAAAACTCCTTATACGTTGATTCTTGATTGGTTAATCATCTCCACCGGGCCGCTCATTTATGGCTGGCCATTACGGCTACACGCTGCGAGAGATCTCTTCTACAATGATGCTCTTCCCCACCCGGCTTATGCGACCTCCGCTGCCGCTGAAAGGGTTGTTACTGGCGGAGGAACCGGATATCCCAGCCTGAACCCTCCGCCGGAAATATCGAGCACGGCACCGGTAATAAAGGAGGCCTCGCTGGAAAGGAGCCAGATAATTGGCTTGGCCACCTCATCTACAAAACCGGGGCGACCTATCGGGATTGTGGCTGAAATATCGGCAAGCCGTTGCGGATCTTTCTCGATTTCAGCGGTCATCCCGGTTCTGGTAAAACCGGGACGAACCGAGATCGCTCGTATCCCTTCGCCGGCAACCTCCTTTCCGAGCCCAACCGTAAAGGTGTCGACCGCGGCTTTTGAGGCCGCGTACAGGGAGGAGCCAGGGCGCCCCCCGATGGTTGCAGCCATCGATGAAACATTGATAATGACCCCGCCCTTGCCACCATGCAGCGTGGACATCCGGCGCACAGCCTCTTTGGTGGAGAGTATCAAGCCAATAACATTGGTTTGAAAAAGCTGATGCAGCACCCCGGCATCGCTCTCATCAACCCGGGCAGGGCCACTGCCGATACCGGCGCTGTTGACCAGTGCGGTAACCGGGCCAAGCTCTTCATCAACCACCCTGTAGAGTCGCTCAATATCCTCCGGTCGGGAGATATCGGCCTGCACGGCGATGGCTCGAACCCCGAAAGCTTTCAGCTCATCGACCAGACGAACGGCCTCAGCCTCTTTTGTGCGATAGTTGATGGCTATGGCGTATCCTTTTTCGGCCGCAAGACGGGCTGTGGCGGCCCCAATCCCGCTCGCTCCACCGGTTATAAGCAGTACTTCAGACATAGGTTTTCAATTAATCTTTTTGCGTAAGCGTCATCGTTCTGAAACCGCCTCAAGGGCAGCACTCTCTTTGCTGAAAATGGGCAGACTCTCATCCTCGATCCGGTAAATGTCATGGATGATGGATACACCCGATGAGGAGGTGTCGTAAATTTCGTCATAGGTGAAGCCGCTCTTTCTGAAGATGGCTGCGATTTTCTGGTAGAGGTCGAGATGCCATGCCGGTTCCGGTGTGCGATGCCCCTCAAGCGCTGAACCGGGATTCGGATTCCAGCTTGTCGCAAAACAGATCACGCCTTTGGATGCCAGAATCTCAATACCCTCAAGCGTCGTCTCTTTCGGTTCAATACCGGCCACGATGTTTGAGCGCACCTTGCCTCGGCCGAACACCTGCACCTCATGCTCCAGCGTCTTCACCCACTGCTCCAAACCGCCGGACTCGCGATACTTTCCGGGGCAGATGGCCTTGAAAATGTCTTTATCCCAGAACTCGATGTTGGTTGCAATGGTGCGGAAACCGGCCTCCTTGTACTTCTCAATAATGTCGAGATCATTGGGGGCTCCGATGACGGCTGTACCGTTGAAATCGTCGAGACCGGTATGCTCGCGGATGGAATCGGCCACGTCCAGATAGTATTCAACTTCACGCCGTTCGGGCACATACCCTCCGGTGAGGCTCAGATGATAGGCACCGTCCAACCGGTAGGCCGCCGCAACGGTTTCGCCGATCTGGCGAGGATAGGTCCAGCCGATCCCCTCCTCCTCGCCGTAGGTATTATGGGTTGCATTGATGTTGCAGAATTTGCAATCGTGCCCCTTTTCATTGAAGGCGCAAGAGTTGCTGTAGACCACATGGAGCTTTCCATTCTGGTTATAGAGGGCTATCGTGTTCATTTTTGTCCCGTCGGAGGTCTTCAGCCCGTAGTATTTCGGTCGGTCAGGAAACCGGATCGGGAAGATGAGATCCTGCCCGTTAGCGAGGTAATAAGCGCCCTGATCGAGAATGATGGAGTACCTTGAGCGGCGATCCCACTTGAGGGGATAAAACAGACCGTTAGGCAAATAGAATCCGGCAGGAAACTGAACCCCGACATGGGACTCATGATCCATTTCGAAAAGGGAGTGAACCTCCTCCTGATACCTTCCGCCGAGATCAAGGTGCTGGAATATATGCGGATCGAAGCTGACGCCATCAATGCAGGCGACTGCCTTTACTTCAAGTTCCTTGTAGAGTTGTTCTTTGATGCTGCTCATGTTAATCTGATTCCTGACAATTGTTTAATTATGCAAACTGAGCCTCAAATACCGGCAGCAGTTCATCCTCAATACGGTAGATATCGTTGATGACGCCTATTGGTGCAGCGTTGCAGTCATAAAGCTCCTCATAGGTAAAACCATACTTGCGGTGTATTGCCGCGATCTTCTTGTAGAGATCCAGATGCCATGCCGGTTCCGGTGAGCGGTGCCCCTCCAGAGCCGAGCCGGGGTTTGGATTCCAGCTTGTGGCAAAGCAGATAACACCTTTTGAAGCGAGGTATTCAACTCCCTCAAGGGTGGACTCCTTTGGCTCAAGCCCCGCCACAATGTTGGAACGCACCTTGCCTCGGCCGAACACCTCCACCTCATACTCCAATGCCTTCACCCAGTGCTCCCATCCGCCGCACTGCTGCTCCTTGCCGGGGCAGATGGCCTTGAAGATGTTCCGGTCCCAGATCTCAATGTTGGTTGCAATGGTTCGATAACCTGCCTCCTTGTACTTGTCGATAATAGAGAGGTCGTGCGGCGCGCCAACGCAGGCTGTGCCGTTGAAATCCTCCAGCCCGGTATGCTCCTTGATTGCGTCAGCCACATCCAGGTAGTACTCAACTTCGCGCCGCTCGGCCACAAATCCGCCGGTGATCGTCACATGGCGGGCTCCATCGCGGTAGGCCGCACCAACGGTTTCACCAACCTGCTTCGGGTACTTCCAGCCAATCCCTTCCACCTCGCCATAGGTCGCTTTTGTCGCATTGATGTTGCAGAATTTGCAGTCGTGATCTTTCTCCTTCAGGGCGCACTCATTGCTGTAGGCAACCACCAGTGCTCCTTCCTGAAAGTAGCTGGCTATGGTTGACATACTGGTGCCGTCCGAGGTCTTCTCCCGGTAATAATTCGGCCGTTCAAGGAATTCAACCGGGAAAATGACTTTGCCATGATGGGCCAGATAGTAGCTCCCGTTCTCATAAATGAAGGAGTATGATGAGCGGCGATCCCACTTGAGGTAATAGATCAAACCATTGGGAGAGAGAAAGCCGGTTGGAAACTTGATGCCTACATGGGTTTCATGGGCAAACTCCATACAGATATGAATATCCTCCTGGTAGCGGCCACCAAGATCAAGGTGCCGGAAAATCTGGGGATCAAAGTTTATACCCTCAACACCGGTTATAACTTTCAGTTCCAGTTCCCGGTACAATGTTTCTTTAATATTGCTCATATCTGTATGCTCCCTGATTTTGCATTCGTTAAAATTATTGATTCAAATTTTTCAAAAAAAAAGCCAACTCTCTGACCGTAAGAATTGGCTGTTTATAACATGAGTTAAACTTCAAACATTATACTTGCCAGCATACTTTCAAGTCAGGATATCCATACAGACAACAGCCAATAAAACAATATATATTTGATAGCATGATCAACATCATAACCGTTAGAGCAAATCAGTGAAGTCTAATAAAAGTTATTTTTTATACTGAAAACAAACGTTTAGGAAAAAATACCGGAAATATGGTATTCACTCTTCAAAAGAGATTTGAGCTTACATTAAACTTTGCATCAACTATTTTATTGTATCTCTTCGCCTTAAAAAACCAATCTCTCTGCAGGATATTTCAATAGTATTTAGAATAATCAAAATCAATAATTAAGCGGGATTTGCAAATCCCGCTTAACAGGCATTTTATATACCATAAATGAGGTAATGCAAATAACCGAGGTAATGTGATTTTGTATTCCAGCTTGTAGCAATACTATCAAAAAAAGCCGATACCAGCGCTTTGTTACGAGCGCGGTATCGGTATCAGGATGCGTGATTCATGCAACCTGGGCCTTGAAAGCAGGCAGCAGTGCTTCCTCAATACGGTAAATATCATGAACAATACTGGTGGGAGCAGCATAGCAGTCATAGAGTTCATCATAGGTAAACCCATACTTCCGGTAAATTGCTGCAATTTTATAGTAGAGATCAATGTGCCAGGCTGGCTCCGGTGAACGATGTCCCGCCAAGGCAGACCCAGGGTTCGGGCACCAGCTTGAGGCAAAGCAGATCACACCCTTTGATGCAAGATATTCAATGCCCTCAAGGGTTGACTCCTTTGGTTCAATTCCGGCCACAATGTTTGAGCGCACCTTGCCTCGGCCGAACACCTCCACCTCATACTCCAACGCCTTCACCCAGTGCTCCCAACCGCCGCACTGCAGCTCTTTGCCGGGGCAGATTGCCCTGAAGATATTCCGATCCCAGATCTCGATGTTGGTTGCAATCGTACGGTATCCCGCCTCTTTGTACTTGTCGATAATGCCGAGGTCGTGCGGCGCGCCAACGCAGGCCGTGCCGTTGAAATCATCAAGACCGGTGTGTTCTTTAATCGAGTCAGCCACATCCAGGTAGTACTCCACTTCGCGTCGCTCGGCCACAAAACCGCCGGTTATGGTCAGATGACGCGCCCCTTCGCTGTATGCGGCGGCAACCGTCTCACCGACCTGCTTCGGATTTTTCCACCCGATACCTTCAGCCTCCGCATAGGCATCCTTGGTGGCGTTGATGTTGCAGAATTTACAGTCGTGATCTTTTTCCTTCAACGCACACTCATTACTGTAACAAACCGTTAAGGCACCATACTGACCAAAGCGGACGATCGTGGACATGCTTGTACCGTCAGAAGTTTTCTTTGCGTAATAATCCGGGCGTTCAAGGAACTCAACGGGGAAAATTACTTTTCCATGATGGGCAAGGTAGTAGGTCCCGTTTTCGTTAATGAGGGAGTAGGTTGAGCGGCGATCCCACCTCAGGGCATAGACCAAACCATTGGGAGAGCGAAAACCGGTCGGGAACTTGATGCCTACATGGGTTTCATAGGCCATCTCAAAACCGCCGTGAATTTCCTCCTGATAGCGGCCACCGAGATCAAAATGCCGGAAAATTTGAGGATCAAAGCTGATACCCTCAACATTGGTTTTAATTTTCAATTCCAGCTCCAGATACAATGTCTCTCTAAGATTGCTCATAGTTATTTTCACGGTTAAATGGTTTATCAATCAGACAAGTTGGGCGTTAAAAACTGGCAGCAGCTCATCCTCAATCCGGTAAATATCGTGTATGGGAAGTATGGGCGTTGCATAGCAGTCATAAATCTCCTCATAGGTAAAGCCATACTTGCGGTGGATTGCCGCGATTTTTTTATAGAGGTCAAAATGCCAGGCCGGTTCAGGCGAACGATGTCCCTCCAATGCTGAACCCGGATTCGGGCACCACCCGGTTGCGAAGCAGATCACACCTTTTGATGCAAGATATTCGACCCCCTCAAGGGTTGAATCCTTTGGCTCAAGCCCCGCCACAATGTTTGAGCGCACCTTGCCTCGGCCGAACACCTCCACCTCGTACTCCAGCGCTTTCACCCAGTGCTCCCATCCGCCGCACTGCTGCTCTTTGCCGGGGCAGATCGCCTTGAAGATGTTCCGATCCCATATCTCGATATTGGTGGCAATCGTACGATATCCCGCCTCCTTGTACTTGTCAATAATGCCGAGGTCGTGCGGCGCACCAACACAGGCCGTGCCGTTGAAATCCTCAAGCCCGGTCTCTGCCTTGATCGCATCCGCCACATCCAGGTAGTACTCCACTTCACGGCGCTCGGCCACAAACCCGCCGGTTATGGTCAGGTGACGAGCGCCATCCAGCCTGTAGGCTGCGGCAACGGTTTCACCAACCTGCTTCGGATATTTCCAGCCAATACCCTCGGCCTCACCATAGGTATCCTTGGTCGCGTTGATGTTGCAGAATTTGCAATCGTGATCTTTCTCCTTGAGTGCACACTCATTACTGTAGGCAACCACCAGTGCGCCTTCCTGGGAGTAGCTCGCTATCGTAGCCATGCTGGTGCCATCCGAGGTTTTCAGCCCGTAATAGTTTGGCCGTTCAATGAACTCTACCGGGAAAATTACTTTTCCATGATGGGCAAGGTAGTAGACGCCACCTTCATGGATGATGGAGTAAGATGAGCGGCGATCCCAACGAAGGAAGTAGACCAATCCATGTGGAGAATAAAAACCGACCGGGAATTGGATTTTGACATGGGTTTCATGGGCCATTTCGAAACATAAATGGATATCCTCCTGATATTGTCCGCCAAGACCGAGATGCTGGAAAATGAGTGGATCAAAGCTGATCCCTTCAACTCCGGTTATGATTTTAAGCTCCAGTTCCCGGTACAATGTCTCTTTAAGATTGCTCATATGAATTTCCTTGCAGATATTTTATTGGGATGTTATAACAGACGATTATTTCAGCGGATGCTTCACAAGAAAAAAGCCAACTCTCTAGCGCAAAGAATCGGCTTTTTCATAAACTTTTTTATTTGATCAAGACGATATTTTATATAAAACCGCTTTATCATGATCAGGCTGCACGAAAAAAAAGATGCGGTTGAGATGATTGATAAATGAGCTTGCATCTATCAGCGTACTTTCGCACTCATTAAGAAATGTCGGAAATAAGCAGAAATTTATAAATCCCGTTTACACGGTATTTTTGATACCATAATGAGGTTATCACATAAAAAAGGAATAAAACCGGAACAATCGTTCTGCTCTACAACCCGCCAAATAACAAGGTTACTCCGGCCAAAATGTTACAAAGAGAGCGCCCGCAAAGCGTAAGATGTTCAGCCACCAAAACGGGATACGACTCAACGCAAAGAGAACAAGGAGAATAATGGGGCCGTCACTCAGCAATGGTGCAAACACCATAGGCAAAGAACAGCGCCATCCACTACGTACACCCTGCGCGATCAGATAGGTTTGCAGCGGCCCCGGTTGCAGAGCCGCAACAAAACCATAAGCCGCCCCAAATCAGATACGAATGCATGGCGCTAAAAATAGTTGCCGAGCATGATCAGGCAACTTGCGCCTTGAAAACCGGCAGTGTTTCATCTTCAATCCGGTAAAGATCACTGATGATCCCTGTTGCGCCGGAGCAGTCATAGAGTTCTTCATAGGTAAAGCCGTACTTTCTATGGATTGCGAAAATCTTCTTGAAGAGATCAAAATACCAGGCAGGCTCAGGGGCACGATGTCCCTCCAGACCGGAGCCAGGGTTTGGATTCCAGACGGTAGCAAGACCGATAACACCTCTGGACGCTAGGTATTCGATACCTTCAAGGGTTGACTCTTTTGGCTCAATTCCGGCCACAATGTTTGACCGAACTTTTCCTCGCCCGAACACTTCGACTTCATGATCCAGCACCTTCAGCCAGTGATCCCACCCTCCGCACTGCTGATCCTTGCCGGGGCAGATGGCCTTGAAAATATTTTTATCCCAGATCTCGATATTGCTGGCAATGGTGCGATACCCCGCCTCCTTGTACTTTTCGATAACAGTGAGGTCAAGCGGCGCGCCAATTGCTGCAAGGCCGTTGAAATCTTCAAGCCCGGTATGCTCCTTGATGGCATCGGCCACATCCAGGTAGTACTCAACCTCCCGCCGCTCAGCCACAAATCCGCCGGTCAAATTAAACCGGCGCGCTCCATCCTGGAACTCGCTGTATGCGGCAGCAACCGTTTCACCAACCTGCTTTGGTGTTTTCCAGCCAATACCTTCGGCTTCACCATAGGCCGCCTTTGTGGCATTGATGTTGCAGAATTTGCAGTCCTGACCCCGCTCTTTCAGTGAACACTCATTGCTGTAAGCAACCACCACTGCTCCTTCCTGAGCGTAGCTTGCAATGGTAGACATTGACGAACCGTCAGAGGTTTTCAGACCGTAATACTTCGGCCGCTCAGGAAATTCAACCGGGAAAATGACTTTTCCGTGATGGGCAAGGTAGAAGGTTCCTTTTTCATTGATTAAGGAATAGGATGAGCGACGATCCCAGCGGAGGTTGAAGATCAATCCGTGGGGAGAGGTAAAAAAGGGCGGGAACTTCAACCCCACATGAGTTTCATAGGCCATCTCGAAACAGATATGAATATCTTCCTGATACCGGCCACCAAGATCAAGGTTTTTAAAAATCAGGGGATCGAAGCTGATCCCCTCGTCATTTGTTGAGATTTTCAACTCCAGTTCCCGGTACAATGTCTTTTTAAGTGTGCTCATATCATTCTCCCTGGTTAATTGTGTATTTTCATGCAACTTTGGCTTTGAAAACAGGCAATGTTTCATCCTCAATCCGGTAAAGATCATGGCAAATCCCGTTCTGAACAGGCGTGCAGTCATAGATCTCTTCATAGGTGAAACCATGCTTTCGGTAAATCGCATTGGTTTTCCGGTGGAGATCAACATGCCATGACGGCTCCGGTGAACGATGTCCCGCCAAAGCCGAGCCGGGATTCGGATTCCAGCTTGAAGCCAGGCAGATCACACCCTTTGATGCGAGATATTCAATTCCTTCCAGGGTTGACTCCTTTGGTTCGATACCGGCCACAATCACCGAACGAACCTTGCCGCGACCAAACACCTCCACCTCATACTCCAATGCCTTCACCCAGTGATCCCATCCGCCGCACTGCAGATCCTTGCCGGGGCAGATTGCTTTGAAGATATTGCGGTCCCAGATCTCGATGTTGGTCGCAATGGTGCGGTATCCCGCCTCTTTGTACTTGTCGATAATGGTGAGGTCGTGCGGCGCACCAACGCAGGCCGTACCGTTGAAATCTTTCAGGCCGGTATGCTCCTGGATTGCCTCGGCTACATCCAGATAGTACTCCACTTCGCGCCGCTCAGCCACAAATCCGCCGGTAATCGTCACATGACGCGCTCCATCCTCCCGGTAGGCTGCGGCAACCGTTTCACCAACCTGGCGGGGATATTTCCATCCAACCCCTTCCGCCTCGCCGTAGGCATCCTTGGTGGCATTGATGTTGCAGAATTTGCAGTCGTGATCTTTTTCCTTGAGCGCACACTCATTACTGTAGGCAACCGCAAGGGAGCCTTCCAAGCCATAACCCGCTATGACGTTCATGCTGACGCCATCAGAGGTTTTCAGTCCGTAATAGTTTGGCCGCGAAATAAACTCAATGGGGAAAAGGGCTTTTCCATGATGGGCAAGGTAGTAGCTCTCTTTGTCGTTGATCAGGGAGTATGGTGACCGGCGATCCCAGCGGAGGGTGAAGGTCAAGCCGTGAGGAGAGGTAAAACCGGCCGGAAACAGAATGCCGACATGCGTTTCATAGGCCATCTCGAAGCAGAGATGATTAACCTCCTGATACCTCGCGCCCAGATCAAGGTTTTTGAAAATATGAGGATCAAAACTGATGCCCTCAACATTGGTTGCAATTTTCAGTTCCAGTTCCCGGTACAATGCCTCCTTAATAGTGCTCATATTGATCTCCCTCGTCTGGGTTTAATTTTATTTGAATGGTTGTTTTATTATCAGCTCTATCACGGCATAGAGAGTGCTACACAAGATTTTCAACTGTTTCATCCAACAGCTCAACGGCATGTTGCCGGTTACCGCCAAAATGAAGTTTTAAGGCAAACGCCAGATAGAGCGGTATGAAAATCAGGAATACAGAGCCTGAACCAAACAGTTCACCGGCCAGGCCACCAATGACCGGGCCAATAATGGCTCCCAGCATGGTCACCATCGAAAACACGGCGGCACTTTTGCCTTTTCCGGCATTGGTTTGGGCGACTCGAGTGACATTGACGAGGTTGAACATACCAAGGCCAATGCCGATCAGGAGGGTGCCCGCAACAAGAAATGCAGGATGCGAGATACACGAGAAGAGTGACAATCCGGTAACGACAAGCGTAATGCCGGTCAGGTAAAACGAGCGCTGTCCGAGTTTGGTTAAGAGCCGGCCAAGCGTGAAGAGGGTTCCGATATAAATCACACCTTCAAATGAGACAAAAAGGGATGCGATTTGTGTCGTGAAATGAAAGACCCGAATGGCCAGAACAACGATGAAAGCATTGAAGCAGGAGAAGGTAGCGAGGGCCAATGCTTCGGCAACGGAGGCTTCAAGAATATTGCGATCCTTGAAAAACTCTTTCATGCCCGCCAAGCTGTCACGAAGTGTTGTGGTGCCGGCCGGTTTACTCTCCGGAAAAATCACCGTCGCACCAAAAACCAGCAGAATGAAGGAGGCGCTGACGAAATAAAAGGTGGAGCTAAAGCCCATATATTTACTGATGGATGAGCCACACAACGGACCAAGAAACACCAGCCCGAAAGAGAGTGATCCCCGTTGCCAACCCGCTTTTTTCGTGCCAACCCTCCGCACCAGGTCAAGAAAAGCGCTGGTCATGGGAATAAACCTGAACGCCGTAAAAAAGCCGGCCACCGCCACAACCGATAACAGGGCATTTGATGAGCGGGCAAGCGGAAAGAGAAGGTAGATAAGGGCACTTGCCAAAGCGCCAAAAACAAAAACCTTGCGCGGGCCCAGGTGGTCAACCAGCAATCCGATGGGCAGCACGGTCAAAAGGAGTCCAATGCCCTGCACTCCGCCGATCAGGCCGATCTGCGACGGCGTTGCGCCAAGCTCAACCGCATAAAGCGTTATCGCTATCTGGGATATGCCCATCCCCATACCTCCAAGCAAAGAGAAGAGCATAAACTGCACAATCAGTTTATTTTCGCCGAATAGCTGCTTCATTGTTGCCTTGGTAGTGCACTCCGGTAACCGGGAGATTCATTGCGAACCTCTTCAGGAGTAACTGCCCATACACCGGCAATCTCGGCATCGGGGCCCCGGCGTTCACGAATTTTCTGCAACATCTGCTGGAAAACGGGATCGCTCTTCAAATACTTTTGCGGGCTCCCCTTGACCTGGTAACTGATCAACCCTTTGGTAACATTGATCGCTACTTTCTTGTGCAGTCGGGTGCTCCTGATCAGATTTTCATTCGTCAGGCTGCCCTCAAAACCCTCGACAAAAACAATTGTTTTATTATCAAGCGTTGTCAGCGACCCCTTGGCAACAACGTGAGGAATACCTTCATCATCAATAGTACCAACAACCTTGCTGCTCCCCGTATCACCAAGCAGACCCAGCAACTCTTCCGGCAGTTCAGCCATGTTTTACTCCTTTCTTTTTATTTGTTTTTCAATTCACTTCCCGCTTATCACAGGAGTGAGAATAGTTGCAAAGCATCCTCACTCAAAACATGTTTCAGCTTTAGTCAATAACGGATAAAAGTTGCAATAGCAACTATCCCATACCATAAAAATACCCCAAATATGGTATAAAATGATTTATAAAGCACGCTCTTCCGATAGTGCAGAAAGCTTGCAGGTAAAGATGTTATTCTGAAATATTCTGATATTTATTGCTTCTCCAAAATCAGCAATAAACAGGATATTTCACATCCCGTTGAAACGGGATATTCTTTACCATAAATAAGTTAGTACTTTACAGGGAGTTGTTGCGAAGAGCGGAAAGAGACGATACTGTCGTACTGAAGGATGAGTTGAAAGGCAGGAAAAAAAATACAATAAAAATTTATGTATCAACAATATGTTCAGCAGAAAGCCATTGTTTATGATATACCCTATTAAAGGTATTTATATGGTAGCGGCTTTGCGTTCTGGGAAGATAAGAACAATAGAAGTATCTGAAACAATAACGGAGAAAGATAACCGGCAACGCTTACACCAAGGCGCTGGGCGGAGCCGAGAACGCGGAAGGCAATGCAGGAGGTGTCCGAGTTGAGCGGAGGGTTAGGTAGCCAAATTGCACACAGTAGTTAAAAACCAACCTAACCAAAAACCACTAAAATCTACTTCTCCCTATTAAAGAAAGTCTCTCCGACAATTTTTTCAATCTGAACTACTGTTAATATTTCGTCTTTCTTAGCACCACAATTAATCCATGCGTCTTCGAATGCTTGACTTATAGCTTCATTTAATTCTTGTTCACGCTTTTTTTTGAGCCAATTTGAAATTACAGGATCTAAAGCCTCTTTAAACCTATCAATAGGAAATCTTTCGCGATATACAGCTAATATTTCTTCATTTGTCAATGAAAGGCTAATATCAAGATTTAGTTCTTCATTTAATATTGGATTAATAGCGTAGCAATGATTAAATTCTTTTCCTGAATAGCTATCTGATAAACAAATAACCATTCTATAAAAACCATAATATTCTACATAACCAAGTAATTGTTTTGTTTTTGGATTACCGCAAACAGCTACACAGTGGAATACAAGTCCATCGGGACGATTTTTCACTAAATCATGTTTGTAATAAAAACCAAAGTTTTGTTCCGAATTTTCATTTTTAAGGTAATTACATGCATTATGGCATATCCTAAAATCTATTCCAGACATAACTGCTAGCGCTAAAGCTGACTTTACAATTGAACGTCCAGCTTTTTCGCCACCTATTGAAGATCCATCTAGCAGTTTTACTATATGATTTGGATAATGCGTTTCTTGCTTAGCATTTTTAAGACTACCATCTACATCAATATTTGGATATTTTTTCCGTTTTAACCCGACCAGCATTTGTTTCGCTGCTTTTATTGAATTGGCAGAAACAGAAACCTGACCATTACCATTATCATGACACTCTGGTATCGGTCGTTCCTTGCTTCCATCTGCATTAAGTTTTATTTTCCCTTTTCTACCATCACTTTCTATGGTTTCGAACACTTGGGATGGTACTTCACCCCTTTCTCTATTGATACAAAAAAACAAAGCCCATGGATTAAGCTGTTTTGCTAATTCAGAATCCCATTCCTGACCAGCAATGTTATTACAGCTATTACAGATAAAATCTGATACGGTTTTTCGACCACCAATCGAATTAGGAATTAAATGTTCTTTTGTACTATTACTATCTGTAATAGAAACTCCACAAAGAGCGCATACAATTCCTTCCAGTATTTTCATCTCAGCTTAATGTTATTTCAGGTTGCAATTTTATAAGCTACATTTAATCATGGCATTAAAAGTCAGATTTATATATTTTATTTTTATACCAAAAGTTGATTACAGACTGTTTTATACTTATACCTGATAATTTCCGCTCTACTTTATCCTTCAACAAATCGGGCCTGTCGCTCCCTTTTGCATTCTTATCTATCACTAAGATATTGCTGAAACAGGACAATAAAAATAGATCAGCAAAAGAATTACGTAATCTTATGACTCCAATCGGTAGCCGGGATGAACAAAAAAAAGAGGCCGGGCGGCCTCTGATTGGAGTCTGATCACGAACTGCGATAACATTCTGCGTTTGTACAGTTTATGCCGCCTCTTCCAGCAGCATCCCTGACTGGTGCAGCCGCCAGTAGTAGCCGCGCTGGCGGAGCAACTCGCCGTGCGTGCCGCTCTCGACAATCCTTCCCTGTTCGAGCACACAGATGGTGTCCATCTGCTGCACGGTTGACAAACGATGGGCAATAACGAGTAAGGTTCGGCCAGCCGATACCCGGTGGATTGCCTCCTGAAGCACCTCTTCGGTTCTGGAATCAAGCGAGGCCGTGGCCTCGTCAAGAATGAGTATCCGTGGATCAAAAATCAAAACACGGGCGAAGGAGAGCAGTTGGCGCTCTCCGGCCGAAAGGGTTGAAGCCCGCTCCGAGAGCATGGTTTCATACCCTCGGGGTTGGCGCAGAATAAAGGGTTCCGCTCCCACCAGCCGGCACGCCTCCCTGACCCGCTCCTCCGAAATGTCGGCCTGGAAAAAGCGGATATTATCAATAATGCTCCCTGAAAAAAGCATCACATCCTGCTGAACAATCCCGACGGAGCGCCGCAATGCCTCCAACGGCCACTCACGAATATCCTTGCCGTCGATGATCACCGCCCCGGCCGTGACGTCGTAAAACCGGGTAACCAGATTCATGATGGAGCTTTTTCCAGCTCCGGTTGCCCCTACAAAACCGACCCGTTCACCCGGACGAATGAGGAGGTTAATGTTGTGCAGTATCGGGTAGCCGGCACGGTAGGCCAACGAAACGCCATCGAGCTGGATTTTGCCGGTCACCTCCGGTGCTGTTGCTCCCATAAGCTCCTGAATATCCGGCACCTCCTGAAGCGTGCGGCTGATACGATCCGAAGCAACAATCGAGGATTGCAGGATGTTCATCTGCTGCGAGATGGTGTTGATCGGCTGGAAAAATCGGCGGATATAGCCGATAAAGGCATAGAGGATACCAAAAGAGATGGTTCCGCCGATCACCTCTTTTCCGCCGAACCACAACAGCGCCGCAATGGCAAGGTCTCCGAGGAGTTCGGTGATATTGAAAAAGCAGAGGAACCAGCGATTTTCCAGAATGGTCGATTCCAGAAGGGCCCGGTTACGCTCATTGAGCGCCTTCTGCTGCTTCAGCTCCTGATTAAAAATCTGCACAATCGACATGCCGCTCAGGTTTTCGGCCAGAAAACCGATGACCACACCGAGCCGGTGCCGCACTTCGGCATTAACGGTACGGATCTTCTTCTGAAAATAGATGGCCAGAAGCACGACCGGAGGCAGCAGCAAAAAACAGTAGAGCGCTATAACCGTGTCCAATCGCAGCATAAAAAACATGATCAGCAGCAGGGAGAAAATGCCACGGAGCGTATTGGACAAAAACTGGGTAAAAAAATTGTTGAGCGCTTCGGTATCGCTCACCACATTGGTGATGATTCGGCCGGCACTGGTCTGGTCGAAGTAGCGCAACGCCAACCGCTGAATGTGACGGAAGAGGTCAAGGCGCAAAGAGCGTACAATCGAGACTCCTATGCGCTGCAGCAACACCTCCTGATAGTAGGTAAGGCCGAAGGCCACGAGCACCAGCCCAAGATAGGCCGATGACATAACGAGAATTGAGTTGAAATCGGGCTTTGCCACCGTCACATAGCGGTCAATGACCTCCTTGACCAGCCAGGGCTGGATCAACTCAATAACAACAACGGCCACAACCAGAAAAAACACCAACCAGAGCTTCGCCTGGTGGGCCTTCATATAGGGAAGTAACGTTACAAGCGCTCCCCTCTTTGGTGTTGCACTGCTCATAATGCCTCCTCCAAGCGACCCGCTTCCAGGGCCTCCATCTCGGCATCAAGGTCAGGCGTCGTATGGTCTCTGCCGCCCTCCGCATCAACTCCATCCAGCTCACTCTCCTCAAACTGACCGGCCTGCATAAACCACTGCGAGGCATAGATGCCGTTCAGGGCGATCAACCGGGAGTGGTTGCCGCGTTCAACAATACGCCCCTCTTCAAGCACCACAATTTCATCGGCATGTTGCACCGCACTCAACCGGTTGGAGATAATGATGGTGGCCTTGCCTTTTCCCTCATCGGCGGAAGAAGAGTTCGACAACTCCCTTAAGTTCTCCAGAATCCGGCGCTCGGTCGAGGTATCAACCGCACTCAGCGAGTCATCCATGATCTGAAATGGAGCATCCTTGTAAATCATGCGGGCAATGGCCATACGCTGTTTCTGGCCACCGGAGAGCCGCACACCCCGATCGCCTATCTCGGTATCGTACTGCTCCGGAAAACCAAGAATATTTTCATGGATCGCCGTAATTTTTGCACAACACTCCACCCGCTCCCGGTCGGGATATTCGTCGGAAAAGCCAATGTTCTCAAGCACCATCGAGGAAAAGAGAAAGCCATCCTGCGGCACGTAGGCAATTGCATCCCTCAGTCGCGCCAAGGGGTAGTGGAGGATATCGCGTCCACCCACCAGAACCGTTCCCTCCGGGGGATCGGACATCCGCAAGAGCAAATTGGCAAGCGTGGACTTGCCGCTTCCCATCGCCCCGATGATGCCAAGGGTTTGAGCAGGATGCACGGTGAAGGAGATATCCTGGAGCACCTCCCGCTCGCTTGAGGGATAGCGGAAGCTAAGCCCCCTGACCTGAATGGAACCCTGAAGCGGCAAATCCTGCAACGCTTCCTTCCGGTCAACCACCTCCGGCACAACTTGGAGCAGTTCATCAATGCGCTGCAAAGAGGCAACCGAGCGCTGCACGATATTGATAACGTTACCAAGCTGCTCCAGAGGCATACGCAACATCGCCACAAAGAGCGTAAAGGCAACAAAATCCCCAAGGGAGATCGCCTTCTCGGTCATTAAAAAACCACCATATCCCAAAACAAAAATAAAGCCCAGATTGACCATCAGCGGCACCAGCGCCCCGAACAGGGCGGAGAGATGCACAAAACGCATCTTCTCGGCAACAATGGCGTCCACCCTGCCCTCAAATCGACCAATAACCACATCCTCCGTACCAAAAGCCTTGACGGTTCGAATACCGCCGATCACCTCTTCGGTAATTTGCGCCATGGCTCCAAGAGCCTCCTGGGAGCGCTGGGATTGAAGCCTGATCTGGGGGCCAAGCAACTTGACCAAAAGAGGGATGAAGAGCAGAGGGCCAAGTCCGGCAAGTGTGAGCCGCCAATCGACATGCACCACCATAAGATAGGTAGCGCCAAGAAACATGGCCGAACCACTGACTCCCTGATTGAGCCCCTGGGAAACCAGTTCGCGGATAACCTCCACATCGCTTAAGGCGTGGGAGATCATATCGCCTATGCTATGGCTATGATAGTAGGAGGGAGTGAGGGTGCTCCATTTTTCAAACAACTCCTTGCGCAACTGGTAGGTCAACTCGCGCCCCTTGTGGTGCACAAGCACACGACCACCCCATCCGGTAGCAACACGCACCACGGCAATCAACACAATCAAGCCAACATATCCGGCCATCTCCGCCCGGCCGAGCCGACCATCCCGCAAGCTGTCCGTAACGCGGCCGAGCAAACCCGGAATCTGCGCGGCAAGCAGACTGCCGCCACCAACCATGCTGATGCCAACCGTGTAGAGCGCCCAGTGTTGCCTGAAATATGAGCCGACAATCCGTAATCCCGACATCGCCAACTATTTCACCACAATCTTCTCTGCAGCTCCATATCCTTTACTGCGATCCAGATATTCGAGTTCACGGGTAGTGATCCGGTAGATAAGCGCGTTCTGGAGCTCCCCTTTTGCAACCCGCTCCCTGAAACGGGGACTCTTGTCGCCAAGGAGTTCAAGTGCTGCCCCATAATCGGTTGAGTCGACGCTGACCGGCTCGGCATCACCAATCAAAAGCAGACTCTTCCAGTTTTCCACCGCCTGATTGTCATGCTCGAAGTAAAACGATACCCGCTTGTTCTGCTCGATCTCCTGCACCTTGGCACTCTCTTTGGTTGTAGAAAAATAGAGGTCGTCCCCATCCGGCGCAAAACTGCCCATGGCCCTCGATATCGGGGTCAAATCACTACGCAGATAGTTGAGAACTGCATATTTCGAATCGAGTATGTAGTTCAGAATTTCGCTTTTGCTCTCACTGTGGCTCATTTTTTTTATCCTTGTTGGTTAGGATTGCATATCAAAGGGTTCACCTGTACCATTGCGGCCCGCTCACCTAGTCAAGCGAGGGAAATTTCCATTGGGAGAGCTTCGTTCCCTCGAACTCTTCGGCCTTGACCTGAAAAACCTGGGCGCTGTAAGCTCCTGAAGCGTTTCCGCTATACATCTGGAGGGTTGTAAACCCGTAACGGAGGAAGATATCGGTTGCCTTGTCAAGCAGCTCCCAGTGCCACTCGGCACTTGGGCTCCGATACCCTTCCAACGGGGTTCCCTTTTCCGGACGGAAGGCACTGAAATGACAGACCACACCTTTTGAGGCGAGATACTCGATCCCCTCCAGGGTTGATGCCACGGGTTCAAGGCCGCCAACAATTGCTGAATGCACATTTCCCTTTCCAAAAAGATCCACCGCATACTCAAGGGCGTCAACCCAGTGCTGCCATCCTCCGTTGCGTTTCTCTTTGCCGGGACACATGGCGGCAAAAATATGTTTGTCCCAGACTTCAATATTGGTGGAGAGATTGGTAAATCCGGCCTCTTTGTACTTGGCAAGCATAGAGAGATCGGCCGGGGCACCAACAACCGCACAGCCATAAAAGGAGCTGTACTTCTCCTTGATGGCATCAGCCACATCGAGATAGTATTCAAGTTCGCGGCGTTCCGGCACAAAGCCGCCCGTGATACGAAAATGGTTAGCCACGCCGGCACGGCGGGTTATATCGTAGGCCTCAGCAACCTGGCGGGGCGATTTTAAAAGCACCCGGTTTCTGGAACCATCCTTGGCCCGTTCATTAAAGGCACAATAGAGGCAATCCTCGCCCAAATCTTTTAAAGAACACTCATTGCTGTACATGACATGTAGTCCGCCCTCGGCCGTTATGGTGGTGATATCGCTAACCTTCTCACCCGTCGTCAGCCGCTCCTCTGAAGCCGAATGCCCTTTTTGAAAGGCGATTTCGCCAATACGCTTTCCGTCATCGTACAAGACCGGCCGACCATCTTCAATCAGCAGCGCATAGGGCGTCCAGCGACTCTGCTGCCCCCTGGCGCTGATGCCGCCGGGTAGATAAAAAGCGGTTAACCCTCCCCGCTGATTAAATGCCGAACTGCGCTCTATCGGATCCTGAAACGGCTCGATCTCCCCGGCGTTGTATGCAATACCCTTCTCCGTCAGTTTCAGGCTTAACTTGACCTCATCAAGAAGCTGCTGCTTGACCCTCTTCTTTTCGGATGTAACGGCGGCTGTCCTTGCCACTTTTTCCTCTGCTCCACGTGCCATATACTCTTTCCACTGATCGGTTTAAGCTGTTAACGAAATCGGGCAATATCGCCCGGTTTCTTGCCCTGCATAATCAGCAATAAAAACAACTCTGAAAATCCCTCTGAAGCGGCATATTCCATACCATAAATCCGTTACCCCGGGAAAACCTCTCCGCTGAAGCGCTGTTCTCAAGCGATGTTGAGGGCTGCATGGAGTTCGGCTACTTTTTCGGTTTTTTCCCATGGGAAGTTACTGCGACCGAAATGGCCGTAGGCTGCGGTCTCCTGGTAGCTCCATCCTTCGGGCTTGTCGAGGCTGAAGCGCTGGATGATG
>CAIMCD010000030.1 GCA_903839405.1 uncultured Chlorobiaceae bacterium
AACATTCTCTCAGGCTTTATTCCCTCCACCGAACGCATGGTCACCATCGAAGACACTGCAGAACTGCAGCTTCAGCAAGCTCACGTCATTCGCCTGGAAACGCGTCCGCCCAACATCGAAGGTAAAGGCGAAATCACCATGCGCGCACTGGTGAAAAACGCCTTGCGCATGCGGCCCGACCGCATCGTGCTGGGAGAGGTCCGTAGCTCAGAAGTGATCGACATGCTGCAAGCCATGAACACCGGGCACGAGGGCTCGCTCACCACCATTCACGCCAACAGCCCGCGGCATGCGCTGGGCCGGCTCGAAAACCTGGTGGGCATGGGTGGCATCGTTATACCCAGCAAAGCCCTGCGCGAGCTCATCTCCTCGTCGCTTCACATTATCATCCAGGAAACACGACTCAATGACGGTAGCCGCAAGATCACGAGCATCCAGGAACTCATCGGCATGGAAGGCGACATCATTACCACCCAGGAAATCTTTTGTTACAAGCGTACCGGCACTAACCCGGACGGAACGGTGCAAGGAATATTCAGTGCCACGGGCGTGCGTCCCAAAGTGTATGAAAAAATCCTCACCTACGGCATCGCCCTCAGTGAAAGCATGTTCGACCCCGACCCCAACTACTAACCAACGAGCACATCATGAGCACTTTTTTGATCTCCTTTTTTGCTTTTGTGGCAGTCATGCTGATCATGCTGTTGCTCTATGGAGTGTGGTTCCACTTTTTCGACCGCAGCAAAAAACTCAAAAAACAGCGTTTGCAGGTCATCCAAAACGCCTTTAACCCGGCTGGGCAAAACATCAGCAACGTGCAGGAGAGTGCACTCGAAACCTGGCTACGCTCACACTCCAGAAGATTTGAGCAACTCGAAAACCTGCTCATAATCGCCCATGGCCCGCTCACTGCCGGGAGCTTAATGGGGCTCATGTTCGCCTTGCTTACGGTTGTGGTGGTGCTGGGTCTTCTGCGCCAAATCAACCCCTTGCTCCTCTTTGTTCTGGCCGTCATTATCGCCAGCACGCCGGTTCTCTGGTTATCTCGACAGGCTAACCACCGCCGCCAGGCCTTTGGAGACAAGCTTCCGGAAACGCTCGACTACATCTCGCGCGCAATGCGCGCCGGCCATAGCCTTACCTCAGCCATCGGCATGGTTGGCAAGGAGTTCGCCGACCCCATCGGTCCTGAATTCAAAATCGTCTTCGATGAAATCGCCTTCGGCATCCCATTCAAAGACACTCTCGACCATCTCAGTGATCGCGTGCAAAGCTTCGATCTCAATTTCTTTGTCATTGCGCTCATGATTCATCACGAAACTGGCGGCAACCTCACCGAACTACTCGATGGGTTGGCCAATACCATGCGCGAACGCATCAAACTGCGCGGCAAAATTCGCACGCTCTCAGCCGAAGGGCGCGCATCAGCCTGGGTACTGGGCTGTATGCCATTTGTGATCGCCGGTATGCTCACGCTTGTAAACCCCCGCTACATGTCGGTGCTCTGGACCACTTCCCAGGGCCAGACCCTCATCCTCATTGGTGGTGGGCTCATGGCTGTTGGCTTCTTTCTGCTCAACCGCATCACCCAGATCAAGGTTTAACCCTACTCCAGTTTAACATGCAAACCATCCTGCAAATCCTGACCATCGTGCTCTCGGGGGCAGCTGTTGTTTCGGTTGTGCTCGCGTTGTACAATTTCGTGGTCGACAACGCCCTCAAAAAACGCCTTACCAACATCGTTCGCCAAGGTCGGGCACCGGTCGACACCTCCTTGTCCAGAACGGCCGGCACCCACAAAGTAGCCAGCGTCATCAGCATCCTCTCTAAACTTTCGCTTCCGGCAGAAGGGTGGCAAAGCTCCAGCGTTCAGATCAAGTTTTTGCAAGCCGGCATTCACCACAAAAACGCACCTCAGTACTACTTCGCCATTAAAACCCTGCTTACACTGGTGCTGCCGGTTGTGCTGGCTTTGTTTCTGCATTTCACCCAGCCCAACCTCCCCATCGCTCGTACCCTCTTCCTGGTGCTGCTCACAGCCACAGCCGGCAACTACCTGCCCGCAATATTGCTGCGCTACATTACAAAAAAGCGTATCAAACGCTTGCGTAACAGCCTGCCCGACATGATCGACCTCATGGTTATCTGCACCGAGTCGGGCATGGGCATCGACGCCGCTATTGCCCGTATATCGCACGAAATGGTCCGCAACAACCCCGACCTGGCCCAAGAGTTTTACCTCTCGGCACTCGAAATGCGCGCCGGTGCCAATCGTACGGAAGCCTTACGCAACCTGGCACTGCGCACCTCTCTCGAAGATCTGGAAGATCTCGTCTCCCTGATCGTACAGTCCGACAAATTTGGCACCAGTCTGGCCACCTCGTTGCGCGTGCAGTCAGACATGATGCGCTCACGCCGAACCCAACGCGCCGAAGAGCTAGCCGCCAAAATTCCCGTCAAAATGACCGTGCCGCTCATCTTGTTTATTTTTCCGGCGCTCTTGCTGGTGCTGCTGGGGCCGGCAATCATTCAGGTGATGGAAGTCTTCTCCAAAAAGTCCATGCCATGAGTCTCGGCTACATCTTGCGTGTTTGGGCACACTGGCCATGGTGGTTGGCCGGTGCGTGGGTGGGCTGCTGGCTGGTGCCCTTGGCCCGCATCATTCCGCGCAAGGTGTTGCAGTGCGCCAAAGCTCCCTTGCACGCATGGCAGGGCCCCGCTGGCGGCATGGAGCAGCCCGTTCCGCTGGCCCGACGCATTTGGGTGCCGGTGCTTAACGCCAGCTTGTGGGCCTATGCGGCTGACACCGCCAGCCATCCGGCATTCTGGGCCGTGCTACCAGAGGCCAGTTTGGCGAGCACTCTGGTGTTGCTCGCCCTCATTGACTGGGACACCACCCTGTTGCCAGACTGGCTTGTCTTGCCGCTGGGGCTGGCGGGTCTCTTCAGCAGCTATGCCGGCTTTACTCCGCACAGCCTGCTTGTTAGTGCATTATCTGCCGCCGTGGTGCTCGGCCTGATGGGCGGGCTTGCCTGGGTGTTCCAGCGCATCAAAGGCGAAAGAGGTATCGGTGGCGGTGACCTCAAACTCCTGGCCGCACTAGCCACTTGGTGGGGCGTTAACGGTTTGCTTTACATCGTGTTGTGGGCCAGTGTGGTTACCGTGGTCTGGTATTTGGTGTGGCGTCGTTTCAAAGGCCTTAGTCGCGAAGCCGAATGGCCATTTGGTCCCGCCATTGTGGTTGCTGCACTGATATGGGGCTTACTTCCGTAAGTGATATATCTCTGTGCGTAGTCTATTGCAAAAGGAACGGGGAGAAGCATCTACGCTTTCGACCTGATGGCCAACCCGCGCACATCCTGATATGCTGTTGCTGAGGAGTATATCCGCTCTTTTATGGAGTTTTATAAAAACAAGGGAGCTACTCGCCCCCTTGTTTTAAAACGATGTTTCGCCAGTACTCATGAAGCTGATTTGCAGGATGGTCCTGAGCAAAAGATACCGCCGACAATGCTGGATGCCTGAGCGGCAATGGCACCAACTACGGAACCGGCAGTGTTGAAGAGAAAACCTGCAATTTTGAAACCGATGCTTGCAAAGAAAACCGGTATACCGATCGGAGGAAAAAACATGAGTACTCCACCCACGCTTTTGAGAATACCGGGGGACTGCGTCTCTTCTGCCATGGTGTTTATCTGTTTAAAGTGTTTAACCTGATAATACTTATCAACCTCATAACAACGCCACAGAGTGCGGAAAAAGTTTTAAAGCGCGAAAGTTTTTTCCGCCAAACCCTCACTGCTCCCGTTCCTGACTTTTCACGGCGAACGGCTTCAGAGAGTGCAATCCTCTTTTTTCAGCTCTCCAGAAGAGGCAGTCTGAAGGCACAGAGGCGCATATTTCCTGATACTTGCCTGAGACCTTCGAGATAACAAGAGGGTGGCAGGAGTGCTTTTTCAGGGCACCTTCAGCATCTTCAATAGAGACCGCCCGGGCTTGTCCCGAAAGGATCATGGCCTCGGCGAGTTCATCGAGAAAAACCGATTCGGTTGATACGGACTTGGGATGGAGCGCCCGGCAAACCCGTTCTCCCAGAGCGATTTTTCTCGCTTTTCGGATAGAGGCGGAGGCTTCAGAAAACGAGAGCACCCTCGCTTCAAACTCCTGAATTTTTTCCTGAATCCTTATGGCCTGTGCCTTGCTCGTGAGTGATTCCTCTCGGTCGCCGAAAACATGCAATGCCTTCTGAATGTTTTCAAGCACGCGCCCTGTACGATAATCTTCTACGGTGCCCATTGGATTGCCATTCATGTTAGTTCTGATGAGTTTTACGCCACAATTTCAGGGAAGGTGAAGCTGATGAGAGCCCACCACTCGAATGTTTCAAGATTGACTGTCTGGATGGCTTGCTGAACGATTGTTCTCAGCTCATCCATTGTGTTACTCTTTTTGGCACGCTCTAACAGTTTATCCAGCTCGGCAGCCATTTTTTCTGATCGTTTTGCAATACGCTCATACTCTAGTTGTTTGCCAATAGCGTGGATTGCCGCACCCAATGCGGGTAACGTAATCGCCAGAAATGTTATCCAATTGCTCATCAAACAAAGTGCGGGGACTTTTGGAGCATGTTCAGCTCCTTCTTGAGGATGTCCGACTCCAAATAGATGTAAAAAAGCCATTATCAGCGTAATAAAGAAAAGCGTTTTCACACCGATGCTCAGGAGTTCTTCAATCTCCTCCTTTTTCTCGAAATTATCTTTATGCCATTCTTTTTGGTTTTTCAGCCATCCGGTGATCACAAACTGCCTAACTGCATTGACGTCAGCGGGTGTGCCGAGACGATTAAGAGTTATCTTTGACTGATTGGCTATCAATATTTCAATCCAGCTTTTGGGCGGATGGTAAAAAGGCAATGTTTTCGTTGACTCGGATAGAGGATTTTTATTGAGTACAACGGCTGTATAGATGGCGGTACGCAACTGCTCGGCAAGATAACGGTAATCAATCCATTTTTCATGCCAACGATACTTTCGGCTGAAATAGAGTGCAATAAGTACCCCAAACATTGAAGCGATTTCCAGGGAAATTATCCAGAGATACTTCGGGTCAGGAAAGAAGATCAACTGAAAGACAACAATGAATACCGCCATTGCGGCTAAAATATGGATAGCTTTACTTGCGGGGAGATGCAGTTTTTGGTAATGAGCGGCAAGCTGGTCTGCACGGGCATAGGTTGGTATGAGGTATTCCAAAATCGGCTCCAGTTGCTTCTCCGGCAACTCGACTTCTTTTGCCAGTTCCTTGACATCCTGCCAGCATTTTTCTGTCAGGCGATCATGTTCTGTTGTCGGTAGACATGGGTCACGCCAAAACTCTAAAAAGTGATGATTGCGGGAAAGCCCAACCAGCCGATGGTATGCTACAAGCAGCTTGCCTACTGTGTCGGGAAGCGGAATCTCTTGATATTTTGGTGTATTTTCTTGCTTATCTTTGTTTTTATTTGCCATAAGCAGTGTGGCTGGGCTTTTCGGGTTCTCTGCATCAATACGGATAATGGTTCGCCCGTGTTCAAGTGCATAATCGACGATGTCCGCCGTTCCGCCTTCTCCTTCTGCTGGATTGCCGTCCCAGATGGCAATCAGCAGTTCGCAGGTGTTGACAACCTCTTTGCCGACCTGCAAATAACCTTTGGAATCCTGTGAGGGCTCAAAATAAAGCGCGGCACGCTTGAAGAGTTGGTTGAACTCAGCCAGCTCCTCTGGGTCGATTATCATTTGCCGATACTCTTCCAGAGGGAAAGGCAGGAAGACCTCAAGCCTTGCATCGGGTTTTGCAAGAAAAGCTTGTGCTACAATCGTGTCGGCACCTTTCGCAAGTGGAGAAATAACTGTCCATTCGGTAGTGATATGGTCATACTGGCCAATCAGCTTGTCCAGATTGGAAACCAGCCGCTCAACTGCTTCTGCTATAGCGGTTCCATCTGTCAGATTCCGGTGACCGGTAACACCGATACGAAGATCATAGGAGAGTTGTTCTGGCTTGCCGGGCATAACGATTCAGGTATGGAATTATTATTGTTAACAACCTCATCTCAAATTCAATGGGAAAGCTTGACAATGGTGTAGCCGGCTTCGGCCAATAAGCGCGACATGTTTATAATAATCTGACGGTCTTTATCTTTCTCCTTGTCAGAGAGTTTATCCCACGCTATGAGTGAGGTATGGAGTTTTTTCTCCTTATTGGTTTCAGGAGCATATTTCCACCCATCTTTTCTTTTTTCCTCCATCCACCGATCATGTTCACCGATTGCCATTGCCTCCAGAACGTTATGCGGGAATATAAATTCAGGCTCATTGTTCTGCCTTGGAGCCATGGCGTAACCAAAGGCGGCGAGTTTGTTGGGAATATCACGGACAGCACCGCGATTTTGTTCCTGCTCGTGAAGCGGCAGATCATCATACTCCACAAGAGAGCTGTGTTTTTTGGGAGTTGCGCTTTCATCAGTTGCCTCACCCCATTCATATCCTTGAGCTTTGAGAGTTTGACAAAAAAACTGATGATTCAGTCTGGCTAATGTATCAAGAAGCTCGCCCTCAAGTTCCAGATGATGGAGTAGTGCAATAAAGGCTTTTGGATCAACATGCAGTCCAAGCTGCTCTTCGGGAGGAAGGTATGAGCGGTTGAAATGGGTGGCATGGACAAGCCGACTCATGGCGACAATGGACTCCATTGAGCGGGAGCCATGATGGTATTTTTTGATGTGGAGGAAAGCGCGCAGGATTCCTTTATCGGCGATTTGCAGCTTGTTACCGTTGAATAAATGTGGGGTAAGTCGCTCGAAAAGGGAGCGCAGAAGGAGCGCCCGGCGCACAATGAAATAGGGATCATCTCGACCATCAGACTCCTGAGGATTAGGACCGAGCACATTGAGAAACCCTTTCAGGCGGCTGAGAAAGTCCGGTCCCTTGGCCTCGGCCAGTGCTTCTTGTTTCGTGAATGCATTAAAAGAGGAACGTGTGCCGCCTGCAAAGACAAAAATAGCTTTTCCGATAGGATGGGTAAGCTGTCCCTGCTGAAACTCTCCATCCTGCATCGGTGCTAAAAAGAAGCGCAACCAGCCGAGGGGTTTGCTATCAAGAGTTGTATCGAACTCATCCCAGAAGACGAGGGGGATTTTACCGGAGAGGCCGATATCGCGAATCTGATGAAAGGCGTCAATCAGTTCATGATGGGTGTTGAATTGGGAGAGATTGAAGGTCAGCGTTTTCGCGGCAATTTTATCCGGATTGGCAACTTTGGCGATCTGCTTGACGGCAAACGATTTGCCGGAACCTGGAGGGCCGAAGACGGCAATTGAAACAGGGCGTTCTTCCTGGCGGTTGCAATATTCCGTAATCAGGTTATAGATGCTTCTGA
>CAIMCD010000031.1 GCA_903839405.1 uncultured Chlorobiaceae bacterium
ATTATCTTTATTTATTAAATTCGTTGTAACTGTGTTATGATTTTTATTTTTGTTATTTATTTTGAGGCTTCTCTTTTTTTTATCTCTTTTGATAATCTGGCGTTGTGTTGGTAGTATTCTTGTGGTTGGTGGTTTTTTTGATATTTGTTAATCAGGTTTATTGCTCCTTTTGGTGAAAGGTTATCTCTTTGTTATTCGGAGGAGTGGCTGGTTCTTTATGATTCTATTAATTTGAACTGCACCTCTGGTTGCGCAATGTTTTTTTTGTGATTGTGGTGCGTGATCGGTAAACTGTGATTTCGTCAAATAAACACGAGTCCTCCTCTCCGTTAATTAACCCGCTGATAATGTCCCGTATACTCACGATAATCATGATGGTCGTTGTGCTTGGTTTTGGCATTTTTCTCGGCACCAGGCTTGGTGGTCAGAGAGAAGGTCAGTTCGGGCCACTAAGAAAAGTTTTTGATGCATACGGTTTGATGAGAGGGATGTACGTTGACAAGGTTGATGCTGATAGTCTTGCAGGTGCTGCTATTCAGGGAATGGCTGAATATCTGGATCCTCATACGGCTTATCTTGAGCCGGAAAAGGTGACTTATTCGCAGGCTGAATTTGATGGTAATTTTGATGGCATAGGTATAGAGTTTGATGTTGTTAACGATACGTTGCTCGTTGTAACTCCCCTTTCCGGGGGGCCGAGTGCTGCTGTAGGGATTGCTGCCGGTGACCGTATTCTTGCAATCGATTCGGCTTCAGCCTTGGGGATTACTCGCCAGGATGTGCTTAGAAAGCTGAGAGGGAAAAGTGGATCAAAAGTGCAGTTGAAGGTTTTCAGGCCTCTGAATGGCAAGCGGCTGGACTTTCTGGTTACACGCGGAAAAATATCGACATCAAGTATTGATGCGGCCTTTATGCTTGATCAGCGGGTCGGCTATATTCGCTTGAGTCGTTTTATTGCAACGACGGCCGATGAGTTCCGTAAGGCATTGGCTACGCTGAAAAGAGAGGGAATGAGTCGCCTCATTATTGATCTTCGCGGTAATCCCGGAGGCTTTCTTGAGCAGGCGGTGGCCGTGGCTGATGAATTTCTTTCCAAAGGCCAGCTTATTGTTTATACCAAAAGCCGCAGTGGCAGTGATGACGAGCGTTATGTTGCCCGGTCCGGTGACGCTTATGAACAAGGCGAAGTGATTGTGCTGGTTGATAAAGGGAGCGCTTCGGCATCCGAAATTCTTGCCGGAGCGCTGCAGGATAACAAGAGAGCGCTTGTGGTTGGCGAGCTTACCTTCGGTAAAGGACTCGTGCAGCGCCAGCTTCCGTTTGCTGACGGTTCAGCCTTGCGACTGACTATTTCCCGCTATTATACCCCTTCCGGCCGCCAGATACAGCGGAACTACCATAAGGGTAGCGCAGGTCGGGAACGCTATTATCAGGAGGCGATGACAAACATTTTGCCCGAGAAACTCTTTAGACGGCCTGATAGTTTATTGTACCTTAAAAACAACGATCTTTCGGTTTACAAGACCACCTCTCTTCCTGCACTGATGCTCTCCTTGAAAGGCCAAGAGCCGAAGAGTGAGAGTAAGCTCAGTGCACTCAAGGATGCCGGTGGTATTATTCCTGATTACTGGGTGAGTGCAAAGAGTTACTCTGATTTTTATCAGAAACTCTTCCAGTCAGGTTCTTTTGACGATATTGCATTGAAGCTGCTTGATGATCCCCGAAGCTCAGTGCAGGGCTACCGTTCATCACTTGAACAGTTTATTGCTCATTATTCGGAAGAGAGTAACTTTGAAGAGCTGATCATCAAGACATGTCAGGCAAAAAAAATCCCTTATGAGCGGGCAAGCTTTCTGCTCGAAAGAAAACACATTGCCCAGGCTGTCAAATCCAGACTTGTTCATCAGCTTTTTGGAGCTGAAGGCCAAATCCGTTTTTTTGTGCGCACGACTGATCCTGTTGTCAAGATAGCCAGGGCGATTCCGGTGACCCGATAATAAGAGCTTTGCAGCAAGGATAAGCGAGAGGACATTTTCTAACCTTTAAAATGTTTTTTATATGTCATTTATTGAAAAAATCAATAACGCCACCTGTACGTTGCGTCTGAAAAACGATTGGCTGAAAATATTTACCTGCCCCGTTCCATCCTCCGATTTTGTCTCCTTTGTCGGTATTGCCACCATTGATGCTCCCCAACATGCGGTGCTGAGTCTTCTGTATGATGTTGACGTAGCTACAGAGTGGGTCTGGAAAACGGCTGAAATGCGTATTTTACAGGAACTTTCGGAAGATGAGGGTCGCATTATCTATCAGCGCGTTACTGCTCCCTGGCCGGTTTCTGACCGTGAAATCATAACCCGTTCCCAGGGGTATATGGATCCGGAGAGTTCAGAGATATTTATCAAGCTGGAGTGTGTGCCGGATTATCTTCCCCTGAACGATAAATATGTTCGGGTTCCACAGCTTGAGGGTGCATGGAACATTATTCCTCTTTCCGATAATCAGTGTCGGGTTATTTTTCGTCTTCATCTTGAGCCGGGTGGTGAGATACCTTCATGGCTTGTTAATATTGCCGTTATTGATACGCCCTATCATACCTTGAATAATATGCGGCAAATGGTTAAAAAGGAAAAATACCAGACTGCAGTTGAGGCTCCCTTTAAAAAATCCCCCAAAGAGGTTATCCAGAATTACGAGCAGTTTATAACTGAGTGATTTTTTGCAGTTGCCAATCATTACACTATGCAACAGAGCGGTATGGATGTAGAGTCAATCCTTCATGGGGCATGGGAATTTCGTGTTGAACATAAAGGAATCAAAACTTTTTCTTCAAAGGTGAAAGGCTCCTCTATCCATGGTTTCAAGGGAGAGACCGAGTTGCAGGTTTCCATTAAAAAGCTGATCAGCATTTTTCATGACATGGGCAACTATAGCCGCTGGGTTCATCAGCTTGCCGATATGGATGTGCTTGAAAAAAAAGATGGTGTTGAGTATGTGGTTCGCCAGGTCATCAATACTCCCTGGCCTCTTTTGAAAAGAGAGATGATCATGCGTACAGGGCTGGCTGCAGCCGGGGAGAATTCCGTAGCGGTTACCATGAAAGGCGAGCCTGACTATCTGCCTGCTAATCCGCGCTTTCATCGGGTTCGTCACTCGGTGGGGATGTGGGTGTTTACTCCGACTGACCAGGGAAAGGTTCACCTTACCTTTGTGATGCATGTTGATCCCGGCAAGGATGTACCTCCGCCGGTAAGCAATGCGGGAATGTTCGAAGTGCCCTTTTACTCCTTGAAAAATCTGAGAAATCTCGTAATGGATGCTTCATACAATCCTCCCTACCCGGAGGAGATCGAGCAGCATCTCTCCTTTATTGAAGATGCTGCTGGTACGCCCTGATCAGTTTTTCCGCTCTGACCGGAACCGCTCCAACCTCCTGGCATACCGTTCCGGCCGCAAGATTGGCTATTGTTGCATTGGTTACCAGGTCAATTCCCGCCGCCGCACCAAGTGCCAGAACCCCGATAACGGTATCTCCGGCTCCCGAAACATCGGCAACCTCCATTGATGTGGCTGCAATATGGGTGAATGAGCCGTTATAGAGCGTTATGCCCTTTTCGCTCCTTGTAACAATAATACTCTCTGCATGAAGCTTTTTCTGAAGCATACGGCAAGCATCCTCTACCTCGCGGTCGTTGTTGCGGAGCACAATGCCAAGTGATGAGGCCATTTCGGACAAGTTTGGCTTGAAGAGCGTGCACTCCTGGTAGGCAAAAAAGTTCTGAAGCTTCGGATCGACCAGCACCGGCACTCCATGTTTTTTTGCCGTTGTTATGATCTGGCGGATCACTCCTTCGCTCAGAAGCCCCTTGTTGTAATCTTCCAGCACCACCGCATCAACTGAACGAATAACATTCTCGAACGAGTTGAGAATCTGAGCAGCAAGAGTTGCGTCAATTTCCCTGCGGCTTTCAAAGTCAACCCTTGTGATATGATGATTTTGAGAAAGGATTCTTGTCTTGCAGGTGGTAGGCCGGGATGGGTCAGCGATCAACCCCTCGGTTGCAAGCCCATGGTTGCGAAAGAGTTCAAGGAGTAGTTCCCGGTTACTGTCAGCTCCGGTAATGCCGATAAGGATGGTTTCCGCACCAAGCGATCGGGTGTTGAGCGCAACGTTTGCAGCGCCGCCCAGCCGGTGATCCTCATGGGTAACGTCAACCACCGGTACCGGATATTCCGGAGAGATGCGTGAGACATGACCGAAAATATACTTGTCGAGCATGATGTCACCGATAACGGCAATGCGTTTTTCCTTGAAAGATGCCAAAAGGTTTTCTATGAAGCCGGTCGTCATAAGGTGTTCTCTTATAGAGGGTTTTCTGGTCAACTGATTAAATAAATGGCTTAATATCCTGAGCTGTTATCAAGATATGATTCTATCATTTTATTTTTTGCAATTTTTTGTTATAATTAAAGCTAACTATTTTTAAGCTTTATATGAAAAAAGCAAGGAAGCGATGTTTGATAGTCTAAGTGATAAACTTGAGGCCACCTTTAAAAAGCTTGCCGGTCAGGCCACCATTAACGAGATCAATATTGGTATCGCCATGCGCGATATCAAGCGTGCTCTGCTTGGTGCTGACGTCAACTATAAGGTAGCAAAGAAGTTAGTTGAAGATATTCGGGAGAAGTCTCTTGGTGAACAGGTCATCAAAAGTGTCTCTCCTGCGCAGATGATTGTCAAAATCGTCAATGATGAGCTTACCGAGCTGATGGGCGGAGAGCAGCAGCCACTGAACCTTTCAACGAAAAAGCTTCCGGCGGTCATCATGGTTGCCGGCCTGCAAGGGTCAGGAAAAACCACTTTTTGCGCCAAACTGGCAAAGCGGCTGAAAAAGAACGGAAAAAATCCGATGCTTGTTGCAGCTGACGTTTATCGTCCTGCAGCGGTTGACCAGCTTAAAACCCTTGGTGAGCAGGTTGAAGTGCCTGTTTATTTTATCGAAGAGCAGGATGCCATGAAGGCCGCTCTTCAGGGTCTGGAGGCAGCCCGCTCGGCTGCAAAGGATGTGGTTATTATTGATACGGCCGGTCGTTTGCAGATTGATGAAGTGATGATGGCCGAGGCTGAGGCGATGAAAAACGCCCTCAAGCCTGACGAATTGCTCTTTGTTGTTGACTCCATGATGGGGCAGGAGGCGGTCAATACCGCTAAGGCGTTCAATGACCGTCTTGATTTTGACGGTGTTGTATTGACCAAGCTCGATGGTGATGCCCGAGGTGGTGCAGCACTCTCCATCCGTCAGGTGGTTGACAAGCCGATCAAATTTATCAGTGTAGGTGAAAAGGTTGATGACCTTGATCTTTTCTACCCTGATCGTATGGCCCAGCGGATTCTTGGTATGGGCGATATTGTCAGTTTTGTTGAAAAAGCCCAGGAAACCCTGGATCTTGAGAAAACTCTTGAGATGCAGAAAAAGCTGATGAAAAATGAGTTTGATCTTAACGACTTTTTTGATCAACTTCAGCAGCTCAAGAAAATGGGATCCATTCAGGGATTGATTGAGATGGTTCCGGGTCTGAACAAGATGGTGCCGAAGCAGGATCTTGAAAATCTCGATTTCAAGCCGATCGAAGCCATGATCAACTCCATGACCCGCGAGGAGAAACATAATCCTGACATCATTAACGGCAGTCGCCGCCAGCGCATAGCACGGGGCAGCGGTACACGGGTTCAGGAGGTCAATATGCTGCTTAAACAGTTCGGAGAGATGAAAAAGATGATGCGTTCGGTCTCGAAACTCTCCCAGTCGGGCAGAAAAATTACCTCGCAGAATCTCGCGCTTGACAAGTTTTTAAAACGATAGATTGCATTGACTGTTAACAGTTACTATTAACAAATAAATACATTAGCCTTGGTAAAGATCAGACTGAAAAGAGCAGGAAGAAAAAAATTGCCGGTATACCAGATTGTTGCAACTGATGCACGCTCACCTCGGGACGGCAAATTCCTTGAAGTTATCGGAACATACCAGCCGACCGCAAAACCACATGCGATCACGATTAAGAAAGATCGTGTCATCTACTGGATGCAGAATGGTGCACAGCCGACCGCAACCGTTCACAGCCTTATCCGTACAACCGGTCTGCTTTATGAACTGAGACTCAAGAGCATGGGTCGCAGCGAGGAAGAGGTTACGGCCGAGATGGAAAAGTGGCAGGCGCATCAGAACGAAAGACGTCAGAAACGCCTTGTGCTGAAATCACGTCGTCGTCAGGCAAAAAAAGAGGCTGAAGGAAAAGCTTCGGCTGAAGCCTAAAGCGCTTTTTGCGCAGTACGATCCAGGTGGAACTCTATCTGACGGGCATCATTCTGAAGCCGAAAGGCTTGAAGGGTGAGGTGAAGATCAAGCCGGTTACCGACTTTCCTGAGAGTTATTTGACGCGCAAGGAGTATTATGCCGGCAAAAGCGTTGAAGGTGTAGAGCGGCTGAAGGTTACAAAAGCCGCTCTCGCAGGAGGTTTTGCCTGGTTGTTCTTTGAAGGGATTGATTCAAGGGAAAAAGCATCGGAGCTTGCCGGCTGGCAGTTGTATGTTGAGGAAGAGCAGCTTCTGGAGCAGCCGGAAAACCGGGCATACCTTCATGATCTTCTGGGAATGAAGGTGCTCGACCGCAATCGCCGGGAAGTTGGAGTGGTTATTGACGTGCTCGACATGCCTGCGCATGAGGTCTACGAAGTTCAGGTCGGGGAGCGGAAAGTTCTTTTGCCGGCCATAGATGAGTTTGTTGAAGAGATCAGTATTGCGGAGAGGTATATTGTTGTACCGCGATTCGATGAGTTTCTGTAAAAGGGTAAGCCCCTGGAATGTTTGTTGAAATTGTGCTGAGCCCATGGATGCGATCCGAATTGATGTGATATCCGTTATTCCGGGGTTTTTTGAGTCAACGCTTGACAATGGCTTGCTCGGCATTGCCCGGAAAAAAAATCAGGCGGAGATTCATCTTCATAACCTGCATGATTACGGTTTGGGTCGCTACAAACAGGTTGATGATTCACCCTTTGGAGGGGGAGCCGGGATGGTGTTGAGGCCGGAGCCGGTTTTTGCCTGTATTGAGGGATTGCTGGCCGAGAGAAGCTACGACGAGGTGATTTTTCTCTCACCCGATGGCAAGCAGTTTCAGCAGCCGATGGCAAACAGGCTTTCGAGGATGCAGAACCTGATTATTCTTTGTGGGCACTACAAGGCGGTTGATGAGCGTATCCGCCAGAGTTTGATTACCATGGAGATCTCCATTGGTGATGTGGTTGTTTCGGGAGGTGAGATACCGGCACTGCTTCTTATGGATGCGGTTGTAAGGCTCATCCCAGGTGTGCTTGGTGACAGTGAGTCAGCTCTGACCGACTCCTTTCAGACCGGGATGCTTGATTGCAGTTATTACACCCGTCCGGCAGAGTATCGCGGGATGAAGGTTCCGGATGTGCTCTTGTCGGGCCATCACCAGAAAATTGAGCAGTGGCGTCACAATGATGCCTTGCAAAGAACAAGAGAGCGTCGGCCGGATTTACTCAATAGTGAGTTTTTTGAAGATTTAAAGACAAAGTAACGTAAATAGTTATACGAAAATGGAGCAGTTAATTCAGTTAGTTGAAGCCACCCAGATCAAGGCCGATTTTCCCCAGATTCAACCGGGCGATACCATCAGAATTCAGTTGAAGGTTATCGAAGGTGAAAAGGAGAGGCTTCAGGCTTTTGAGGGTGTTGTTATCAGCGACAGGGGAGCCGGTGGTTCCAAAACCGTCACCGTTCGCAAGATCTCTCATGGCGTTGGTGTTGAGCGTATCATTCCGGTCAACTCTCCCAACATTGAGAGCGTCACCGTGCTGAAGCATGGCAAGGCAAGAAGGGCAAAACTCTTCTATCTGCGCAAACGTACCGGCAAGGCCGCATTGAAGGTCAAAGAGCGCAAGGTTGTTGCAAAAGCCTGATTTGTGTTGTTAAGGTAATCCGGCACGCTTCGGCCCTGCCGGATTTTTCCTTTTCATACCCTTTTCAATTGCTTTCACTGGTAAAACATTTTTTGCCCTATTGGGAGCAACTGTTTTTTCTACGCCTTTTACAAGCTCTGTTGAGCCTCTCATCAGCACCCCAAATCTCTTTCTCTGAATATCAGGGGAGCATGCTCTTGTTTTCTCTCTGCTCTTCAGCCAGATCGTTTTACCTCTTCCCTGCATGAACACTCCTTTGCATGATGCTCCTCTTGATCTGAACCGGGAGCAGGTTGAGCTTTTTCGCAAAAAGATTTTTGACTTTTACCGCGATAACCGAAGGAGCTTTCCCTGGCGGGAGACAACTGACCGGTACGCCGTTATGGTGAGTGAAATCATGCTGCAGCAGACGCAGGCCGAGCGGGTGGTTGAAAAATTCAGCGCATGGATGGAGCGGTTCCCTGATACCCAATCACTTGCCACGGCTTCTCTGAAAGATGTGCTGTTGCTCTGGAGCGGTCTCGGTTACAACTCTCGCGGCCAGCGGCTGCAGGTTTGTGCAAAGGTTATTATGGAGCGCTTCGGTGGCGTTGTGCCTGCCACTCCGGCCGAGCTGAAAACCCTGCCCGGCATCGGGGAGTACACCTGCCGCTCCATACCGCTCTTTGCCGACAATCTCGACGTTGCCGCTGTCGATACCAATATCCGCCGCATCATCATCCACGAATTCGCTCTCCCTGAAGATACCCCCAAACCGGATATTCAGGCATTAGCCGACCAGTTGTTGCCGAGAGGCCGCAGCCGCGAGTGGCACAACGCCCTTATGGACTACGGTTCGCTCAATCTCACCAGCCGCAGAACCGGCATCCGCCCGCTCACAAAACAATCCAAATTTCAGGGCTCAAAACGGTGGTACCGTGGCCAACTCCTCAAAGAGCTAGTCACCTCCGAGTGCCTCTATCTTGAAGAGATCGCCGAAAAGTACGGCGAGTGCCCCTGGGGAGTGCAGGAAATCATCAACGACCTCGTCCGCGACGGCCTTGTTGTCGAAGCCGAAAGCCCCAATCCCCAAGGCGGCAGAGTGCTGAGGATCAGGGAAGAGTGAGTAGATTTAGTGCTTTTTTGCGGAATGTCAGGTCCCGTGAGATTGTCGATAGTTTTAACAAAGAGTTTCGGTCGTTTTGTCTTCCAGTATTGCATAGTCTTAACAGAAGTCTGATGCCCTAATGCTTTTTGCTGAATCTGGTTCGGATGTACTCCTGATTACGATGGTACTTTTTCACTACGAACATAATTCCCGCTTGGTCGATACGCGAGCGTAGCCGAAGAGTCATGATACAAATATTCCTTGCCTGCATGATTCATGCTCTCCGGTGACGCTCGGTTAATTGGTCGCTTAATGGGGAAGCGCTTTTTTTGCTGATACTTTCATACTGACGATGGTAGATGCTATCCGTTGTACTTCGCTCATCGGTATCTGCATCTCTCTGACAAGCTCTTTCAGTATCGGTTGTTCGGCTATCAACTCGGCTGGAAAATGGCTCTCTCCGATGATCGATATCTCTTCAAATCCCGCTTGCTTGATTGCGTCGAGGTACTCCTCCTTCTGAATCGCTCCGGCAATGCAGCGGAGATATGCCTCTACTGAACTATTCAGGTAAGCCGGCAGCGCTTCAAGCAGCACCATATCCGAAACCAGCAGCCGGCCACCGGGTTTCATGACCCGGTAAGCCTCCTGAAAGACTTTGGGCTTGTCGGTTGAGAGGTTGATGACGCAGTTTGAGATAATGAGGTCAACGCTGGCGCTCTCGAGAGGAAGCTGCTCAATCTCTCCAAGCCGGAACTCAACGTTATGGTAACCGTTACGTTGCGCGTTCTCTCTTGCCCGCTCAACCATTTCGGGCGTCATGTCCACGCCGATAACCCGGCCACTCTCGCCAACGCTCTTCGACGCCAGAAACGCGTCCACCCCTGCGCCGGAACCGAGGTCTAGCACCACATCACCCTCCTTGATCATGGCGAGAGCCACGGGGTTGCCGCAACCGAGCCCCAAATTGGCCTCCTCCGGTATGCTCTGCAGCTCCTCTGGGGAATAGCCGGCTACCTTACCGGCCGACTGGATAAATTCCGGATCGAGGTAGTTGGCCTTTTGCGTACATCCGCACGATCTGCTTTGCTTGACGGTTGTGGCGTACCGCTCCTTGATGGCCTCCCGGATACTTGTGTTTTCCATTTTTCTATCCCCTTGTTTATTTTTAGAATATCATATTCTTTATTGAACACTATGTTCGATAAAATAATAGTTATATTTAATCCTCAAGTCAACAATCAATGTTTTGCCATTTGTTCACTACCGAACAAAACCGGCCGCTTTGTCAGGCAAAAAAGGGAGTTATGAAAGAAAAAAAGGAAGATCGGCGGATCGGTCGCACGCGCAGGCTGATGCATGAGGCGCTTATCGCCCTGATTGTGGAGAAAGGGTACGAAGCCGTTACCGTGCAGGATATCCTTGATCGTGCGGATGTGGGGCGTTCGACCTTCTACGGCCACTATCGGGACAAGGATGAACTGCTCCTCTCCAGTTTCGAACATCTGCGCACGCTTTTTGAAGAGCAGCAGCAAGCGCTGCTGGCGTCAAGGCGTACCGGCGTGGAGTCGGAGATCAACTTCATTCTGGAGCTTTTCCGCCACACCGGTGAGCATCACCAACTCTACAAGGCGATGGCGGGCAAGCAAAGCGGCGAGATGATTTTGAAATACCTCCACCGCTATCTCTACAACCTTTTGATTGTGCCGCATCTTGAGCTGATGAAGCTGAGAGCTTCACCTCCTGTTCCCATTGAAATCACGACCCACTATCTGGTTACAACGCTGCTCTCTCTGGTGACCTGGTGGCTCGACAACCAGATGCCCTACCCGCCGGAAAAGATGGATGAATTTTTCCGCAGAGTGACAGGCCCAAGCATTGAAGCGGCCTTCGGGCGCAAAGTGGGGGCTTATGAAGCGATTGCGGACAAAGATCCGACCGGAAGCGTCAAGGCCTTTTACAGCCTCTTTGTCGATAGCGATTGCTGCCCCGACAAATAGCGCTCAGCATACGCCGCTCCAGAGCAGGGGAGTATCATCTTTTATCCCGCTCTTCTGTATTGTTGTTTTGAATCGACCTGAAGCAAAGGTTGCCGCGCTGAAATATTGGGGAAATAACGGTGTACTGCTTATCTTATTACTTCATAAAGAGTTTTGTCTGCTGGTCACGGTTCGCCTTACCATTGACCACCTCTCTTTCCAAAGAGAGCATTGTAAAACCGGACGCTGGGCTTATGTCACTTACCTGGTTACATGTTTCCGATTTTCATATTCGCGGCGGCGACCCCTACGACCGGGATGTGGTGCTCAAGGCACTGGTTCGCTCGGTCAGGGAGTATCGTGAAACCAAGGGTATAAAACCCGACCTGATTTTTGCCACCGGAGATATTGCGCATGGTGGGAAGGCGGCCGAATACATTCCGGCTACAGAGTTTTTTGATGGACTGCTTGAGGCTGCCGGGCTTGAGCGCCATCAACTCTTTGTTGTGCCAGGCAACCATGATGTTGATCGTGAGCAAGCTGTTGGACTTGCCCGAACGCTGGAAACCGAGGATGAGTCTCTTGCCTACTTTAAACCCGGTTCCCCAAAAGTGCATATCACCCAAAAGCTTGGGGCTTTTCGAGAGTGGTATAACGGTTACTTTGCTGGCATCCGCAAGATGGCGGACGACACAACCAGTGAGCTTCTGGAGGTGGTGGAGGTCAGAGGTGTGCGCCTTGCGGTTGTGCAACTCAACACGGCCCTCTTCAGCCTTGGGGGCGATGAGGACTATCACAAGCTGGTGCTTGGTCGCCGCCCGCTTCAGCCGGTTCTTGATGAGCTGGAGAAGCTGGAGGTCGATCTTAAAATCGCTCTCTTGCATCATCCCGTTGATTGGCTTGGTGATTTCGAGCGAGCTAATATCAAAAGCGCTTTGCAGGGATCTCTTGACCTGTTGCTCCGGGGCCATCTGCATGACACCGAAGTGGAAAATGTTGTTTCTGTTTCAGGCGCACTCATGCATATCGGAGCAGGTGCCGCCTATCAGACCCGGAAATGGCCCAATCGTGCGCTCTATTGCACTTTTCTCGATGGATCGGTTACGGTGTTTCCGATACGGTACGAGGATCGTCCGCATGAGATATGGTGTGTTGATCCCAGCGTTTTCCCGAAGGCGAAAGATTTTGAGAACTCTTTTTCGCTCAACCGATTAGCCACGTCCACTGCCAGTACTCCGCCTCCTTTAGCCGAGCATTCTCATCCTGCAGCCGCTTTGCGTACTTTCCGCAGCAACATTCCGCCAAAAGGAGATCTTCCCTTTGTTGGGCGTGATGAGTTGCTTCAAGAGATTGAAAGAACGCTCGGCGATCCATCCGCAGAGTGTGTGCTGGTGCTCTACGGTAGGCCGGGAGCGGGCAAGAGCGAGCTTGCGCGTGAGTACGGCCGGGCGCACCGGAGCCGCTACCCCGGAGGCACCTTTTTCATTCGTGCCGGTTCAGGCGCGGAGCTTGTTGATCTTCCGCGAATTGGCAGCAATGTGCTTGGCCTTGCGTTTCCCGAAGGACTCTCCCTGCAGGATCAGTGCGAGCGAACCCTGCTCTCGTTTGGCCCGGCCCCGGTTCTGCTGATTTACGACAATGTGCTCAATCAGGATGCATTGCCCCCCTGGCTTCCGCCAAACGGTATGGCGTGCCATGTGCTGGTTACGAGCGTTAACGAGCACTGGGTAGCCTCCTGGAGAATGGTTGAGGTGCCGCCGCTCCAGCCGGACGATGCCTATCTGCTGGTTGAACGGCTGGGAGGAGCGGAGGTGGCTGAGCTGCACGGCCGGGAGCTGGTTCAGATGGCGCAGGGACTACCCATCCAGATTGTTCCGGCATCACGGGCGCTCGCTTATGAAGCCCGCCGGGGACGCCTGCACTCGGCGGTGCTGAAGGTGACGCCGGAAGCCGAAGAGAGTTTTCGTTACGTTTACGAGGTGCTCGATCCTCCGGTGCGTTTGTTGCTGCACGCTGCGGCATTTCTCAACTGGGACCGGATTGTTCGCACGGAACTCTATTTCCATCTGGAAAAAGAGTGTAATGGTAACGCTGCGGAGTTTGAACGGCGCCTTGACGTTTGCCTTGACTTTCACCTCCTTGAAAACACCGGCGACCTGCGCATGCACCAGTTGTTTGCTCTCTACCTGCGGAGCCTTGAGCTTTCCGCCGAATTGAGCGAGCCGTTGGCCCAAATTCGCACCCGCCAGCGTGACCGGTTTATTGCTCTTGGAAAAGCCGTAAGCGAACATCCTGCAAATCGCGAGCAGGTAGCGGCTCTGCTCACCTATCGCCTCACTCCGGAATCATGGAGTGACCCAGAGCCCATTGCAATTGAAGAGGGTGAAGTTGTTGGAGAAGCTCTTCGTGAAATAGGGCGCTTCAATGAGGCCCTGTCGTGGTATGAACGCGCAGTGACGGCAAAAGAGCATGGCGATCTGCATGGCCGAATTGATCACGCAAGTCTCGGTAGAAGCCTGCACCATGTTGGGTACTGTTTTTCGAGTGTGGGCAAATTCGAAGAGGCCTTGCCTTGGTATGAACGTTCGGTTTCAGAAAAAAAGCAGGGTGATGTGCATGGTCGCATCAATCACGCAAGTCTTGGCACGAGCCTGCACCAGGTTGGGTACTGTTTCGATAGTCTGGGCAAATATGATGAGGCCTTGCCGTGGTTTGAACGAGCAGTGGCGGCAAAAGAGCATGGTGATCTGCATGGCCATGTCGATCACGAAAGCCTTGCCAAAAGCCTGCACATGGTCGGCAACTGTCTCTTTATTGCAGGCAAGTTCGAAGAGGCTAAACCTTGGTATGAACGTGCGGTTGCTGCATCCGAGCAGGGAGATCTGCATGGCCGCATCAATCACGCAAGCCTCGGCAATAGCCTGCACATGATCGGGTACTGTTTCGATAGTCTGGGCAAATATGATGAGGCGCTACAATGGTATGAACGTGCAGTGGTGGAAGCCGAGCAGGGTGATGTGCATGGCCGGATTGATCACGCAAGTCTTGGCAAGAGCCTGCATATGGTTGGCAACTGTTTCTGGAGTACAGGCAAGTTTGAAGAGGCTTTGTCGTGGTTTGAACTTGCGGTAGCGGAAGCCGAGCAGGGTGATATTTATGGCCACATTGATTACGACACTCTTTGCACGAGCCTCAGGGCTGTGGCTGAGTGTTTGAGAAAAATAGGAAAGGTTGAAGAGGCCGAAGAGCGGGAAGAGGCGGCAAACAAGATTCAAAAAGAGCAGAGGGGATAATCTGCTCTTTTCCCTCTGCTTCATGATGAGCGGACTTCTTTCGAGCGCCGCCCTTACTCGGTGTTATAGACCATGTTGAGGGCGTTGTAGACCTTGTCGATTTCGGCCGCGTATTTGGTGGTGATGGCCTTGCGCTTGAGCTTCATGCTTGGGGTCATCTGACCGTTTTCAATCGTGAAGGACTCTTCGATAAGCATGAACTTGCGGATCTTTTCATGGGTGGCGAGCTGGCGGGAGATGGTGCGCATCAGCTTTTCGTAAATCTGCTGGACGCTTTTGTGCTCAATCAGCTCCCGCTGTGTTCCGACACTGATTCCCTCCTGGGCGGCAAACTCCTTGAGCTTGGTGAAATCCGGTACGATCAGGGCGATGAGAAAAGGGCGTTTTTCGCCGACCACAATCACCTGGTCAACAAAGGGGTTGTCCGAAATCAGGTTCTCAATGGGCATCGGGGCAATGTTTTTGCCGCCCGAGGTCACAATAATATGCTTTTTGCGGTCAGTGATTTTCAGGTAGCCGTCACGGTCAACCTCACCGATGTCACCGCTGTAAAACCATCCGTCCCTGAGCACCTCCCGCGTGGCCTCCTCATCCTTCCAGTACCCCTTCATGATGTTCGGCCCCTTGAGCAGAATTTCGCCGTCCTCGGCAATTTTAACCTCAACATTGTTTATGGGCGGCCCAACGGTACCATACTTGATCTTTTCCGGCCGGTTGACATGGGTGATGGGAGAGGTTTCGGTGAGGCCGAATCCCTCAAGAATGTTGATGTCGAGTGCCTGGAAAAACTCGCCCATCTTTTGCGGCAGGGCCGCTCCGCCGGAGATGAAATACCGAAGCCGTCCGCCGAACTTGTGCTTTATGGTGTGATAGACCAGCTTGCCGGCAAGGGCGTGCTGCAGGGTGAGCAGTTTGGAAGCATGGCCGCTTTTATTGAGTTGCTGATGGTAGCTTTCGCCGGTTTTCACGGCCCAGTAGAAAATTTTCTGCTTTATTTGGCTGTCGGCGTTGACTTTTTTAAGTATGCCCATCTTCATGCGGTCGAAGAGGCGCGGTACGGTAAACATAACGGTCGGGCGGGCTTCCGACATGTTCAGCGCGATGGTTTCAATACTTTCGGCCAGGTAGATGCTTGCTCCGCAGGAGAAGAGCAGGTAGTAGCCGCCGGTGCGTTCGTAGGCATGGGAGAGGGGGAGAAAGGAGAGCCCACAATCCGATTCGTCAAGCGAGATGATGGTCGAGCACGATTTGACATCTTCACAGATGTTGCGGTGGGTGAGCATCACCCCTTTGGCCACGCCCGTTGTGCCGGATGTGTAGATGATGGTGGCAATATCGTCGGGATTGAGCGGTGCCCGGTCGAGAAACCAGGGCTTTTCGTCAAGAATTTTTTTACCCTGTTCCTTGGCATGGTTCAGGTCGGTAACATCTTCCATGCCTTCATCAAGGCGGTTCATCACCACAATCAGGGTCAGTTCCGGCAGCTTCTGCCATATGGAGAGAATCTTGCCCAACTGCAACATGTTGGAGACAACAATGGCCTTGGCTCCGCTGTTGGTGAGAATGAATTCAATCTGGTTTGGCGGCAGGGAGGGGTAGAGTGGCACATCAACCGCACCGAGGTTCAGAATGGCCATGTCGGCCATATACCAACTGGGCCGATTTTCTGAAAGAATCGCAACACGGTCTTGTGGGCCGATGCCGTTCTGCTTCAGAAAGGCTGAAAAATAGCGAACCTCCTCTTCAAGCGCATGATAGGAGATGGGTTCATAGACCCCGTTGATCTTTCGTGCAATCGGAAACTTTGACTCACTGGTTCTGAAATGAGTGAAGACCGATGAAAAAAGTTCAGGTAACGTCTGAAAATCAGGATTGATAAGTCCCATCAGCGAGTGAGTTTTTCTGTGTCATAACTCTGCCACAGTTACGAAAAGAAGAGAGCCGGGAGCCCCGGGAAGCCTTAGACGGCTTATGCTATCGAGGCTCGGGGGAAGCCGGGTGATTTGTTGTTCCCGCCGTTATGCTCTGAATGATTAAACAAATATGTAACAATACATTATTACAAATCAAAATATTTTATGTTCATTACGGCCGTTTTTCCAGGTAATCACTTTCCGCTGCAAGCTTATACCGCATTTGGAATCGAATCTGTCGGGAATGGCCATTGCGTGAAAAGTGCCAGGTATGATAGAGTGAGGTTGTTCGTTGTTTTAGGGCGAATAGGGCTTACAGCTTCGCAGAAGAGCCGGAGGCGGCACCGTAGAAAAAATAAAACTTTGGGCTTGTGTGTCTCTTGCCCTTATCTTCCAAAACTGTCAGATTAGCGGTTGATTGATTTTTCTAGCTTAGTTTCCTGATTCTGTTATGCCGATTACTAAAAAATCCGGTTCCTCGTGGAGCGGTTATGCCGGGCTTCTCCTCGGTATTCTCCTCATTATCTATCTCTTCAGCAAGGTTGATCTTGCGGGAGCGATTGGCCGGATATCCGCAATCGGATTTGCTTCGGGGTTTATCCTGTTGCCCTATTTTTTGCTCCATCTCTTTGAAACCATTGCCTGGATGAGGCTTTTTCCCGGCGTAACAACGGCAATTTCGTTCTTCAAACTGCTGAAAATCCAGTTCATATCTGAAACGGTTTCGATGACGCTTCCGGCCGGAGTGGCGGTGGGTGAGCCCCTGCGCTCCTATCTCTGCCGCCGTTTTATCGGCATTCCGATTCCGGCCGGAGTGGCGAGCGTTGCGGTGCGTCGGCTTGTCCTTGCTTCCGCCCAGGGGCTCTATACGATTATTGGCGCCATCGTTGGCTTCTCTTTTTTAGAGTCGGTTTCGGTCAAGATGATTGGATTCGGCGGGCTTGGCTATATTTTGGCCGGTGCAGGCACCCTTATTTTTCTGCTCTTTTTTGTTTTTCTGGTGCTGCTCCTGAACGGAAAGGCCGCACAAAAATTGCACACCTTTTTGATGCTGGTGCCGTTTAAAAAAGTAAAGCAGTGGCTCTTGGAAAAGGAGTCAGGATTTCTGGATACAGACGCGGAGCTGAGGGGTTTTAAAGGTTCTTTTATCGCAAGGCTGCTTCCGGTTGTGCTGCTCTATGTGCTCGCCTGGTTTATGCTGGCTCTGGAGAGTTTTATCATCCTCAAACTGCTTGGGGTTCAGATCTCCTTTTTCCAGGTTATTGCCATTGATACGGTGCTGACCATACTTCGGGGCCTCTTTTTTTTCATTCCATCAGGTCTTGGCGTACAGGAACTCGGTTATATGGCCTTTTTTCAGGCGCTCGGAATGGCGGACTTTCAGTCAAACGGCGTAGCCTTCATGCTTTTGAGGCGTTTCAAGGAGGCGATCTGGTATGCCATAGGTTACGCTATCATGTTTCTTTCAGGGGTGCATCTGAGTGATGCCGAACAAGTCACCAAAAACGAGTCATGAGGAAAAAAGTATTATTTATTTGTGGCTCGATGAATCAGACCACCCAGATGCACCAGATTTCGGGATGGTTGACGGATTATGAGCAGTATTTTTCGCCCTTTTTCAGTGACGGCCTGCTTGGTTCAGCCAGTGATTTCGGCCTGCTTGAGTTTACCATTATGGGGCGCAAGCGTTCAGATCGCACGCTTGACTATTTGCGTTCACACAATCTGCAGCTTGATATCGGCGGAGCTGGCCATGCCTACGATCTGGTGGTGACCTGCACCGATCTTATTGTGCCAAAACATATCCGGTTAAAGAAAATCGTGCTGGTGCAGGAGGGGATGACGGAGCCCGAAACCGTGCTCTTCCATCTTGCTCGGAACTTCCAGTGGATTCCCCGCTGGATTGCCGGAACCTCAACCACCGGCCTCTCCGATGCCTATGAAAAATTCTGCGTAGCCAGTGAAGGGTATCGGGAGCTGTTTATTCGCAAGGGGGTGAATCCTGAAAAAATCGAGGTTACCAGTATTCCCAACTTCGATAATTGCGAGCAGTACCTGAAGAATGAGTTTCCGCATCGCGATTACGTGCTTGTTTGTACCTCCGACAACCGGGAGACCTTTATTTACGAGAATCGCCGCAAAAATATTGAGAAGTACCTTGAGATGGCGGGAGAGCATCAGTTGATCTTCAAGCTCCATCCCAACGAAAATGTTGAACGGGCGACAAAAGAGATAGAGCGCTATGCTCCCGAGAGCCTTGTGTTCAGTGAGGGAAAGACCGAGGAGATGATTGCCAATTCACGGATGCTGATTGCCCAGTTTTCATCAACCATTTTTGTTGGTTCAGCCCTGAACAAGATTGTGCATTGCGGGCTTGATCCCGATGTGCTTAAAGCACTGACTCCAGTGCAGAACAAGATGGCCGCAAAAAAAATTGCCGATGTCTGCCGTACGGTGATTGACGGCTAACCAACAGAGAAGAAATATGTTATGCAAATAGTAGCTGTTATTCCCGCCCGAGGCGGTTCAAAGGGTTTGAAAGAGAAGAATATTTACCCGGTTGCCGGCAAACCGCTGCTTGCCTGGACCATTCAGCAGGCACTGGCTTCAAAGCATATTGAGCGGGTGTTTGTCAGCACAGACAACCCTGATATTGCTGCGGTTGCCCTGGAGTATGGCGCACAGGTGATTGAGCGGCCGGCGGAACTTTCAGGCGACAAGGCCAGCTCCGAATCAGCTATTCTGCACGCAGTAGAGTATATTGAACGGGAGAGCGAGCAAAAGCTTGAGACGATTGTCTTTCTGCAGGCAACCTCACCCTTGCGTCAACCCGGTGATATTGACCGGGCCATAGAGCGCTTTCAAAACGAGGGAGCTGATTCCTTGATTTCAGTCACCCGGGCCGATGACCTGACCATTTGGGAAGAGGGAGCTGAGGGGTGGAGAAGTGTCAACTTCGATTATCGCAACCGGGGCATGCGCCAGGATCGTCCGACGCAGTTCATTGAAAACGGATCAATCTATATTTTTTCGCCTGAAACCCTCCGAACTTTCGGCAACCGGATCGGCCGGAAGCTTACGGTCTATGAAATGGAGTTTTGGCAGACCTGGGAGATTGATACTATTGAGGAAATAGATTTAATTGAGTATTACCTCTACAAAAAAAATCTGGCATAGCCAGCATAGCTAAACCACGAGAACCCTTAGATCACCCGTTTTATGAATTTTTTTTTATCGACCGATCTCGTTATTGGGGTAAATGAAGCGCTCAACCTGAATGAGCATCTGCTGCAACTCTCGGTGCAGAAGCCGGGCATTGTTTACGATGCCAACTTGGCCACCAACCTCTATTTTCAGGAGGTGCTGCGCAACATCGTTCTCCGCTTTCCAAACAGTGTTATCTATTGCAACGAGTTCAAGGGGGAGCCGACCTATGCCCATCTTGAAAATGTAGCTGAATTTTTCAGGAGTAACATGCCGGACGGCATTGTCGCCATCGGTGGCGGCAGTACGCTTGATCTTGGAAAGGGGGTTGCCCTGCTGATGACCAACACGGTTCCGGCCCTCTCGCTCAAGGGGTTCCCGCAGGGAGTCAGCGATCCATTGGCCCTCATCACGGTGCCTTCGCTGCTTGGCAGCGGAGCCGAGGTCAGCTATAACGCGGTCTTTATTGATGAGGATGCCGGGCGCAAACTGGGTATCAACAGCCGCAAAAATTTCCCGAAAAAAGCCGTTATCGATCCGCAGCTCTCCATGACCGCTCCAATGGAGAGTGTTATTGCTTCAGCCATGGACAGTTTGGTGCACTGCGTTGACAGTTTTGGTTCCCTCAAGCACACTCCCTTGAGCCGGATTTTTTCCATTGAAGGATTCCAGCGTACCTTTTACGCCCTGCAGCAGGGTCAACTTGACCGGGCTGAGTCGCGCCTTGATTTGGCCATTGGCAGTGTTTGCGGTACGGTGGCTCTCATGAACTCGGGCGACGGACCGACCAACGGCTTTGCCTACTATCTCGGCGTCAAGCACCGCGTACCGCACGGTCTTGCTGGCGCAATATTCCTCAAGGAGGTCATGCGCTATAACCACCATCAGGGCTACGAAAAGTATGCCCTGCTCAATCCCATGCGCTCTTCGCCATCGCCAAAGGAGGCTACGGCCGAACTGCTTGAGCAGATGGATGATCTCTACCGTCAGCTTCAGATTCCCAACCTTCTGCCTTACGGTTATAGCAAGGGCGATGTCTCTGAATTTGCACGCAATGCATCGGAAGCCCTGAAAGGATCGTTTTCGGGCAATCCGGTTGATTTTACCGAAGAGTCGGCACGGGCTGTTATTTTTCAGTTAACCTAAGTACTAAAACAGGATTATACTATGGCAGGAGCAGAACTTATCGGTCGCGAGGAACTGGCCGAAATACAGGAGCTTTTCAGCAGGGAGAAGGTCAATTTATACCGTTACGGCGGCGGCAACTACAAAGCACGAGAGTTTGAGGAAAAGTTTGCGGCATGGATGGGCGTCAAGTATGCCCATGCGGTCTCTTCCGGCACGGCGGCCATACACTGTGCGCTGGCTGGCGCCGGTATCGGCCCTGGCGACGAGGTGATCACCACCGCCTGGACCTTTATTGCTCCCATTGAGGCAATCAGCGCGCTTGGTGCCGTGCCGGTGCCGGTTGAACTGGATGAGACCTACCATCTCGACCCTCTGGAAGTTGAAAAAGCCATTACTCCGCAAACAAAAGCAGTGGTGGCCATTCCCATGTGGGCTTCACCGAAAATGGACGAGATTGCGGCCATTTGCCAAAAGCATAATCTGATTTTGATTGAAGATGCCGCGCAGGCGCTTGGAGCAAGCTACAAGGGCCGTAAGCTTGGTACACTTGGCAGTGTGGCATCCTTCTCGTTTGATGCCGGCAAGACGCTCCATACCGGAGAGGGCGGAATCATTGTGACCAACGACAAGGAGATCTACGACCGCGCTGCCGAGTTTTCTGATCACGGCCACATGCATCTGTCCGGTCTGCCGAGGGGTAAAGATCCTCGCCGTTCAAAGGGGCTCAATTTACGTCTGAGTGAGGTGACTGCGGCCATCGGCCTTGCCCAGCTTGCCAAAATCGAGACGATCCTTTCAAAATCGAGGGAGAACAAGCAGAAAATCAAGGATGGTATTCGTCATCTTGATAATATTATTTTCCGCCCCTTCAGCGATGAAGCTGGTTCACAGGGCGATACCCTGATTTTCAGGGTGCGGGATCGCGATGCGGCCCTGCAGTTTGAGGCGCACCTGATGGAGCATGGCTTCGGTACCAAGATTTTGCCTGAAGCGCTGGACTGGCATTTTGCCGGAGTCTGGGGTCACCTGCTGGGCGAGTACGACCGGTATCGTGATCAGGATCTTGAAGCGCTCTGGCCAAAAACCGGCACGATGCTGCGTAGCAGTATCTGCTTGAACATCCCTGTTCTGATTGATGATGCAACAATCGAGAAGCTTGTGCAGGCTATTATCTCCGGTGCAGAAAAGATCGGGTAGCGAGAAAAGAGTCCATAAACAAAAAAGCCTGCGTAATGCAGGCTTTTTTCGTTTCCGGGAGGCGAAGAGCGGACTCGAACCGCTGTACAAGGTTTTGCAGACCTCTGCCTAACCACTCGGCCACTTCGCCCTGAAAGAGAAGCCTAAGGTAAGAAAAAGTTTGAGTATTGCAAACGGATCCCCTCTTATTTCTTTCCTTTACCCTCTTGATCCACAAAACCTCCATTTTTTCTCTGGAAGAAGTGAATGGTGTTGAGCTTGCATAGCGGATGCATCAGTGCCATCCCTGGGCTCATGGCGGTGTTTTTTTAAAACGCTGAATCGCCATGCGGAACGGTAAGAAGTAAAAAAAAGTTAATGGAGATGTATTTGAAAATACAGACAAATCACGCTATTTTACACTAAATCACACCTATCTTTATTATCATGTTACTTACAGCATATATCCCGGTAGCAAGTATTGATGAACTTGGAAAGTTTCATGGATTATGCCAGCCTCGTTTGTTCGGTGGAGGCGGGTTTGGCAGGATGATTAATGAGAAAAAGATGCAACACCACAGGGCGGAACGACTTAAAATAAATATATATATAAGCGCCACAGCGATTCTGGGTACCGTGTTTGCCCTTATGGCTGCAGGTGTTCCACAAGAGACCAGTATTGCGATCGGTATTGCTGCAGAGAGTGTTTTTGTGGCGGTTCTGGGATGGATTCTCTGGAAAAAAAGCAAGCAAGAAGAGTGACCTCCTGACAGTTGCCGCGAAGCCGTTGATTGTTTTCTCTCTGGGCAGGAGTAACGGCGTATGGGCTTCCAACAGGAAGTTCTCTGGTTTCCTGACTCTTGACTCCTCATTTCTGCATTTTGTTATTCCATTTCGCCGGAATTTTTTCTTTTTTATACCCTCAGCCGCGTTTGATTGTTGACTCAATAAACCGCCACTCTCTCATGAGCGATATCCTCTCTTTTTCAATTCTTCTGGCTCTTCTTGCGCTCCTTGCCTTTGTGGCTTACCGTATTGTGCGTGACGCTCCCCTGAAGTCGGAGCTGCAGCGCCTCAAAGCAATTGAAGAGGAGGGGCGAATGGCAACCCAGCGGCTTGAATCAAAATCGCTTGAGCTTGAAACCCTGAAGATAGAGTATGCACGGCTTGAGTCGGATTTTAAAAATGAGCAGCGCTCGACCGAGGAAAAAACACGCCTGATGCAGGAGTCGGAAGCGCGGCTGAAGATTGAGTTTGAAAACCTCTCGCACCGGATTCTTGAAGAGCGGGGTAGGGCAATGGGCGTGGAAAACCGTGAACGCATGGACGGGCTTTTGCAGCCATTGCGCCAGCAGCTTGATGCTTTCCGCAAAAGGGTTGATGAGGTGCACACCTCCGATACCGAGCTTTCGGTGCGCCTGATTGAGCAGGTTCGCCAGTTGCAGGAGCTGAGCGGCCGGGTGAGCGACGAGGCAAACATTCTGGCTCGGGCGATTAAAGGGGACTCGAAAAAACAGGGCGATTGGGGCGAGATGATTATTGAGCGGATTTTCGAAGCCTCGGGACTTGAAAAAGGGCGCGAATATATGGCGCAGGAGAGTTTCCGTCAGGAGGATGGTGCGCTCAAACGCCCGGATTTTATGGTGATCCTGCCGGCGAACAAGGCCGTGATTGTTGATTCCAAAGTCTCCTTGACCGCCTATGAGCGTTTCTGCAGCCTGGAGGGTGAAGCCGAACGCCAGCAGGCGCTCCGGGAGCATCTCCTCTCGGTACGCCGCCATATTGCTGAGCTGCAGCAGAAAGAGTACAGCGGCATCGGCGGCAACCGAACGCTTGATTTTGTGATTATGTGCATTCCGCTCGAACCGGCCTGGCAGGCGGTGATGCAGGCCGACCCGGAGTTGATCTACGATCTTGCTGGAAAAAATGTGGTGCTCTGCGGCCCGACTACCCTGATGATTACTCTCAAGCTGATTGCCCAGATCTGGCGCAGGGAGAATGAAAACCGCAATGCCGAGCTTATTGCCGAAAAGGCCGGAAAGATCTATGACCAGCTTTTTCTGGTGCTTGAGGCGCTTATGGATGCCCGAAAAAAGGTTTCAGGCCTCTCCGATTCGCTTGATCTTGCACTCCGGCGCATGAAAGAGGGACGGGGGAATCTGGTCGGCCGGGTAGAGGAGATCCGCAAGCTCGGGGCCAAGGTCAGCCGCCAGATACCACTTGAGCTTGCGGTCGAAGCTGAACATGATCTGGCTGATTCGGAGGGGTAACAAGCTGAAAGATATTCAGTTATGCTCTGATTCGTCGTAGGCCCGGATCTCCTTCTCAATTCGTGTACCCACATTGTTCTGGGCAACTTTAAGGTCGTAATCCATCTGCAGCCCGAACCAGAACTGGGGCGGTGTGCTGAAATAGCGTGCAAGGCGCAGGGCAGTTTCAGCCGTGATGCAGCGCTTTCCCATAATGATTTCGTTGAGGCGCCAGGCTGGAATATGGAGATCTTCAGCAAGCCTCTTTTCGGTCAGATTCATGGGGGTAAGGTACTCCTCAACCAGAACCGTTCCCGGATGAAGCGGTGTCATTTTCCTGGCAACCATAGCCTGATATCCTCGTGGTAATCGTGCATGAACAAATCGCATCGTGAAAGAACAGATTACCATAATTTTATGGATTTCACGGTCATTATTCTTTTTCCCCTGAGTATTATCGTTACAACTTGGTTAAAAGCCCCTCACTTCATGCACAGCGTGATGCATCTTCTCTGACTCCGGAAATCACGGGTTCTGAAAGCCGGCAACGCCGGGCCCCAGCTCGGCCTAATCCTGTAAACTTATATCTCTCTATCTTTTGCGCAAAGAACTTTAAAGAGCGAAGCGGGTTGAGTAAAAGAAAAAAATTATGGGGAAAGGGGAGAGTGTGTGTCACCTCGACCTGAACTTCCTGTCATCCTGATCTGCACCCAATTCCATTCCGACCAGCCCTTCCAGTCATTTCGCCCTGCATTCCATGTCATTTCGATCTGCCCTTTCTGTTTATCCCGACCTACACCTCATGTCATCCCGACTGAAGGGAGGGATCTCATTGCAACATCCGCCGTCTGATTTTTATTGTCGAGCCGGGGCCCGGCGTTCCCGGAGTGATTCCTGATTTTTTCGGCAAAATGTTCGGGAGGAACGGGTTATGGTGTTTTTTTATTAGTGGATTCCGTATCTTACACAACTATTCTACTTAAACTGTTCAGGGATTTCGGCTGACGGGAAACTAGCTTCTCCGACTTGCTTAATCACTCTCCGGGCGTACCAAACATGACCAAGCTTTTCATCTCTCATAGCTCACAGGACGATACATTTGTCGGTGACCTTCGCAGGACGCTTGCCGATCATGGTCTGGATGGCTGGATTGATTCCCGTGAATTGCGTGGCGGCGATCCACTTTGGTCGGTAATCCAGCAGGCTATTGATGATGCGTCGGCTTATGCTGTTGTCGTTAGTCCGGCATCGCTTCAATCGAAATGGGTTGGCAAGGAGTTGCGCTACGCACTTTCAGTCCAGAAAGAGCGGGGTAGGGAGAAGTTCCCGGTCATTCCTCTTTCGCTGGACAGTACGACCCTTGGCGTGCTGGAGGAGTTTTTTGAGGCGGAGCCGATTTATATCCCGGTGAGCAGTTCGGCGGGTGGCGTTGAAGTGGCGATGAATGCAATTCTTGTTGCTACGGGCAAGCGGCTTCCGGCGGATGTTGCAGCCACGGCGCAGCCGAAAGCTGATCCGCTGGAGGAGCTGGTGCTTGAATTTACCGATCTGAAGTTTTTTGAAGAGGAGGGTAAACGTCGTGCCTCTGCCCGTGCCCGGCTCGTCTATGAGCCAGCCACGCCGGGGCAGCGAGAGGTGACGAGTGTGCAGAGCTGGCGTTTTGTTGCGCCGCTTGGCCCAATTGAGGCGGAGGATTTGCGCTGGTATCTTGAAAAGTACGCCGTTTGGCCGAGCCACTACTTTCAGGCGCGTGCGCGGAAGGTGGAGGAGAATCTGGTGAAGTGGGGCAAGCTCCTCTACGATGCCGCGATGCCTGTGGCGCATACGGCGAATGTTATGCAAGCGTGGGCGAAGGTTGGTGACCGGGCTGGTCGCCGCTTCTCCGTCAATGTTGATAGTTCGCTTGAATCTGGTGCGCCGGAAGCTGAGATGACGAGCGCCAAAGAGGCCGCCACGCTTCTGCTTGGTTTGCCGTGGGAGCTACTCCATGACGGCGATGGATATCTCTTTCAGGGCGCAAAGCCGGTGCGTGTCCGCCGCCGTTTGCCGAACACGAAAGCGCTGGATGTGCAGGTAGTTGCTACGCCTATCCGTATTCTGCTCGTTACCGCAAGGCCCGAGGATGACTCCTGCGGCTATATTGACCACCGTGCAAGTGCGCTGCCGCTTGTGGAGGCGATGGAGTCGCTGCCCGGATTGGTCAAGCTCCATGTGCTCAACCCGCCCACGCTCCCGGCCTTGCGCCTGGAACTGGAGCGTGCCCGTGATGAGAGAGAACCCTACCACGTTGTGCATTTTGATGGTCACGGCGTTTACAATAAAAGCGTTGGCCTTGGCGGGCTCTGCTTTGAGAAGCCGGAGGATGCAAGCAAGCTGGAGCAGCGCGAGCACGTTACGGTTTATACCAATGAGCTTGGCCCGCTGCTCTCCGACTACCGCATTCCGCTGGTCTTCCTTGATGCTTGCCAGAGCGGGAAAGCCGAACAGGCATCCGAGTCGGTTGCTTCCGGCCTGCTCAAGGTGGGCGTAGCCTCCGTGGTAGCCATGAGCCACAGCGTGCTGGTTGAGAGTGCCCGCCGCTTTGTTGAGGCCTTCTACAAGGCGCTGGCCGCAGGCAAGCGGGTAGGTGACGCCATGCTTCAGGGGCAGCGCCACCTCAAGGACGACACCTTCCGTGGAACTATTTTTGGCGTGGGCGAGCTGCGCCTTGATGACTGGTTTGTGCCGGTGCTCTTTCAGGAGAAGAGTGACCCGCAACTCTTTACCACAGCGCCCGCAAGGCAGACGCAGGATGATTTCCAGGCTGCGCTTCTGGTTCGCTTTGGTGAGCTGCCACCAACGCCTGAAACCGGGTTTATAGGGCGCAGCCGTGAGCTGCTGGCGCTCCAGCGCTTGCTCCGTTCGGATGGCAAGGGTCGCTACGCCGTGGTGCGCGGTCAGGGCGGCGAAGGCAAGAGTGCGCTTGCCGCCGAGTTCGCCCGCTGGATGGTGCGCTCCCACCAGCTCCACCGTGCGGCTTTTGTTTCCGTAGAGCTGCACAGCAATATGCGAGCTGTCGTTGATGCAATCGGAAAACAGTTGGTCAAAAAGGAGTTCTCGGCGGCAGGAGATCTTGATGAGGCGATCATGGAGGTTGAGCGTAAGCTTCGTGAGCAGCCGACGCTGCTTGTGGTCGACAATATGGAGAGCATCCTTCTGCCGCCATTTCTCTGCGATGGAGCTTCGGAGCTGCTTTCCGAAGAGGCAAAGCATGAACTGGAGGCCATTCTCTCGCTCTGCAATCAGCTCATGAAGGTGGGGGATACGCGCATCATCTTTACCAGCCGCGAAGCGTTGCCTGCCCCCTTTGATGCCCAGCGGAACCAGCGTGAACTGCACCAGCTTGCAAAGGATGATGCGGTGAAGCTGGTTGAGCGGGCGCTGAATGTTGATGGCGGGGAGGGTGGAGCTTCCAGCGATGCTGCACGTGAGGAGATTGAGCTGCTTGTAGAAGCGGTTCACTGCCACGCCCGCACGCTTTCGCTGCTGGCTCCGGCTTTGCGGAAGAGCGGCGTTGCAGCTACCCGTAACTCGCTGGTTCAACTGATGGCCGAGATGGAGCGGAAGTTCCCCGGCAGCCGCGAGAAATCCCTCTTCGCCAGCGTCGAACTCTCGCTGCGGCGTATGTCGGAAGCTAACCGTGAGCGGGTGAAGGTGCTGGGAGTGTTTCACGGTGGCGTGCAACTTCAGATTTTGGCAGTGATGATGGAGTGGGAAGAGGCAGATGTGGCCTCTCTGGCGGTTGAACTGGTTGAAACGGGGCTGGCAACGCCCAACCGCTACAGCCATCTTACGCTCAATCCCGCGCTCTCTCCATACCTTTCCGGGCGGATGGAGGATGTGGAGCGCGAGGCACTCACTGCCCGCTGGATCGAAGCAATGCTTCAGTATGCTGAGTTCCTACGTCAGCAGCAAGGCCAGAAGATTAAGGTAGCTGCGACGCTGACACTGCTGGAGCTGCCGAACCTCTTTGCCCTGCTCGACCTCGTGCAGCGGGCGGGAGACGCGGAAGCGACAATTGGTCTATCTACAACGCTTTACAGCTTGCTGCAAAATGCTGGCAAGCCGAGGCTGGTTGAGCGAGTGGGAGAGGTGCGCGATGCCGCTGCCGCAGCACTGGGCAGCTCATGGAATCATGCACGTTTCGAAGCGTCGCGAACCCGAATCGAGCAGCAGCTTGCTACCGGCCATCTGCAAGAGGCTTATGATGGTGCGAAAGTACTTCTACAGCGTGCCCGAGCAGCAGGAGAAGATGCCTACCTTGGTGCTGATTACGATTTGGCAATGGCTTGCTTCATCCTGGCCCGTGTGTTACAAACCGTTGGTGGATCGGAAGAGGCCTTGCCGCTACTGAAGGAGGCCTACCAGCGATTTGAGGCTTTCGAGAAAAAGGAGCCTGGAAGAGGTGCGGAGAGGATGGCCTCAGCCTGCTTCGCGGAACAAGGCGACGCTTTTCTCTACCTTGGTCGGTTCGATCAAGCTGCGGCAGCTTACGAAGAGGTAATCGGTCGTAGCATGCAATTTGGTGATGAGCGAAGTGTAGCTGTAGGCAAGATCCAGCTTGGTACGGTTCGCAAGGAACAGCGTCGTTACCCGGAGGCACTCGGGGCTTACGAAGAGGCTCGCAAGCAGTTCAACGCTCTGGACGAACCGGGCATGGTCTCCGTGAGCTGGCATCAGACTGGCATGGTCTATCAGGATATGGGAGAGGCGGAAGCTGCGGAGGATGCCTATCGTCAATCGCTTGCAATCGAGGTGCAGCTTGGCAATGTTGCCGGGCAGGCGAGTACGCTTGGGCAACTGGGAAACTTGTATTAACGATCAGCTTGATCGTCCGGAGGAGGCTGCAACTTTTTATAGGCAAGCGGCAGAGAAATATATTGAGATCGGTGATGTTGCGGACGAGGGTCGTGCAAGAAACAACCTCGCAAAGACTCTTTGCAAGCTTCACCGACACGATGAAGCACGACAGGAAATCCTGCGGGCAATAGAATGTAAGGCGCAGTCTGGACATGCTTCTGAGCCGTGGACATCTTGGAGCATTCTCGCCGAAATCGAGAGAGATGCAGGAAAGCCTGCCGCTGCTGCGGAGGCGAAGCGCAAGGCCATGGAGTGCTACCTTGCCTATCGCCGCGATGGCGGCGAGAACCACAGTAGCGTCGGTCGTTTATTTCATGCTGTAACCAAAGCGCTCAATGCCAAACAGAAATCTGAAGCCCAACGTCTCATAACTGAATATCGCGAGGCGTGGAAACAATACGAGAATCCAGAGGCTGATATTCTCCAGTCAATCGTAGATGGTAGCCGCGACAGAACCCTTGCCGACGCTCCGGAATTGAGTTACTCAATGGCTGCCGAAATCCTTTTCCTCATTGAAACGCTGGAGAAAAGCGAGGGGAGGTAGCGTGGTGGTCAAGCTCCGAGCGGTTGGGTCTGGTTCATGGTTTTTTTGCCGGGCCGGGGCTCGGCGTTCCCGAGGGTGTTGGCGGTTCCGGGGGGCTCATGGCGAAAGCGTGAATTCGCTTCGGAACAGCGGGATTTTGTTGTAAAGTGTTTTATATTTATTCGCTCTGAAATATGACGTTATAAACGATCTCTTTGCCGGATGGTGCCGCAAAGAGCGCTTCAATCAGGATTCAGCTCTTTCTTATGGTCGGCAAAAAATTCAGGCTCACTCTTTATTTGAGCTGATTTTTTAAAGATGCCATAGCTTTTTTGTGGTAGATAATAAGGTGTAATTGCTCATTTTATTCTATTTTACACTGCTCTCGATTTTGTGATGGTTGAGCCTGGGTTAATCAGTTTAAAGGGGATCATGAAACATGTTGTGATTGTTGGTGGAGGGTTTGCCGGTCTCAATGCGGCCAAGGCGCTCGGCAACCAGAGCGAGGTACGAGTTACGCTTATCGACAAAAATAACTTCCAGCTTTTTCAGCCCCTTCTCTACCAGGTGGCAATGGCCGCTCTCAATGCCGGCGAGATTGCCTACCCGCTCCGCATCATCCTCTCCAAATATAAAAATGTGACGGTTCTCAAAGGAGTTGTCAAAACCGTTGACCCGCGCAAAAAGATCATCTACACCGATTTCTGTGAAATGGAGTACGACTACCTTGTGCTCTGCTGCGGCACCAAACACCACTACTTTGGCCATAACGAGTGGGAGGAGTTTGCGCCGGGCCTCAAAACCATTGCGCAGGCGGCGGAAATCCGGCGGCGGGTGATGGAGGCTTTTGAGAATGCCGAACGCTCGCAGGACCCAAAGGAAAAACGAAAGCTGCTCACCTTTGTGATTGTTGGCGGCGGCCCTACCGGGGTTGAGCTTGCGGGCTCCATCGGGGAGATGAGCCGCTACTATCTCTCGAAATATTACAAGAATATCGACACCAAGCAGACTCGCATTATCATTGTCCACTCGGCCGCGCGCATTCTGCAGACCTTCTCTCCGGAACTCTCAAGCAAGGCTACCCGCGCGCTTGAAAAGCTCGGTGTTCAGGTCTGGGGGTGCAGTCCGGTCAACCATATTGATGCGGACGGCGTCCGGATCGGCAATGAGCGGATC
>CAIMCD010000032.1 GCA_903839405.1 uncultured Chlorobiaceae bacterium
ACCGGCAGGCTGAAAATATCGCGTATCGAAGCAGACTCCTTACGATGCGGCATAAAAACTCCCCATTACGCCTTCTCGGGCATGGCGACCCAAAAAGCCGTTGCACGCCAAATCAGACAATGACTGTAAATAAAGATAGTTGTAGCTGGAAAATATAAAAAAACCGTTCAGGAACTTAGAGTACCGGCGGTTTTATACGGTTAAGGGCAGCCTGAAAAAGCCGCCTCACTGTTCGGAGAGCGTCTGAAGCAGATCAGGATAAATGCTGATTTCCACCCCCTGCATGATACTCTCGATAAAAACCACAAGCCGGGTCTCACGGCCTTGCTTGACCACAACACCTTCCAAATCCTTGAACGGACCGGCCAGAACCCGCACCTTCTGGCCCGGAGGAATCGCGTTCACTGTCCGGCTGAAAGCATCAGGCTCCCTCACCAGGGTTTTAAGCCAGTCAATATCGCGCTGGCAAATAACCGAGGGGTTTTTGCCAATGCCGATAAACTTCACCACCCCTTCGGTATCGAGCACATGACTCTGCTCTTTTCTGAGATCGATATAGACAAAAACATAGCCTCTGAACAACGGCTCCACCACCTTTTTCTTTCTGTCGCTCCACTGCCGCCAGGTTTCAAGCAAAGGCAGAAAACTGGTAATGTGCCGTTCATGAAACCATAGATGCACTTTTTTTTCATAACGAGAGCGAACATAAACCGCGTACCATCTCAGATTCCGTTCATCATCCATTCTAGAGGAAAACTAGTGTTGAGTACTTCTTTTAATTACCTGAAAACCAGTGATTCAGTATTATTATAAAACAAGTTAACAACTACCGAGCAGATCACAAAAAAGTAAATACAACAAATGTACATTCAAACCCCTGCAGCAGGATGATCACTGCAGTAGCGGTCGATAAGGGAGAGAAACTGCCTTCCGTACCGTTCGAGCTTGACCTCTCCGACGCCGGAAACCGAAAGCATGGCCTCGGCATTCCGGGGTACAAGGGAGGCCATTTCGTGGAGTGTACGGTCTGAAAAGACCACATAGGGAGGAATGCCCTGCTCATCGGCAATCTGTTTACGCAATACCCTGAGGAGATCAAACAGCCCCTTGTCATAAGAGGTTCCTGACTCCCCGTCACTCACGACTTTCGCCTTTTGCTTCTCCAGCACCCGAACCATCTCGATGTGCTCCTCATGCTTCAAAATCCGCACCGCTTTGGGCAGCAAAAAAAGCAACGGATAGAGCCCTTCGGATTTTTCGATAACCTGTTGTGCCAAGAGTTCATCAATAAGGTGACGCCAGTATTTTTTATCGTGCTGTTTGCCCACCCCGTAGGTTTTCAGCCGGTCGTGACCAAGGTCGCGAATCTTTTTATTGGCGCTTCCGGTAACAATATCAACAAGATGCGTTGCACCAAACCGCTCCTCGGTGCGAACGATGGCCGAAAGCAGCATCTGCGCCTGAAGGGTACAATCAACCACCTCGCGTACTCCAAGGCAGATATCACAGGAGTTACAGTTCTCATGCGGGTAGTGCTCCCCGAAATAGTCAAGCAGGGTTTTACGGCGGCACACCGAGGTTGAAGCAAAGGCAATAACCTTCTGGAGGCTTGCGAGCGCCCGCGCCCGCTCGGTTTCATCCACCATTGCATCAATAAAAAAGCGCACTTTCGAACTATCACCCTGTGCAAAGAGAAGCGTGCAGTGCGCCCCCTCACCATCACGGCCCGCCCGACCAGTCTCCTGATAGTAGTTCTCGATACTTTTTGGCAGGTCAGCATGAATCACAAAACGGATATTCGACTTATCTATGCCCATACCAAAAGCAATGGTGGCCACCATCACATCCACCTCGTCACGGATAAAAGCCTCCTGATTGCGTTTGCGCTCCAAGTCACCAAGACCGGCATGATAGGGAAGCACCCGAAACCCTTTGGCCTGCAACATGGCCGCCGTATCATTGACGCTTTTGCGGCTGGTACGATAGATAATACCCGCCTTGCCACGATTGCTCTTCAGCAAAGAAACAAGCTGCTGATCGCCCCTCTCCTTGTATCGAACATCATAGACAAGATTGGGCCGGTCAAAGGATGCCCGGACAATAAAGGGAGTGCGCAAGGCAAGTTTCTGCAAGATATCCTGCTGTACCCGGTGCGTTGCCGTTGCGGTAAATGCGGCAACCGGAAGGTCAGGAAAAATTGTCACCAGATCCGAAAGCGCGAGGTAGTCAGGCCGGAAATCGTGCCCCCATTCAGAAATACAGTGTGCTTCATCAATAACGGCCATACTGATTTGCACCCGACGGAGCATCTCCCTGAAATGGTCGAGGGTAAATCGCTCGGGTGAAACGTAGAGCAAGTCAAGCGAGTTCGAAAGCAATGCGCCGATAACCCGCTGCCGCTCTTCCGCATCAAGGGAGCTGTTCAAACACTCCGCACGAATGCCGTTGGCACGAGCACCGTCCACCTGGTCTTTCATGAGCGCAATAAGCGGGCTGATAACCACGCAGGTGCCCGGAAGCAGCATGGCGGGAAGCTGATAGCAGAGCGATTTGCCGCCGCCGGTCGGCATCACGGCAAAAACATCTCTTTTCTCCAGAATAGCCCTGACTATCGACTCTTGGTTAGGGCGAAACTCATGGAAACCAAATACTTTGCGAAGAGTATCAAACAGTGCGCCCTCAGCGCCCTGTACCGGCGGAAGCAATGGTTCACCGCTCAACAATTCTCACTCCATAGCAATAAGAAAAACCCGCAAGGCATCTGTATCCACTCTTGTTCATGCAACACACCCAAAATGTTCGGCAAACAACAAACCATTCACCCCTGATAACTCCTTTTTTCCGAAGCGGCTAACGAGGGTATTGATGGAGGATGCCCTACCTTTTTGCTTTTGCGAAAGGTTCGGAGGTAGAGCGCTACAATTTTTGCAGCAACGCCCAAAACCTCACGGTCAGCGAGCAGGGAAAGAATCTGACCGGTCATTTTTCCGGGATTGTTTCTCAGCCATTCGTTCCGGTAGAGCACGCTCATGAGCTTGTCCATCGAAAGCGCACAGGCACACTCAACCAGTTCATCAAGGCGGATTACCGGACCCGTGAACAGAATGCCATCATGCTGCTCCCTCATCGAAAGCACCCGATTACCATCACGCTCATCAAGCACAAAGTCGATACTCCTCTCGGCTGAATTCCTCAGCCTTACCGTAAGCGGCTTCTCCAATCTTTTGCAGGAAGAGGGAGCCACCATCTGCACCGAACCATGCTCATGCTCATGAAATTGGAGCAGCGCACTGAACAAACGCTCCCGGATCTCGGCAAGGGAGAGATTTTTGTTCACCCGCAACAGAAAGCAGAACTGGAAAAGATCGATCATGAAATTAAGCAAGAGCGCATTGGTGGTGTTGCGCTTCATGACAGAGCGGTAACCGTTGAATGCCGCATTGCAGTATGCCAGCATGGCAACAAGCTTGTTGCTGTCCATCGTGCGGGTCTCAATGACCGGACAGTAATTATTATAGAGATCCCAGTCAAAGGAGCGGATTTTCCCCTCATTTTTATACTCCGTAAAAATCCCGGTGCCGGGATAGGGGGTCATAATCATAAAGAGCGCATGGCGCAAACCAAGCGATTGTGCAAACTCCGGATAAGCCATGGTTTGCTGCTCATTTTCCGTATAGTGGCCGATAATGAAATAGCCTTCCGCACCAATACCGTTTTTCCGGCAAAGCTCAATTGCCCGGGCCACATCATCAAGGCTGTTTTTCTTGTTCATGAGTGCCAAGGTTTCCACGCTTGGGCTTTCAATCCCAAGCCCAACCTTGCTGAGGCCGATCTGCTTCAGCTTTCCCAGAATCCGTTCAGCCCGTACCAGATCCTTGGCTCTCGACTCGGTCATGATCCTGAAATTGGTCAACCCCCTTTCGATCAAGAGATCACAGATTTTCTCCGCCCGGCCGATATTCGTCAGAAAATTGGCATCCCAGATCTTGATCAGTTTTTTCTGATTGGGATCGTGCAAAAGAGCGATCTCCTCAACAACATTTTCCGGACTTCTGCCTCGCCACCCCTTGTGCATCTGATCATTGGCACAAAAGGAGCACGACCAGGGGCACCCCCTCGACGTATAGATGGTATCAATGGAGTAGGCATCACCTTTTTCACCATAACGCTCGGGACGCAGCGAGCGCAGCGGAAAGGCAATGGAGTTAATATCCGCAATGACATCGCGCACTCCGGTATAGACAATCCCGCCCCCTTCGCGGTAGGCAAGCCCCTTGACGTCACGGGAGATGCCTTTGAGTACCAGCTCCCGAAAGGTCTCTTCGCCCTCGCCAATCACCACAACATCAACACAGGAGAGCTTCAGCACCTCTTCAGGCAGGGCGGTCGGATGAAATCCCCCCATCACGACCACAGCTCCCGACTCCTTTGCAATTTGGGCAAGCTGGACGGCCTGGTTGAAAGCTCCGGTCATGGAGGAGATAGCCACAAGATCAACCGGCCTTCTCTTCAACAGGGAGCGCAGACTCTCAAAAATCTGGTTGTTGTAATAATTATCGGGAATAACCAGACTTTCCACATCATGCTGAACCGCCGCAGCAAGGTAGCAGACGCCAATACTATCAGAGATGAAGCGGGGAAATGGCGTGATGATGGTTTGCGGAGCCTCAACGAGACAGATATGCTTAAAATATGCCATAACGCCCTGAACTTGAAAATTGATGAATGGAAAGAAAACCGGAAAACATCCAGGGGAACGCGAAATACTCTGCTGAATAGTCCAAGTGAAAGATACACATCACAGCGCTAACCACAAGGAGTTCTTCCTGACCATTATGGCCGGAAAAACCAGAAACTACAAAAAGGGAGCAAAAGCCCCCTTTTTGTGAACCGTATCAGTTCGGAACCGGCAACGCCCCAGGGTTCCCTTTCCCTCGTAGTATGCAGAGCTAAACGCCAGCCATCATGGCCTCAACATCAGCCTGAACCTTGCCGATCGGCATGATACCAAACCTCTCAACCAGTACCGCGGCCACGCCAGGAGTAAGAAACTCGGGAAGTGTTGGCCCGAGCCGGATCCCTTTAACTCCCAAAAAGAGCAAGGCAAGGAGCACCGTAACGGCTTTCTGTTCATACCAGGCAATATCAAACGAGATCGGCAGATCGTTGATATCCTGAAGCCCGAACAGCTCCTTGAGCTTGAGTGCAATCACCGCCAAAGAGTAGGAATCATTGCACTGACCGGCATCGAGAATACGCGGAATACCGTCGATATCACCAAGAGGAAGCTTGTTATAACGATACTTTGCGCAACCCGCAGTAAGAATCACCGTACCGGCGGGCAAGGCCTCGGCGACCTGGGTGTAGTACGTGCGGGAGGCGTGACGACCGTCGCAGCCAGCCATCACCACAAAGCGCTTGATTGCGCCACTTTTAACCGCTTCAACCACCTTGTCGGCCAGCGCAACAACCTGATTGTGCGCAAAACCTCCAACGATTTTGCCATCCTCAAGCTCTTTTGGCGGCTGACAAGTTTTAGCCAGCTCAATGATTGCTGAAAAGTCTTTCTCCTCACCCTCAAGCCGGGCTGGAATATGCTTCAGGCCGGGATAACCAGCCATGCCGGTCGTAAACATCCGGTGGCGATAGGCTTCGCGAACCGGCACAATACAGTTCGTCGTCATCAGTATCGGGCCGTTGAAGGAGTCAAACTCCCGATCCTGCAACCACCATGATCCACCATAGTTGCCAATAAAATGCGGGTAGTGTTTAAATGCAGGATAGGAGTGCGCCGGAAGCATTTCACAATGGGTATAGACATCAACACCGCTCTCTTCAGTCTGCTTCAGCAGCTCGTCCATATCACGCAAATCATGGCCTGAAATCAGGATGCCCGGTCTGGTGCCAACTCCGGTATTGACCATGGTAATCTCGGGATGACCGTAGGTTTCGGTATTGGCCTTGTCAAGCAGCGCCATGGCCTTGACGGCCGCGCCACCGGTTTCCAGCACCAACTCGGTCAGCTCTCCGGCACCAAGCTCTTTGGTCAGTGCAGCAAGCCCTTTAACATAAAAAGCATAGATATCGTCATCATGATAGCCGAGCACCGCCGCATGGTCGGTGTAGGCGGCAAGCCCTTTGATACCGTAGAGTACAAGGCTTTTCAGGGAGCGCAGATCCTCGTTCTCCGCGAGGCTGTCGATGCCGGCAGAAGGAGCTTTTGCAAGAAAATCCTCCCGAGTGCTTCCGCTCCACACCGCCGCATCGTGCAGTGGCGGAAGGGCCAGTGTGGCTTTCAGCTCATCACGCATGGCAAGGGTTTTACGAATCTGCTGAACAATGGCATCCTCGTCAAAATTGGTATTGGTCACGGTAACAAACAAAGACTCGCTGATAAGCTGACCTACGCCCCTTGATATGGGGTGCGGCAGTTGCTCAGCCGTAAGCGCAAGCCCTTCGGCTGCATAAACAAGCACATCCTGCAGTTTTGCCGTCATCTCATCCTTTCCGCAAACCCCTCGTGCGGTACATCCGGTACCGTGAATACTCTCCTGACACTGATCACAATGCATTGCCATCGCTCGTTCCTCCACGTTGTGTTTTATAGTAATACCATGATCGGAGTGATAACTCGTAGAGCATCACAACCTCACCGCTAATTTTTACTTTTTAAACACGCAAAAGAGATGAAACATTCGAGCAAAGCCGCGATTTTCAGGTATCAGGCAAGTGGCTTCTCTCTTATACCCACTCTTCATTTATGACATCACCATGCACACTGATGAGCACCTTTTTGACCGGCACCTTGCGGCTTGCCCTCCCGAGCGCCTCCGTAACGGTCACCATCAGACCCCCGCAGCAGGGAACTTCCATGATCGCAACCGTAATGGTGTTGATCTTCGCCACGTCAATCATCATGGCAAGTTTTTCAACATAGATCTCCATTTCGGAATCCAGTTTCGGACATGCTATCGCTAAACTTTTGCCGCGCATGAACGAGCTGTGGAAATCCGCAACGGCAAATGCCGTACAATCTGCGGCCAAAAGCAAATCAGAACCCTCATAATAGGGCGCAAGCGGTGAGACCAGATGAAGCTGGATCGGCCACTGCCGAAGCGCACTGCTGGATGTTGATGGAGAAATCGTAACTGGTTGCGCAAGAGGGGGTGTTTGTTCTGCCCTGAAATCCATCATCCTGCTGCCGGGGCATCCGCCACCATGATGAGGAGCTGCGGCATGAGAAGGGTGGGCTGAAGGCTCTATGCCTTCAAGCGCGATCTCCTCCAGTGGATTTGCCAGACCCTCTTCATCAAGATACTCAAGAGCCTGCTGCAGAAAATCGCTCTGGGCGTGATCAAGAAGATGGTGCAAATGAGCTGCAATCACTTTCGGCCCACCGGGCACAATGCTTTCACGCATCACCCGTTTTTCATCGTACGCTTCAGCTTCACGGCTCTCAATCTGCATGGCTCCGGTCCGACAGTGACCGATACAGGCCCCAAGACCATCGCAAAAAAGATCACTCACAAGGCGGGCCTTACCCTCTATCACCTGCAGCGCTCCCTCGGGACAACCGGGAATACACTCGCCGCATCCGGTGCATTTTTTTTCATCTATGGTAATAATCTGGCGTTTCATCGCGGAATGGTTCCTATATAAATCATTATTAAAACATGTTAGCGTTACTGGCTGTTTACCGCCTGCAGGTCTCGAAGCAGCGTTCCGATGGTGATTTTTTCAAACTCGCTGTGCACCACCCCTTCAATCCGCATGATTTCATGACGCAGCACACACCGGGCACGATTCACGCAAATCTGCTTGCGAAACATGCACTCCGACACCTGCACCTTGCCCTGAAAAATTTCAATAAGCTGGCGTAAGCCAATCTCATCCGGATCTTTTTCCAGCATAAAGCCGCCCTGAACTCCCTCTTTTGAAACAATCAGGTCGTGGCGGATCATCTCCTGCAGCAGCTTGCGCAGAAACTGGTAAGGAATCGCCTGCTCATCAGCAATTGTTTTTGCTGAGAGATAGCTCCCTTTTTTTGCCGCAAGCATCAACAGGGCCCGTATGGCGTAATCCGTATTTTTAGTCAGTACTTTCATAGCTCCTTTATTTGATACCAATCTAGTGTCAGTTATGGGATAAAAAAAATCTTTTTTCATAATGTGCTCCCTGCACACAAAGGGAAATCGCCTGATTTTTCCGTAACAACAGAAAGCTGCGTATATTGAATGAAAAAATATTTACCGGATTTTCATCCGAGAAAAACCGTAACCAGACCGGAAGAGAGGATATGCTGCAACTGAAAACCGCCGGGCTTAAAGCCCTTGACAATCTACGCTCGGCGGGACTCTATCCTCCGCCTTGGCAAAGCATGGCTGAACTGGAGAAAATAACAGATGACACGGTTGCGCGTTTTCTCTCTGAACGATACGAAGTTTCAAAGGAGTTGGGCGGAGGATTTCTTCTGCCCGAACTGCTTGACCGAACCGTGCGCACGACCGAGAGTGAGCATATGGATGACCGGAACATGCCGGAACAGAAAAAGCTTGAACTGGTGCAGGCACTCGACCGCCAAAACACCCTGATGCACCTCTACCCACGCTATATCAGCATACTGCAGCCACTGATCCATGAAACAGCAAAACGCCAAGAGCGCCCGGTCCGCCTCCTTGAATTGGCAAGCGGATCAGGAGGCCTGGCACTGGCTCTGGCCAAAGAGGTCCGGCAAAAAAAACTGCCGCTTTCGGTAACGGCATCGGACGTCATCCCGGCCTATATTGAGCAAGGCAACCATATGGCGACGCAAAAAAACCTCCCGGTCACCTTCCGCCATCTCAATGCACTGAACCTGCAGGAGATCGGAGCGGCTGAATTTGACATCATCATTATCTCACAAAGTCTGCACCACTTCACGCCCGGTCAGCTTGCCGTGATGATTGCCCAGTCAGCACAGCATACCACAACGGCATTCATTGGTATTGACGGCTATCGCAGCATCGTGCTTGCCTGCGGAGTGCCGCTCATGGCAAGCCTGCAGGGAATAGCATCATTTACCCTTGACGGCTTGACATCCGCACGGAAATTCTATTCCGAACTGGAACTCGATATGATTACCGAGATCGCCACCGCAAAAAGAGATCACGCGGTCTCCTCGGCATGGCCACTAAGCGTGCTCAGCATCCGCTTCGACGGGGAAAAACCCGGATAATGATCAGGCTAAAAATCCTCTCACTCTACCACTATCCAGTAACCAAAGCAAAAAAAGGAGTCTATAACGCATGAACTTTGTCAAATTTTTAGGAGGAGCCGCCATTGCGCTTGCGGCTATTCAGCTTATCCCTTACGGCCGCGACCACAAGAACCCTCCGGTAACGGGTGAGCCAAAGTGGGACTCCCCGAGAACCGTTGAGCTCTTTGACCGCGCCTGCAAGAACTGCCATTCCAACAACACCATCTGGCCCTGGTACAGCTCTTACGCTCCAGTATCATGGCTGACGCAACTTGATGTCACCATTGGACGCAAGAAATTCAATGTTTCCGAATGGGGACGCAAAGAGAAAAATGAGGGCGACAAAGCCGCTTCAGAGGTAAGGGAGGGCAAAATGCCCATGTTTTTCTATCTGCCGGCACATCCGGAAGCAAAGCTGAGTGAGGGAGAAAAACAGGAACTGGTCAAGGGACTTGTGGCAACTTTCGGCGAAAAAAAGAGCCGTGAAAAAGAGTAACGAGTTGGAAAAAAGCCGTTCCCGACGTATCGGGAACGGCTTTTAAAAGAGAAGAACCAGAAATAACCCGACGTCCGGTTGCCAAGCCGTATGCAATTATCTCCCCGAAACATCGTATAGCTTCATGACAACTGAAAAAATTTCAACAATACAGGTTATCGTTATGATTACATGAATTTTCCCCGTCCTACAAAACGAGTGATTCTTGCTGAACAGAACTATCCGCTGCATCTCGTCCTCTTCCTCGTCACGGTGCTGACCACCCTCTGGGCTGGTGCATTCTGGAGCGGCTACTCCGTCAGCGTGAAAAATTTCTCGCGCTTCATCACCACCCTCTCTGCAGGAACGACCTACGCTGCCGCACTGCTTCTCTTTTTAAGCGTTCATGAGTTTGGCCATTTTCTGGCCGCCTTGCATCATCGTATCCGGACAACACTTCCTTACTATATTCCCGTCCCCCCGCTCCCCTTTCTTTTCAGCTTGGGCACCATGGGAGCGGTCATAAAAATCAAGGAGCGAATCCCCAGCACCAACGCGCTCTTCGATACCGGTATTTCAGGTCCCATGAGCGGTTTTGCCGTAGCTTTGGGGCTGCTCCTCTACGGCTTTTTCAACCTTCCGCCAGCCGAGTATATCACCACCATCCACCCCGAATACCTCATGAAAGGAGGGTTGCAGGCTCCGCCTCCGGAAGGGAGCCTCTCGCTCGGCAAAAACCTGCTCTGGATCGGACTGGAATATTTTATAGCCCCGAAAAACCTCCCGCCCATGAGCGAGATGTACCACTACCCCTTTCTCTTCACCGGATGGCTTGGCTCATTTGTAACCGCCCTGAATCTGCTTCCGGTCGGTCAGCTTGACGGGGGACATATCACCTACGCCATGTTCGGCAGAAAAGGTCATGCCAGGACGGCCAAACTCTTTCTTGGCACCATCATGCTCCTCGGCTCTCCGGCCCTCTTTGAGCTGCTGCTCGCCCTCTTCAAACCCGAAAGCGTTTCGCTGATCCCCTCACAGCTTCTGCACTGCTCATGGAGCGGCTGGATTCTCTGGTCACTCATTCTTTCAAGGGTTATCGGCATCAACCATCCGCCTACCGCATATGACACGGCGCTGCCGTTCAAAAGAAAACTCTGGGGATGGTGTTCAATCGCCGTGTTTTTTCTGACCTTCACTCCGGTACCATTCCGGGTAATCTGAAGAGAAAAATATGGCCATGCGAACCAATAAAATGAACGAACCCCGTTTCAGACTCAACTGCTCGGGTAAAGTGCTCGACCTCTCTGAAGGCCCCAAAATAATGGGTATCCTCAATACAACACCCGACTCATTCTATGACGGGGGATGTTTTCAAAACAGTGCAACCGGGCCCGATCTTGACCGGGCCCTCGCTCATGCGCTTAGGATGATCCGGGATGGCGCCGCAATAATTGATATCGGTGGCGAATCCACGCGCCCCGGTTCAATAAAGATTCCGGCAGAAGAGGAGATCGCACGCACCATACCCCTGATTGCCCTCTTGCGCCAAAAGAGCGAGATCCTTATCTCCATTGATACGTCAAAGGCGGAGGTGGCAGAAAAGGCATTGCAGGCTGGAGCCCATATTGTTAATGATATTTCGGGTTTTACTTTCGATCCCCGTCTTCCCGAAATCTGCAAAAAATACCAGGCGGCCGTGATTTTGATGCACACCCCGGTAGATCCCTTCACCATGCAATGGAGCACCCTCACCGAATCCGGCCAGGAAGAGATCATCTCAAAAATTCAAAGCTCTCTGCGCCGCTCCATCGCGCTGGCTGCAAAATATGGAATTGAGGATATCATCATCGATCCGGGCTTCGGATTCGGTAAAAGCGTCGAAGAGAACTTCCGGCTGCTTGGGCACCTCAAGGAGCTGCAAAGCATCCAGAGACCAATCCTTGCCGGGCTCTCCAGAAAATCATTTCTCGGCCATGCCATTACCGCTCCGGGCAAGGAAACCGCGCCGCCCGGAGAACGGCTTTCGGCTACCATAGCGGCCAACACCATGGCCCTGATGAATGGAGCCGCGATTCTCCGGGTGCACGATGTGCTTGCCGCCGCACAAAGCCTACGCGTATTCAACGCCGTTGGCGCAGCAATGCAAGGGTAACGGGAGTGCAGCCTGAGGTGCGCTTCCGGCCTGTTTTTTTCTTAACTTTGGTTCAACGACTGAATTGAGACCGTCAAACCCGCAACTGTTCAGATGTATCTTTCAAAAATTGAACTCTTCGGCTTCAAGAGCTTCGCCTACAAGGTCAAAATAACCTTCGACAAGGGCCTTACGGCAATTGTGGGCCCCAACGGCTGCGGCAAAACCAATGTGGTCGATGCCATCCGCTGGGTGCTTGGCGAGCAGAAATCCTCCCTGCTCCGCTCCATGAAAATGGAAAACATTATTTTCAACGGATCGAAAAACCTCAAGCCGCTCAGTTTGACCGAAGTCTCAATCACCATAGAGAATACCCGCAATGTCCTGCCGATAGAGTACACCGAAGTAACGGTCACCCGCCGCCTCTACCGCAGCGGCGAAAGCGATTTTCTTTTGAACCAGGTGCCCTGCCGGCTCAGGGATATTCTGGATCTCTTCACCGATACCGGCATGGGCAGCGATGCCTACTCGGTCATCGAGCTGAAAATGATTGAAGAGATCATCAGCAACAAAAGCGAGGAACGCCTGAAGCTCTTTGAGGAGGCCGCAGGCATAACCCGCTACAAACAGCGCAGAAAACAAACCTTCAAGCTGCTTGAAACTACCTCACAGGATATGCGCCGGGTTGATGACGTGATGGCGGAAGTTGAAAAAAAGGTCAAAAGCCTCCGGCTGCAGGTCAGAAAAGCTGAAAAGCTCCGCGAGCTGCAGCAGGAGATCAAACGGATCGATCTTGCCCTCTCCTGGCTCACCATGGAGGAGCTGCGTCAGAAACTCCAGCCATTAGAGCGCCGAATCAGGGATGAGGAGCTGATCTCTCTGGAGCTGACGGCAAAAATAGCCACCAGCGAGAGCACCATTCAGGAGAGCGAACTACGGCTGCTTGAGGAGGAAAAAGCCCTCTCTGAAAACCAGAAAAAACTGAACGAACGAAATCAGCAGCTTCACAGCCTTGAAAAACAGCTCCTGCAGCATGAAGAGCAGCAGCGGAACAGCTCCAAGGAGCTCCTCCGCACCAGCTCCATCATCCGCGAAAAAGAGCAAAAAATCCAGGAACAGGAGCTGCTCACCAACTCCCTGCTGCAGCGGCTTGATCCCCTTGAAGCGGCATGTTCCCAGCTCGAAACCGCATTTCAGGCGCTTGCAACGGAGCACGACCAGCTCAATACCACGCTCCGAAAGCAGCGCGAAGAGCTTGGCCGGGAGCGAAGAGAGAGCGGAGAGCATCAGAAAGCCGCAACCCAGCTCGCATTGAAAAAACAAGGCATAGAGGCAAAAAAAGAGCATCTCTCTACCAGCCTGGAACGGCTTGAACAGAAAAAGCTCTCCATACAAAAAAAACTTGAAGCGTCGCACCCGCTTGAAGCAGAGCTTCTGGAAGAGATTGAGCAGAAAAAAGCCCTGCTCGGTGAAGCCAAAAAGCGCCAGACCCTTTTGCAGGAAGAGCATGAGAACGTTTCAGGCCAGATCGAGGAAAAAAAGGAGAGGCTCCTGCTCTGCCGTGCCCAGCGCGATAAACTGCACAACCAGATTCTTTTAGCCAACTCCATCCTCGACAACTTTGAAGGTATGCCGGAAGGGATTGCACTCCTTGAAAAAGAGAAAAAAGGCAACCGGAAACTCGGCTGCATCTCCGATCTCCTCCAACTGGAAGGTTCATACAAAAAAGCGCTCAATGCCGCTCTGGGCGAATGTATGAACTACTACGTCTGCCAGTCGCTGGATGAGGCGAGCCAGAGTATTGCCACCCTGAAGCGTGCCAACAAGGGCAAGATCCATTTTCTCATTCTCGACCTTGTACCCCGCGCCCCGAGGGGTGAACGGGTGACGATCAGCGGCACCGAAAAAACCCTTGAAGTCATCCGCTATCCAGAGGAACTGCACGATGCAATCACCCTGATGCTCGCCAACAGCTATATCGTGCCGGACCTCGCCATGGCCGAAACCCTTGCACGCCATCACCCCGGCAGCTCATTTGTCACCCGTGAAGGAGAGAGCTTCAGCGCTGAAGGGGTGCTTTTCGGCGGAAGCTCCAGCAACACCGAAGGGCTGCGGCTGGGGAAAAAAGCCGAACGCGAGAGCCTGCAACAAGAGTTTTCAGGGCAGGAAGAGCGAATCCGGCAGGAGGAGGCAGCGCTCCAGCAGTTGCGCAACAAACTCCTGACCATTAAAACCGCCGAGCAACGCCGCCATGTTGAACAGCTTGCCCTGGAGCTGGGCAACCTTGAAAAAAAGTTCGCCCGGCTTGATGCTGAAAAAAGCGGCATGCAGCAGGATATGGCACAAACCGAAAAAGAGCGGGAGCTGACCCTCCGGCAGCACCAGGCCAGCGAGGAGGAGCTGCATGCACTCCAGCCGGAAATCAGCCGGAGTGAGTCAGAAGGTGCTCTCTTGATGAAAAAAATCCGGAAACTGCAGGAGAGCCTGAGCGCCCTTGAAACCCGCCACCATGAGCTTGGCCGTGAAGTGCAGGCCCGTCAAAGCCGCTATAAAGACTCGCTCCTCGATCTCGAAAAACTCCGGCTCGGCATTTCGGCATCAAGGGAAGAGAGGTTGAGGCTGCTTGAAGAGCTGAAAAAGCTCCATACCGAGAGAGATGAGGCCGAAACCAACAAAAAGCTGGCCATAGAGCGGGCCGCCAAACTAAAAGAAGAGCTTGAGGCGCTCCTTATTCTGGCGGCCACAGAGCAGAACGATCTCAATGAGAAGGAGTCTCGATACCGTGAGCACCAGGCCCATCATCATGAAAGCCAGTCGGCAGTTAGGGAACTCCGCCGGAAGGCTGAAGTCACCCAGCAGTTGCTCAAAGCCCTTGGCCTCGAACAATCGCAAGCCGAGCAATCACTTGACCATCTCTTTATCTCGGTTCAGATAAAACACAGTGTTGACTTGGCCACAACGCCACCGCCTGAAATTGAGCCCTCGTTTGAGCGTAAAGCTAGTGCCGAGAAGCTTGAACTGCTTGTGGAGCAACGCCGGCAGTTCGGCTCCGTCAATGAGCTGGCGCTTGAAGAGTACGAAGCTGAAAAAGAGCGGCTTGATTTTCTTACGGAGCAGAAAGCCGACCTGCTGGGCGCAGAAACCCAGCTTCGCTCGACCATTGAGGAGATCAATAAAACGGCCCAGGAAAAATTTCAGGAGACCTACCATCAAGTGAGAAAAAACTTTATCACCATCTTTCACGAGCTCTTTGATCCGGAAGATGAGGTTGACCTGCTGGTTCATACCGACGAAGATCCGCTTGAGGCCCATATTGAGATCATTGCCAAACCGAGAGGCAAAAAACCCCTCTCCATCGAACAGCTCAGCGGCGGCGAAAAGGCCCTGACCGCCCTCTCGCTGCTCTTCGCCATCTATCTGGTCAAACCCAGCCCCTTCTGCATTCTTGATGAAGTTGATGCTCCGCTTGACGACGGCAACGTTGAACGATTTATAAAACTCCTGAAAAAATTTGAGAATAACACCCAATTCATTATTGTTACGCACAACAAAAAAACCATGGCTTCCTGCCAGACCCTCTACGGGGTCACGATGGAAGAGGAAGGGGTATCAAAACTGATCCCCGTACGACTTGAAAAAACAAGGATTTGAACCGACTCAGGACCCTGATATGGCTAGCAAACTGGTGTTATTTGACATTGACGGAACATTGCTCACGGTTGGCAGTATCAACCGCCGTATCCTCATGGATGCGCTCCGGGAGGTCTACGGCACCGAGGGAAGTGCTGGCACTCACAACTTTGCTGGCAAGATGGACAACATCATTATCTATGAAGTCCTGCAGAGTACCGGGCTTGGTAACGACAAGATTGCAGAAAAGTTTGAACTGGCCAAGCAAACCTATATCGAGATGTTCCGCCAGCAATCGAGAGCCTCAGACGTCACGCTGATGGAAGGGGTGCGTGAACTCCTTGATGCGCTCTCCCGGCACTCTGAGTTTATGCTGGGCCTCTTGACCGGAAATTTTGAAGCATCAGGTCGCCACAAACTCCTCCTCCCCGACATCAACCATTACTTCCCCTTCGGGGCCTTTGCCGATGACGGCCTGCACCGCAATGAACTGCCGGCCGTTGCGGTGGAAAAAGCCTACCGGCTTACGGGACAAACATTTTCAAACCACGATATCATCATTATCGGCGATACGGAGCACGATATCCGGTGCGCCAAGGTGCTCAACGCCCGCTCCATTGCCGTAGCCACCGGCACCTACTCCATGGATGAGTTGAAAAAACACAACCCGGATACCCTCATGGAAAACTTAAGCCGGACCGATGTTGTTATCAGTGAGATACTCCGGCCATCAATCAACTAATTGCTCTTTTATGAAGACCTACCGACGACAAATCCGTGAAAAGATCCTGCAGGCGCTCTATACCCTTGAGCTGAGAGAGACGGACATAGAATCAGCCGCAGGCTGGTTGTTGACCAAAGAGATTCTCGACGACCCCAATGCCATGAAGTTTTTCAATCTGCTTTTGAAAAACATCAAAGAGCACATGGAGGAGATTGACCGTTACATCGTCAAGCATACCTTCAACTGGGATATGAGCCGTATCGCCATCATTGACAAGAATATCCTGCGCATGGCCCTTACCGAAATCCTCTTCTGCGAGGATATTCCGCCCAAGGTCTCGATCAATGAAGCCATTGAAATCGCCAAAAAATTCAGCAGCACCGAAAAGAGCAGCAAGTTCGTCAACGGCATTCTTGATGCGATCTTTAACGACCTGAAAGCTGAAGGCAAAATCCACAAGAACGGAAGGGGACTTATCGACCACTCCGCCCCGAAAGTTGAGAAGCTGGAGAAAAGCGAGAACGAACAATAGCACCACTGCCCGCCTCCTTCAGAAGCCTGAGGGGGCGGGTAGTAGGCTTGCCACACCCCTATTCATAAAAGATCGGATTGAACGGCATGAAGCAAACCCCTGCAGAAAAGATCATCTTGCTCAATGAGGTGCTTGGCGCCAGGTATCCGAACCCGAAAAGCGAGCTACTCTTCGCCTCCCCCTTTCAACTGCTTGTGGCCACCATCCTTGCCGCACAGGCAACCGATAAACAGGTCAATGTCATTACCCGCAAACTCTTTGAAGTGGCTCCCGATGCCGAAAGTCTGAGCAAAATGGAGCTTGAAGAGGTAAAGGCTCTCGTGCGCTCGATCAATTATTTTAACAACAAGGCAAAAAACATCCTCGAAGTCAGCCGCACCCTGGTGAAGCAGTACAACGGCCAGGTGCCCGAAACGAGAGAGGCGCTCGAAAGCCTGCCGGGAGTTGGAAGAAAAACCGCAAACGTTGTACTGAGCAGTGCTTTCCGACAGCCGGTCATGCCGGTCGACACCCATGTACACCGGGTTTCAAACCGAATCGGCCTGGTAAAAACAGAAAAACCCGAGCACACCGAAACAGAACTGATGAAAATCATTCCCGAAAAATGGGTGATCGACTTTCATCACTATCTGCTGCTGCACGGGCGATATACCTGCAAGGCAAAAAATCCGCAATGCGCCACTTGCCCGCTCACCTTCATCTGCGACTATCCGACCAAAAGCTAAAGCAGCTCGATTTTACGATCAACCGCATAGACCCACTCCCCCTCGGGACGCTGACGATTTCCGGCCCACAACTCCAGCGTTATCCCCTTTGACGAGGAGAGCGGAGAGGTAAAAATCTCTACCTGATAATAGAGCTCGTCAAGCAGATCGTCCCATACACTCTCCAAACTCATCCCCTCAGCCTCATAACTCTTGCCCGGCAGCAGGGAGTGTGCATCATACTGAAAGTAGTCGGTCAGGTAGATAAAGCTGTCCGGCATCAGAAAGCCGCCCCTGAAGCTGCCCCGGGAGCGTTTGAGACCGGGCACTTCAATCCAGAACTCAAGCAGGGTCTCCCGATTAAGCTTGCCGTCACCAGAGAGCTTTTCCAGAAGCTGCTGGACGGTTTGGCGGATAAGCGCTTTGTTCTCGGCACCAAGCTCGTGCATGGTAAAGTCAGGGGTATGATCTCGCATAGCAAATGTGTCCGGTAAGTTAATGATTAGCTTGTAGATGGAAATATACAGCTCTTTTTTGGCTGCATCAACCCTCAGAGCGTTATTTGATCACCCCGAAAGAGGGCCGGCCTAATTCCCCGCACTGAATTGGCGATATAGATCACACCGGCCTCCAGCAAATCAGCAGGCATCAAGGTTTTTTCGGAAACAAAAGGACGGGTGGAGAGAAAATAGCGTCGGAAAATCCCGTTCAAGAGCCCGGAGGAGAGTGGAGGGGTAAAGAACCGGTTTCCTTTACGGATAAAAATGGTGCTGATCGCCCCTTCAGTCACCTCACCGCGCTCATTAAGAAAGAGCACCTCCCCGTACCCTTGTTCAAGAGCCCGGCGGTAGTAACGGTCGTAAAGCTCCCGCTCGGTGGTTTTATGATAAAGCAGGGCCATCCCTGAATCCGTTCGGTGGGTGGCGAGCGCCAGCCATCCGGCCTCTCCCGCAGACGGCACAGTGATCGGCTCAAAAGAAGCCCTGCATGCTCCCGCTACGAAGAGGGTGAGGCGAACCTTGAAACGGCTCCCGCAAGAGCGCATCTCCTCTTCAAGCCGGGTGAGATGCAGGGTGGCGTCAGCCTTGTTCCAGGTAAAGCCAAGTGAAGCAGCCGATGAGGCGAGCCGCAAAAAATGCTCTTCAAGCCAGAGGTAGCGGCCGCTCCAGAGCATGGTTTCAAACAGCTCAAACTCTTTGTGGCACGCCGCCGCGTCAAGGATTTTCGACTTGAGTTGACACTCCCGGTACTCCTCCTCTATAGAGGAGTCCCATACAATACCGCTGCCCGAGCCATACACCCCCTCTTCAGCGGAAAGTTCAGCCGTACGGATCGCCACGTTAAAAACCATATCGCGTTGGGGAGTCATAAAGCCGATGGTACCGGTATAGACTCCTCTTGGTTCCGTTTCAAGAATGCGGATCAGTTGCATCGCCCGTATTTTAGGCGCACCGGTTATGGAGCCCGAGGGGTAGAGCGCCCGGAAAAGTTCCAGCAACCCCACACCCTCCTGCAGTTCACCCCGGATTGTGGAGACCATCTGATGGAGGGTCAAGTAAGTTTCCGTTGCAAACAGCTCCCCGGTCTCAACCCTGCCCGGTTTGCAGATCCGGCCAAGATCGTTACGCAGGAGATCAACAATCATGAGATTCTCCGCCAGATTTTTTGTGCACTGCCCCAGTTGCTCTTTCAGATCACGGTCCTCCTGCGCGCTCCCGCCCCTCGGAGCCGTGCCCTTCATCGGCATGGTTTCGATGACTTCACCACGACGCGAAAAAAAAAGTTCAGGAGAAAAAGAGAGGATGGTACGCTCTCCGGTTTTGAGAAAGGCCGTATAGGAGGAGGGCTGGGCATCGCGCAAACGGCAAAAAAGCGCCGGGGCCGAACCCGTGAACGAGAAACGATAACGAGCGGTAAAATTAACCTGATAGAGATTACCAGCCGCAATTTCATCCTTGATCACCCTTATCTTTTCAGCATAATCCTCTTCACTAATATTGAGCGTTACGTGGGACAGCCCTTCGGCACTGGAGCAGGCCACCCCGGCAAAGAGTGTGGCAACCTCCTCGGCGGAAAAACGCATCGGCTCCCGGTAAACGCCGAACCAGCCAAGGGGAGAGGGGGGAAGTTGTTCAGGGTGGAGCGCAAAGAGGGCTGGCTCAAAACCAAAGCCCGCCTCATAACTTAACCATCCGGCCAGATAGTACCCCTCGTCAAGCTTTTTGTCAAGCGCTTGGAAAAACTCCTTAAGCCCGTGAAGAGAGGAGAGGGTTACCACCTCCAGAGGATCCGAAAAAAGCAGCGCCGCACACCGCTCATCCTTGCAAAAGGCCGATTCCAGCCAGAGCGACCCTTCGCGGGAGAGCACGTCGGAGATCCACCCGGAAGCAGCCGCTGCACGCGGCATCTCAGGCGAGCTCAATGGTAATGGTTTTTTGCAAAACAAATTCCAGCCACGATTTCAACTGATCGGCCGCCCAGATTTCAATATCCGGCTCAAAACGGGTTTTCAGCCGCAACACAATCCCGTTATCCTGCAGCGTCGTGTCCAGCGACACAACATTTTGGCGGTGCCCCCGCTCAAGGCCATTGGCCAGGCGCAAAATCCCTGAAAGCAGATCGACCGCCCGTTTATGCTTCAGCTTGAGCTGGCTGTAACCGGCATGTTTCTCCGTGGGGGGTGATTTGCGGTGATAACGGGCAACATGGCCGATAATCTCGATTTCAGAAGGAGAGAAACCGCGAAGCTCACCATTGCAGATAATGTACTGACTGTGCTTGTGGTGCGAGGAGATGGAGATAAAGGTGCCGATGTTATGCAGGAGCGATGCATACTCCAGAAGCTCCCGGTAAGGCTCTTCCAGATGGTGGCAGGATGCCAGAGCGTCAAAAAGCTGCAGGCCAAGTCGTGAAACCTGCTCGGCATGGTTACGGTTCCACTCACAACGGCATCCAAGCTCATACACACTCTCCCGTCGGATATCAAGCTCCCTCTCATGACCGGCCTCACTGCCGCCTTCACGGCGATGCTTCAGATAGTGCAGCACCATACCCTCCCGCAAGGCGGAATCCGATACAACAATCTCACGAAGCTTGAAAAGGCGGAAAATCATGTCAACCAGAATCATGCCCGGCACAATCAAATCAACCCGGTTGGCATCAAGGCCGGTCATCTCCCGGCGTTCAAACGCATTGAGCGTCATCACCTTTTTGTAGAGTGTTTGAAACTCCCGGCGGGTAAAGCTGCTGCTGTTGAGTGACAGGTCACTCTCCGGGGCCTTTATCAACCGGATCATGCGGGCAATATTCTGGGCCGTGCCGGAAGATGCTATCGCCCTCGACACCTTGCATTCAGCCGCCTTTTCAACGGCCGAGACCATCTCGGCCGCAAAGAACTGTTCAAGCAATTTGATATCCTGGCTCGCGATCGGATCGGTGGTGACAAAGCGCTCCAGCATGCGTGCCACCCCTATTTTACGGCTCTCAAGCAACTGTACTCCCCGATTGTTTGCAATCACAAACTCAACCGAACCGCCGCCAATATCGAAGAGCAAGTCAAAGGTTTTGTTAAGCTGCACCGCGTTGCGCACTCCGTAATAGATAAACTCGGCCTCCTCCCGGCCGGAGATCACCTTGACCTTAATACCGGTTTCCTCGCGCACTCTCTGCAAAAAATCCCCCTGGTTTTTTGCCTCCCGGATGGCACTGGTGGCAAATGCCAGCACATTTTCCGGTGCCACACCATGATGCAAAGCAAGCACCAAAAAATTTTTCAACGCCGCAATACCCGACCGCATCGCCTCTTCACCAAGCATCTTGGTTGAAATGCTCCCCCGGCCGATACAAATCATATCCTTGACACGGTCAATCTCCACAATCCCCTTTCCCGCGCTCTCTTCGACAATAATCATGTGAAAGGAGTTGGTGCCGAGATCAATAGCCGCTACTCTCAATTTCTGAGTCGTCATACAAATTGAAGTGAAAACAATTTTAAAAAGCGCTTCAAGATACAAGTTTTGAAAAGAAAAGAAAGAGGCCCCAAAGAGGAAGCATGAAGCGGGTATCGCTCCTCTGGAGCTGAAAAGAAAAAATGTATATTTACACACGTGACAGCACCATGAGCCATGAGCCGGTCACCATCATTTTTTTCACTTCCGATAGAGAGCGCCTGTAACCAATGGAAACAAAAGACCAACTGGAATTCCGCTTCGAAGTTGCGCGCAAAGCCATCCATCTCTCATCCCTTTCCATTGCAATCATCTACTATCATATCAGCCGCGAAAGTGCACTCTTGCTGCTCGTACCGCTTTTTTCCGGTTTTTTTCTGGTGGATATGCTGAAAAATTATAGTTCCCGGATTTCGGCATGGTACCACCAGACCTTCGGTTCCATCTTGCGGGAACACGAACTCCCCGGAGATAAAAAGCATCTGAACGGAGCCACCTTCGTTGCCTTGGCCGCACTCCTGCTGGTGCTCTTTTTCCCCAAATTAATTGCTGTTGCGGCTTTTTCCATGGTGGCGGTTTCCGATACTGTTGCGGGCCTGGTAGGAAAATCGTTCGGCAAACACCGCTTTGGTCACAAAAGCCTGGAGGGAAGCGCCGGATTTTTTGTGAGCGCATTGATCATCATTATGATCATTCCCGGCCTCCACCCGGTTATCGGTTTGGTCATGGCCATAACCGCAACCCTGACTGAAGCCTTTTTAGTACGCATCGGCCGGTTCCGCGTCGACGACAACCTCTCCATACCTCTGGTCAGTGCATCGGCCGGTATGCTCTCTGCGCTGCTCTTCATGCCCGAACAGCTTCGCTTACTCTCCATTTGCCCTTAGCCCGACCGTTCACGACAACTTACTTTATGCACACCACGCTTACCGATTCAGCCGAAGAGGCCGCCCGCATCCTGAACGCTGGCCAGGTTGTGGCCTTTCCGACCGAAACGGTTTACGGCCTCGGAGCCTCCATCCAGCGTCCTGAAGCGATCCGCCAACTCTTTGAAGCAAAGGGCCGGCCGGGGGATAACCCGCTTATTGTGCATATCTATAGCATTGAGCAACTCCCGGAGGTGGCAACTGAAATCAATCCGGCTGCAAAAAAGCTCATTGAACGGTTTTTTCCCGGCCCACTAACGCTGGTGCTGAAAAAAAGCCCACAGGTGCCCTTTTCGGTGACAGCCGGCCTTGAAACCGTTGGTGTCCGCTGCCCGGCAAATCCGGTTGCACGGGAGTTTCTCCGGCAGTGCAACTCGCCGGTTGCCGCCCCTTCGGCCAACCTTTCAGGCCGGCCGAGCGCCACAAGCTGGGAGACGGTCTATGAGGATCTGGGAGGAAAAATCAGTTGCATCCTGAAGGGTGAAGCAAGCACCATCGGCCTTGAATCGACCATTGTTGACTGTTCAGGATCGGAACCCATCCTGCTCAGGGCCGGAGCCATTACCCTTGAACAACTGCAGGCGGTTCTACCTGTAATTTCCACCAGAACAACGCATAAGAGCGGCGAAGCGCCGAAGAGTCCCGGCCTGAAATACCCCCATTATGCCCCGAAGGCCTCCCTTCAGTTGTGCGAATCCGGTGAAACGATCACCGCTCAGCCCTCTTCAGCCTATATCGGCCTCTCCCCCGCCCCTGAAGGGGTGGTGAAAGCCATGGTCTGCGGGAACCTTGAAGCCTACGGCCGAGAGCTTTTCAGCTTTTTCCGCCTCTGCGACACTGAGCGCATCCGGTTGATTTACTGCGAGCTGCCCGCAAACCAGGGACTCGGCAGAGCAATCAGGGATCGTTTGATGCGGGCGGCCGGAAAAGCGTAAATTTCTTCAAAATGCATAATAACAGCCCAGATAGAATGAAGCGGGCGCACGGGTAGCGCGCTCGTCATTACCTGAGCTGTAAACCGTCCGGTCACTGTACCAGGTTACCTCATATCGGCCTGAAAGCTTCATTTGTGGCATCGCCTGCCACGATGCCACAAAAAAGAGCGACCGACCCTGGCCGTTATACATCCCGAGGGTTGAGGTCAGAGGCAGGCCATCCTCATAGGCATAGAGGGCCGCATCGTAATCCTCGGTTTTGAAAATCGTAAACCGTCCTTTCAAGCCAAACTTTCCGGCATCGTAACCCGCCTGCTGAGAGAACAAGCGCCCATAAAAATCCTCTCTTCCGGCAAGGTACTCCTTCTCCACCCGCTTCACCTCTCCCCGGCTTCTCAGCCGAAGATGCCGGGAGAGTGTCACATCGCAATCCAGACGGCAGCGATCGGTTTTTTGCGGGAGAGGTGTCCAGAAATCAACTTTCGTCGTGCCCTGATTGCTCTCACCCTCTTTCAGTTTATGCTGCACCTGCAGATTCCAGAGGAGCAACGGCGACTCTTTCCAGGTGATAAAGAGCCGGTAATCCCTTCCGTCCGAAGCATATGGCGTGTTGGCACCAAGCCGGGGAAAGGTGAAAAGATCATAATAGGCGCCAACGGTAAAGCGCTCGCTGAGCTTGGCATTCACACCGAAATAATTACCCTCCTCGTTTGCTGCTCCGTCACCCCGTTCGGCAAAGGCTCCGGCAAAGGGCGAAAAATAGTGCTCCCCATAACGCCGGTGAGCCGCAACGGTGCTGACCCCCTTCGTCACTTCATACTCCAGGCCGGTAATCCACGAAGCATCACGGGGCGCCTCAGAAAATGCCGTTTCAGAAAACACATTGACCTTTCCAAGAGATAGATCCGATTCAAGACTGTAAAGATTTGCTGCAGAGATGCTTGACTGGAGTGCATCCGGCTGGAGCGCATCGTAGGGGTCGCTATAGCTGTAGTGCAGCACCGTGCCGCCCGCCTTGGCGCTGAAGAGGCCGCTGTGAAGGTGATAGAGCAGATTGGCTCCCCAAACCCTTTCGGTAACGTTATCCTTGCGGCTGATTTCCAGGGCCGTGCGATGGTAACCGGAAGTAGTGAAGCTGGTAATGACGCCCTCCTTGCTAAGGACGCCATCAAGATGGTTTGCAGAGTGGAACGCGGTTACTTCAAATGGATCAAACGCCATGGTGGCGGCAACACCCTGCAGAAAACCATATTCCGCACTTGAGGTGTATGGAGTGAGCTGCTTCGACGAAAGCCGTACACTTGCGGTAGGTTCGGAACCTTTGGAAAAATAGCGGCTTTGGCCGATAAGCAGACCCTGGGCCAGATTGAGCTGATAGTTACCAAGCACAGCGTTTTTAAGGAAACCAAGATCGTGCAAGGATACCGTGAGAGTGGTAAAGTCCGCCACATCAGGCTCTCCGATATCCTTCTCCTGCACCATGCTTGCTTGCACATGCGGCACCGAAAACTGCAACCGATTATAGAGTTTGTAGTTTCCTCCGCCGTAAGCGCCGTTTATGATGCCCTTCCGCTCCGTTGTTTCCCAAAAAAGACGCGTGTAGAAGGTGCCGTCAAACTGCTCGCTTGGCTTCAGCGCGCCCGAAAGCGGCTCTTTTTGCAGAACAATGTAGGGAGCAATCGTCGCCCGTTTCTCCTTGCCAAGAATGGTGTCGAGATCGCTCATGGAGCGCAAAGCGCCATGCTCCCGTCGCCAGGAGAGGAGCGCATGGATATCGGCCGGTGTGAGCCAGGGCAACTGGCGCAGTGCATCGGCATCGGCATCATTGAGCACAATCCGGTTTGTTTTCAGTGCATCAAGTCCCTCAAGCAACTGTTCAATATTGCCTGAGGGATCGCTCCTGTCAAGCAGATTCTGTACATCACTGTTTTCGCCATAGGCCCGGTGAGGCAAAAAAAGAGTTTGGGCCAGAAAGAAAAAAATCGCCATAACCACAATGGCATGACGATTCTGAAAACGTGGCTGCAGTCTCATACGTTTTATGAGTGGCTTGGTTAAACAAGCTGAACAACAGGTACTACGAGCTTTCCGCCAGATGCTGGAGTTCCTGTACCTCCTTGCGGCTCAAATACCTCCAGTCGCCCCGCCGGAGATCTCCGGCCGTCAGCCCGGCATAGGCAACCCGTTCAAGCCGTTTAACCTCAAAACCAAGAGTCTCGAACATTCGGCGGATCTGGTGATTCTTGCCTTCATGAATGCTCAGCCAGACCTCCATACCATCATGCAGCAGTTTCCCCTTGCAGGGGCTGACCTTCTCACCGGTATCCTTCAATCGCATTCCCCCGGTAAGCTGCTCCAGAAGAGCCGGAGTAAACTTCTCGCCAAGCATTGCAATATACTCTTTTTTAACGTTTGATGAGGGGTGCATCAATTTATGGGCAAGCATTCCGTCATTGGTCAACAAAATAACACCGGTGGTTTTCCGGTCAAGCCGCCCGACCGGATAGACCCGCTCCTCAACATCAATATAATCCAGCACCATCTCCCGCTCTTTTTCATCCTTGCTGGTGGTAATAACGTTTCTTGGCTTATTGAACAAAATGTAGACCTTTCTCTGTTCAGGCTCGGCAAACCGCTTGCCATCAACAATTACCTCGTCGCGGGAAGGGTTAACCCTGATACCCGGCTGGGTAACAACCGTACCGTTTACCATCACCCGACCTTCCAGAACGAGTTGATCGGCGGCCCTCCGGGATGCTATACCGCATATCGCCAGAAACCGGTTGATTCTGACCTCTGCTCCCTTGCTCTCTTTTTTCATGTTTTGTTGTACCGTTACTTCTTGTAAATAGTTCTCCTGAGCCCCTCATTCGGCCCTTCAGGAGTGGTGGTGCTGCTCGTCCTCTTCCTGACGAATTTCCCGTATCTCGCGAAGCTTCGGAAGATCCCGTAATGAGGAGAGGTGAAACAGATCAAGGAACTCCTTGGTGGTTCCGTACTGCAGGGGTTTTCCGGGAGAGTCCATCCTCCCGCGAATCTCGATGAAACCGCGAAACAGCAGCCTCTCAAGCGCGTAATCCGGACTCACGCCCCGGATCTGCAGAATCTCGCTCCGGGTCACCGGCTGATTATAGGCAATAACCGCCAGAACTTCAAGAATTGAACGGGAAAGCCTTCGCTGGATTTTCGGGGCAAGAAGCTTTTTCAGCATCTCGCCATACTCCGGACAGGTGAGAAAACGGTATCCACCGGCAAGGCGGTGGATACGAAACGTTCTTCCGCTCGCTTCATACTCCCGGTTGAGCCGTTCAACAAGAGCGTGTAACATGGCGGAATCAAGAGCACTGCCGGTAACCTGGCGGATCGTCTGCACGCTCACCGCTTCTTCAGAAGCAAAAATCAGTGCCTCGACTTGTTGCTGTAACTGTAGCTCCGGGTTCTGCACATGCATCCTTTAGCTGATTGGGAAGAGGATACTTTTTTCAGGGCGAAAAACAGAGTGTGCTATTTCTTTCGTGCTGTCGAGAAGTTATGATCCAAACAAATACCATCTTCATAATTGTACCAAAGCTCCTGGCAGGGGAAATTGCACTCATAAAGGGCCTTGCCGATAATAACCGAATCAACCCCGTACCGCTTGAGCTCAACCAGCCGTTTCAGGTCTACGGAGGTTGTAACGCCACCGGAGGCCGTTATTTTCATGCCGGTTTTTTCAGCAAACCGTTTGGTGCTTGCATAACCAAAACCCTGCATCATGCCGTCACAACTGATATCGGTATAAATGATCCGCTCGATACCCATCTCCTTCATCTGCAAAGCCAGTTCATAATCCTTCAAGCCACTGCTCTCGGTCCACCCCTTGATCTTCGGAATACCGTTTTCAGCATCAATACCGACAACAATCTTTGAGGGACTGTAGAGTTTCAGAAGCTCTTCGACCAGCTTCGGGTTGGTCACCGCCGCCGAACCAATCACAACCCGGCTGACACCAATATCCAGATAACGCTTGACCGCATCAACCGAGCGAATACCACCGCCTACCTGAACCGGAATATCCAGATCGGCAACAATGCCCCGGATGACCTCAAAATTAACCATCTCTCCGGTCAGGGCCGCATCAAGATCCACAATATGGAGCATCTTGGCATTCTGCTTGCGCCAGATGATGGCCATATCGGAAGGATTGTCGAGATATATTTTCTTCTGGCTGAAGTCACCACGGGTCAGGCGAACACACTTGCCCTCTTTTATATCTATCGCTGGAATAATCAACATAACAAGTCACAATTATTTAGCACCCGGCAAAGTTTTTCAGCACCTGCAAGCCCGCATCAGAACTCTTTTCCGGATGAAACTGAACAGCAAAAATACCATTTTTTTCAATGGCTGAACAAAAGTTTTTTCCCGCAAACCAGGTCGTGGCCGATACGGCATCCTGACTCTCCGGTTCACAGTAATAGGAGTGCACAAAATAGAAAAACGAGTGATCAGCAATGCCGCGGAAGAGCACACTCTCCTTCTGCAGATCAACCGAGTTCCATCCTATCTGGGGAATCTTGTCGGTTTCACTCCTGAAGTGGCGCACACGACCCGGCACCAGATTCATACCCTTGTAGGCACCCATCTCCTCACTGTCGGTTAAGAGCAGTTGCATCCCCAAACAAATGCCAAGCAGATGACCTCCTTTATCGACATGCTCCGAAATCGCATCGGTAAAGCCCGAGGCATTGAGCGACTCTATAGCGTGGCCGAAAGCGCCGACACCCGGAAGAATAACCTTGCTGTGGCCGGCAAGTTTTCCGGGATCACTGCTGACTGTAGCCCTGACTCCCAAATAGTCAAATGCCTTGAGAACAGAACGAAGATTGCCTGCGCCGTAATCAGCAATAAATACCATGAAAAAACTTTTTAAGAGCGCAGAAAATCCGCAGTAAAAAACAATTTAACCAAGCGAACCATTTTTCTGCCCTATTTTTTTATTAAACAAGAAATACTTATTATGATGACTTTTTCATCTTACCGAAAAGAGAACCCGGTCTCCACCATCATACGAAATCGAAGAACCAATGTATAAAATTGTTTCTGCAATTTTTTTAGCTGAAAATATCAAAAAAATTGAAATTGAGGCCCCTCGTATCGCCAAAAAAAGAAAGGCCGGTCAGTTTGTCATGATCCGGGTCAGTAAAACCGGTGAACGGGTGCCACTCACCATTGCCGACTCTGATCCTGAAAAAGGTACCATTACCCTCATTGTGCAGGGCATGGGAAAATCCACAAGGGAATTGAACGGCAAGGAAGCCGGAGAGAGCATCAGCGATATCGTCGGCCCCCTGGGAACCCCCTCGCATATCGAGAAATTCGGTACGGCAGTCAGCATCGGTGGCGGTGTCGGTACGGCCATTGCCTATCCGACGGCCGTGGCCCTCAAGGAGGCCGGCAATTATGTGATCACCATCAACGGTGCCCGCTCAAAAGAGCTGGTGATCCTTGAAGATGAGATGAAAGCGGTCAGTGACGAGGCCTACATTACAACCGATGACGGTTCGTACGGCTTCCACGGCTTTGTGACCCAGAAACTGCAGGAGTTGATCGACTCCGGTAAGAAAATTGATTATGTCCTTGCCATCGGCCCGATTCCGATGATGAGAGCCATTGCCGAGGTCACCCGTCCCTACCAGATCAAAACCATGGTCAGCCTCAACCCGATCATGATTGACGGCACCGGCATGTGCGGCGGCTGCCGGGTGACGGTGGACAACGAAATCCGCTTTGCCTGTGTTGAGGGCCCCGAGTTTGATGCCCACAAGGTCGACTTTAAAAACCTGGTTGACCGCAACAAGCTCTACCTGCCGGAAGAGCAGCAATCGGCCGAAACATTTGCGCACAAATGCCATCTTAACAAGCAGGTATAATCCACCATCCGTTTTCGTTCAGGGCGGCTCCGGGAACTCTTTCCATCCTGCCCTGGCCTTTGCCGTTATGGCTTTAATTAGTAATGCATAAACCGTCTTTTTTTAAAGCACGATTACTATGGACGCAAAACATATCACGAAAAAAGAGCGCCTTGCCATTCCGCGCCAGGTCATGCCCGCACAGGATCCGGAACTCCGTATTCATAATTTCCGTGAAGTCCACCTGGGCTACACCCCTGAACTTGCCCAAGCGGAGGCAATGCGCTGTATTCAGTGCAAGGATCCGGTCTGCATCCAGGGGTGCCCGGTCAATATCAAAATTGACCAGTTCATCAAGATGATTGCCGAGGGAGACTTTCTTGGCGCTGCAAAAAAGATCAAGGAGGACAACGTGCTCCCCTCTATCTGCGGCCGGGTCTGCCCGCAGGAGGATCAGTGCGAAAAAATGTGCATTCTGACAAAAAAGTATGAATCGGTTGCCATCGGCAATCTGGAACGCTTCGTGGGTGATTACGAGCGTGAAACCGGCAATGTTGAGCTGCCCCACGTACAACCTTCGACCGGCAAAAAAATAGCGGTTATCGGCAGCGGGCCGGCCGGCCTGAGCTGCGCCAACGATCTGATACAACTGGGTCATGCGGTTACCGTCTTTGAAGCCCTGCATGAGCTGGGCGGGGTACTCATGTACGGGATTCCCGAGTTCCGCCTCCCCAAGGAGATTGTCAAAGCTGAAATTGAAGGGCTGAAAAAACTCGGCGTGGAGTTTGTCACCAATACCGTTGCCGGCCGGTCGGTCACGATTGATGAGCTGCTCAAGGAGGAGGGATTTGATGCGGCGTTTATCGGAGTCGGGGCCGGCCTGCCCTGGTTTATGGGTATTCCGGGAGAGAACCTGCTTGGCGTCTACTCGGCCAACGAGTTCTTGACCCGTGTCAACCTGATGAAATCCTATGATTTCCCTTACTTTGACACGCCGGTCTTCAACTGCAAGGGGAAAAATGTTGCCGTATTCGGCGGCGGCAATACCGCCATGGATGCCATCCGCACGGCTAAAAGGCTTGGTGCAGAACATGCCTACCTCATTTACCGTCGCTCTGAAGCTGAAATGCCGGCCCGTGAAGAGGAGATTCACCACGCACAAAAAGAGGGCATCGAGTTCATGATGCTGATGAATCCGGTTGAATTTATCGGCAATGAACAGCAGTGGCTCACCGGAGTAAAATGTATCCGCATGGAGCTCGGCGAACCGGATGATTCCGGACGGCGCAAACCGGTACCGGTCAAGAATTCGGAGTTTATCCTCCCGATCGACATGGCAATCATCTCGATCGGCAACGGCTCAAACCCGCTCATCAAGCAGACAACGCCCGATATCGAGGTCAGCAAGCGCGACACCATCATTGTCGATATCAACACCATGGCCACCTCAAAAGAGGATGTCTATGCCGGCGGCGATATTGTAACCGGTGGAGCAACCGTTATTCTTGCCATGGGAGCTGGCCGTACTGCAGCCAAAGCCATTCACGAAAAGCTGATGGGCGTCACGATCCCGGCCTGAAACAATCCCGAAACCCCGCAACAAGGGAGCTGAAACTGATGCGGCTCCCTTGTTTCACCAATTTCCCCTGAGGCAACAACGATGAGCGAAGTCTACCGATTCGGCGTCTCCCTTGATAAAGCCCTGATTGATGCCTTCGACCGCCATACCGCATCGCAACGCTACACAAGCCGTTCGGAAGCGATCCGTGACCTGATCCGTGAAGAGCTTACCCGAAAACAGTGGACCGAGGGTGGAGCCGTTGCCGGAGCAATTGTGATGACCTATGACCACCACAAACGCGAACTGGCCAACCTGCTCCTCGATATCCAGCACGACTTTCAGGAGACCATTATTTCAACCCAGCACGTACACCTCGATCACCACCACTGCTTGGAAATCATTGCGGTCAAAGGAGAGGCCGAGGAGGTTGAAAAACTGGCCACAACCCTCAAGGTTCAGGTCGGAGTAAAGCACCTCAGCCTGAGCATCTCGTCTTCGGCCGAGTAACCGACAAAGTATCACCTCGTATCAACACAAGCCAAAACAATCTGAAAAGCATCTCCCGCAAAACGCTTTTCAGATTACTCTCATATGAAGAGCAGCTCTACACCGTTTTCCTGTCAAACCAACTGTAGACCGAAGGAATAATCAGCAGAGTGAGCAGGGTTGAGGTAAGAAGTCCTCCAACAACAACTGTTGCAAGCGGCTTTTGGATTTCAGAACCAGCTTCACTGGCAAAGAGTATTGGCAGCAAGCTGAAAATTGCAATGAACGCAGTCATCAATACCGGCCGTAACCGGTCAATACTGCCCTTCCTGATTGCCTCCTGCAACTCATAGCCTTCCTCACGCAGTTGCGAAATACGCGAAACCAATACCACTCCATTGAGTACCGCAACACCAAACAAAACGACAAACCCGATGGAAGCAGGAACTGAGAGATATTGACCGGTCAGAAAGAGAGCAAAAATTCCCCCGATTAAGGCAAATGGCAGAATGGAGATCACCAGAACTGCCAGACGGATTGATTTGAAGGTGATGTACAAGAGCAGCAGGATTAAGGCGATGGCAACCGGCCCGATAATCATCAGCTTGTTCATTGCCCGTTGCTGATTTTCAAATTGTCCTCCCCAGGTGAGGTAATACCCGGCAGGCAAGGTGACCTTTTCCTTTATCTTCTGTTTGGCTTCTTCTACAAAACCCCCGATATCCCTGCCGCTTATATTCATCTCAATACCGATTCTACGGACTCCATCCTGACGGCTTATCTGAACAGGTCCCTCCACCATTCTCACTTCGGCTAACTGTTCAAGCGGAATATTGACGCCTGAAGGAGTTGTGACCAATATGTTTTTTATGGATTCAGGAGAGTTCCGGTTTGCTTCCGGCAAACGAACCGTTATGTCAAAGCTTCGATTCTCCTCATAAAACCTTGAAGCCGATTTACCTCCGATTGCTATTTCAATAACATTCTGAACGTCACTGATATTCAAACCATAACGTGCTATTTTTGAACGATCTATCGTAATGGTCAGGTATGGCTGCCCCGAAATTTTTTCAGCAACCAGATCCGTCCCCCCCTTTATTGAAGAAAGAACTTTTGCAATTTCAGATGATTTTTTATTCAGGACCTCAAGATCGTCCCCAAAGAGCTTTACAATCAACTGGGCGCGTGTTCCGGCCACAAGTTCATCAATTCTGCACTGTATCGGCTGGCTGAATCCGTAACTGATACCGGCAATTGAAGCCAGTGAGTTGCGCATCTCATTAACCAGCTCCTCTTTTGAAATATCCCGTTTCCACTTGCTCTTTGGCTTGAAGATTCCGACATAGCCTGTTTTATCCGTTCCCCTGCTATCGAGCGCAACACCTGTTTGACCTGTTCGTGATGTTACGATATCGAGTTCATCAAACTGCTTCAGCTTCAATCCAACACGTTGATTAACCTCCATCGCTGTCGCAAGGGAAACTCCGGGAAGCATCGATACATCCATATCAAATGATCCTTCATCCATTGTCGGTATAAACTCCGAACCCAATCTTGTAGCTATAAAGAGTGAAACTATCAGAAAAAAAACCGCAATGCCAAGAATCTGCGTTTTCTTGCTCATGGCGTAGTCAAGTGACGGCAGATAGAGTTTTTTTGCATACCTCATCACAGCACTCTCTTTTTCCGGTTGAGGTTTCAGAAAGAGAATGCAGAGAACAGGAATTATAAATACGGAGAGAAACAACGAGGCAAGAAGTGCAATTGCGACAGTCAAGGCTAATGGCCCAAACATTTTTCCTTCAATCCCCTCAAGTGAAAGAATCGGTATAAAGGTAATGGCAATGATAAGTTCCCCGAAAATACTTGGCTTTCTGACCTCCATCACCGCGTTAAGCACCGTCATCAATTTCGGGTTATGATGTGCATCTTCACTTAAATGCCGCTGGACATTTTCGACCTGAATAATAGTGGTATCAATGATCATTCCAATTGAAATTGCCAGCCCGCCAAGAGACATAAGATTGGCACTTATACCAACAAGCTTCATGACAATAAAGGTGGCAAGCAAGGAGAGCGGCAATGCTATGAGGACAACAAAGCTCCCCCTGAAACTGTTCAACAACAAATAAAGAACGATCAGAACCAGCAGGGAGCCTTCAAGCAGCGCCTTGTTTACCGTACTGACACTCGCATTGACGATATCACTCCTGTCGTAATAAGGAACTAGTTTAATGCCGGGCGGAAGGAGATTATTCTCGTTGATCTCTTTAACTTTTTCCGCCACATGGCGAACAACATCACGGCTGTTTGCACCGCGCAACATCATGACAATACCGCCTACAGCTTCATGTTTACCATTCTTCATTGCTGCTCCCATTCGGACAGCTTCACCGATTCTGACCTGGGCGACATCCCTTATAAAGACCGGTGTTCCAAGTTGCGATTTAAGAACAATATTCTCAATGTCACGAACCTCTTTTATCAGCCCGACTCCACGGACTATGTATTGATCTGCATACCGTTCAAGGACATTACCACCAACATTTTGGTTGTTTTTGCCGACAGCAGCATAAACATCATCCAGTGTCAACGCATATTTTACCAATTTTTCAGGTGATACAATGACCTGATACTCCTTGAAATACCCTCCAAAAGAGTTGATCTCATTAACGCCGGCAACGCTTTTAAGTTGCGGAGTGACAATCCACTCCTGAACAGTTCGTAAATCGGTCAGGTAGGAGCGCCTTTTCAGTGAATCCGAAGGCATCTCTCCTTCAAGGGTATACTGGTATATCTCCCCCATTGCCGTTCCGATAGGACCCATGGCAATCTGAACGTTTTTGGGAACATTGTCTCTTGCTTCTCCCAAACGTTCGAACACCAGTTGCCGGGCGAAATAAATATCAACATTATCCTTAAAAACAATGGTAACAATTGAAAGACCGAACTTGGTCACCGAACGCATCTGCTCAATGTCAGGCAGTCCACGCATTGCCATCTCAATCGGATAGGTAACATTCCGCTCAATCTCAATGGCAGAGAGTCCGTCCGCACGACTGACTACTTCAACCTGAATGTTTGTCACATCAGGAAAAGCATCTATTGGTAATCTTTCATAGGAGTAGATGCCGAATGTGATGATCAAAAGCGAAAGAAAAAGAACCACTCCTTTTCGCTTTAAGGTGTATTCAATAAGGTTTTGCAGCATCAGTGAGCATCCCCCTCAAGTTCGCCTTTTTTCAGCTCGGACTTCAGAATGAATGACCCCTTGATGGCGTAACGCTCGTTTTCCCTAAGACCTGAAACAATCAGAACCATACCGCCTGTTGCACGGCCAGCTTCGATCGGACGTGCCTCGAACTCTGTCCCGTTTGCGGTAACGAACAGAACTTTCTTACCATCAATATCCTGCAAAGCCTCTTCGGGAACAGCCAGTATCGGTTCCGCACCTGCTGGAAGAGCTAGATCAACCGTAGCAAACATCTCCGGCTTCAATTTGCGGCCAGGATTCGCCACACTCACTCGCGCCTTGACCGTACGGGTGGCTTCATCAATCAAATCTGCAATATGGGTAATGTGACCCTGCAGCTTCTGGCCAGGTAGTGCGGAAACTGTAACAAAAGCCTTCTGCCCCTTGTATACTTTGGCTATATCCTTTTCATTGATGTCCACAAGCACCCAGACCGTAGAGAGATCAACAACCGTATAGAGGCTTTTGGATGGATCAGAGAGCTCTCCAACAATCGCGTGTTTTTCAGTAATGATTCCACCAATCGGCGAGCAGACCCGAAGCAACGGCTTTTTAGAGTTCCCCCTTTTAATATCTGAAGTTAAAACGCCATACAAAGCCAGACGCTCAGTATCGGTCTGAAGTTCAGTCTGGGCAATCCTGAACTCACTCTCAGCCTGGAAGATCTCTTTTCGTGCAGCGATTTTCTTCTCAACCAGACTCTTTATCCTTTCCATGTTGGAGTGAGCCAAAGCAAACTTTGTTTTTGACTGATGGTAGCGTCCCAGAGCTTCACCAAGCTCAACGCTGTCAAGCAGAACAAGAGGCTGACCAGTGGAAACGCTGTCACCCAGAGAGGCGTTAACGGTAATGATTTTGCCTGAAATACGAGGAGAAACATGAGCCATACGGTCAGCATTGGCCGCCACCTTGCCGGTTGAGCTGATAACTTCCCCCAGACGCACTCTGGCTGCGGTAACAACAACAACGCCATTCTCCTTCTGCAATCCGGCACTCATCCTGACGATGCCCGCTCCAGCGTGTTCATCATGGCTCTCGTTCTTTTCAGAAGGGCTTCCCTCACTGCTTTTGACATTGGTGGAACGATAAAGATAACCCCCTGCCATAGCAACACCCAGAAGCAGTGCGATAATGATAGTATTCCTGTTCATTGCTGACCTCTGCTAAAAGTGGTTGCGGCTGCAGTTTCAAGTTTACTGAGCGCCATTCGTCTGGCATACAAGGCAGAGAGATATGCGTCATTGACTTCAAAAAACTTTTTTTGTTCATCAATTACTGAAAGGACTCCCAGCTCACCGATCTGATATGCCTCCTGGGTCAGCTTAAGATTCTCTTGCAGTTGCGGAATAATTCCCCGCTCAAAAAGAAGCAGGATGCGTTCAGACGATGAAAGGCGCGCCAGAGCAGCTTCAACCTCAGCCGTAACCGTACGCGCCAATGCCAGGTAGCGCAAATGAGAGGCCTCCTGGCGTGCCAGAGCAGCAGTTTGGCCTCCCGTATTGCGATCAGAGAGCGGAATCGGCATGGAGAGACGAAGCCCGAGCAGTTTATCGCTGTTGAGAGCAGAGAAGCCACCGGCCTCAACAGTGCTGGATTGCCACTGGGCAAAGAGAGCAACAGTGGGATTGGGAAACGCTTCAACTTGTGCAAGACGGCTCTCGGTATCGGCTTTCTCTTGCTCAAGCGCCAATGCCTGAAGGTCAGGACGTGCAGAGAGTGCCTGGCTTACGAGATCCTGCTTGTTTACTGACGGAATCGGTGTGGTTTGCGTTTCGGATAGCATAATGGCCGTTTCGTTCAGGCCGGTCAATGAGGCAAGACTAATACGAAGGGGGCTTCTATCACGCTCAACTTCCAGTAAACGGCTCTCTGCCCGAGCCAGTTCAACCTTGGTGAGATTCAATTCCAGCTCGGGGATATCACCTGCCGTGAAACGCTTTCCGGCAATGGTAACCAATTCACGATTGAGTTTTACCATCTCAGCCGCAAGTTCATATCGTTTGTCACTCAATGAGTAATCAAGAGCAAGGGCGACAACCTCATCCTTCAGTAATCGCATGGCGTTGTCCAGCTTTCGTTGCTGAACTTCAGCCTCTGACTCTGCAGCTTTTCGCCGAAGACGCAGTTTTCCGTAGAATGGAAGCTCCTGACTGACCGCAATCAAAGCACTACCTGCTCCGGGAGTACCGGTCAGAGTGCCCGTCGCACCCTCCAGCTCCAGAGTCGGATTGTTCAATGTCCCGGCTTGAACTGCAAGCGCATGCTTTGCGACAACCTCTTTTTTCAAAGCAGCAAGTTCTGAACTGTTTTGCAGGGCAAGAGCAACGATTTCATTGATAGTACGGGAAATCGGCTCGGAAAAAGCAGAGCGCCAAACAAGCGCCAGTAGAAAGAAAGTGAAAACAATTCCGCGCAGGAAGGGTAAGCGTATCAAAAAAAAGCTCCTGATCAATAGAGATACTTGTAGAAAGATACCTGAATGAGAACGGGCATGAAGAACGTTTTTCAGATAGTACTAAGGTCATACTTTCACACAACCGGGTTGATGGGTTAATTTAATAAAAATCATCCAATCAACCCTCTATCTCCAGCTCAGAGTAAAGTATCTCCACAGGAGCAGCTCTTCCTGCACCCAATAACACCGGACTCCCTCATTTTATCCCCAAAAGAAAAGCGGTGATGGCATGTTGCACAGCCGTAGCACAATTATTATACTTGTGCTACGTTTATAGAGCAGTTTATCACCCGAATATGCCACAGACACCCCTCAGCCATGCTGAAAAAAGCCATACAACTAGCAGCGCTCTGCTTGCTCTTCTCCGTAAAAGCATACGCCAATCACCCGCTCATTACCGATGACAGCGATACTCAGGGAAAGGGGCATTTTCAGATTGAACTCGACGGTGAATCGTCAACCAATACCCTCAATGCACAACAGGAGCGTTCGGCGCAACTCGCTGCAATCCTCTCCGCAGGCATCACCAATAATATCGATCTTTTGATCACGCTTCCCCATCAGTGGCAGCGCCTTAAGCAAGACGGTATAACCCAGAGCGATACGTCAGAGTTCGACGATATGAGAACTGAAATGAAATGGCGATTTTTCGATCCAGAGGATCAGGCGCTCACCCTTGCCTTGAAACCTGGCATCTCCATACCAACAGGAAAAGAGCAAAACGGTCCGGGAAGCGGCAAGCTTGCAACAGCTCTCACCTTTATTGCAACCCATAAAGGCGCGCTTGGCACACTGCACTGCAATTTCGGCTATCGCTGCAATGCTTTTCGGGACAAGGAGAAGCAAAATGCCGCACGACAAAATATCTGGCTGGCATCCCTCGCCGCGGAGCTGAACACGGCCGCACACTTGCGCACCGTTTTGAACATCGGTATTGAGAGTAATGAAGCAAGGGCTTCCGACAGCAATCCGGCTGTGCTGCTTGGCGGAGTGATTTACTCGCTCTCGGAAAACCTCGATCTTGACCTTGGCCTGAAAGGCGGCCTGAATAGTGCAGCACCCGACACCACTATGCTTGCAGGTCTGACGGCGCACTTTTAAAGAGAGTAGCAGGCACTGAACAAAAGCAACACCACTCTCCGGCCAGGCGATCAGAATGGGAGTTATTAAACAATCTGCAGGAGAGAACCATGCACATGGCAGACGCACTCATTTCACCCATTGTTGGAGGAACACTCTGGCTCGTAAGCGGCGGATTGCTCGGCTATTCGGCTAAAAAAATAACCGAAGAAGGCGACGGCTCAAAAACATCGCTGATGGGGGTGCTCGGAGCCTTTATTTTTGCCGCCCAGATGATCAACTTCACCATTCCCGGCACCGGATCGAGCGGGCACTTCGGTGGTGGGCTTCTCCTTGCAATATTACTCGGTCGATACCGGGCATTCCTGACGCTCTCCTCGGTACTGATCATCCAGGCACTCTTTTTTGCCGACGGAGGGCTGCTTGCGCTTGGCTGCAACATGCTTAACCTGGCCTTTTTTCCGGCATTTATTGCCTACCCCTTCATCTATCGGGTTATTGCCGGAACCTCCCTCTCTCCGGGCAGACTTGCGGCCGGCAGCATGACAGCGGCCATTATAGGGCTCCTTATGGGAGCATTTTTTGTTGTGCTCGAAACCCGCTTGTCCGGGATAACCGAGCTTCCGTTCACCACCTTTCTCCTCTTTATGCTGCCGATTCACCTGGCCATCGGAATTGTCGAAGGTCTTGTGACCTGGAGTGTTGTGGTTTTTGTCGCACGAACTGAACCGGCTCTGTTTATGCCGGCCAAAAAAGCGGCTCGCCCCCGCCTGATGCCTACACTCTTTATGACTATGGCGCTCATGACCGCTGGAGTTCTCTCCTGGTTTGCATCATCCCGGCCTGACGGGCTGGAGTGGTCTGTGGCGAGGGCAAGCGTCACGGGAGAACTCCGTGCGACCCGTGAACCTCTGCATGAGATAGTGAGTGCGCTTCAGCAAAAGATCACACTCCTGCCGGATTACGGGTTTAAACCCGCTTCAGGAAGCAGAGAGGTTGCCGCTTCACCGCTCAATGCCGCCACCACGCTCTCGGGCATAGTCGGAAGCCTTTCCGTGCTGGTTGTTGCCGGAACGGCCGCTCTGGTGCTCGGCAGAAAACCATCAGAGCCAAAACAATCTTGACAAACAACCGCCTGCATACCATCGGCCTTGAGCCTCCCCGTCAAGGCATACCAACTCACTCCTCTCCTTTTCTGGGAAGTGATCGCACTGCCCTTCTCGTTACAGCCTTATTTGTTTTTTCAGTGATTTCGATCCCGAAATTCAACCTTGCAGAGGCAATTGCGTTTGCCGCTTTTCCGCTTTTTCTCATGATTGCGGCAAAGCTTTCCGCGAAAGTGATACTCCTGCGACTGCTCCTGCTCTCTCCGTTCGTGCTCTTTATGGCCGCAGGAAACCTCCTCCTCGACCGCACGCCCATGCTCCGCCTCTCCGAAATAACCATCACGGGAGGAATGATTTCAGGCATGGTGGTTGTGCTGAAAACCATGATCACCGTAGCCGGAATGCTCTCGGTTACCCTCGCTCTACCCTTTCACCGGATATGCCGCGCCCTTCGGGCATTTCATATCCCAGAAGTGCTTGTAACGCAGCTCATGCTGCTCTACCGCTACACCGGTGTGCTGCAGGAGGAGGCTGCGGCGATGCAGAAGGCGAGGGATATGCGCTCGTTCGGCAACAAGGGAAAAGAGCTTTTCCGCACCGCTCCACTTATCGGGTCACTGCTTTTGAGAACAACAAGCCGCGCTGAAAGGATTCATCGCGCCATGAGTGCAAGGGGGTTCCAAGGCAAGATGGCTAGCCACAACCATGAGGAAAAAATCACTCAGCGTGAGTGGATAACCGTGGGAGTTTGGTCTCTTGTTTTTTTGGCGCTTCACCTTATTTTTTAACCTGTTACCCGGATGATTACCATCGAAGGACTCTCCTTTTCCTATCCCGACGGCACCATGGCCCTTGAAGGTATCAACCTGGCCATAGCCGAAGGGGCCGCTACCGGAATTGTGGGGGCAAACGGTGCAGGAAAATCAACCCTCGTGAACCACCTGAATGGCTACTACCTGGCAGAGGAAGGCACCATTTCGATCAACGGGGTGAGGATCAGCCAAAAAAATCTTGACCGTATCCACCAACTGGTTGGACTGGTCTTTCAAAACCCGGATGACCAGCTCTTTACGGCGCGGCTTTATGACGACATTGCATTCGGGCCGGAAAACCTCGGCGTCCCGAAAGAGGAGATCGCCCGGAGGGTTGAAACAGTGCTCCGGGAGCTCAACCTCTGGGAGCTGCGCAATAAAGCCCCCTCTCACCTCTCACAGGGAGAGAAGCGCTTTGCCGCCTTTGCCACCGTGCTCGTCATGCAGCCCGAGGTGATTGTGATGGATGAACCGACCTCCGATCTTGATCCAAAAAACCGCAGGAAACTGATCAATCTGGTTAACCATCTCCAGAAGACAACCATCACAGTTTCACACGACCTGGACTTTATCTGGGATACCTGCCAGAGGGTCTGCATCATGAACCGGGGGCGCATTGTTGCGGAAGGCCCGGCAAAGGAGATGCTCAGCAACCGGGAATTGCTGGAATCAAACAACCTTGAACTCCCGCTCCGCCTGCAGGGAGAGTGACGCGAGGCGAATCAGCCGGCAAGGGCTTTCTGAAAAGCTGCACGCAACGTTTCAACGCGCCCACGGTTAACGCCAAGATCCGAAAAACCGAGCCGTGAAGAGGAGCGGACATGAATCACCCCCTCCTCGGGGCTGAGGCGAAACTCGACATCATCAACAAATCCAAACAAAGGAACCGTAAAGGTCGACCAGAGATAGTTGCTCCCGGCTTCATGCACCACTCCTCCATGCTCCTGAACCACACCTTTCAGAATGGCCCATGCCGACGCCGGAGAACCCTTGAAACCGAGAGGCTCAATTCGGACAATAACATTGGTGCTTTCACTAGAGACGCCGTTTGGCGTGCCAGCGAGTGGCCGCAGCTTCCCCTGCACCAAATGCGGCGTTTCCGCTGGCTGGGGCCATAAGCCCTTCATCCAGCCGGTTATTGTGCCAAGGCCTTCACTTAAAATATCCATAGTATCAATTGCTCCGTTTGGTTAAACCGACAAAAACCGCTATCCCGTTATCCTATTATCCTGGATGAGAGCTCATCCGCCATCCTTTTATCGGCAAGCTTAACCGTAATTTCCGCAATATCGCGAGAGGTATTGACATGGTAGACCACCACCTCAAACACGTCACTCATTCGGGCAATTTCGGTTAAGTCCCGGATATATTTGCTCACGCCAAGAAAGCTCAAGGGAAGGAGACATTTTGCATGATAGGGATTGCTCAGAAAAATCCCGTAAGGCTTTATCTTCAGAACCGTTCCGGTAAAGTGCTCCCCGACATCCGGCATCCGGGCTGAAAACTCCTGATCACTCTCCGCCGGAGCCCCCTGGGAGCGCACACCCTCTCCCGACCTGAACTGTTCAAAACGATCCCGGAGAATGGAAAGATCAAAAAAAGCCACACCCGGCTCACTCAACAGCTCCCTTGCACTCAACCCTTGGGTAGAGTAGACCAGCACCTCCTTGCCCATCTCTTTCAAGGCCCTGAGCAGGGGCAAAAAATCACTGTCACCGCTGAAGAGAATAAAGGTATCGTACTCTTCGGCCCTGCAGAGCGCATCAACCACAAGTTCCACATCCAGATTGCCCTTCATGACAATCTCTCCGGTCTCCTTGTTCACAATTTTTTTCACGGTTTTAGAGGTAATCCGGTAGCCGTGGGCACTCAGTACCCTCGTAAAAGCCGCATTCTCCTCCGACACCGTTTCAGATGCAGGCACATAATAGTTTGCCTTCACTGAAGCATACCTGGCCATAAAAAAAGCCATCAGCCGCGAAAAATCTATCTGCCATCCAAGATGGCGCTGCGTAAAAAAAAGATTTGCTCCGTCAATATAAACAGCCGCACGGCCCATAATATCAGCTCCTCTTTGATTCCTTGTTCAGCCGTTGACCCTCTGTGAAACCATAACACCAGAGCACCCTTAACCATTCGAGCCGTCCAGCCAAAGCCCGTCAGGCATGATGCAGCAAAAAACGTCCGGAGTGCTTGCCGGCCAACATCAACTCAAGAGCGGCCGGCACCTCGTCCAGAGCGATTTCCTGGAAACAGTTTACTCTCTCAAGGCAGCTCCACTCTCCGGCCAGTTTGCCCCAGAGCAGCCGCCGGTACTCCATCGGGCAGTGCTGGGAGTCAATGCCAATCAGCCGGATTCCCCGGAGTATAAAGGGATAAACCGTCATGGAGAGATCCCCGGAGGCCGCATTACCGCAACAGGTGGCAACGCCCTGCGGCCGCATGGATTTCAGGGCCGTAGTGAGAAGCAAGCCACCCGTCGTATCAACCACTCCTGCCCAGCGCGCCTCAAGCAGCGCTTTCGTGCTGGTATCAGTTGCCTCAAAACGGCTGATAACCCGCTCTGCACCAAGAGCTTTCAGCATCCCTTCGGCTTCAGGTTTCCCGGTAACAGCAACAACCCGGTACCCGAGCTTTGCAAACAGCGCAATGGAGATCACGCCAACGCCACCGGTTGCACCGGTAACCACGATCTCCCCTGCATCGGGACGTTTAAGCGCTGAAATCCCATCAAAACTCATGGCGGCTGTAAACCCCGCTGTACCATAGAGCATACTCTCCCGCAAGCTCATCGCGCCGGGCAATTTCATCACCCACTCCGCAGGCACCCGGATGTACTCCGCGAACCCTCCGGGGGTGTTCATGCCAAGATCATATCCCGTTACCATAACCTTTTCACCCCTCCTGAAACTGCCGACCCGGCTCTCTTCCACAACACCGGCCGCATCAATCCCCGGAGTATGCGGATATCTCCCGCTCACTCCCCTGTTACCTGATGCAGAGAGCGCATCCTTGTAGTTCAGCGATGAGTAGCAAACTCGCACCAGGATATCCCCCTCGGGAAGCTCATTTGTAGAGCAGCGTTTCACGGAACACGAGAAGCGGCCAGCTCCATCGTCCTCAACCACCAGCGCGTTATAGCCGACCCCTTTCATCACCAGCACCTTCTTATTTTTTATTCAGAGAGCAGCAACCGCAAAAAGCCTGAACGGCCCATCAGACGTAATTACGCAAGATAATCGGTTAACTTTAACGTAAAAAGAAAAAAGAGGAAGGATCAGGCAGAAACAACTCAAAAGATTTTCAAGTGCAGGGTTATATCCAGCTCATCATCTGCTCGGCCGCATCACTAACTCTTGATGCAAGGTATCGGCTGAAGGCCGGGGAGCTGTTGATACAGGGAATGGAGAGGGCCTCTTTGACCGGTGCAGCGAGCATCAGCTCCCCGGCCCGGCCAATGGTTTCATTACCGTCAGCAAAGTAGCCGCATCCGAAGAGCTCAACCCTGGCGGCACGCTCTTGTTGCAGCATGGTGCAGACCGCCTCAAAAGAGGGTTGGCTCCACTCGCCGCCAACCTCATGGTTGAGATAGGCCGTCATGATCCGCCCGTACGGATTGCGAGGGTCAGCCGCAATAGTGCGCTGGAGACGTGAGGCAAAACTCCTGCTCTCCTCCAGACCGTTACGGAAGCGGGGAGCCTGGCCCTTGGCATCGGCCACAAGCGTACCGTGAAAGAGCAAGAGCAGGATACGCTGCTCACGGCCAACACCCGCCCTTGGGGGAGTATGGGCAAAGAGATGGTCACAGTAGACGCTGAGAAGCCGTTCATCCTGCCAGAACCGGCTGAGCACCTTGACGCTCCGAAGTTCTCCGGGCTCCCTGGATGAGGCGAGATAGGCGCAAAGCTGACCACAGGTGAGGGTGTTGTCAACCGGTGACATGGAGACAATCACCTGTGCGAAAGAGGAGCGGGTTGCCTCTATGAGCTGCTCGACGAAAGGTGGGGCCACGGAAAAGGCCGCATGGACCTCAAAACGAAAGCGCTCGGCCAATTGGGATGCATCCAAATCAAGCTGCAGAGCATTTGCCTGCTCACGCGTATGCTGGTTATGCGGCGAACCCTGCCAGCCGGAACGGGCACGGAAACGCTTTTTCACCGAACTGCTCACCGCAATAAAGCGCTGCAAGGAAACAGGAATCGGCATGATTTGCGAAGCGTGGGCAAGGGTTTGGCGGGTCACCCGGTAGTTCTCCATAAACCCTGCAGTTTCGGCCTCACCGTGCGCTGCAAGAATAACCGCTATTTTCTCTTTTTGTGCCATGCAGCCGGCCATTGCCATCTCAGGGTTTTTTGGGCTTGGCAATGGTGACATCCATCCCTTCATGGAGCGTTGCGTCCGCTACCAGCGCGACCTTGTCCCCGTTTTTCAGCCCCGCAACCACTTCAACAAAGCTCATATCGCTCGCCCCCTGACGGACCGGCTGTTTTTTCAAACGCCCCTTTTCAATTTTCCAGACATAGCTCTGGTGGTTCTCCTCAAAGATTGAGCTTTTTCGGACAAGAAGGGTATTGGGGCGGGTATTGTAGATAATATTTGCGGTTGCGGTCATCCCGGCCTGAATATTGTCGGCAGGCTTATCAAGTTTCAGATAGATTTTTGAGGTCTTCGTTACCCGATCGGTCTGGGGCACAATGCGGGAGACAATGGCTGAGAGGCGCTGCTCGGGGTAGGCATCAAGGGCTACCGTGGCTGGCTGGCCAACCCGGATTTTTGGAACGTCGAGTTCATCAACTTCAACGCCAATCATGTAGCTCGACGGATCAAGCACCGTCGCAACCAGCGTATTGGCCTTCACATAATCGCCCTCCTTCACACTCTGCAAGGTCAGAATGCCAGCAAAAGGAGCCCTGACCGTGAGCTTTTTCAAATCATCCTCGCGGCTCTTCAACTGAAAGGCTTTCTGCTGGAGCAGCTCCTCCGACTGTATGCGGCTTTTTTCGGCATCATCAACCTCCTGGCGGGAGAGCGCTCCTTCGCGGAAAAGGTTTGTCTTCCGGCTCGCATTCCGGCTGCTGTTCGTCGCCTGCGCCTGCTGTTCACTCAAGGCTGAACGGGCCTCACTTACCGCAAGCTGGGGCTGGGGGCTGCTGAATTCAAGAATTTTCTGACCCGCACTCACCCGCTGCCCCTCCAGCGCCCCGACATGGCTCACCGTGCCTGAAAACTCCGCACTGAGGTTGGCCACCGCATCGGCCTCAACAAAACCGGTTGCATAAATTGCCTGAACCAGCTCCGAGTTGCGCGCCTCTCCGGCCTCAATGGTAACAGAGTTGCCTCTTGTAATGAGATAGAGTACCGTCAGAGCAAAAACAACACCAAGGGCTATGGAATATTTCGGAAGAAATTTCTGCAGGTTCTTCATGGTCTCCTATCAATTAGTAAATTCAGCTTTCGGAAGTTACATGTTTTGAACTTTTTCTCCATTCCAACCTTGGTTTTTCCATAATTTTATCAATCTTTAACAACCTTTCCGTTCCGTGCAGACCCGTGGAGAGCGTTATTAAAAAAATTTAATCTACACCGTCAATGTCCGATAATCAAGATACAGTAAAAAGCTTTCTTGAAACCGTAAAGTTCGATGCGAACGGTCTGGTGCCGGCAATTGTGCAGGATCATGAAACCGGCAAGGTGCTCATGATGGCCTGGATGAACCTCGTCAGCCTGCAGATGACGCTTGAGAGAAAACAGGCCTGCTACTGGAGCCGCAGCCGCAAGCAGCTCTGGCTCAAAGGTGAGTCCTCGGGCAATATGCAGGATGTGCACGACATTTTGATCGACTGCGATGGCGACACCCTTATTTTAAAAGTCTCCCAGACCGGCGGCGCCTGCCATGTCGGCTACCACTCCTGCTTCTACCGCAAGGTGACCAGTGACGGGAACATGGAAATTTGTGACACCCTGATGTTTAATCCTGACGAGGTTTATGGCAAAAAAAGCTGACACCGCCGTGAATCACTCAAAAGTGAGCGCCCAATCCCTGAACCAGAGCAAATCAAGAAGTTCAATCCGCCACATGTTTGACGAGGTTGCGCCAACCTATGATTTTTTAAATCATCTGTTGAGTCTCGGCATCGACAACTACTGGCGGGCAAGGGCCACAAGCGAAGCCAGAAAAAGGCTTCAAAACAATCCGGCACCGAGAATTCTTGATGTTGCTACCGGCACGGGCGACCTGGCAGCTTCAATGGCAAAAATTTCCGGCGCAAAAGTAACTGCGCTTGACCTTTCGCCCGAGATGCTGGTCATTGCCCGAAAAAAGTACCCGGAGATAACCTTTCATGAAGGGTACGCGGAGAAACTGCCGTTCAATGCGGCCAGTTTTGATGTGGTAAGTGCCGGGTTTGGTGTGAGGAATTTTGAAGATCTCGACAAAGGAATGCGGGAGTTCCACCGAATCCTGAAGCCGGGCGGCCATGCGCTGATCATCGAGCCGATGATACCGCGCAACAGCGTGCTCAAAAAGCTCTACCTGATCTACTTCAAAAAGGTGCTGCCAAAAATTGCCGGGATGTTCAGCAAGTCAACCTTTGCCTACGACTACCTGCCCCACTCGGTCGAAAAGTTTCCGCAGGCTGAAGCCTTCACGGCCATTCTGAAACGGAATGGATTCCGCTCGGCCGAATACATCCCGATGACCTTTGAAACCTCAATTCTCTACATAGCACAAAAATAACGAGCAGTGTTGCCCCCGACTTTTTGCCGGGGGCTGCCGGGCCATAGCCTCAAGCGTCGCTCTTTTTCTGCTGCAGCACAAAGATTCCCTCAAAGCTCACGGCCTTCCGCTCACTCTGCATGATGGCGGACGAGAGGGTCATTTTAGCGCTTCCCTTCTCTTTAAACTCCTCCAGAAACTCCAGAAAACTCGCTTCCGGCACCATGGTGGAGGAGGCAACAATGTCGCCGGTTACCGGCAGATAGTACTCAACCGTCCCTTTCTGGATGACGATCTGCCCCCTTACGCCCAGCTCCCGAAGGCGGAGATAGAGCAGCCCCCAGCAGGAGAGCACAGCCGTGATGTAGAGGCTTCCGCCAAAGGCCGTACCGAGATGGTTGAAGTTGTTTTCAAGCGGCCCCACAATGGTCAAACTCTCGCCGGTAAAGCACTCAACCCGTATCCCCATTGCCTTGGTGAGCGGAATTGCCTCATTTAAAAGCGACAACAGCTTCGATTCATGTTCCATACCTCTTCCTAGCACACTGCGGTTAATAGTTTTCACGGCTCCACGCTCCACCGATCCCGAAGAAAGGGCAGGCGCTTCAGCCACGGTAACGAGAGCCAGTAAACAATCATGCCGAGCACATCGGCCAGAAAATCAAGCAACGAGCAATCCCGGAAAATAACGGTTAACTGAAACAGCTCAATGCCTGCACCATAGGCCAGCAACACAATTATTTTCCAGAGATTAAAGGGCTTGAGCGGAAAGGAAAAATCCAGCAGAAAAGAGAGCACATAAAAGGCCTCAAAGTGCTCCACCTTGTCCTTGATGGTAATGCCATAGTCGGCTATTCCGGGAATAGCCGACTCATGGTTGATATAGATAACCGCAAGAATCAAAAGCAGGCGAGCCTCAATGGGCAGTAACTGGCGGGTGCTCTTATTCACCGGGAGTTTTTCCTTTCAGCTCTTCATTCTCCGACTCCAGCGCTTTGCGGTACTTCGCAAAGTTCCGGCAGGCATGTTCCTCCTTCAACCGGTCGGAGTGAATCTGCTTGATAAGGCCAACCACCTGATCCGGCTCCATCACGTGAAAAATCATGTGCATATCGCCTTTTTTGAAAAGCTTGCGCGCCATCACCTCGGTTTCGAGCCAGAGCAGCAGGTTGCTCCAGATTTCGCCGTAGAGAATAATCGGGGTTTCACAGATATGCTCCACCTGCACAAGCTGCCAGGCGTAAAAAAGCTCAAGCAGCGTGCCGATGCCACCGGGCGCAACCACCACCGCATCGGAGAGCTCCATAAAGGTATCGAGGCGGGTGCTGAATCGGTCAAACTCCTCCTTGATATCCAGGAATGCGTTGGCGTTCTGCTCACGGGGGAGGCGGATGTTCAGGCCGATGGAGTGCGTGCCGGAGTGAATGCTTTTGGAACCAGCATTTGCCGCCTGCATCAGCCCCGGCCCGCCACCGGTCACAATATCAAAACCCGCTTCCGCTAGGCCACGGGCTATGGTAAACACATCAAGATAGTCCTGATCGCCCTCCTCAATGCGAGCCGAGCCGAATATCGCAACCCTGTAATGAAGATCCATTGGTAAAAATCAAACAACTTTTAAAAAATTATTTACCGAACTAAGACTATTTATTTCTGCTCTTGGTTGATGACTGAATATATCCTCTGGTAAGCCTCAATTGTGCTTCAGTCACTATTGCATTTTTTAAATTTGCTCCGGATAAATCTGCTCCTCTTATATTTACTCCTCTTAAATTTGCTCCTTTTAAATTTGCTCCTTTTAAATTTGCAAATAGTAATGCCGTACTACTTAAATCCGAAAAAGAAAGATTCGCTCCATAAAAATCTTTTATATGTAAAATTGATCCAGAAACATTCAGATGGTTTAAATATTTTAAAAAAAATACATCTCCTCCAATTCTTTGCCCCATCAATCTCCCTATCCACTCGCCGAAGGAGTCACGTCGTGGCCACGATATATTGGAAATCTCTTTTGTCAGGGATGAAATTGTTCCAAGCAGGATTAAAAGCGCCTTTTCGGCATTGATGGCCTGTCGGTTTTCCTGACCAAACGGAGGTCGGGGATTGAGCAGCTCCATCGGAGTCCCTGAAGCAAGAATCCGATTAATAAAGGCGATAATGGTTTGTTGATGTTCCTGAAGCTGTTCAGGATGTTTTTCAAGCATTATCGTATATTCATTCTGCACAAACTTCATCAAATCCTCATCAACCGCTTTCAGGCCAAACAACTCAATCCATCGTTTCAAACACTCCTGAATAGACCATCCCTCATCAACATCACGATCATGCTCTCGATACTTTTTTGAGAGTTGTTTGACCTTGCGGACAATGCTTTGAGCCGTCAGATACTCGCCAAAACTTTTATGGGTAAATTCAAAGGTTTGTGAACCGCTTTGCTCGCTTCCAGCCTGCCTGAAGTAAAATGCTGCCAGAAGTGATACAATCCCCTTTTCAGCATCTTTCAAAAAATTATCCAGCAACTTCTGTAATCCTGCATCATGAAAATGCTTTTCAATTTCCTGAACATTTGTGGTTCTGCCATTGCCATGCCACGCTGCAACCGCTATCTCTTCAAGCACTCGTTGAAAGTCATCATACTTGAATTGTTTAACTGCCCGATGAATTTTAGCCGGATCGTAGGCTCTCTCATAAACCGCCCCAAGCAAATCACCGTAAATAATATTGAGATTTGTCTCTTTTGTAAACCTTACTTTGCCCCTCTCATAACTCAGCGCAATAAGATAGTTCAACAGGGGTTGTGCGGTAATCTCCTCAAAATCACGAGTTTTCAGCTCTTCAGGAATGCCTGCATAATTTTTACCGTTTATTGTGCCATAATTTTTCCACCACCGGCTACGCTGATCCTCTTCAAGTAAATGTTTATTATCGACATACTCTTTCCTTTCATCATCACTAAGGTAGTAGGGCAAAATGGTTAAAATTTCTCCCTCTCTTCTGAACTCAGATTCATTTTGCTGTACAACAACATCGCGGCCACTTATCAAAACCTGAACTTTTGCCTTTTGATGGTTAAAGTTCATCACCTTCTTTTGAACTTCACCAACAAAGCGGTTAGCCACTTCACCAAGTATTTTACCTTGCATGGAGAGCTCATCAAGGCCATCAAAAACAAGAATCAACTGCTCTTCCTCAAACGGATCAAAAGTCAGATAACTGTCATATTTCAAAAAGTTATGAATTGCATCAACCATATCATCCTTAACCTCAAACCGGTGAAGGGGCACAAAAATAACGTGATGGTTCTGGCTTGACAACTTCGCAGCCAGCATCTTCATGAATGAGGACTTCCCGTAACCGGGTCCTCCCCTTATCACCCTTATGGCATCATCCTTATCCGACTTTTTCAGCCAGCTCAAAATCTCCTCTTCAAGATCAACAACAATCTTTTCCGGTTTATCATGGCTCAATTCATCTTTTGATGATTTTACCGAATCATTTTTTTTGCTTTTCTTTTTATAGTATCCCCGCAAGGGAATATAAATTTGCTGCAAGCTGAACAGTTCCGAAAAAACCGCACAATTTATTTCCCGCTGAAGATAGTTTGCATAGTAGCTCCACTCACTCTCTTTTTTTATTACCTTATCGAAGGGTGTATTTAAAAAGCGAGTTATACCATCATAATATTTTGTATTTCCTCTCCATTCGCTTTGCAATGAAAAAACAAAATAACTTTTCAGCCTCGGAACTATCTGCTCAATTTCGTTATCCTCAAAATCACATTGTCTTAAAAAATCTTTTACAATACGCCCTGACTCCTGAAAGAATGGCAATCTCTCCGGATGGTCAAAAAAATCATTATCAACAAAAAAGTCATCTTCGGCCAAAAGAGCATCCAGCTCTCTGTCCAATTCAAACGTCTCGATATCATTTTTTGAAAAATCCCGCCGGGTTTCAGTGATCAAGGTCAGCAAGGTATCGGCCAAAGCCCGGCAAACAAGCGTTGATGCCGCCCGGCCTTCACCATCAAGCTTTATGGCCTCGATGGTATCAATCGCATTGGAAGGAATGCTTGTCCATGTAAAGGGATTGGCATCTTTGAGAATTTTTGCCATCCCCTTGAAAAGCTGCACAGGCTTGACCTTCAGCTTTACTGAATCAGCAGGAGTGAGTTGAATGCCCTTGTCTTGCATAGCGGTTACCAGAGAATAACTTTTGGGGAAAAGCAGACAAGAGCAATATATCCGGAACCCGGCGAAGTAACAATCGGGAAAAAGAGCTGTACTATAAAAACTGCAAAAAAGGTTGCACGGCTACAGCATTGCTTCAAACTCATCTTCCGAAACCACCCTGACGCCGAGCTTGAGCGCTTTTTCGAGCTTGCTGCCGGCATCGTGACCGGCGACCACCATGCCGGTTTTTTTGCTGACCGACCCAACCACCCGGCCGCCCCGCTCGGCCACCAGCTCCGAGGCTCGCTGGCGGTCGTAGCGCTCAAGCCCGCCGGTAAAGAGCACGGTCAGCCCCTCAAAATTGCGGTTGACCTGCGCTTTCGCCTCCCCGCCGCCAATCGGCAAACCCGCCAGCCGCAGTTTTTCAAGCAGCTCCGGCGTGGAGGTTTTGGCAAAATAGTCGCAAATGCTTTTCGCAACCACCGGCCCGATATCCGGCACCAGCGAAAGCTCCTCCTCCGAGGCAACCCTCAATTGATCGAAGGAGGGGTAGGCCGCAGAAAGCTCACGCGCCGTTGCCCGGCCGACATGGCGGATACCGAGGGCGTAGAGCAGCCGCTCATAGCTTTTCAGGCGACTCTCGGCAAGGGCCCGCACCAGGTTCTGCGCCGACTTGACGCCCATCCGCTCAAGATTCTCAAGCTGCGGCTCCTGCAAAAAATAGAGGTCGCCCACGTCCCGCACCAGCTTGATGGCAACCAACTGTTCAACCAGCGCCTTGCCGAGGCTCTTGATATCCATGGCATTGCGCGAGGCAAAGTGGAGCAGCCGCCCCCTGATTTGCGCCGGGCACTCCTCCTCGTTGGGGCAGTAGTAGCCAACCTCTCCCTCGGCCCGTGCAATCGGCGTGCCGCACTCCGGGCAGTGGGAAGGAAGCTCTATCGGCGCGGCATCCTCCGGACGCTCCTCCAGCACCACACTGATAACCTTGGGAATCACCTCGCCCGACTTCTCGATAATCACCCGGTCGCGAAGCATGACGCCAAGCCGCTCAATTTCGTCGAAATTGTGGAGGGTTGAGCGTGAGACGGTTGAACCGGCAAGCAGCACCGGCTCAAGTTCGGCCACCGGCGTAATGGAGCCAAGCCGACCAACCTGGAACACCACATCCCGAAGCACCGTAGTGGCCTGCTGCGCCGCATACTTGTAGGCGATGGCCCAGCGCGGGCTTTTGGAGGTAGCGCCGATCTTCTCCCAGAGCGCGACATCGTTGAGCTTCAGCACCACCCCGTCGGTTTCATAGGGAAGCGTCCACCGCCCTTCGGCCCACTCCTCAATAAAGCTTGTGATGTCCGCCAGCTCACGGCATAACCGGTAGTGGTTGCCGGTGGTGAAGCCAAGCTCTTCAAGCAGGTTGAGCCGTTGCAGGTGCGGGGTGGATTCATCTTTAACTCCCTTGAGATAGTAGGCCACAAAGCTCATCCGGCGGCGGGCCACCTCGGCGGAGTCCTGCAGTTTGATGGTGCCAGCGGTAGCATTGCGGGGGTTGGCAAAGCGCTCCTCCTCCGGGCGGCTCTCGTTAAGGCGCTCAAAATCCTCCTTGCGCATAAAAATCTCCCCGCGCACCTCAACCTCACCGTCCGTAACCAGCACTCCCTTCTGATCAACAATGCGGAGTGGCACCGAGGGGATGGTTTTAATATTGGGCGTAATATCGTCGCCCTGCACGCCGTCGCCCCGTGTGGCACCGCGCACCAGGAGGCCGCTCTGGTAGATAAGGCTGATGGCAACGCCGTCGAACTTCAGCTCGGCCACCATCTCCTGCTGCTCAACCCCTTCAAGGAGGAGGAGCTTTTTCACCCGGTTGTAAAACTCCTCCACCTCCGCAAGCGAGTAGGTATTGGAGAGGCTGAGCATCGGCTCGCGATGCTGAACCGAAGGGAACTCGCGGGTAATGGCTCCCCCGACCCGCTGCGACGGGCTGTCGGGCGTTACGAGATCGGGGAAGAGCTTCTCAAGCGCGATCAGCTTTTCAAGCAGTTTGTCAAAATCGTAATCGGAAAGCTCCGGCTTTGCCTCCAGGTAGTAGAGCCGGTTGTGGCGCTCAATTTCAAGACGGAGGCGGGCGATCTCTTCCGAAGCGGTAATAATATCAATCATTGCAAAAACAAAAGGTTATCTGACGGGCGAAAAGGCCCATCCGGCAAGGTTTTTCAAAAACCCAAAAGAGCCCTGCACGCCAAGCTTCTCCCAGGTAGCGGTCAGCACTTTCGGGTAGCGCCAGGCAACCCGGAGCATCACCATCATCAACTCCTCAATTTTAAGCTCGTCACGGAACATCGCCTGACGGTAGCGCTCCGGCAGCTCATCGAGCACAACCATCACCTCGTTCATGAGATCGTTGACAAAGTTCGGCTCATCGGTGGCGGAGTTAAAACACATATACTTCATAAGATTGGCCATTGAGGCCACATTGGGCTCGTAGGCGCTGATCTTTTCCAGATGCTTTTTCAGAAGGTTGTTTTCACCCAGCGCCCGGTCGAGATCGGCGGTCAGGTGCTCCAGATTGCGCACCATCGAGCCAAAGCCGCAGAAGGTGAGGGGTGAACCAAGCGATGCGGCATCGCCGAAAAGGATGATATGGTCGGCTGCAATTTCGCGCGTACGGTTGAAGCCATCATGCGAGTAGGCCGGAATAATGCCGTAGACCGGACGGTGCAGGGTGAACTCCTTGCCCGGCTTTTTGTACTCCGGCAGGGTTCTGAAGTAGGTCTCAAAAAGGCTGAGCAGCGACTTGTCGTTCAGGGAAACAGCCTCGTCATAAAAGAAGAGATAGGTGATATATCGATCCTCTTCCGCCGGGAACCCCTCCCAGATAAACTGCCGCCCGCTCCCCGAAGAGAGATCGGCCGGGCCGGTACTAAGAAGAATTTCACCAATGTCGAAATCCACATCCTCAAATCCGCTTGCGATGGTGCCGACGGTCGGGCAGACGTGGGTCTGCGGCAGGCCATCGTTGAGCTGCATGGCAATGGGTGAGAGAATCCCCATCACGTCAACCAGCACCCGAGCCTTGTAATAGAAAACCTGGTGCGCCCTATCTTCAACCTTGACCACAACATGATCCGGGAACTGGTAACAGCAAAGAAAGGTGGTTCCGGCAAGGAGCGTGCTGCCGGGGGCGGCCGTGACCTTCTCGGCTGCAAGTCCGAGCAGCTTGTCGGCATCGACCGCGCAGTCGAGCACGTTTTCCATGCTCAGGCGTTTCTGGCTGCCGTCCGGCTGGTAGAACTCAACCCACCCCGACTTGTAGCGCCGCAGAATAACCGAGTCAACCTCGCTCTCGGTAAAGAGCCCGATAGCGGAGAGCTTCAGCAGCTCGGGGCGTGAAATATTCCAGTCGCGGGTTGATTTTGCCGGTCGCTGGCGATCAAAAATCATCACCTTCCGGCCATACTTCCCGGCCATCACGGCCGCATGAAGCAGGCTGAGCGTACCGCCGGCATAGATCAAATCATACTCGCCGCTCAGCACCGCATCTTTCGGCAAGGCAGAAGCAGGCAGAATTACCTCCGGCACCGGGTGCTCCAACTGCTCCCAGTAGCGGTCAAGCTCGCCAATGCGGCGCAAATGCGCCTCTGCGTCCGGCAGTAACGAGAAGCTTCGGTAGAGATGGGGATGGGTGAGCTTGATTTGATCGAGTAACAACGGCATGGCTAGTATAGTGGTATGGGGTATGAAATCACAAAAGTGCATTGCGCGTCAGGCGGCACTCTCGGCCGGCTTGCGCAACTGCAGGTCGCTCTCTATTTTTCCGTCCACAAGATTGATCCTCCGGCCCGCGCGGTTGGCAAACTCCTCATCGTGGGTAACCACAATCACGGTCTGGTTAAGCTCCCGATTCAACCGGTCAAAAAGCTGGTAGACGTTTTTGGCGGAGCGCGAATCGAGGTTGCCGGTCGGCTCGTCACCAAGCAGCACCTTCGGCTCGTTGGCCAGCGCACGCGCAATGGCTACCCGCTGCTGCTGGCCGCCGGAGAGCTGGCTTGGCTTGTTGGTGTACTTGTTCTGCATCTCAACCAGATCGAGCAGGTGCATGGCCCGTTCCTTGATCTCCTTGCGGCTGCGCCGGCCGTTGATCATCATCGGCATACTCACATTTTCAAGCGCGCTGAACTCCGGCAACAGAAAGTGAAACTGGTAGATAAAGCCGATCTTCTCGTTCCGGATGCGGTTCATGTCGGCCTCTTTTTTCTCGGTAATCTCCTCTCCGTCAATCCACACCTTCCCCTGCGAGGGCTTGTCGAGCCCGCCGATAATATAGAGCAGGGTTGATTTGCCCGATCCGGATGGCCCGGTAATGGCTACAAACTCCCCGGCCTTGATTTCAAGCGAGAGGTTGGGGATAATGGTCTGGCGGATATCCTTGGAAAGTTCAAGCTCCTTTCGGATGTGTTCAAGCTTGAGAATTGTTTCAGCCATGCAGTTGAATGCTCAGAGTTCTGGTTTTCTACCGGGCCCGGCCGCCGCTCTTTAACGCACTACCAAAAGCAACTGCACACCCTGCATCATTATAACAAAAAAGCCCCGAATCCCGGAGCTGAATTTCAGCGCTGATGGAGGTGGGAAGAGACCAGGCGCTTATTCGATTATTCGTAAAGCCCTTTTGGTAATCGATACCATTGAGCAAGGAAGGAGATGACTCAAAAACTATCCGAAAACAACTTCCGACTGTTTAATGAACTCGATAAAATTAATGCAGGGAACAGCAACTTCATGCAATGAACAGACTATCGGGATCTTGCTTTTTGCGGGATTATCAGGGAGCGTTTGTTGCCGCCCTTCATTTGAGACCAACCCGACACTATAAACACTTGCAGTGGCAACAATAAAAATGTCGTTTTCTCCCACGCCTTTAGGATGGTAACTGTCGCCATCAATACCGAGGATACGCTTGATTTTTAATGCTTCCTGAACAATCCCGTTCGTGACTTCAAACAACTCAATATTGCAATCGCGGAGCCACTCGGCACATTCAGGTATTTTGTTGGCGACTTCATCAAAAGCCACTCCAGACATTACCAGTCTTTTTGCTGTAATTTGCCCTGCCATCCACTCCCATAGCCCGGGAAACTGACGAATCGGATAGTTATCCCACGCATAGATGATTGATGACGCATCAAAGGTTTGCATAGAAGCTCTCCAGGCTATGCAAATCTTTAATTTTAATGCTGTCGAGATAATTGCTTGCCTTAGCCAGGGTGATCTGACGAGTACTCAGGGCATCCAAAACGGTGCGCACAAAGGTATCGCCAAATACATGCCTTGGCTCCCGATGACGATATTTGCGGCTTCCGCGCTCTCTTTGTGGTTCAACCAACTTCGCATGCCATTGCCGGTAAGCGGTATATTCGTTTTCCGGCAAACGACCGGCATCCAGCAAACGGCGCAAAATCACTTCGCAACTCACACCCCATGCCTTGCATTGGTGATAAAGCCACACATCGAATTGAGCAACCTCATCAGGATGTTCCGCGTCATTGATGCTTCCAAGAAAAACATCCGGCACCAGCAGAGAGCCCGCAAGGGCATTAGCTTCACGTTCGCGACCCCGATGAGAGAAGAGGTCGTACTCATCATCAATCGAACTGCTCTTGTGGAGAATCAAATGAGCTAATTCATGCATGAGCGTAAACGTTTGCCGACGCTCTGAAGACTGTTTTTTAATAACAATCACCGGGCAAACCGAATCGTACAGGGTAAAGCCAAGAATCGGGTTCTCCTTTGGAATCTGCCATTTCCCGTTATACCCATTGCTTCGAAAAACCAGAATCCCCTTCGCTTCCACTGCCGCACGGTAAGAGTCAAAATCATTGACCTCGTCCAGTTCCAACCACCTGCGCACAATGCTGGCAAATTCAGATATAGCTTGACTTTGAAAATCTGGAGGAGTAAAACTTAGCCGATCCGATTCGTCCATATCTTCAAGCAAACTCAGGTAAACTTCCCGCTGTTTTTCAACCCGCTCAATCAATTTCCTGAGCGTCGGCGTTACCTCTGGCTTCTGGTTAGTAAGCGTACGGAATTGCATGGTATGAACCTGAGCCTCATCAACGGCTCCTTTTTCCAGAAAAAAGAGTACCCCACGGCCAAAATAGTCCGCCACTTTGCGTAACTGGTTGAATGTCAAACCATCTTCGCCAGCCATAACCCGGTCAATACTTGCCGCTGCAATATCAAGCGCAGCGGCAAGTTCAGCGGTGGTCATGCCATAATCAGCACAACACCAAGCTATACGTTCCGGATTTATTGACTGAATACGTTCCATGACTGCGGTGAATTCCTTATCTCTACACGGTATGTTATACCATGACTATCTGGTTGTAAAGTCAACCCATAAATTTAATATAGAGAGTCCTGTTCAAGATATGAAGCGGAATCCATTAAAACGCCTACACAGCGCAAACACGATTGTACGTTATGCATGAACCGCTCCCTTTAAGCTGGGTACGCATTAACGGGATTCGTCCGGTTTACCGCGATATCCGGCTTCCCTTGACACGGGCAGCCGGATATGTTGAATACGTGTGATACGTTAAAATGCGCTGTAGAGCACAAGGGTGGTAAGATTTTTTCCAGCTTCACTTGCCGTCTGGGTATCCCCGGAATAGAAACTGTGATTCAACTGGAACTGGATATTTTTGGTCAGCATATAAGCAAGGCCTAAAGTTATGGCATTGTCAGCATCGGTGTCACTCGCACCGGTATTTGCCTTTCTGTATCCTGCACCGAGAGCCAGCTTGTCCGGCACAACACCAAACAATCCGGAGAGAGTCCAGGCTTTTGCCGCCGCATAGGTATTGGCATTGTTAATGTTAATCGGGTTACCATCAACTGATTTTGGCGCATTTCCATAGGTGGTATAAATCCCCAATGGATATTTACCAACTTTGCCCTGGGCCTGCATATCCAGCGCCCATGCATCGGCATGATTTGTGGTTGTGGTAATACTATTGTCAGCCGCTACCGATTTAACAATTGAGGTGCCTTTCCAGAGTTGGACGCCTCCACCAAGATCCCAGTCGCCAACTGTCGGGGTTACGGCCGCCCTGAGGTAAGTCAAAGGCTTGCCGGATCCAAAATTCCCCTGGTTAGGCACGTAAGGAGTATAGTTCAAATACCCGTACTTGTGATAGAGTACCAGTGCAACTCCTGTTGCCGGAAGAGCGGTGCCCAGATACTGCTGAGCAGAGGTCTCTGCTGCATGTTCAAGTGCACGGGTAAACTCTACCGCACCAGTATTAAGCAACTCAAAACCATAGGCCGGGCCCTGTGCCGATGTCGTAAATGGAATGGCGCTGAGAGTAACATCATTAACCGAGGTTGTCATCGGCAATTTGAATTCAGCTAAAATCTTGCCATCGGTAACATCCTGCGGCACAAAAGAGAGTGATATCTCAAATCCAATGTTGGTTGAAAGCCTTCCGCCAAGGGTAAGGAATGCTTCATCAGGAAAAGCGATATTACCATCATTCGTAATGATATTCGGTGATGTTCCATCCGTTTTCTGATAGCGGAGTTTGCTAACAAATGAAGCGTTCAGAGTTGAGGGAAGAGAAAGATTGTCATCTTCAATACGACCCTGTTTTCCGGTGCCGGTTTCGCTATATGCATGTAATTTAAAATTACGACCAAAGGCATTAAGCAATGGAAATTGCTGAAAATGACATGCCGAACAAGAATAACCTGTCTGACGAGCAAATACAGGTGTTGCGGATCCCTTTTGAGGAGAACATAACAAGAACGTTAAGAGTCCAATGGCGAGCAAAACATGGCGAATTTTTTGATGCATAATCCTTTGTATTATAATGGTTAAGAAAAATATGAAGGTTTAAGACAAAGATATTTCACGGCATAAAAAAACGGCCCGCAGAATAATGAGTGCCCGTTTCAGCAAACGGGCATCAGGTATGATGGCACATTCAGAAAGGGTGGCGGAACAATCAGTTCACGACCAGGGAAACCATATAGGCGGCTATATTTGCAATATCCTTATCCGTCAGGGAGCTATTCCCCCCTTTGGCTGGCATACTATTATAATCTACAAGAGAGTGTGCAACTATCTGATCCCATCCATGATCAAGACGAGCTGCCCATGCCTTTTTGACTCCCGGTTTGGGAGCACCCATCACAGCATTATCATGACAGGCTGCACAACCTGCTGATTCATAGCTTTTTTTCCCTGCAGCAAGATCATATCTCTTTTCAAGCAGTGCTTTTGTCGGCACATTGCCATGAGTTGCAGACGGTATCTCTTCATGAACCTTACCTGTAACCTCTGCCTGCAGAGAGGGTGTGCTAATCAAAAAAAACACTGAGAAAACAAACGTTATTATAAACGGGCGCATCATAGAAACCTTTTCAGCTATTATTATAATTATCAGTTACCTCTCTACGGGTTTACCACAAAAAACACAGCCGAATATTGTCAAAAATATATAAAGATATATATATTGTATACTTTTTCATGAATGGTATATCAATAAAAAAACGGCATCAAAACCGTTTTTTGCAGGGGCGAAGTAATTCATATTACACCACCCTGATTGCTTATTTCACTTATATCATTATTGTAAGGTTAAGTTACATATTTTTTTTACTTATACATCTTTCTCAAGAAAAAAATTGCCTGAAATTTTTCATTTTTATCTTATTCAGATCACCTTATATGCTAGTCAAAGTAACTAATAAGTAAAATAACGCATCAAACATCGTGATCTTTCTAAAAAAATCATCTCCCACTGGAAAGGAGAACATCTTTTCCTGTTACAGCAGAGAGTCTTCTTCCGGATTTTCTATTTGAACGTGAGTAATATAAACTAGCTTTCAGGGAACCGTCAAGTTGTACAGTATGACAGCCTGGTCGCAAAGTATAACCCACAAAAATAATAGAAGTCCAGGCGGAACCTGTTGCATTCCGGAGGGCGCAAACACGATTGTAACTTTATGCATGAACTGCTCCCTTTAAGCTGGGTACGCATTAACGGGATTCGTCCGGTTTACCGCGATATCCGGCTTCCCTTCTCCCGCACCCGGTGGATTACCTCTGCCGACATCCCGCACGACTACTCGCTGCCGATCCTCCATGAAGATCTCGCGCGTTCCTATCCGGATGGCTATATTTTCCGGGGGTGCACGCCCATAGTAGAATCATATTTCCGGGCCCACAAGTGCTGGAGGCTGCGAACCGGGGCAGAGGCGGTTCTTGAGCTGCAGGGTGCCCATCTGGAAAGAAAAACCATTCGCAGCTCACTCAAGCGAGGCAATAAACAGGGCTTTGTAGAAGAGATCGCCTTGAATGACATAACCCGGCAACTCCTTGCACAATTTCGGCGCGAAACCAAACATGCCCATAAACCGCAGCTTCAGCATCTCTTCCGCCATGAACCATCCCATGCGTGCCGCTGCTTTGTCTTTCGTGCATTTTCAGGCAAATGGCTTGGAGCCATAACCCTCTCACCAAGAGGGAAGCTGGAAGTGCATACCGAGCTGATGCTCCGCCATCGTCATGCGCCGGGCGATATTATGGAGTCGCTGGTGGCCGGTATTTTTGAGATTCTGAAAGGTGAAGGGGTGCGGGAGTGGAGTCTTGGGGAGGTGCCCTTTATGATGTTGATGCAGAGTCCTGAAGAGCCGCTCACTGCGCTGGAACAGCTCATGGTTTCACTCGTGTCAACGTGCAAACATGCTTATGATTTTGAAGGGCTCTACCGTTTCAAAAACAAGTTTGCACCGATCTGGCGACCGGTGACGCTCTGCACAAGCATCACCCCTTCGCCGCTCATGATGATGGAACTTGCTTTAGCAATGGGATTTACGGATGTGCTGACACATGCATCACTCCGCCTCTTCACACAAAGCCTCATACCCGCCTGAACCTTTTCCCTGGTAACAGAGCTATACCTTGCGCTGAAGTTTACGGTACTCGCCGATTGCATTGGCCGCAAGGAGGGCGTTGAGCACTTTTTCCGGCGTGATAATGCCAGCTTCGTGATGAATCCATTCGCCGGGGGCACACGCTTTTTCAGCGGCGGGCATCAAGCTGTTTCGATCGAACGGCTCAAGACCAATACCGGCAAGGGTGGTGGGCAGGCCAACCTCTTCAGAGAACGCGTAAACGGTGTCCAGCTCTTCGGGCGAGGCATCGGTGAGTTGCAATCCGGCCAGAACGCCAAAGGCCACTTTTTCACCATGATAGTAGGCGTGAGTCTCCTCCAGCGCCGTGAGGCCGTTGTGAATGGAGTGGGCACTTGCCAGGCCGCCACTCTCAAACCCGACTCCACTCAAGAGAATATTGGCCTCAACAATACGCTCCAGAGCCGGTGTAACAATATGGCGCTCGGCCGCAATCCGGGCAAGCAGGCCATACTGAAGCAAGGTATCATAACAAAGCCGCGCAAGGTGGAGGCCGGT
>CAIMCD010000033.1 GCA_903839405.1 uncultured Chlorobiaceae bacterium
CCCGAACCATCTTTACGCTGACGGTGAACAGTGACGGCACGTGGGCCTTTAATTTGAACGACCAGCTCGACCACAGCGGTGTTGGCAGTGACCTGGACACGACCTTCACCAGCGGCGCCTCGTCGCTGAACTTCTCGTCGCTGGTCACGGTGACGGATAAAGATAACGATACGGTGACGCTGGGCTCGTTAACGGGAGGCAGCAATCTGTTCAATATTGTGGTGGAGAACGACATCCCGACGCTCAGCGGCACACCCGGCAACCCACCGAGCCCGATAACCGGCACGGTGTATGAAGATGCGCTTGGCCATGAGGCTGACCCATCGGACCTCTCGCTGGGTAATCAGGAGAGCAGCACGCAGGTCGCGCAACTGGTAGGTAATGGCCTTCTTGGCAACCCGGCCTCGCTCTCGACCTTGGTGAGTGTCGGAGCGGACGACCCGGCAAAACGCTACGCGTTGACGCAGGATAGCAGTCTCTTGCTTGCAGCCTCTTTGGGCCTGACCTCGAACGGCGACCCGGTCATCTACAGCGTCAACAGCACGGGCGACACCTTGACGGCGACGGCAGGCGGCAGAACGGTCTTCATCCTAACGGTCAACAGTGACGGCACGTGGACGTTCAACCTGAACGACCAGCTGGATCACGTTGACAACAGCGGCGATACGGGTACGGCGCTCAAGAACAATGGCTCGAACATCAATCCGATCCAGAACCTGAACTTCTCGTCGCTGGTCACGGTGACGGATAAAGATAACGATACGGTGACGCTGGGCTCGTTAACGGGAGGCAGCAACCTCTTCACGATAGTGGTGGAGAACGACGTACCGTTGCTCAGCGGCACGCCGTTCAACATCTCGGTTCAGGAAGATGCGCTTCCGGGCGGCAACCGTGTGGGCGAAGGGTTGAAGACCACGCAGGCGACGATAACGTACAACGATCTCTTGAGTCTGGTAAGTGTGGGAGCCGATGAGCCGGCATGTTTCAACTTGAAGTTCACGGAAAGCGGCGCAGTGCAGACGGTTGATCGTCAGAATGTCTACTCGCAAGGCTCCCTGGTGAGCTACAACGTCAACGGCAGTGTGATCGAAGGCAAGAGCGCGGACGGCCGCGTGGTATTCACCCTGGCGCAGACTGTGGGCGTGGATAGCATCCTTGGTACGGCGGACGATACCTTCATCTTCACGCTGCTCGACCAGCTCGACCACCCGCTTGCACTGGGCGGCTCGGCGGGTGACCTTGAGACGATGGTGCTGAACCTCTCGCCAGCAATTTCAGCCACGGACAAGGATCATGATCCGATAAGCCTCGTCAGCAAGTTGACGGTGACGGTAGAGGACGATGTACCGAAGGCAATCCCGAATGGAACTTTTGTGTTGACTGAAGGTGGAGATACCTATACATCCACTTTGGCATCCAATCTTTTGACTAAGGATAGCTCAGGGGCAGATGAAGTTCCTCTGCTCTATAAGGGTTTGAGGCTTACCGGTTTCACCTATACACCGTATAACACTACAACTCCAGTTGCTGGGACATTTGGTATCCAAGTTCATGCCCTCTACGGATTGCTTACGGTTAATACGGACGGGAGCTGGTCCTATAAAACAGATAGTCCTGTTTATCATATTGTCGGCGGGAATGCTGTAAGTGATGTTACGGATAGTTTTACGTACACCATTGAAGATTATGATCATGATCCTGCTTCAGCCACACAGCTCATACAGGTCAATGATACCAATCCATCCTATGGCACTATTCCTCTCCAGCCCATATCGGATGGGGCTCTTCCTCTAGCAGGGGTACCAATTACTCAGTCGCTTAATGTTCTGGTTAATGTGGATGGTATCGCCGATACCTATTTCTTGAACGATAATACGCCTCCGGTCGACACGGGTACCCACATCGGACTGAGTTCAGGCGGCAATACGATCACCTATGATACGACGCCTCATAAACTGACAGCTTATTACACCGATCCTGACACCACAGCCCGAGTTGATGTTTTTACGGTAGAAATTAACGATCCAGGATCGGATGTGTCCGGCACGACTTCTTATACCTTTACGCTTCTTCAGCCGCTTGATCACGATAAATTCCAGTCGTTTGTCAAGGATAGTGATGGTAACGGGATTATGGAGATTACGCTTCCCTTCCATGTTGAGGTAAAAGATACGGATGGAGATCCCTATTCGACCAATCCCTCATTCAGCGTTATGGTTACCGAAGGGGGCGTTTCTGCCGGAAATGATACCCTGCTTTACAGCAATCCCTTGTCAACTTATGATGGACTGAGCAATTCCAGTTACACAGATCAGGATACTCTTCTGTTTGCAAGCGGAACGAATATCGATTTTCTCACTCCTCCCTCTATAGCCAATATAGAGATCATTGACCTGACCTTTGGAGGGGTGCATGCTCTCACAAATCTCACCCCTGCGAACGTTGATGCCATGACCAACAATGCAGTTAATACACTCTATATCCTTGGTGACAATGATATGGTTAGTGGCACCGGATGGGGGGTCTCTACAGGTCAAACAACTGAAACCTTTGGTTCAAGCAGTCATCTGTTTAATAATTATACCAGTGGAGGTATGACCGTTAAAATCGAAAACGGTGTTGGTGGTACTCTTTCATAGAGGTGATGACTTCACTCTTTCACTTTAATTCAGAGGCTATGAAGCACATGACAAAGAAAAACCTGAAAACCCTGGCAGCCGCAACGGTACTGCTCTTTATCGGGGTACCGCACAGGGTAGAGGCCAGCTCTGTTACGGTCAATGAGGCGGTTGAACGTGCACTGAATACCAATCCGGAAGTTCAAGCCCGGTTTCATGCATTCCGGGATGTGTATGAAGAGCAGGGTGTGGCAAACGGCGGGTTCTGGCCGAGGATTGATGTTACGGCTGGCTTCGGCCGTCACTGGCTTTGGGCTGAAACCATTCCCAGCAAGAATTATTGGCAAAAGGGTGTGCGGCTGGAACTCTCCCAGATGCTCTTTGACGGGTTTTATACCCGAAGCCAGGTGTGTCGCCTGAAATTCTCCGGACAGGCAAGGTATTTCGAATTCATGGATGCAATGGAAATGACCGGGCTTGAAAGTTTCAGGGCCTACGTTGATGTGTTGCGTTACCGTGAAATGGTCCGGCTTTCCAAAAAAAATTTCGAGTACCACAAGGAAATTTATGACCAGATCAACAGCCGTGTTCGTGCCGGAGTCGGGGCTGGTGTTGATTTGGAGCAAATTACCGCCCGTCTCTCACTGGCACAGTCGAACTTTCTGACCGAGTTCAGTAACCAGCACGATGTGAGTGCCCGTTATCAGCGTTATATCGGGGAATTGCCTGATGAAAACCTCGCCCCTGCGCTGTTGCCGGATGACGGAATACCAGCAACGGCAAATGAAGCGCTGCAAGAGGCCTACCAGCATAACCCTGGATTTCTGGCCTCGATGTCTGATATCAAGGCTTCAAAATTTGCTGTGAAGGTACAGGAATCAAAATTCTATCCGCGCCTTGATTTCAGGGCGAGGCGTGACTGGGCATGGGATATGAATCTTATCAATGGGTTGCAGGACGACAAGGCAGTTGAGCTGGCTTTGACCTACAATATTCTCAATGGAGGTTCTGACTTATCGGCGGTGCATCAGTACAGGGAGAAGTTGTATCGCTCGGTTGACATGAAAGACAAGGCCGCGGTTGATCTGCGCCAGACACTGGCGATTGCCTATAATGACAAGCGGACGATAGCCGAACAGGTAAACTATTTCGATCTGCACAGTAAAAGCATGAATCGGGTACGGGATGCCTACCGCGATCAGTTCAATATCGGAAAACGCTCATTGCTCGACCTTCTCGATACGGAAAACGAATATTACCAGGCCCGTCGTGCTTTTTATAATGGCTTTTTTGACCTCATGATAGCCAACGCACGCACGCTGGCTGCAATGGGCCGGTTGCTGACGACGATGGGTGTCGTGCGCCAAGAGATGCCAAGCCTGAAGCATATCAATGTTCCGATGCCGAAGGTACAGAGTGAGGATGTTCCTCCGCTGGAAGTCCCTGTTCGGGCAACCTTGAGCGGGTCGTAGGCAGAGTTGAAGGGCGTGTGATGCCCGGGTGTGTTGGCTGAACACCGCAGTCACAATGGTGTGCGCTGAATGGATAAGATTGTTTAACAGGGCAATCAAACAAGAGGTTGAAAGTGAGGGTATTATGTCTGTAGCACTTACTGTTGGCAAGAGGCAGTTGCAGGGTGATGATATCCTGCATCTGCTTTCGGGGTATAACCTGTGGCCTCAACTGATGCAGGCCATGATTATTGACCGGGTATTGCGCACTATTCGGTGCAGTACTGTGAAAATAGAGGAGCATTATAGCCTGGAACTTGCTGCTGATCCTGATTTTATCAAAAAGAAGAAAGCTCAGTTGCTTCGTGAAGGGGCGATGGAAGAGGACCTTGATTTTTTCATCAGCCGTCCTGTATTACTGGAACTCTTTAAAGAAGAACGGTTTACCCCTCTGGTTGGTAGTGCGTTTCTGAAATTGAAAGCCGGTCTGGACCGGGTGGTTTTTGATATGTTGCGCAATAGAGACCGTGAACTGCTCAGGGAGTTGTATTTCCGTCTGGAATCAGGGGAGGAGAGTTTTGAGTCGCTTGCACTCCGCTATGCCGAAGGACGGGAGTCTCGAAGCGGTGGCCGGCTTGGTCCAATTGAGATGAAACAGTTAAACCCGGTACTGGCGAGAGTTTTGTCAACGGCAAAACCCGGAGTGCTTAATGCGCCGGTTATTATTGACGGTTATGGCGTTATTACCCGGTTGCATGAGAAATTACCGGCCATGCTTGATGATTCCATGAAGCAGAAACTCGTCGATCAGCTTTTTAATGAATGGGTGAAGCAGGAGGTTGGTGCTTTTTTTTACTGAACCCGCTGTCATTGCGGAGAGCGTTTTTTTTGGCAGATCTCGTTGTTCTTGTTTTTAAAATGATTTATGTGATTGCTTTATAACTCAACTCATATGTTGAATACTGTTGTAACTACTCAACCTGATATTGAGAGGATTATTTCGGATATCCCCCTCTTTTCAGGTTTGACTGAGGATAAAAAAGAAAAACTTGCAAAGGTATGTTCAATAGGGCGCTATAGCATAGGAAAGCCGATTATCAGCAGGGGAGCAGAGCCAGAGGGGCTTTATGTTATCAGTTCCGGGCGGGTGCGCTCGCTCTTTCAGGAGAGTGGTAGTGGGGCAGTGCATACCTTGAGGCTCCTGGGGCCCGGCGAAATGTTTGGCTGGGTAAACCTGATGCGCCACCAATCAACCGAGGTTGTTACCGCTTCAGAAGAGAGCGTTTGCCTTCAGATTCCATCTGAATCGATCAGCATGCTGATTAACGCGCTTCCTCGATTCTACGATCTTGTTTCTTCCGCTACTGATCCCGCCGAGATTTGTGTTCTGCTTGAGAGCATCTACAGCAGTGATCCAAGAAAAGAGAGTCGTCTTCTTGAGTCGGGTTTTTCAGGAATCCATGAGCTTGCCCTCTCTCTTTTTCACTCGGCCGTGGTTGTTGATACCGGTTTCAGCAGGGCGGTTCCCTCAAAGAAGCTTCAATGGTTTGTCAGTCGGAGTGATGACCCCGACTATCCTTTGGGCACCGAGTATCATCCTTCGGGCGCTCAACTATCCGCTTCCCATTCATTACGCCTGGTCGGGCTTGAATTGTCATCGCACAAGCAACTTGTTCCTGAACCGGAAGAGGGTAATGGTGTGGCTTCAAAGAGTGACAGGGCTCGCCTTGCAGGAGAGGCGAGCTCACCTCAGCGGGATGGATTCAGCTATCACGCCGAAGAGGCCGAGGGGAATGGGCAGTTAAAAAAGTTCCCGTTTTTTAAAGGACACGGGGTGGTTGAGGAGACAATTGCCTGTTTTCAGATGTTCAGCCGATATCTGAATATTCCGTTTAAAAAAGATCTGATTCAGAGTGTTCTGGGCAATCAATATGCCCGGAATGGCCAGATATCGTTGCAGGATTGCGGAGGTATCGGCGTTGTGCTTGGTCTTAAGGCCCAGGTGGTGAGTTTCAGCCAGGACTCTCTGCCGAGACTCAAAGTGCCGGCTCTGATTCGCTGGAAGGAGAGTTTTGCCGTGCTGTACAAGGCCTCATCCATAGAGGTGAGCCTTGCGGATCCCTCGGCAGCGGGAGTAAGGGTGATTGCTTCCCGTGAGTTCTGGGAGAGCTGGGAACACAAGGGGGAAGCTCTTGTGCTTGACAGCCGGGAGGATACGCCTGAAAAGAAATTCGGCTTTGACTGGTTTATGCCTTCCATCAAAAAGTATCGTGCGGTGCTTGCCGAAGTGATGATTGCCTCATTTTTTACCCAGATTATGACTTTGGTCAATCCGCTGCTTTTCATGATCATTATCGATCAGGTCATTGTCAGAAACAGTTTTACAACCTTGCATGTGCTTGGAATGTTCATGCTGGTCATTGCCCTGCTCCAGGCCGTGCTCGGCAGTTTGAGAACCTATCTTTTTGTTGATACCACCAACCGTATTGATGTCTCGCTCGGAGCGGAGGTTATTGATCATTTGTTGCGGTTGCCGCTGCGTTTTTTTGAAAAAAGACCGGTTGGTGAGCTGAGTTCACGTATTGGTGAGCTTGAACGGATCCGGCAGTTTTTAACGGGTACGGCTCTCAGCGTCGTGCTTGACGCAATTTTTTCTATTATTTATGTGATTGTCCTGTTTGCATTCAGTTGGAAGCTTGCCGTGATGTCGCTCTCGGTTGTGCCCGTGATTGGGCTGGTAACCTTTCTGTTGTCGCCGGTTATCAGAAAGCAATTGCGCGAGAAAGCCATTCGCCATAGCTTGACCAATGCCTACCTGATTGAGGTGCTTTCCGGCATTCAAACCGTGAAGTCCCAGAATATCGAACTGCGCGCCCGGTGGAACTGGCAGGAGAAGTATGCCGCATATGTCAGGGAGGGTTTCAAGCCGGTTGTGACCGGTACACTGGCCAATTCCGCCAACTCCTTTCTTACTCAGACCTCCGGGCTTATTATTATCTGGGCTGGCGCCATGCTTGTTTTGAATAATGAAATGACCCTTGGTCAGCTTATTGCTTTCCGTATTATTGCCGGCTATATCACCAGTCCGATTATGAGGCTTTCGCAACTCTGGCAGAATTTCCAGGAAACCGGCATGTCGCTTGAACGGCTTGCCGATATTGTCGATACCCCTCAGGAAGGGGGCCGGGATCAGTTGACGCAGATTCCCTTGCCGTTCATCAAAGGCGAGATCCGGTGTGAAAATGTTTCATTCCGTTTCAGGGACAATACGCCCATGATTCTGAAAAACGTGAGCATTACCCTGCCTGCCGGCTCATTTGTCGGTATTGTAGGCGAGAGCGGATCGGGTAAAAGTACCTTTGCCAAACTGATTCAGCGGCTCTACACCCTTGAGGAGGGTCGTGTTTTTATTGATGGTTACGATATCGGCAAGGTCGAGCTTAATTCGCTCAGAAGCCAGATTGGGATTGTGCCTCAGGATCCGTTGCTGTTTAATGCTTCGGTAAAAGAGAACATTGGTTTGACCAATCCGGATGCAACGGATGCCGATATTATCCGTGCCGCCCAGATTGCCGAAGCCCATGAGTTTATTATGGCGCTTCCAACGGGATACAATACTCCGGTTGGTGAAAAAGGCTCATCACTCTCTGGTGGTCAGCGCCAGAGAATTGCTATTGCCCGAACCATTCTGCAGAATCCCGGCCTTATTATTCTTGATGAAGCAACCAGCGCCCTTGATTCAGAGACGGAAAGCCGGTTGACGGCAAATCTGATTGCAGCCTTCAAGGGCAAAACCGTCCTGTTTATTACACACCGGCTGAATTCGGTCAAAGGCTCAACCATGATTCTCTGCTTCCATGATGGGTGTATTGATGAAGCCGGGAACCATGACGATCTTATGGGCAGAAAAGGCCGTTATTACTCCTTGTTCCAGAAACAGTCATTTTCAATTCCGGTTATGGAGGAGAAGCAGTGCTGAAAAAACCATTTACCGAAGATCTGGCTGGTCAGGGCGAGGTCTTTAGCCAGTCTCTCATTGTTCCGAGGGCAATACTCTGGGTGCTTGTGCTCTCTTTTTTTGGTTGTATTGTCTGGGCATCCATTGCGAAAATAGATGTATCCATTCCTGCAGCGGGCAAGCTTGAGCCGACCGGTGAAGTCAAAAAAGTTCAGGCGGCCATTGAAGGCGAGGTCAGGGCCTTGTATGTCACTGACGGGCAGCGGGTTAAAAAGGGAGAGCGGCTGCTTGATCTGGTGCCGGTTTTGTCGGTCAATGAGGCTTCAAAGCTCAAGTCATTGCAGATTAATCTAGCCAATGCCCGCCAGCAGTGCGCTACCGAATCGGTGTTGCTCGGCAAGCTGCGTGCCTTGCTTCGCACCGCAGCCGTTTCGGAGTTTGAGGTGGAGCAGAAAAAACTGGATGTTTTGAAACTGCAGTCACAGATTGCCGACCTGAGTGAGCAGATCAGCAAGCAGAAGTATATGACCGGTCAGGCAAACGGATATGAAGCAATAGGCTCACCGGTTAATGGTACCATTTTTGATCTTCAGGTGAAACAGGGCACGGTAGTCAGCTCTGGCCAGGTGATTTTGAAGGTTGTGCCTGAAGATAATCTTACGGCCAAGGCCTTTATTTCAAATCAGGATATTGGTTTTATACGTGAAGGGCTTCCGGTTGATGTCCGGCTTGACGCTTTTCCCTATGCGGAATTCGGTGATATCAAGGGGAAGGTGCTGAGTGTTGGCTCTGACGTGCTTGCTCCTGATGATATTATCAAATTCTACCATTTCCCTGTCAAGATTGAGCTTGACCACCAGTATCTGCATATCCGCGACAAAAAAATCTATCTGCAGTCCGGCATGTCGGTAACGATGAATATCAAGGTGCGCAAGCGCACGGTCATGACTATTTTTACCGATCTTTTTTCACAGCAGACCGATGCTATCAGTCATATCAGGAAATAGGAGTTCTCCGGTTTCTCCGCCGTGCAGCTCTTTGCACAACCTCTCTTGCTAGTAAACTCTTCTCTTTTTTTTTGATGAGCTTCATACCTCCTCGCGCCGCCCTCTTGATCGCTGGTATATAAAAAGCCATTTTTCCAGGACGCACGCTTTTGCGATGAAAGATGGATGGAGTTATAGTGGTAATGGTTACCTTACACTGGATAGGTAAAAAAGAGTCTGCCGTTCTATGGCAATGACGGTAAGGTTTACGGGTAACCTCCTTTTTTCAATCCAGTTATACACTGCACTCCTTCAAGCCTTGGATGATTAACCAATAAAGGGTTTTGCAATGGAATTGCTTCCGCTCCCGACTCTCTCTGTTGACTTTCTTGACCATATCAATGATGCGGTTATTGTGCTTGATAGCGGAAGTCAGGTTCACTATCTGAATGATGCCGCCGTCGTCTTGACCGGGTGGAAAAACCTTGTTGCGAAAGGCAAAACAATCAAGGAGCTTTTCCCGCATCAGGGAGGGGTGACTGGGTTGGCGGTTGAAGAGCTTCTTGCAGGAAAAGGGGGAGGTGCTCTTGACCCGGATTGTCGGTTAACCTTGCCTGATGGTTCAGAGATGGCCGTCCATGGTAACCTTCTTCCATTACATGATCATGGCGGTCATCTTTCAGGGGCCGCACTGATTTTTCATGCGGCTGACCCCTCTTTTGTTCGCAAGCCCGGGAAGGTCTCCTGCATGGTAACCCCGGAGATGCATTGTGCTTTTTTTGATGCCATGCTCAATGCTGGCGCCAACTGCCGGATGATTTATGAAAATGGATGTGCAGTTGATTTTATTTATGAAGAGGTCAACCAGAGTTTCGGGAAATTGACCGGATTGCAGGATGTTGTCGGCCGCAGGGCCTCCGAGGTTATTCCGCTTGTTTTGGAGTCGACTCCTGATTTTATTGAGAGATTGGGGCGCATTGCGTTAGGGGGAGCGCCCGAGCGTTTTGAACTTTACATCAGCGCCCTGAACAAGTGGCTTGACATCTCCGCCTACAGCCCGAAAAAAGGCTCTTTCATCGCGGTGTTTGATGATATCACGGATCGCAAGCAGTTTCACGAGAAGCTGCTTGCCGGCAATGAACGGATGCATCTCATTATGGAGGCAACCAATGCTGGTCTGTGGGAGAGTGATCTCTCTACCCATACCAATATCTGGTCGGATGAATTGTGGTCTCTCTACAGAAGCGAGCCCCAGAGCTGCAAACCAACATTTGAAAACTGGTTGCAAACCATTATCCCTGAGGACAGGCAGAAGACGGAAGAGGTTGTCCGGGAGGCCGTGAAAAGAGGTAGTGAATTCAATCATATGTGGCGCACCCGTGATGCTGCTGGCCGGTTACGCTGGTTCATGTCGAAAGGAACGCCGTTTAAAGATCAGCATGGTAAGGTGGTCCGGTATGTTGGAATCGTGCTTGATATTACCGAGCGAAAAAATGCGGAGGAGCGGAAAAAACAGATGGAGTTGCGTCTCCGCCAGTCACAGCGTCTTGAAACCATTGGAACACTTGCTGGAGGTATTGCTCATGATTTTAACAATATCCTTATGCCGATCCTTGGTTTTGCGGAACTCGGATCACTTGGCTTGAGAAAAGAGGAGCCCCTCTATGACTATTTCAGTGAAATCATGCTGGCCGCTGAACGGGCACAGAATCTTGTTTCACAAATCCTGACCTTCAGCAAGGCGCAGGAAAATACTCCGGCCGTTATCAGTGTCCAATCGGTTATCGCCGAGGCCCTGAAGCTTCTGCGTCCATCGATTCCCTCAACCATCACGATTGAACAGCAGCTCGACCTCTCCTGCCGTAATATTCTGGCTGATGCATCGCAACTCCATCAGGTTATTGTCAATCTCTGTACCAATGCCTTCCATGCGATGGAGGCCGAGCCGGGAGGGGTGCTCGTGATTGAGCTCAAGGAGGTTCTGGTTGACGCTGCCATGAAGCAGCAGCTCCCGCAACTTTCGGCCGAAACCTATGTTCAGCTCAGCATTTCCGATACCGGTACAGGCATAGATGAGCCAACCATGGAGCGCATGTTCGAGCCCTTTTTTACCACCAAATCGGTCAATAAAGGTACCGGCCTCGGCCTCTCGGTTGTTCATGGTATCATCTCAAGCTTCAGGGGGGAGATTACCGTGGAGAGCATCGCGGGCAAAGGAACCACCTTTAGGCTCTATCTTCCGGTTATTCAGGCAAAGAGCGTGAACGCTACCACCGAGAAAGCGCCACCGGAAGGAAGTGGCTCTATCCTCTTTGTGGACGATGAACCGGCGACGCTCAAGATGATGACGATGATGATGACCAAGCTTGGTTTCACAATAGAGGCGTTGAAATCTCCCCGGAAGGCACTGGAGCTTTTCCGGCAGAATCCTGAACGATTTGACCTTATTATCACCGACCTGACCATGCCGGAGATGACCGGGATTGAGTTTGCCACACAGGTGCACAACACAAAACCACTGATGCCCATCATCCTGATGACCGGTTATGGAAAGAGTATCGGAGATGCACAAGCCCTCTCTGAGTGCGGTATCTGCAAATCGCTGAAAAAGCCGGTTAAACTGACGCAAATAGTCTCGACTATCAAGGAGTTGATTCCGAGCAGGGATATGTTGCCGCACTCGGTCTAAAAACAACAATCAGGGCGGCAGGGTGCCGGATCGTTGACGTTCCCGCCAGTCGGTTATTGCGCTTCCGATCTCTGTAAGCCGGTTGATGGTTAAGGTGGCGCCGATCTCCCAAGGGTCCATGATACTCTGGGGAGTGCGCTGAAGCCAAATGCTTTGCATCCCGACGGTTGCGGCACCGATAACGTCAAACGGGTTTGCTGACACCAGCCATGCCTCATGGTTTTTCGATGCCGAACGGTTGAGAAAGTGGCGGTAGACCGCAGGATCGGGTTTGAATGAGTGCACCTCGTCAACGCTGATGATATCCTGAAAGTAGTGGCTTATTCCAGCATGTTCAAGTAGTTGTGCAATATCCGGAGCCGTGCCGTTGGAGAATGCATAGAGCCGCACTCCTGCGGCTTTTGCGCTGTTGAGTCCTTCCACCACATCATCAAAAGCCGGTAGTTTGCGGTAGGCCGCCAGTAACTGCTCACGTCTCTCTTCTGATAAAGTGAGTCCAAATGAGAGAGCGGCATAGTCGAGCGCCTGGGCCGTACAGAGGCTGAAGTCACGGTAGTGGCGCATCAGGCCGCGGCGAAAGGAGTACTCAAGCTGTTTTTGCCGCCAGAGTTGCGCAAACAGCGTTGCCTGTTCACCCATATCGGGCTCTAGCATGGCGCTTATGCCTCCGGTATCGATCAGGGTGCCGTAGATGTCAAATGCAACGCTCTCCGTTACAGGCGGCTTCATGCTCTCTGCTCCTCAGGAAGGGCAGTGATCTCCTCTGTGTTGCTCTGCAGCGGAAGCGTGAGGGTAAAGATTGTGCCGCCTTCCGCCGGGCACTCAACCGATAAGGTGCCTCCATGTTTTTGCACAATGATATCATAGGAGATACTCAATCCGAGCCCGGTGCCTTTTCCGGGTTGTTTGGTCGTGAAAAACGGGTTGAAGATATTGTTCCGGATGTTTTCGGGTATGCCGGGCCCGTCATCGGCAATGGAGAAGCAGATGTTTTTCCCGTCACACCAGGAGCGAAGGGTGATCTTTCCGTGTGACTTCCTCTGCTGTGATGCGATAGCCTGTGCGCTGTTGATAATCAGGTTGAGCACAATCTGGTTGATCTGGTCAGGATGGCACATCACCGGCGGTAACTCCTCAAGGTGTAATGCAACATCAGCATAGTCGCGATATTCATTGCGGGCAAGGATCAAGGTATCCTCGATGCCGCGGTTGATATCGAAAGGAATTTTTTTATCGGCCGTATGGCGGTAGGAGAAGTTCCGCATACTGTTGATAATGGTTGTGATGCGTTCAAAACCGTGTTGTGACTCCAGAAAGATTTGCGCAATATCATCAAGCAGCATATCCAGGGCGAGATTCTGCTCCATGTTGTGCAGTTTTTGCTGCTCTTGAGCCGGCAAGGTATCGCTATCTTCAACGATTGCAATTGCTTGGCGGTAGGCTTTGAGAATAGAGAGGAGATCGGTAAAGTCTTCTCTCAGGGTTGCGAAATTGATCTTGATAAAATTGAGCGGATTGTTGAGCTCATGGGCGATGCCGGCCGCAAGCTGGCCGATTGAAGCAAGTTTTTCCTGCAGAATCAGTTGCTGGTGCGTGAGCTCAAGTTCTTTTGTTTTTTCGGCAATACGCTCTTCAAGCGTCTGGTTAAGCTGATGGAGCTGTTGCGCGGCCGCTTTGCGTTCCGTGATATTGGTACTGGTACCGATAATCCTGTAAATATAGCCGTTGTCATTGCGAACCGGATTCAGGACGGTTTCCCAGCAACTCTCTTTTCCCATGAAGGTCAATCGCTCTTCGTAGCGAATGGAGCACCCTTTACGAACACAGGAGTCATAGCGGCTGATGACGGCGGCCGCTATTTCCGGATCAAGCAGATTTTCCGGTTTTTTTCCGGCTATCACCTCGTTAGGGATGCCGGTGAGGGTTTCATGCAGTGGATTATTTCCCTTGTAGCAGTAGGTGCCGTCCGCCATAAGGTCAACAACAAAAATGGAGTGGTTGACCCCCTCATAGATACTTTTGAGAAACTGCTGGTTGTCAAGCAACCTCTTGTTATAGCCTTTCAGCAGGTTTTCATTGCGTTTACGTTCCGTAATATCATGCACCAGACCAATTGCACCCGAAGAGCCGTTCTCATGATAATAGTGCACGTGAACCTCTCCATAAAAAAATGATCCATTTTTTTTCTTGTACCTGAACTCCAGCACCTGGGCGGTGAGGTGATCCTGCAGTGCACTCTGGAAGGTGGCAATCGCTCTTGGAATTTCATCTTCCACAAAAAAATCCGTGAAGAGATGACCCAGAGCATCCTGTTCTGTATAGCCGGCAATGGTTTCAATAGCCGGCGAGACGTAGGTGATGTAGCCGCTCGCATTGGTCACAAAAACCATCTCGGCCATCTGTTCCGTAATCGAACGGAACTTCCTTTCGCTTTCATGCAGCGCCACTTCGGCCTGCTTACGGTCGGTAATGTCGGAGCCGATCCCGATCATCAACGCGTGATCATCAATGACTATCCGTTTGCCTTTCAACAGAACCCACCGGAACTCCGGCCCGCCCTGCAGAAGAATTCTCACTTCGGCCGACTCTTCACTACCCCGGCCGAGCACGTTTTCGATTTGTTTCCGAACAAGCGGGCGGTCTTCCGGATGGATAAGATCGATGGCATCAGAGCCTCTGATTTCACTTTCCGCTTTTCCGGCAATGGTATCGCGGAGAAAGGGGTTCCATGCCGCAAGTCGCTTGTTTTCATCAATCATGCAGAAGATGCCGGGGGTAGCATCAATCAGGGCATGGCTGAAAGCCTGCTCATGTTGCAGCGTTTTCTCGGTACGTTTAATATCGGTAATATCCTCGGTGATGACTAACAGCCGGTCAATTGTGCCCTCTGGATTGCATGAAGGGTAGACGGTATGCTGGAGGGTTTGACTACCCAGTTGATCTTCAAACGAAATCCGTTTTCCGGAGCGAAGGATCTCCTCGGTCTTTTTTTTTCGCTTCGCGGCCAGTTCCGCCGGAAGCAGATCGTAGATATTGCAGCCAAGCGACTCCTCTCGGCTTTTGCCCATCCGGGCAGCAAAGGTCTCGTTGGCTTCAAGGATGGTGCCAAACCGGTCCATCAGGAAGACGGATTCAGGCGAGGAATTGAAAAACGCATGAACACTGATTTCCGATTGCTCTCTTATGATACACAGGGGCGCTTTCTTGTCGTTCTTGTCTGGCTGCATTCGGGTTTTGTTTATGCTCAGGAGGAGTTGCTAGTATAGAGTACTTATCAAGGGGGTAACCCTGAATATAACTATTACTTCCTTTTTTCGGAAAGGCATTTTGCCTGGTTTCGGAGAGAGTTGTGGGGCGCTCGTTCAATAAGAGGCCAATTCATGTCCAATTTTCACTACAATCGGTTTCAGCCTTAAAAAGTGCCGCAATGCACCAGTTATGAGATAGAGAGAGGTGAAGCCGCAGTATTGCGCCTCAAGCGGGATTATTCTGACGGGATAGGGTCGAAAGGTGGAGAGAGCGGTTGGGGAGGGCTATTCCCGGGAAGCGGAAAAGGGGAGTTGTGTTATCCTTTTCCGCTTCCCGGAGTTTGCCGGGGTGTTCAGGTAAGCGGAGCTTTAGTCTTGATCGGGTTTCTGCTCTCTTAAGGAGCCGTTACACATTGGATCGCAAGGCTCTATTTTTTGAGCAGTTCGATTTCAAGGGCAATCTGGACCTCATCACCAACCATAACCCCGCCGCTCTCAAGAGCTGTATTCCAGGCCAGGCCAAAATCCTTGCGGTTGATGGTCGTGGTGGCGCTTGCACCCCGTTTGATGTTGCCCCATGGATCCTTGTAGGATTTGTCCAACCCTTCAACATCCAGCACCACATCACGGGTGACGCCGTGCATGGTGAGCTGGCCATACATTTTCAGCTTGCCGTCACGACCCTTTTTTGTTTTTTGTGAGACAAAGGTGATTGATGGATATTTGGCGACATCGAAAAAGTCGGCGCTTTTCAGATGCTCATCCCGTTTGGCAACGCTGGTATTGATTGACGCGGCGTCGATGGTTACGTCAACTTTGGTTTTGGTGAGATCCTGTTCGTCGAGATCCACCGTGCCCTTGAACTTTTCAAAATCACCCTTGACATTTGAAACCATCATGTGACGCACTTTGAATGCTACATTGGAATGGGCGTTGTCGACGCTCCACACACTTGCATGGGCAAAGGATGGGGCAGCCATGATGGCTGTGATGGCAATTGCCTTGACCAGGTTTTTCATTGTTTTCTCTTCTCCTTGTTATGGTGTTGTTTTTCAGGATTGGTGGTTACAGTTAAAATATTCCATGGAAAACTTTTACTCCTCGGCAGAACTCTGCTCTCTCAGCCCAAGCTGGCGGCAGAGGCGGCCCAACTCCTCCTGTTCGCTCTCCTGCAGGATTGTCATTTCGCCGATGATGGCACTCATGACCTGAGGAAACACCTCGGCAATCACGGAACGGCCTTCATTGGTCAGGTGAATCGTAAAATATCGCCGGTCTTCGGCCGTACGTTCCCTTCGCACCAGACCACGTTTTTCGAGGTTATCGATCACCATGGTGATGTTGCCTGTGCTTTTCAGGATTTTTGAGGCGATGTCGCGCTGGCAGAGTGCCCCCTTGTGATAGAGCACTTCAAGCACGCCGAACTGGCTGACGGTGAGCTGTGCCGAGGTTATGATTCGGCTGACGCGTGCCGTTACGGATTCCGCCGCCCGCATCAGCTTGGTGTAAGCCTTCAGGGCTCTGGTTTCAACCTCTCCATAGGTCGCAGTAACGCTCTCCATTGTGTGCTCTTGCAAGGTTAAATAGTTTAATGTTGAATTATAATAAAAAATGGAAACTCCTCCTATTTTTTTACATCACCCGATAAAAAAAGGGAGACGAGCATCAGAGGTTTGGCCGATGCTCTCCTGCAGCTTCAGGAACTCAATAAAATGATATGAGGCGGCTGGTCAGGGCTCTGCTCGTTTTTTCAGGTTCTCCGCTACAGCACGGGCGTTGCGCTTGAGCCGCCGGAGACCGATGCGAAAAATGGGAGTGCCGTAAAAAAGTTCACGGAAGCCTGATTTGGTGAGATTCAGGATTGTATCGGTTGTGATGTTCCTGAGATTTTGGCGTAGCGCAAATGATGCATCAGCCGTGACGAGTGCCTGCTGGTTATAGGGGCAGGCCTCCTGGCAGAGGTCGCAGCCAAAGAGCCACTCGCCGATCATCCCGGCCTCTTCGGCCGTGAACTCCCGTTTCAGCTCCACCGTGAGGTAGGAGATGCAGCGGGTTGCATCAAGTTTTCCCCCATCCACGAGCGCTCCGGTAGGGCAGCATTCAACGCAGAGGGAGCAGCTTCCGCAGTGGTTATGAGGCAGATGGCGCTCTTCACGGATCTCCCGGTCAAGCAGGATCTCGCCCAAAAAGAGATAGGTGCCGGCGGATGGGACCATCAGGAGGGTGTTCTTTCCGCTTTTGCCCAGCCCCGCTTTTTCCGCCCAGCTCTTTTCAAGGAGCGGGGAGCTGTCGACGGCAATGAGGGTTGTGAGCGGTTCGCCGAGAATTGTGTTCAGCACCTCAACCAGTTGCTCCAGTTTTTCACGCAGCACCCGGTGGTAGTCGTCAATCAGGGCGTATTTCGATATTTTCGGCGCTCCCGGCTGGTACTCTACCGCTTGATTATAGCTCAGCGTAGCGGAGATGATGGTCTTGAGGCCCGGTAGCAGCAACGAAGGGTCGGCCCGCTCTTCCATGCGAGTTTCCATATAGCCCATCTCCCCGTGCCGACCTTCCTGAATCATGTTTTTGTAACGCTTCATGGCAAGCGGTTGCGGCACGGGTGAGGAGAAGCCGATAGCTGCAAATCCCAGGCGGGCCGCCTCTTTGCGGATGGCGCGGGCAAGCGATTGTGGGCGTTCACTCATGGTGGTGTGAGCTTTGATTGATGGTGTTGCTCCTGAATAATGATCTCATAATTCACACTCAATTGAATCCGCCCTCTTGTTCATTCCCTACTCTTTATACTATATTAAGTTACACCTTTTTCATCTCTCTTTGGTAGGGCAATTGAGAGTGGACAATGGACAATGGAGAGTCCCGGGAAATCAAAGCTCATATAACTCTGAATTTGCAGGCAGTATGGCTGATAAACAAGCCCGAATTGTAAAAAGGGTACTCATTGCTTCACCCGGTGATCTCTTTGAGGAGCGCAAGATTGCCGAGGAGGTGATAGCTGACTGGAATATCCGCCATCACCGCTCCCGGCTAAGGCTTGAAGCGGTGTTGTGGGAAAAAGCTGCTGCCCCGGAAAGCCGGGGAAAGGGCGATGGGGCGCAGTACTCGATCAATCACCAGCTTGTTGATAGCTGTGACTGTGCCATCGGTATGTTCTGGACACGGATCGGGACGCCGACAAAGGTTGCTCCCGGTGGAGCGGTTGAAGAGGTTCAGCGAGTGCAGAGCCATGACAAACCGGTTATGCTTTATTTTTCCAATGTGGCATTCCGACGCCAAGACGTTGATTTTGAGCAGCTCACACAGCTTGATGCTTTCAGGGCATCCATGCAGGGTGATGGGCTGGTATGGGAATATGAGAGCCATGCAGATTTTCGCACACTGCTTGCCCGCCATCTTGACCTCCACGTTCCTCAATGGTTTCCTCACTATGATGCTGATGAAAGTAGTGATGGTAGTGTGCCACAACTGAAAAACCAAGAAGCCTTAAACCGCTATCAAGCAATTCTCCGGGAGGAGCTTGGCTATATCCGTATGCTGGGTATGCCGGGAATCGAGCGGGTTGTGGTTAACCTGAATGACGACACCTTTGTGCCCTTGCGCCTCTCCGGCAGGCAGGGGAGTCAGCATATTCTCTACCCCGACGAAATCATGCGGCAGGCATTCTTCGACCGGCGGGGCCGGAGGATGCTGCTGGTTATTGGTGATCCCGGTGCAGGCAAAACCACGCTGCTGAAATATTATGCTCTTTGTGCTCTTGATCCAGAGCGTTCCCTTCGCCTTGGCATCAGCGGGCCGGTTACGGTTTTCTATCTGCCGCTTCGTGAAGTTCTGCGTGATCTTTCATTGCCACAAAACCTTGCCCGATGGTCGGCCAAGCACCATCAAACTATTACGGAGAAGCAGTTTGATGAGTGGCTGCAGGGCGACACCTCGCTTGTGTTGCTTGATGGTCTTGATGAAATCAGCAATATTGAGGAGCGAAAAGAGGTGTGCACCTGGATTGATCGTGCATGGAGCGGCTTCAGCAAGGGATTTTTTGTAGTGACCTCACGGGCAACCGGCTACCGCAAGGATGAGGGAGTTGTGCTTGCGGCCGATTACGAGCGTGCCGATGTGCAGGACTTTACACCGGAGCAGCAGGAGCGGTTTTTAAAAAACTGGTTCACGGCGGCATTTCTGAAAGAGCCCTGTGAAAAGGGTTTTGATGAAGCGGCGTGGCAGGAAAGGCAGAGGGAGGAAGCGCTGGAGCGCACAAAAGCTATTATTGCGCATCTCAAAGTGGAGAAGAACCGGGGTTTGCGGCAGCTTGCCGCCATACCAATGATTTTGCAGATCATGGCTATTCTCTGGAAGGAGCGGGATTTTATGCCGGAGAGCCGGGTGAAGCTCTATGATGCTGCGCTTGATTATCTGCTGGAGTTCCGCGACAAACGCCGCAACATCAAGCCGCTGCTCTCGGCAACCCGGGCCCGTCAGGTGCTTGGGCCGGTTTCGCTCTGGATGCAGGATTCCCTTAAAAAGGATGAGGCGGCCAAAAGAGAGATGCAGAGCACAATGCAGGAGTGGCTTGACACGCTTGATAATCCACCCGCTGTTGTTGACTTTTGCGACTATCTGGTCAAACGGGCAGGCATTCTGGTAGAGAGTGCAGGCAGCGACTATCTCTTTCGGCACAAATCATTCCGTGAATATCTGGCTGGTGTTCAGCTCAAGGAGGATCGACCCTATGAGCACCTCAACAAGCTTGTTAACCATTTTGGCGAGGATTGGTGGGAAGAGCCACTCCGCTTTTTTATTGCCTCGGTTGATGCTAATGTTTTTGATGCCTTTATGCAAAAGCTCTTTGACTCACCACAGAGCGAAAACTTTACCATCAAGCAGCAGTTGCTCTTGCAAACCATTATTGAGGAGGCGAAGGGGAAAAAGGTTGATGCCCTGTGCCAAAAGCTTCTTGATCCGCCAACCAGTGCAAGCCGCCAGCGGGTGATTCTTGATTGTTTGAAGGCTATCGGAAAAGCCATTGCTCTTGATGCTTTGCAGGAGTTTAGGAAGAAACAACTTGCAATAACCGATGATGTTTCCAGTCGCGCTGAAGAGGTCATTCTTGCCCTTGGAGGTCAACTTCCTGATATTAAACTGCTATCCTTCCGCAACCCGAATGAGTATAATGCAGAGTATCTCCTGATTCCGGGTGGAATCTATCGCTATTCCCGGTCAAAGAAAAGAGAGAGTGTTGATGATCTCTTCGTGGCAAAATATCCGGTAACCAACAAACGCTACCGAGCCTTCATTGCGTTCTTGCAGGCAAAAGCTCCCCAGGCGCTCTATGCATCGTTCACAAAAGAGTTGAACACTATTGCAAAAAACAACATATGGGGAGAAGAGTTTGCCGACTATCTCAAAGAGGGCAAGACCGATCTTGCCTCTCTTTTCCGATCACGATATGATGAAGATCGGAAATTCGGCGGAGAGGATCACCCTGTGGTTGGGGTGAGCTGGTATGCAACCAAGGCCTATTGTCTATGGCTATCGCTATTTGAAGGTGGTGACGAGGGCCTCTACAGGCTTCCGACAGAGCTAGAGTGGGAGTGGGCCGCTGGGGGAAAAGAGATGCGTCCGTATCCTTGGGGAGATAGCGAGCCAACATCGAAACTGGCCAATTATGGAGAAAATGTTGGAGCAACAACGCCGGTCGGCAGTTACCCCGGAGGGGCAACCCCGGAAGGGTTGTGCGATATGGCTGGCAATGTTTGGGAGCGGATGGAAAATTGGCGTAATATCGATGCTGCCCGTTCGTTGCGCGGGGGTTCGTGGTGCGACGCTTCTGATTATCTGCGTTGCTTTTTCGGGTACTACGCCAATCCGGACGTCAGGTACTACGTTATTGGGTTTCGTGTTGTTCGTTCCAGTAGGGGCGAAAAATTTTTCGCCCTTACATCTGAAGAAAACGACCATCTGAAAATCTGAAAAAAAACGAACCGTTGAGCATGGAGAGTGGAGAGGGAGTGCCGGGAAGGGTTGTTTAAGCAACTATTAATCGTTAAATAAAATAGTGAGTCCGGAAATTCTGAATCCTGCTTGAAGAACCCTCTTTTTCTTGTAATGGAACGACGCGAGTTCATTAAAAAAATGTTGAAGCGCACCGGCATCGGTGCTGGTGTTGCTGCAGCGGGAGGTGCCGGGTTTGTCGGCTACTACCAGCCG
>CAIMCD010000034.1 GCA_903839405.1 uncultured Chlorobiaceae bacterium
GACGCCCTCGCCGCAGAATATCTGTTCGTGCCGTAACCGATTAATTCGTTGTAGGGGCACGGCATGCCGTGCCCCTACGCACCACCCCACAATACCATTATCCCATCGTACCGTGCCCCAACCCGTTCGCCCTACGGCAAATACAATTCATCGGTTGCCCAATGAAGAGGGTTATCGCAGATGTATTCCCGGATACGTTGCAATTCGGTTTCATCACGGATAACGTGCTCCCAATAATTGCGTTGCCAAACGTCACATCGTCCAGATGATTGAGAAATTTCGTTAATCCCTTTGGTCACGGCCGATTTGAATGACCGGATAACCGTCGGGATTGATCCGGATACCGGCACCCCGAATTGTTCGACCGGCGTTGTCGTACCGCCCGTAGGGGCACGGCATGCCGTGCCCCTACCCGTGGCCCAACGATCCACAACCCGTAAAATCCCATGCACATGATTCGGCATGACCATACATTCATCCAATGCAACATGCGGAAAATGCGCGGGAATGGTACCCCAACATTGTTCAACCATTCGTCCGGCATCGTTCAATCGCATTGTTCCCTCTGCAATATCGCCAAACAGACAAACCCGGTTATGCGTACAGATGGTCAGAAAATAAAATCCCGATTGGGCGTAATCGTACTCTGGCAAACGGATGGTGCGGCGATGATGATCCTGCATGTTTGATCCCCGTTTGTTTTATACGCCGTTCGTTGTTGGTGCGCCGATGTAACATCCTGTGTAAGGGCGAAAAATTTTTCGCCCTTACAATTCGCCCTGTACAATCCGCCCCTACGTGCAACCCTGTACAATCGCCCCTACCTCCCGATACGGGCCCCTACGTTGATACGCAATCACGCCATTTCCCAACGGATTGTCAATCCTTTTTTCTCTTTCGGGGTTTCTTCTTGCGATTCTCGGCATCCTTCTCGGCGCGGATTTTTTCGATGGCGGCGCGGACGTCGGCTTCCCAGGGGAAGGGCTCATCTTTGGCGAAATCGTAGGGCGGGAGATCGGGGATGGGGAGGTTCATCTCCTTGAGCAGTTCGGTGGTTTTGGTGAGATCGTAGCGGCGCACATAGGGCTCGCCGTCAGCCCATGCCCATGTATAGGCTTTAAGAGCGTGCTTTTCCGCCTGCGCCTGGTCGCCGATGGCACGCCAGAGCATGGCGAGGTAGCGGTGATGAGGCTTGCGTTGCCCGGCCAACCGCTCCGCCTCCTGCCGCGCTGCATCGGGCTGACCAAGCTGGCCGAGGTGGAACTTCGACAGAGCAAGACCAGCCTCGGACTCTGCATCCAGCAACCGTCGCTCGCGGGCCATGGTCAGGGCCTCATGTAAACTTGCCGCCACCAGCGCCCACTCCTCCTGCTCTAACCGCCAGGCACCGCGCAGAATGTGAAGATAGCGGAGAACTGTGCGATTATTATCCCTCTCTGCGAGGCTTTCCGCTGCCGTGAGGTGGTGCTTCTGCAAAGTACCCTGCCAGAACTGCGCACGGGCAAAAAACCACTCCGCATCTCCCTGCCGATACAGATTTCTCGGCCAGTCACGTCCCATCGGATCGAGCAGTTTCCAACTCTCCACCGCTTCATCCCATTGGCCAAGCAAAGAGTGATGGTGAAAAAGCCATAGCTGGCTCTTGAATAAAGCCTCCTTGTCGTCCCGGACGCTGGCGAGTTCGAGGGAAAGTTTATCGGCTTGAAGCGCTTTCGCCAGCAGGTTCTTACCCGTGAAGTTCACAGAGATATTTAAAAGCTTGCTATACACATTTGCCCAGCTCCCTGTTTCCAAATCCGACTGAAGGGCTGCTCCGTAGACAGCAAGAGCAGCCTCGAATTCGCCTTGAGAATACAAAGCCATCGCTGCATCATTCGCGAGGTAGCTGGCAGCCCTTTCATCCACTTCTTTAGGCAGTTCTCCCCAACCGGATGGAAAGAACGGTCTAAGTAGGGAGAGTATTTCCACATGGGCTTCGAGATTGGCAAATAGCGCCAATGCCAAACCGCCCTGATAAGTATCCGCCGCTTCCTGAAAACGCCCGAGCTTGAGGAGCGTACGGACAACGTGCAAACCGGGAGCCAGATCCTCCAGTGTTTTGGCCTCCGCGTAAGGGTTGTGCGGCAGGGCAGAGAAGTGATCCACCACCCGCTGACCGTAGATCTCCCGCTCCTCGGCCTCCATGCCGCCAGAAGCCACGCCGCGAACGACAGGATGGAGGTCGTGGCGACGTAAACGGCCATCATATTGCAGCAGGCCACGTTGCTCCAGATCATTAACCGTCTCCATCAGCTTCCCCGGAGCCTCGCGAACCTCCATCGACTCCCGCCATATTTTCAGCTCCTGTTCGTACTCCTTCCGACGGTCAATCTCGATTTCGTATTGCTTCCGTCTCTCAGCCTTCTCCTCTGCATTCATGAATTCCCACCTCCAGCCATCCTCCGGCGGCTCCGTTTTCCCAACCTCCTTCGGCTCAGGCGGCATATGGGGATTGAAGGCGGCAAGCGTCTCGTAATCCACGGAGTCGGAGAGGAGCGCGAGGGTGGAGAGGAGCTGGCGGCTCTTCTCCGGCAGGGCCTCAAGCGCAGCACGGAGGATGTGGTTGCGCCGCTGGACAAGGTCGAGGCTGGCAAGGTTGAGCTTTGCCCCACCCTGTGGGCCGCTGTCGGCCAGCCATGCGTCAAAGTTCCCCCGGTTGGGAAGGTAGTTGGCTATCAGGCCGGCAAGCACGCCAATAACAAGCGGATGGTTGTCGCAGTTCTGCGTCAGGTAGTCCTGAATGACGGCGGAGTCGCCCGTGATGTTGCAGGATTTCAGAAGCAGCTCGGCATCAGCCGGGCGCAGGCCGGGAAGGGTTATGCGCTTTGCGCCGGAGATAGCTTGGCCGGAGGGATTGAGCAGCAGGCGCGGGGTGAGGCGGGAGCTGACAAGAATTTTTGAAGGTGCAGCGGCAGCGAGGGCGCGGAGCAGGTCGCCATCCTCGTCGCGGATGGTGTCGCAGGGGTTGCGGTGGAGCACCTTGTCGGTGGGAGCGTTCGCCTCCTCGTCCGGCAGCTCGGCGGCATCAATGCGGTGGTAGGCCACCAGCACCCGCTCCAGCCCGTCGAGAATGAGCAACCAGGGGCGTGCGTGAAGCTGCGCAAGCAGCTCCTTTGCCAGCTCGGGCGTCCTCATTTTCTCCAGCTCCTCCAGCGGCCTGCCGGTCATGTAAGCCAGCGCACGGCGGCAGAAGTCGGCCATCACCGCGCCGCGCTCGTAGAAGGAGTACCAGAAGCGCCCGGCCCAATCGGTACGGACGGTGGTGGCATGCTTAGTGCTCCACTCCCAGGTAAGCATACTCTTGCCATTGCCGCCGATAGCCTCAAAGAGGAGAAGGTTCGTCGGATCCGCCGCCCTCGCCCAGTCGCCGAGCTCCTGCAACTGCGACTCCCGCCCGACAAATTTGTGCGACCCGATGTAGTCCGGCTCGGCGTAGAAGGCAGGAGGCTTGGGAATGGCAGCGCTTTTCCCGGCCGGCACGCTCTCGACAGGTTGGTGGTTAAGCACGGGTTCAGAGTCGGGTTTTTGGAGAACAAGGCGCATATCAGATATCGCTTTAGCGGCTTGTTCCTTAAACTCATCAAGGCTGTTAAACTCCGCATAAACGCGACTTACTTCAGAATCCGGCCCCATCTTCTTGGCCCGTTTTCGAAAAGCCTCCAGTTTTTTGCGATTTACTACCTTGAGTTCGATCTCGGATTCAAGAACACGATAACCTTCACCTATCAAGAACAACAGGATTGGCCGACCCAAATCCACAGCTTTGTTAAACTCCAGCTCAGTGATTGAGAGTTTGTTGGGGTTTCGGATGGGACATTTTGGAGTCTGGCCAAGTTTCTTGGCAATGATTCCAATATAGACGCTTGCCTCACTGACCATGCGTAGCGAAGAATCAATGACGTCTACGTCAGATTTGGCTGAATCATTCTCCATCACAACGGATTTAAACTCAGCGCCATCTATGATCTTGATCAGCGCAGCACGGTGCTCGACCAAATCCTTGAAGGTGCTGGAAACCATTACTCCTTTGAAGGAACGCGGCGTTATTGATGTTTCGTTTGGCATTGGTACAACAGATTTATTTGTAGGGGTACGGCATGCCGTGCCCCTACGTGCAATTTTGCAACCATCCTTGAATCGCAAACCGGTTCCCCGAATTGTTCGACCACCGCCGTTGGCGCGGATTGCACCGTTGGGGTGATGTGGGCATCCCTATGTAAGGGCGAAAAATTTTTCGCCCCTACCGCCCCAAATCGCCCTTACATTCGCCCCGTGGTGACATGGGGGCAGGGCAGACACGGAGATCTGCCCCTACCGCGCCGGACAATTCATTCATGATTATACCGTAAACACCGTAATCATAATACCATAAATATACAAAAAACCGATTCACGGTTTTCAAAAATTATTGAGCCCCGACAGGCTCTTGACTCTTGAAAACGATTGATATATTGGTTTATTATCATTCCATTTCAACTCTGCACCGCCCATGCCGACAACCATCAACGCCATCCCGTTCCATATTGAAACCCTCGGTGATCCTTCGCTGCCGCGCATCATTTTTCTGCATGGTTTTCTTGGCTCGGGAAGCGACTGGCTGCCAGTTGCACGGGAGCTGCAGCGGGAGTACTCTGTGGTGATGATTGATCTGCCGGGGCATGGTAGTGCGGCTTTCCACGGTGCACCGAAAGCTGATGGGTTTTTTCTGCGCACCATCGACGCGCTGGCCGAACTGGTGCGCGAGAGTGCTGCACCTCCCTGCTATCTGGTGGGCTACTCGATGGGTGGACGACTGGCGCTTGGGCTAGCTCTCCGCTACCCGGAACTCTTCAAAAAAGCTGTGATTATCTCAGCATCACCCGGCCTCCGAAGCGAACAAGAGCGGGCCCAGCGCCGGGAGAGCGATGAAGGGGTGGCCCGGAAAATTGAGCGGAACTTTGCGGGGTTCATTGAGTTCTGGTACAACCAGCCGCTCTTCTCAACACTCAAAAGCCACCCGCTCTTTCGGGAGGTTGAGAGCGCACGCAAAATCAACGATCCCCATAACCTCGCCCTTGCTTTGAGGCTACTTGGAACCGGCCGACAACCCTCATTCTGGGAGGAACTCCAGAAAAACCGGCTACCAATCTGCTTTTTTGCCGGGGAAAAAGATGAGCGATACGTTGAGATTGGTCACCAAATGGTTAATTTATCACCTGATTCCGACCTTGAACTCTTTGCGCGTTGCGGCCATACCCTGCAACTTGAAAACCGGGAGTTGTTTGTGGGTCGTTTGCAAAGTTTTTTCAACCAGCAAGAACCAACGAAGTTATGAGCACAGTGAACTGGATAGCTGCAGGTGAGTTTACCGACATCCTCTACCATAAAGCCGAAGGCATAGCAAAAATCACCATCAACCGCCCCGAAGTGCGCAATGCATTTCGTCCCCAGACGGTTGAACAGATGATAGCAGCCCTCTCCGACGCCAGAAATGATCAGGAGATCGGTGTGGTGATCCTCACCGGTCAGGGCGATCTGGCTTTCTGCTCGGGCGGCGACCAGAAAATCAGGGGTAACGCGGGTTATGCCGACGGAAAAGGGGTTAACCGCCTTAACGTGCTCGACTTCCAGCGCGACATCCGCACCTGCCCGAAACCGGTGATTGCCATGGTTGCGGGTTACTCTATCGGTGGCGGCCATGTACTGCACATGCTCTGCGACCTGACCATTGCGGCTGAAAATGCCATCTTCGGCCAGACCGGCCCGAAGGTAGGCTCGTTTGACGGCGGATGGGGTGCAAGCTACATGGCCCGTCTGGTCGGCCAGAAAAAAGCTCGCGAAATATGGTATCTCTGTCGCCAGTACAATGCGGCTGAAGCCCTGGCAATGGGCCTCGTCAACACGGTTGTGCCGCTTGAGCAGCTTGAAGCGGAGACGGTGAAGTGGTGCCGTGAAATCCTTGCCAACTCTCCGCTTGCCATCCGCTGCCTGAAAGCGGCCCTAAATGCTGATTGTGACGGGCAGGCCGGTCTGCAGGAGCTTGCCGGAAATGCCACCATGCTCTACTACATGAGCGAAGAGGGGCAAGAGGGCAGAAACGCCTTTGTTGAAAAGCGAAAACCTGATTTCAGTAAATTCCCGAAACGGCCTTGAACGCTTCCCATCTACATCTCTACCGATATACCATCCCTTTCACCGAAGCTGTAACTGTTAATGGGCACAGGCTTCTCGAAAGGGAGGGTATTATTGTAGCGCTGAAAAGTGCAGAAACCGGGCTCACCGGATATGGGGAAATTGCGCCCCTTCCCGGCCTGCACCACGAAACCCTTCGGTCGGCTGAAGAGCAGTTGGTGACGCTGCTTGCCCAAGAGCGGTTCACCCTTAGGGGCCGGCTGCCGGAGCACCTCTTCCCCTCCGTACGCACCGGGCTGGAGATGGCGATCATCAACCTTGAAGCGGCCTTGCCCGGAGTTCAGCCTTCGACCCGTGCGGCCAGCCATGTGCCGCTCAATGCGCTGCTCTTCGGCGATACGACGAAAATCATGCAGCGGGCAGAAGCGTATTTCCGGCTCGGATACCGCACCTTCAAGCTCAAGGTCCCGGCGGCCAATACCGAGAACGCCATACGAAGCATCAGAACACTGCACCAGCATTTCGGCACCTCTATTGAGCTGCGGCTTGATGCCAATCAATCCTTCCGGCTTGAAGAGGCGCTGGAATTCGCCCGAAATATTCCGGCGGGAAGCATTGCCTATATTGAGGAGCCCCTGAAAGAGGCGCGGGAGATCGGGGAGTTCCATGCCAAAACCAGAATTCCTTCGGCGCTTGACGAAACCCTCTGGCAAGAGCCCGAACTGCTCCAAAAGATTCCTCGCTCAGCGCTTGCCGCCTTGATTCTGAAACCCAACCGTCTGGGCGGTATTTCCACCGCGCTGCACTTTGCCCGCTATGCCAGGGAGCACAACCTTCTGGCGGTCTTCAGCTCGGCATTTGAAAGCGGCATCAGTTTGAGTTGCTACACACAGCTCGCAGCATCAAACAGTGCCGAACCGGCCGCATGTGGGCTCGACACCTACCGCTACCTGAAGCACGACCTGCTTGTAACCCCGTTCGGAGCTGAAGATGCGCAGCTCAATACCCTGGCGCTCTGCCGCAACGCTCAAAAGCTCAACTACAAAGCACTCAAGCCTCTCTCCCAATGGAGCTTGTAAGCCGGGCCGCAGAGCTTTACGGCAACGCGCCGGCGCTTATCATAAAGGGCACAACCCTCTCGTTTGAAGCGTGCAACCACAGGGCAACCGGTATTGCGGGGAAACTCTACCAGATGGGGCTTCATGCCGGTGACATTGTGGCCATTATCTCGCCCAATACGCCTGAGATGGTTCTCTTGCTGCTCGGCCTGCTGAAGGCCGGTATCATTGCTGCTCCACTCAACTACCGCTTTCCGGAAACGTTGCAGAAAAAAGCCCTTGAAAAACTTCGTCCCCGGCTGCTGCTGACCGCCACGCCAGCATCTACTCCGCTTCCCGGAATCCGAACGGAGTCTGTCGCCCGCTTTCTGGATGAGGCTTCACACGCAACGCAGCATGAAGCCTTTGAGGCTCCGGAGTCCATGGAGCGTCCGGTCACCATTATCCATACCTCGGCAAGTTCGGGCGAGCCGAAGGCGGCCGTGCACTCGTTCGCCAACCACTGGTACAACGCGCTCGGCTCGAATGAAAATCTCCCTTTCGGGCCTGGAGAGTGCTGGCTGCTTTCGCTGCCGCTCTACCACATCGGCGGCTACGCCATACTCTTTAAATCGCTGCTCTCCGGAGCGGCCATTGCCGTTGGAGAGCCGAACGAAAGTATTGAAGAGGCCTTGGAGCACTTCCCCATCACCCACCTTTCGCTGGTGCCGACACAGCTCTACCGACTCTTGGCCAAGCCGGAGAGTGCTCTGTGCCTCGCATCACTCAAAGCGCTCCTGCTCGGCGGAAGCCCGGCACCAAAGGCGGTCATTCAAGATGCACTCCGCCACAAGATTCCGATCTACCTGAGCTACGGCTCAACCGAGATGGGATCGCAGATTGCAACCACACCGGGGCCAATAAAGAGCGCCGTGCAAGAGAGTGGCCGCACGCTCCCCTACCGCGAAATGATGGTGGCGGAGGATGGCGAACTGTTGGTGAAGGGGCCATGCCTCTTTATGGGCTACCTCCAAAGTGGCACCGTTCAGCCTCAAACCGATAAGGATGGATGGTTTCACACCTCCGACATCGGTCAGATTTCAGAAAATGGAGAGGTCACCATCATCGGGCGAAAGGATAACATGTTTATCTCGGGAGGAGAGAACATCCATCCCGAAGAGATTGAGGGCGCTCTGATGATGATTGATGGAGTCGGTGAAGCGCTCGTTGTGCCGCACCGAGACCCGGAGTATGGCCAGCGTCCGATAGCCTTTATCAAAACCGTGGAGGAAAATAAACCTGATGATGAAGCCATCACCCAGGCGATGAACCGGCTGGTGGGAAAACTCAAAAGCCCGATCCGCTATTTCCGCATTGAGGAGTGGAAGTGCCTGCCCGGCTCACAGAAAACCGACCGGGCATGGTACCAGAGAGTGGCTCTCACCCCCGACGGGCCTTTCGCTTGAGCCGGAGCACCGCAAAGGCTCCACCAAGACCTGCAATCGGGGCGTAAAAGGCACTTGAAAAGGCGATGTTCATGACCAAGTCACTGAAGCGTAACGACACGGGGGCCAAAGCCAGTTTCTGGGCAGCAAGCAGCGCCTGCACCTGCGGCTGAAGCTCAGGTTTGCCTTGAGCCATATCGAGCGCCCAACGGATCACAAGCGCCAGACTCTCCACTCCCGGCCGGTAGTTGAAGTTCTGGATAAGCAGAAAGGTGGCAATCTCGGAAAGAAAACCTCCCGCAATACCGGCAACACATCCCAGAAAAAAGGCTTCACTGGAGAGAAGAGGAACCTGGAATTGCAAAATGGTACGCTTAAGAGCAATCTCTCCGGAGAGAAATATCCCGGCAAAGAGCAGAATATTCAGCAAGGTCAGGTAGGGCACGGTTGTTGTCAAGAGAATAATCAGGGCACCCAGCACAACGGCATACACTTTTCCCTTGAATGGCAATTGGGCTTGATTCACATTTTCAGCAGCCATGACTCCTCAGGAAAGCTTTTCATTTAAAAAATCCTCCATAGTGTAGACTCCCGGCGCACTCTTATGACGCAAGGCGAGCCAGGCGGCCGCTTCAACCGCGCCGGAGGCAAAGCCGGAACGGTTTTTTGCTGTATGGGAGAGCACAATTTCATCCGCATCCGAGTCAATAAAAGCGGTGTGCTTGCCAAACACCGTGCCAAGTCGCAGGGAGGCAACCTGCAGCTCCTCTGGCGCAAGCTTTTGCTCATCTGAAAGCTCTCGCACCACACGTGTTTTGCGACCGTTGGCCGACAGAATCACCTCAGCCGCACGGAGGGCCGTGCCACTTGGAAAATCAGCTTTGCCGGTATGGTGCTGCTCGGCAAATGCAATATCAAACTGCCCGAAGGGGGCGATAAGGCGCGCCGCTTCGCGCAGGGTGCGCAGAAAGAGGTTGACCCCGAGTGAAAAGTTTGCCGAAAAGAGCAGAGAGGCACCGGCTTCCGCAACCATGCGGCGAACAGCGTCCATCTCGTCATCCCAGCCGGTTGTACCGACCACAATCGGCACACCGGAAGCAAGCATGGCCTCCAGATTGCCGAGAAAGGCATCGCGGACCGTAAAATCTATAATGGCGTCACTTCCCTGAAACACTTCAGGGGTAATCCGGGCATTGACGTCCAGCACAGCCGCTGTTTCGTGGCAACCCGACTGGGCAATCACACGGGCGACCTGCTCTCCCATTCTCCCGTTTCCTACAAGAGTAAACCTCATAATTCGTTATTGCAATGGATGTTTCTTGGTTAATGCGGTAATGATAACCCGGCTCGGCCTAGTCGCGGCGCATCAGCTCAAGCAGCCGTTCAAGATCATCATTTGAAAAATACTGGATATGAATCTCCCCTTTTCCCCCTTTTTTCTCAACAATACGCACCTTTGTAGCATAGGTCTCCCGCAGAAGGGATTCAAGCTGGTTGATGTGAGAGGAGCGATCGGGCGTTGCTGGCTGTGAGGGTTTCGACTGATCCTTGAACATGCGGTTCACCAGCGACTCCGTCTGGCGCACCGAGAGCTGATGCAGCAGAATCTGTTTCCAGACCTTCACCTGCTGCTGTTCACTGGGAAGATTGATCAGTGCGCGTGCATGGCCTGAGGAGATTTCGCGGTTGCGGATGCTGTCCTGAATCTGCAGGGGAAGCTTGAGCAGGCGGAGAAAGTTGCTGACGGTCGAGCGGTTTTTTCCCACCTTCTGCGCAATCTCATCCTGCGTCAGACGGCACTTCGTGGTCAGGCTTTTCAGGGCAAGCGCCACCTCGATGGAGTTGAGATCCTCGCGCTGAATATTTTCAATCAGGGCAAGTTCAAGCTTGCTGGAATCTTCATGTGCTTCAATAACATAGGCAGGAATAAACTTGAAACCGGCAAGCATCACCGCCCTGAGACGCCGCTCGCCGCTGATGAGCTGGTAGCCCTCACCGTCCCGGCAAACCGTAACCGGCTGGATGACCCCGTTTTCAATGATGGAGTTTTTCAGCTCTTCAAGGGCCGATTCATCAAACTCCTTGCGGGGCTGAAACGGATTGGCACGGATTTTTTCAACCGCCACACTCCCGATGGAGCCGACCTCGGCAAGTTCCTCCGGCTCTTCCTTTGAAACCGAAACAAACCCCTCATCCGGGATCAGTGCTTTCAGCCCTCTTCCCAATGCTTTTTTTGACATATCTCTCCCCGCCAGCTTTTCGGTCAGTTGCACTTACCGGACTTTAAATTTTTTAATATTGCCATCCCGCTCGAAAATCTCCTGGGCCAGATCGAGATAGTCTTTGGAGCCAAGACTCTGGGCATCGTAGAGCAAGGCCGGCTTGCCGTGGCTCGGCGCTTCGGAAAGCCGCACATTCCGGCGGATATAGGTTCTGTAGACCTTCTCCTTGAAAAACTTCTTGACCTCTTCGGCAACCTGCGATGCCAGCCGCAGCCGGGCATCATACATGGTCACCAGCACCCCCTCGATCTCCAGTTTCGGGTTGAGATGCTTGCGCACAATACTGATGGTATTGAGCAGTTTGCCCAGCCCCTCAAGTGCGTAGTACTCGGCCTGAACTGGAATCAGCACGGAGTCGGCCGCAGTCAGGGAGTTCAGGGTAATCAGCCCGAGCGAGGGTGGGCAGTCAATAATGATATAATCGTAACGGGCGCGGATCCCCTTGAGCGCTTTCTGCATCACATACTCGCGTTCCCGCATGTTGACCAGCTCAACCTCCATCCCGACAAGGTTGACGTTGGAGGGAAGCACATCGAGATACTCCAGACTGGAGGGCTTGATGGCATCCTCAATGTTGCCGCCTTGTACCATAACCTGGTAAAAGGTGTTATCGATCTCGTCACCGGTTTCAATGCCAAAACCGGAGGTAGCATTGGCCTGGGGATCGATATCGATAAGCAAGGTCCTAAACTCAGAAATAGCAATAGAAGCAGCTATATTAACGGAAGTGGTTGTTTTTCCAACCCCCCCTTTCTGGTTTGCAATCGCAATAACTCTGCCCATGTACTAACCAGGGAAATTTACAGCAGTTGAAGTTCTGTCATGACTTCATACATTATAATACATACACAAACTATTACAAATTTTAATCGTCTTCCAGTGGAGCGGCTTGGTAAACAATTCTATGAATTGCCTACACTTAAACTTGCCGAAAAACTTCTCGGAAAAATATTTGTTCGCACCTTACCAGGAAATATCACACTGAAAGGCAAAATTGTTGAAACCGAAGCCTATCTCGGCACCGGGGACGAGGCCTGCCATGCGTGGCGGGGCAAAACCGCCAGAAACCAGATCATGTTCCAGGCTCCCGGTACGCTCTATGTCTACTTCACCTATGGTTGCCACTACCTGCTCAACATTGTCAGTGAGCCCGAAGAGTGCGCCGGAGCTGTGCTGATACGGGCTATGGAGCCGGTTGCAGGAGAGCAATTTATGCAGGAGCAGCGAGCTACCGGCGTTCTGACCAATCTCATGAGCGGCCCGGCAAAACTTACCCAAGCGCTTGCCATTGACCGGCGTCACAACGGAGCGAATCTGTTCGGTGAAGAGTTCTATCTTGAAGAGAGCGAAGAGCTGCCACAAAGCATGATCGGCAGCTCTGCACGAGTTGGTATATCAAAAAGCCGGGAACTGCAGTGGCGGAAATTCATTCTCAACAACCCCCATCTCTCAAAGGGGAAGGTTTAAATGAAGCGCAAAAAAGAGCGTTCCTGAATTGGAAAGTTGCAAAAAATAACCCTTTTTTAGGCTGAGCCAGCTTGTTCGAAAGAAGCCGCATAACCCCATACTAAAAGCCACCATTCATGATCGGAACCCCACTCTTGCCGGAAATCAGGGAACTGATCGAACAACGCAACTTCAGTGCGCTGCAGCGAATTTTCAGCGACTGGCTTCCGGTTGATTTGGCCGAGCTCATTTCCGATCTTCCGGAAAACGAACAGGCAATCCTCTTCCGGCTGCTGCAAAAGGATGTTGCAACCGAAACCTTTGAATATCTTGAGTTTGACTCGCAGCAGAACCTGCTCACCGCACTTACCCAGAAAGATGTTACCCATATTCTCAACAGCATGTCGGCCGATGACCGTACGGCGCTGCTCGAAGAGCTTCCGGGCACGGTTGCACAGGAACTGCTCAAACTCCTCTCGTTCAAGGAGTTCAAGATTGCCAAAACCCTGCTTGCCTATGCCGAGGGGAGTGTTGGCCGGCTCATGTCGCCCGACTACCTCAGCATCAAGAAGGATTGGGATATCAACCAGGTGCTCGACTACATCCGCACCTACGGCCATGAGAGCGAAACCCTCAACGTCATCTATGTGGTTGACGACCACGGCAAGCTCAAGGGAGAGCTGCTGGCAAGGGAGCTCTTGCTCTCCATGCCCGACAAAAAGGTGAGTGAGGTCATCTCCGAAGATAAACTCATCACCCTGACCGCTTCACAGGATCAGATGGATGCGCTCGAAGCCTTCAAGCGCTACGACACGGTCGCCCTGCCGGTGGTTGATTCCAACGGCTACCTGATCGGAGTGGTGACGGTTGACGATATGCTCGACGTGGCTGAAGAGGAGGAGACCGAAGACATTCAGAAATTCGGCGGTATCGAAGCCCTTGAAGAACCCTATATGGATCTGCCGATACCACAGTTGATCAAAAAACGGGCGGTCTGGCTGGTGATTCTCTTTATCGGAGAGATGCTGACCGCTTCGGCCATGGCCTTTTTTCAGGAGGAGCTGGCCAAGGCGATCATTCTGGCAACCTTTATCCCGCTCATCATGTCAAGCGGCGGCAACTCCGGCTCCCAGGCGGCCTCCCTGATCATCCGCTCACTCTCACTTGGAGAGATCACCATCCGCGACTGGTGGAAGGTGATGCGGCGGGAGATTCTCTCCGGCTTGGCGCTCGGATGCATTCTCGGTGTGATCGGCATGTTCCGGGTAATTATCTGGGCAATGGTCTTCGGCCATTTCACCACCCAGTGGCTCTACATCGCCCTCACCATAGGGATTTCACTCCTCGGCATTGTCATGTTCGGCACCCTGACCGGCTCCATGCTCCCCCTCTTGCTGAAACGGCTGGGGCTCGACCCGGCGGTCTCTTCAGCGCCCTTTGTGGCAACCCTTGTTGATGTTACCGGTATTGTGATCTACTTCAGCGTCGCTTCGCTGCTTCTCGGCGGCATCCTTCTCTGAACAACCGCTTTGATTCTATGACACAGGAACGGGAATCTCTGGAATTCGATATTGTGTATGTCGGCGCAGGGCCAGCTAATCTGGCCTCGGCCATCCATCTGCAGCGCCTCATCAAGCGCCATAACGCAGAAACTGGTGACGGTCTTGATCCGGCCATTGCGATCATTGATAAAGGGCGATACCCCGGTGCCCACCTGCTCTCCGGCACTCTGGTTGATCCAAGAGCTTTTGAAGAGTTTCTGCCCGATTACCGGGCGCTTGGTTGCCCGATTGAGGCCACGGTTTCCGGTGAAACGCTCTGGTTCCTCGGCGAAAAAAGGAGGTTCGCATTCCCCTTTCTGCCTGAAAAATTCAGCAACAAAAACTCGCTGCTCCTCTCGCTCAGCCGCCTTGGCAAATGGTTGGCCGAAAGAGCCGAAGAGGAGGGCATCCAGCTCTTCGACAGCACCGCCGCCGCTGCTCCCTATCTGGAAGAGGGGCGACTTCAGGGTATTGTGACGGACGATAAAGGGCTCGACAAAGATGGCAATCAAAAACCTGACTATGAACCGGGATTGCTGCTGAAAAGCAAGGTTACGGTGATCGGCGAAGGCTCTGACGGTTCACTCTCTAGGCAACTCTCAAAACTGTTTTTGGGCGCAACCCCTCTCACTCCCCAGCGTTATGAAACCGGGGTAAAAGAGACGTGGCGCATCCCGGAAGGGCGCATCAAGGCCGGAGAGGTGCACCAGAGCTTCGGCTACCCGCTTTCGGCGGAGGAGTATGGCGGCGGATGGATCTACGCCTTCTCCGCGACACTGCTCTCGGTAGGCTTTATCTCCTCATTGGGGCCCGAATCGCCCGATTGTAACCAGCACCTGAACCTGCAACGCTTTAAAGAGCACCCCTTTGTTGCAGGGCTTCTCAAAGGGGGAAGCATGATTGAGTCGGGCGCAAGAACCATCGCCTCCGGAGGGCTTGAGGCCATGCCGCTGCTCTACGGGCCGGGCTATCTTCTCACCGGCGAATCGGCCGGGATGGTGAACATGCAGCGGCACAAAGGGGTGCATCTGGCGATGAAGTCCGGCATCCTTGCGGCTGAAACCCTTTTTGACGCCCTGCTGCACGACGATTTTTCCATCAACCGGCTGAAGGGGTATGACGAACGGTTCAGAAACTCTTGGGCTTACGAAGAACTTCTGGCCGCAAGAAACTACCGCAAGGCTTTCGACAAGGGGTTATATGCCGGGCTGGTTCAGGCCGGGCTTCAGCTCACCATTCCCGGCCTCTCGCTCGGCGCAAAAGCTGGCAGGAAAAAGCGGAAACCCCTCATTGCCGAAAAAAAAGAGTTCACGCCGGATGGAAAGCTCACCTTCAGCAAAAGCGAGAGCCTCTACCGCTCCGGCACCATGCACGAAGAGGATCAGCCCTGCCATCTGCATATCAAGGCGGAAGATATTGAGGAGATCTGCCTGAAGAGGTGCCGAATCGAATTCCAGAACCCCTGCCAGCACTTCTGCCCCGGTGAGGTCTATGAAATAACCGGCAATCCGGTCTCACTCAAACTCAACCCGGCAAACTGCCTGCACTGCAAAACCTGCGAAGTTACCGACCCCTACGGCATCATCACCTGGACACCACCTGAAGGCGGCGGCGGGCCGGGGTACAAACTCAGTTAGTCAAGCCGGTTAACTATATCCCTGAAATAAACCTACTCAAGCAGTGGCTATGATCCTGCTACACCGCACTCTTTTTCGAGGATTTGAGGAGATCAAAGAAAAACTGGAAGATGCTGATGAAGTAGTGGAAAGCCTTACTGAAAAGGCCTCCGATATGCTGCAGGGCTTCATGCATATTGCCGCCGGTAAAGTGAAGATATGCGGCATAGAGCACCAGCATGGCTGCAACAACAAAAAAGAGATGGACAACTCTTCGGAGAAAGGAGAAGAGAATCATGATCGAAACAATGACCGCAATAATAAACAGCACCGGATGAAGGGAGAGGTAATCAAAAGCCTTTTCCATTGAACACGGGGGTTATAATTAAAGATATTCCTGCAAAATACCGGCTATTTTCGGCGATGGAGAGCTGCCGGCAAGCTTGGCCCGGGCGGCAAGCAACTCACGGCGCATGGCGGCTGACACCGCCGGATGGTCAAGAATCTTTCGGGCAGTACGGTAGATCTCCACGCCGTTCGCCTCATCCTGGAGAAGCTCCGGCACGGCCTGCTCACTGCTTCCAAGCCCTTTTGCCACAATATTGGCCAGCGATATATTTTTCAGCTTGACCAGTTGGCGCCCGATCAGATAGTTGAGCCGCCCGGTGCGGTAGAGCACGATCATCGGCACGCCGAAACAGAGCGACTCCAGCGTTGCCGTACCGGAGGTCACCAGGGCAAGATCGCTGTACTGCATCACCTCATAGGCCCGGCAACCGATTATCGTCAGCTCGGGGTAGCTTGACAGAACCTTATAGACCCCCTCATCAAAATGAGGAGCCCGGCCAAGCAGAAAGACCATTCGATAATCCCGGTTCAGCATCCGTGCCGCTTCAAGCATTTCCGGCAGTATCAGGGAGATCTCCTGCTTCCGGCTGCCGGGCAAAAGACCAATAAGGCGCGTTTGGGCATTGAGATTATGCTTTTGTAAAAATAGATTCTTTGGAGGAAGAGAGAGTTCTGCAAGCTCTTCCACAACCGGATGGCCCACAAATTCTGCGTTAACGCCGTGGCGGCGGAAAAATTCAACTTCAAAATCAAAGACCACAAGAAAACGGTCGATATAACGCCGGATCGCCTTGACGCGCCCCTCTTTCCAGGCCCAAACCTGGGGGGAGATATAGTAAATAACCGGAATGCCCCGTTCATGAAAAAAACGGGCCATCATGAGGTTCATGCCCGGATAATCAACCAGAAACGCAACGTCGGGCTGTTCACGACGCACCGCTTCCTTGAGTTCACGGATCACCCGGCGCAGAAAGAGCGCGTGCTTGAGCACATCAAAAAAGCCCATAATACTCATCTGTGCCGTATCATAGAGCAACTCCGCGCCAAGGTCGCGAAGCTTCTGGCCACCAATGCCGAAAACCCTGACATCCGGCCGTGCTTGCAACAGTTCAGCGATGACACCACCAGCATGCATATCTCCGGAAACCTCACCGGCTAAAACAAAAAGCTTCTTTGGCATCAAAAAAGAGAGATAATTGGATGAACGAGTGGGAAACCGTATTTTGTACCTTATTTCTCAGGACAAAAGGTCAACCTAGTTTCAGTTTTTATTATATCAAAATCAAGAAAGAATGCAAGTTAAATTCGGTACTGATGGATGGCGCGCAATAATCGCAAAAGAGTATACCTACGATAACCTGAAACTTGCAGCCCTCGCATCAGCACGCTATTTTCTCAGCCATCCCAACAAGGCAAAAGGGGTATGCATCGGCTACGATACCCGATTCATGTCAAAAGAGTTTGCCGAATATACCGCTGAAGTTTTTTCGTCACAAGGGCTCAAGGTCTTTCTCTCCGGCAGCTTTGCCTCAACCCCGGCCGTCTCCTACTATACACGCGAAAAACAGCTTGCCGGTGGCATTGTCATTACAGCCTCCCATAATCCGGCAATTTATAACGGATTCAAGGTCAAGGCCTCCTATGGCGGCCCCGCACACCCTGAAGTGATCAGTGAAATCGAGCGGAACCTGACGCTCATTGATCCCGAAACGGAGATCAAGGCGGACAGGAAGCTGATTGAGCTGGTTGACATGAAAGGACTTTACTTAAGCTATCTGAAACAGAGTATTGATCTGGCCCGCATCCGCGAGTCGAGAATCAAGATAGCGCACAACGCCATGTATGGTGCAGGCCAGGATCTCATCACCAGCATCTTTGATGAATCAATGGTCAACTGCTATCACTGCAGCATCAACCCCAGCTTCGGCGGCATCAATCCTGAGCCGATACCGCAGTATATTGAGGAGTTTATCGAGTTCTTCAAGGAGGTTGAAACCGATATCGCCATTATCAATGACGGCGATGCCGACCGCATCGGGATGCTCGATGAAAACGGCGCGTTTGTCGATTCCCATAAACTCTTTGCCATTATCCTCAAGGATCTGGTTGAAGAGAAGCATCAAAGGGGCGAAGTGGCAAAAACATTTGCTTTGACTGATGTGATCGACAAAATATGCCGTAAGCACCAGCTCATCATGCATGAACTGCCGGTCGGCTTCAAGCATGTCAGCAAGCTCATGACCACCAATGATATCCTTATCGGAGGCGAAGAGTCCGGAGGCATTGGCATTACCGCTTTTCTGCCGGAACGCGACGGCGTCTATACCGGCCTGCTGATTCTTGAAATGATGGCACGTCGGGAAAAAACCCTTTCGCAACTGGTACAGGAACTCTACGATGAGTATGGATTTTTCTGTTACAACAGGGTTGACCTGCATGTCAGCGAAGCCAAAAAGCAGGCCATCATGGATCGTGCAGCAAAGGGAGATCTTGAAACGGTTGGCGGATACAAAGTTTTAAAATTCAGTAATCTAGACGGTTACAAATACCACTTTGAAGGCGGCTGGATGCTGATCCGCGCCTCCGGCACAGAGCCGATACTGCGCCTCTATTGCGAAGCTGACTCACAAGAGAAGGTTGACAAGGTTCTTGCCTTTGCCGCAAAACTCGCCTGAAGCCGCCTGAGTGTGCGGGCACCCTTTCAACGGTTGCCCGCAAAAGGTTCACCATCCTTTCCCGCCATGCATCACCAGCAAGCGTGCCGAGCCAATGGCATGGTGTACCATCTTATTGAATGGTATGATGATCCACCGAATTGGAGAAATTTTCTGTCGATACGAAAAAAGAGTACGCAGGAATCTGAACGCCCTGACGTCACAAAGGTAAGCGCTAAAAAAACATCTTGCCTGACAATCAGGTTTACCGCTATGGATGGAGCAGGAACTACAAGAGAGGCAATACTATCGGAAACAGCAGCAGGAAGGCCATTGCAAAAATCAGGTATGAGAGAAAAAGAAGAGTTGTTCAGATGCCTTGTTGCCGAACACCAGGAGATGGTCATCAATACCTGCTACCGTTTCGTCTTTAACCGTGAAGATGCGGAAGATCTTGCCCAGGAAGTTTTTATTGAGCTCTTGCGCTCTCTGGAGCAATTCCGCGAAGAGGCAAAACTCTCAACCTGGATCTACAGGATTGCCGTCACCAAATCCCTTGACCATCTGCGCCGGATAAAACGGAAAAAACGGTTCAGCTCATTGAAACGCATGATCGGCGTTGAGGATCCGGCAGAGCAAATCGCCGCCCCCGTGACGGATAATCCTGAAGCGTGCATGACGGGAAACGAAGATGCCCGATTATTGCAGAACGCTTTGGATTCGCTGCCCGACAACCAGAAAACCGCCTTTTTGCTCAGCAAGCAGGAGGGATACAGTAATCAGGAGATCGCCGATCTCCTCCAGACAACGGTGTCGGCCGTGGAGTCGTTGATGCACCGGGCGAAAAAAAATCTGCACGACAAGCTCTATGCCTACTATCAAAAGCAGTGAGCGGCCAGGTTGAAACCGCAGGTTTTGCAGGAAGCTGTCGTCGAACACTATGAAACAGGAAAAAACAATGAAAGCGCGTAACGAAGATATCGAGAACAAGGTCCACAAGACCATGAAACTGCTGGATGAGATGCCGCCCTTGGAGGTGCATCATCATTTCAGGGTTCGGCTGATGCAGCGAGTTGAGCGAGAAAAAAGTGAGCGCTCACAAAAGAGCTTCCTTGGTACAAGCCGTCATCTTGACGCACGACTTGCCTTCATGGCTCTCTTGATTGCTCTCAATATTGGCTCTGCCATGAGTGCACTCCTGCGTCAGGAGAGTCCGGTAGCAACCACCATCAGTGAAAGGGTTGAGTCGTTCAATGATGACGACACCAGCCCGGCACTTGCTTACTATGATCAAGCCGACTCGTAACAAAGGCGAATCAGAAAACGACTTGTAGAATGTGTTAAGGATGATTACATCAATGCCCAATGAAAAGGAAAAAGGAACAACAATGAAAAAAAATCTCTTCATGCTCATCGCTTCCGGAATGCTTGTTTTCGGTACGGCTTCCGCAGCAACCAATGCCCGTCCTGCTTCAGATGCAGAACAATCGGGAGTGAGCAGTGCGCCAATGGAAAAACAAAGGCCGAATTATCAGGATTGCCAGAACAGAAGAGCCGAATGCCGACCGGATGGGCAAATGCGTTCGATGATGCCTCGAATTGAGCGGCACCAACACCACCGTCTGGAGATGATGCAGGAAAAGCTTGGACTAAGCAAGCAACAGAGCACGGAAATCCAGCAGCTCATGCAGAAGCAGTTCCGCCTTGCTTCCAAAGGACACCAGGAGCTTATGGGGCTGAACCATAAACTTCAGGCAGAATCGCTGAAAGCGCACCCCGACAAAAAAGTGATCAACACGCTTTCAGAAGAGATCGGCAAAGAGCACGCCGCTCTTGCCCGCCTGAAAAGCAACCATTTAGCGGAAGTGGCCTCCCGCTTGACCCCTGAGCAACGTAGTACCATGCTAAGCTTGATGAGTTCCCGCCCGATGCGAGGCGGTTACGACAAACCGATGCCTGAATAAACCTTTGTTTTTTTATTGAACGTAGGCTGCAATTGCAGCCTGCTTCATAAGATGAAAAGCTGATTACGGATGGCAAGATTACCATGCCACGAAACAACCTGGACCTGATGAACCAATGGACTTTCTTACTTCAAAACGTTTTCTGACAACAGCTCTGCTGTTAGTCGTCATGCTTAATCTCGCACTGGTAGCCACGTTGTGGCACGAGAGCAGCCACCACCCGGAGCGCGGCCCCGATCACCACCAGTTCTCCCTTGCCAGCCAGCTTGCGCTTGATGCATCGCAAAGCGCCAGTTTCACGAAACTGCGACAGGAACATTTTCTTAAAGTCCAGCCGGAGATGCAGACCATTACACTCCTGAAAAAGCAACTGGTTGACGAGTCGTTGCAAGAGAAACCCGATGTGCAAAAAATAGGAGAACTTGCCGCCGCGATAGGCTCTCGTCAGGCGGTCATTGAGCGGGAACTTGCGCTTCATTTTCATGAACTGGCAAAGGTATGCAAACCTGAACAACGCGGTTTACTGAAAGAGGCGCTTAACCGCATCGCCACACGCAAATTCTCGGGCCGAAAAGCGCGATGGGAAAATCCGCCACCACCTTTGAGAGAGGATGGGTTGATTGCTCCTCCGGGACGATAAGAGAGAGGTTTGGTTACTGGCGCCGAAATTTAGTGCCGACTTTACGGCCAACAAGTAGCGCCTCCTGGCGGAAAAACAGCAGGGCAAAGACCAGGTAGATAACCAGCAGGAGCGCTTTAACGGCTAAAAGAGCCCAGAAGTGCGGCATAAGCGGCTCAACCAAGAGCTGAACGCCGGCAAGAGCAATGCCGATCAGAAGCAGCATAATCAGTTTCATCCAGTCATAGCGCACCGGATAGACCCGTAGCGAGAAGAATGCCATCACCATGCACATCACCGCCGTACCGGCAACAATAGCATAGGCCGCGCCCTCCATGCCGCTTAGCGGAATGAGCCACCAACAGCAAAGAGCCGTGACGGCCGCACCGGCAAAGGTGACGACCGGCAGATAGCGGGTGTTAGCGGTAAGCAGGAGCCCGGCTGAAAGATTGGTGGAGACCATGTCGAACACATAGCTCAAAAAAATCCAGGGCAAAACGGAGAGGCCGATCCAGTAGGGCGGGGGCAACAGATAAAAGCGGCCACCATAGTGGTAACGGACAAGATCCGGCACAAAAAAACATGCTGCAAGTGCAATAAACATCGTTGCAAGAGTCGAGATGCTCAGCACATGGCGAAAGAGCAGTTTTGCATCAGGGTCCCGTGCATGCTGCAGAAAAAACGGTTGCCAGGCAAAACGGAATACCTGGATAACAAGCTGCAGTACCACCCCGAACGCCACAATCCGGCCATAGATGCCGACAATATCCGAGGGTTGGTAACCTTTCCCATACAGTCTCTCAATGACCGATGCCGGTATGCGGATCAAGATGTTCCGGTCAATCAGATGAATCAAAAGCCCGGCTATCCCGGTCGGCACATAGGGCAAGCCGATCCGCAGCATTTCACGTAACTGCTCCCCGGAAAAGAAGATCCTGAACTGGGAAAAAACCGGAATAACCAGCAGGAGGCTGACCAGCGAACCAAATGCTTCGGAAATAAAAACCCCTTTCAGGCCGGAATGGAGCGGAACAATCAGGATAATGGCACTGATGACCACCGCTATCACCCCAACCACACGGGCTGCGGCAAACTGCAGCGCCTTTCGTTTCAACCGCAACTCGGCAAAGGGAATAACCAGCAGGGTATCGATCCATAAAATAAGGGCCGCATAGCGGACAAACAGATAATCACCCGTCGACAAGCCGATGAGCCGGGCAATATCGGGCGCAAAAAACGCAATAGAAAAGGCGAAGAGGGTTGAGGTTACAAAGAGAGCAATGAAGGCCGTTGAAAAGAGCTGGGTCTCATCCCGATCTTTGTGTGCTGCATCGGAAACAACCTTGAGATAGGAGGTCTCAAGCCCATAGGAAAAGAGCACATTTGCCAGGGCAATATTGGCATAAATAATGGTTTGCACCCCATTATCAAACGTCGAGAGCTTGTTGGCATAGAGTGGCACCAGGATATAGTTGAGGCTACGGGCCAAAATGGTGCTCGAACCGTAGATAACCGTATCCTTGAAAAGAAGCTTCAGCTTTGAAAGCATGTGCGGGGAATAGATCAGGAAACCTTAATTCTTGTCGTTTTTTAGCGTTCCAGCAGTACCGTTGCTCTGTGCCGCCGCCCGGCGCTGCCGAATCTCCTCCTGGTCTATCTGGAAGCGGCCATCCTTTTGAATAACCGGAATTTTCGAGATCACCTCCTGGAGATGACGCTGGGCTTCATCCTGCTGCCGCTTGAGTTTCTGAAGCTCCTCACCCGTCAACCCGACCGGATTATCCTTGTCGATCAGGGAATCTTTAAATGACTCAATTTGAAGATTCTGCTCTTTTTTCATATATCCCACAAACCTGGTGAGCAAAAAGACAAACAAACAGAACACCAAAAGGGAAAAACCAAAAATGAAGAGCCAGCTCATGACTAAAACATTATGATTAGCAAAGCAAATGGTAATTGTGCAATTTAGCCGATATTCCATTTTATAAAAATAGAAACCGGACTTCTTTTCATCATTGAAGCATCTATTCGGCAGGATACTATGCAGACACCTCCCCAGTCACCCATTACAGAGAGCGGAAAAACCATTCTTGAGCAGGAAGCCCGCGCCATTCAACTGATGGCGGAACGGCTTGATGAGAGCTTTGCCAAAGCTGTAGAGCTTTTGGCGGCTTGCCGCGGCAAAATCATTATCTCCGGCATGGGCAAATCGGGCATCATTGGCCAGAAAATTGCAGCAACCATGTCTTCAACCGGATCAACCGCCCTCTTTCTGCACCCGGCAGAAGCGGCTCACGGTGACTTGGGCATTGTGGGCAGTGATGACGTGGTCATCTGCCTCTCTAAAAGCGGCGAAACCGAGGAGCTGAACTTTATTATCCCGGCGCTCCGCCAGATCGGAGTCACCCTCATTGCCATGACCGGCAACAAGCGCTCCTTTCTTGCCCAGAGCGCAATGGTCATGCTCGATACCGGTATCGAACAGGAGGCCTGTCCCTACGATCTTGCACCAACAACCTCAACCACCGCCATGCTGGCCATGGGCGACGCCCTTGCCATGGCACTCATGCAACAGAAAGAGTTCACCCAGCGGGATTTTGCCCTTACCCATCCCAAAGGATCACTTGGCCGGCGATTGACCGTAAAAGTCTCCGATATCATGGCTAAAGAGTGTGCCCTGCCTCTTGTGCAAGAAGATGCCCTGCTGACCGACCTAATTCTTGAGATGACCTCCAAGCGCTATGGAATGAGTGCCATAGTCAATTCTGAAGGGCGCCTCAGCGGCATTTTTACCGACGGCGACCTGCGCCGGCTGGTGCAAAGCGGCAAAGAGTTTCTGAGCCTCAACGCACGAACGGTCATGACAGAAAAGCCCAAAACCGTCACATCCGATACCCTGGCCAAAGAGTGCCTTGATATCCTTGAAACCTACCGGATCACCCAGCTCCTGGTTTGCGACCCGGAGCATCGTCCGGTTGGTCTGGTGCATATTCATGACCTGATTACGCTGGGGCTGTAAGGGGAGAGAAGTTTTTTTTATGGGAGTTATAGGAAATATGGGACTTATAGGAACACTGTCTTATAAGTCCCATACTCTCTAACAATGCACTTTAACGGCCAAGTGCTTTCAGCATGGCTTCACCGATATCGGCTGGAGTGTCAACAACGTGAATGCCCGCCTCTTCCATTGCCCTGATTTTATCTTCGGCAGTGCCCTTTCCTCCTGACACAATGGCTCCGGCATGGCCCATTCTGCGACCGGGAGGCGCGGTACGACCGGCAATAAAGCCGATAACCGGCTTTTTGAAATACTCCTTGATATACTCGGCCGCCTCTTCTTCGGCACTTCCGCCAATCTCTCCAATCATGACCAGCCCTTCGGTTTCCTCATCCGCTGCAAAAAGCTTGATGGCATCAATAAAGCGGGTCCCGATAATCGGATCACCACCGATACCGATACAGGTAGACTGACCGAGCCCGACCTGGGTAAGCTGATGAACCGCTTCATAGGTCAGGGTGCCACTGCGGGAGACAACGCCGATAGAGCCTTTTTTATGAATGAAGCCCGGCATGATACCAACCTTGGCTTCACCGGGAGTAATGACACCCGGGCAGTTTGGCCCGACAAGCACCGCACCTTTTGCTTTCACAAAGGCATAGGCTTTCATCATGTCATTGACCGGAATACCTTCGGTAATACAGATAATCACTTTCAAGCCAGCATCAGCCGCCTCCATGACCGCATCAGCCGCAAAAGCCGCAGGCACAAAGATAACCGTTGTATTGGCTTCGGCCTTTTCTACAGCCTCACGAACCGTATTGAAGACCGGAACAGGCCGGCAAAACTTGTCCTTCTCATTACCAAGATAGAGAATACCGCCTTTTCCCGGAGTAACTCCGGCAACCACATTGGTGCCGTATTCAAGAATCTGGGAGGTATGAAAGGTTCCTTCCGCGCCGGTAATCCCCTGCACAAGCAGGCGAGTATCCTTGTTGACTAAAACACTCATAATACGGTATTATGTTTAATGATTGCTAAGTACTCTCCTTGACTGGTGTTACAGGGAACGCTGCATCTGCTTTGCAATACCAAGCAGTTTTCCCTCTTCAAAAAAGTTACAGATCAAATGCATGCCGACAGGCAAATTCAGGCTGTCAAAGCCGACAGGCACACTGACCGCCGGCATCCCGACAATACTTGCCGGAACCGTGAAAACATCGGCAAGATACATTTCAAGAGGATTTGCCGTTTTATCGCCAATGCCGAATGGCGGAAAGGGTGAGGTTGGCCCGGCAATAACATCAACCTTCTCCAGAGCTTCGCGGTATCGATCCTGAAAAACCCGTCTGACCTGCTGGGCCTTTTTGTAATAGGTATCGTAATAACCGGCAGAAAGCACATAGGTACCAAGCATGATTCGGCGCTTGACTTCACGGCCGAATCCTTCACTGCGCGAATTGACATACATTGCAGCCATATCCTCTGAATTTTCAGAGCGATAGCCGTAACGGGCACCATCAAAACGAGCCAAATTGGATGAAGCCTCTGCCGTAACCAGAATATAGTAGGCCGCTATGGCATAATCACTTTCAGGAAGCGTTATATCAATAAGTTCCGCTCCCTGATCACGGAGTTCATGAAGCTTTCCTTTCACAATACGGGCCACGTCCGCATTAAGACCCTCGTGAAAAAACTCTGAAGGCACACCGATCTTCAAACCCTCAACCGAGACCCCTGCCATTGCAGCTTGGTAATCCGGCACCTCATGAGAGGAAGAGGTGGCGTCGCGCTCATCCTTGCCCGCCATAACCCCGAGCACCAGTGCGGCATCATCACAGTTCAGGGCAAGCACACCGATCTGGTCAAATGAGGAGGCAAACGCCACAAGGCCGTAACGGGAAATGCGACCATAGGTTGGCTTCAGACCAACAATATCGCAGAAGCCGGCCGGCTGGCGGACAGAGCCACCAGTATCCGAGCCGAGAGCCACCATCGCAAGATCGTTGGCCACGGCTGCGGCCGAACCACCCGAACTGCCTCCCGGAACCCTCGTTTTATCAAAGGGATTAGGAACATTACCAAAGGCCGAATTTTCATTCGAGCTGCCCATGGCAAACTCGTCCATATTGGTTTTTCCCAGAAATATCGCATCCTCAGCTTCAAGCCGGAGCACGGAGGTAGCATCATAAACGCTTTCATAACTACCGAGCATTTTTGATGCACAGGTAAGGCGAGCTCCTTTAATGGCAAGATTATCCTTGATAGCCATCGGCATACCGAACAGTTTTCCCGGCACCCCACCTTCCTGGAATTTTCTGTCGAGAGCCTTGGCGCGTTCCAGCGCAGCATCATGAAAAACGGTTATGTAAATATTATCATCGCGATGACGATCAATACGCTCAAGGTAAGAACGCACGACCTCTTCACAGGTGATCGCTTTCGAGAAAAGCTGGGAGCGTAGATCTTCGTAACTACTGAATTGCACGTCTGTTGTAAATTATTTTAAGAGAATGACACCTCTGATTGATCCCATCTTACCTGCAAAAGAAAAATGCCTGTCTGCATACAGGGTTTCCATTCCGAGTAAAGTTTGTATAATAAGAAATAACTGCATATAATTCAATTTGCAGTGTTTTAGTCTCTCCGGGATCTGACGCATCGATGATTAACATGGCTGACAGAAAAGCAAACAAGGAGTAAACCGTATTTATGGCTCTCATAAAAACAATGTCCGGTTCATCATCGTTTAAATCCCACTGGTTTTCCACCGGCACGGATGCTGAAGATAAAAGAATACAGGAGGAATTGAAATCATCGTGTGAGCTTCCCCTGCATGTTGCCATCATCATGGATGGCAATGGAAGATGGGCAAGACTGAAGGGTAAAACCAGAATAGAGGGGCACGTTGCCGGTGTTGACTCTGTCAGGGATGTCATTGAATCCAGTTCCGAGCTTGGTATCAAATATCTCACCCTTTTCACCTTTTCAACCGAAAACTGGAAGCGACCGGAAAAAGAGGTATCAGCTTTGATGCAGCTTTTAATCAAGGTTATTGGCCGTGAAACCCGTGAACTGCACGATAACAATATCCGGCTCAATGTGATCGGCAACATCGACCTGCTGCCTGAAAAAGTGCGCAAGGTGATGCAGAGCACCATGGAACTCACCAAGAACAACAACAAGCTGGTACTGAATATAGCGCTCAGCTACAGCGGCCGGTGGGATATTGCACAGGCCTCGAAGGCTCTTGCTTATGATGTCCAGGCCGGGTGGGTCAAGCCGGAATCAATTGATGAACAACTCTTCAACTCCTATCTTGCTACGGCCACCATCCCCGATCCCGAACTCCTGATCCGTACAAGCGGAGAGTTCAGGATCAGCAACTTCATGCTCTGGCAAAGCGCATATTCCGAAATATACTTTACCAATACCTACTGGCCCGACTTTCGCCGCTCCCAGCTGTATGACGCCATCCGCGAATTTCAAAGAAGGGAGCGCCGCTTTGGCCAAACAAGCGAACAGATTCAAACAAACAACCGAGCTGCAACGAAGATTTAACCTGACTGATCCCCGAAGATCCATGAAAAAAACGAGAAAACTGATCACATTAGTCCTTATTGCGCTTGCGCTTGATGCGGCAGGAAAACAGGTTGAAGCAAAAGCACGGATACCAAAACAACCACTGAAAACACTACAGCCAAAACCCGGTGCTGCAAAGAGTAATACCTATACCGTTACCTCAATCTCCTTCAGTGGCCTTTCGTCACTCAATGAACAGGAGCTGATAGCAAGTCTTCCGCTCAAAATCTCTGACCAGATTGCCATCCCCGGGCCGGAGCTCTCCGCCACCATGCAATACCTCTGGAAACTGCAGTTGTTCAGCGATATCTCCGTCGAAAAAACCGAGCTGGCAGAAAAAAATCTCGCCCTGAAATTCACGGTCCGCGAACTTCCCGTGCTGGACCAGATCACCTTTGCGGGCAATAAGAACTTTGATGTTGATGAGCTGCAACGCACCAGCGGACTGAACACCGGTAAAAAAATCAGCCAGCAGGAGCTGCTGAGTGGTGTCAATAAACTTGAAAAATTTTATGCCACAAGAGGTTACCTGACAGCAGGAGCAGAGTTCAAGCTGGAAGAGAGCGGCAAAAATCATGTCCGTACGCTCATCACCATTACCGAAGGCACAAAAGTATCGATTGAAAAAATAACCTTTCACGGAAACAATGCCTTCAGCCAGAGCAAGCTGAGAGGAGTTTTCAAGGAAACCTCACAGAACTCCTGGTGGCGTAAAATTTTCGGCACGCCAAAACTTGATGCCGATAAATTCAACGAGGATAAAAACCTGCTGGTTGAGTTCTACCGCAACAATGGCTACCGGGATGCCAGGGTGTTACGCGACAGCATAACCTATACGGATGACAAAAAAGGGCTCTTTCTGGACATCTATCTTGAAGAAGGACCAAAATATACCATCCGTCATATCACCTGGAGCGGCAATACCAAGGAGTTTGCCACAACCGATATGCTCAATAACACCTTCAAAATCAAAAGTGGCGACACCTACAATGCTAAACTGATTCAGGAGCGCCTGAACTTCTCGCAGGAGAACACCGACGTCAGCTCGCTCTATCTGGATCGCGGCTACCTCTCCCTGAAGGCAAAACTTGATGAACAGGTTATTAAACCCGATCAGGTCGATCTGGCGATCTCACTGCAGGAAGGCGAGCCGTTCCAGTTGAATACGATCAATATCAAAGGCAATACCAAAACCAAAGATCATGTGATCCGCCGTGAGCTCTATACGATTCCTGGCGACATGTTCAGCCGCAAAAACGTCGTACGAAGCATCAGGGAGTTGAGCATGCTCAACTACTTCGATCCGGAGCAACTGACACCCGATATTCAGCCAAACCCTGAAAACAACACGGTTGACCTGACCTATAACGTTAACGAAAAGCAGACCGACACCTTCAACGCTTCGGTTGGTTACAGTGGCAGCGGTTTTACCGGTGCGCTCGGTGTCACCTTCAACAACTTCTCGCTTAAGGATATTTTCAATGCCAAAGCCTATGACCCCCTGCCGCATGGTGATGGCCAGAAACTCGGCTTCCAGTGGCAGTTCGGCAGCAGCAATTACAACACGCTCAGCGTTAACTTTACTGAACCATGGGCCTTTGGCACCCCGACGGCTGTAGGGTTTTCAGCCTTTAAAACCCATAGTGCCTATGACTATACCAATGACAATATTGATAACCCGACCATCATCGACCAGTACGGCACAACCCTTTCCATCGGAAGGCGACTGACCTGGCCGGATGACTTCACCTCGATCAACTGGAGGCTGAAATATCTGAACAGCAAGGGCGGATTTTTGAGTTTTATCCAGGCACCAAACGCCCCAACCCGGGCCGATGAGTATTCAATAACGCAAACCATCACCCGTAACAGCATCGACAGTCCGCTCTATCCGAGAAGAGGAAGCAAGAACTGGATCTCGGCCGAGCTGGCCGGAGGACCGCTGCCCGGTTCGGTGAATTTCTACAAGTTCATCGGTAATTCAAGCTGGTTCCTGCCAATCACCAGGAACCTCGTCTGGAACCTCTCAACCCAGCATGGCTATATGGCAACCTTGAACCACAGTGATTACATTCCCTACACCGAGTACTTTTTCATGGGTGGCAGCGGCATGTCTACACTGCCGACCGTCCCCTTGAGAGGGTATGACGACCGGAGCCTCGGCTCCATGCTTGAAGACGGCTCAAATCTCTATGCCGGTAAAATTTATTCAAAGTTCACCTCGGAGCTGCGCTACCCGCTGACGCTTTCACCTTCAGCAAGCGTTTACGCCCTGACATTCTTCGAAGCCGGAAATTTGTGGAACAAGCCTGAGGCGGTAAATTATGGGGATCTGAAAAAAGCAGCCGGTGTCGGGCTGCGCATCTATCTGCCTATTCTTGGCCAAATTGGACTCGACTATGGCTACGGGTTCAATGCGGTCGACAGCATTCCGGGTAAAAAGAAACAAGGATGGAGTTTCATGTTCAGCTTTGGCTCAGCAACCGAATAAACCCCGGTAACGGAAAACAAGCCCTTCAGAGACCCGCCTTTGCTCAGGCGGGTCTTTTCGTTTAATAGACCGCAGTACCAAAAAACTATCCGCTGAAGTTCCCTTGCAGTAAAGCCCATCAAACTCCCCAAAAACAAAAAAAACTCAATCCTCCACCATAACAGCATACTTTTATTCTTCCCGAGAGATATTCTGAAAGAATTTGTTGCATTAATAAAGTAAAATAAGTACTTTTACATTATATGACGTATGTAGTATTCCATCTATGTATTGAATCGAACAAAAACCAAGGAGGACAACATGAAAAAAATACTCTCTCTTCTGGCTGCAGGTCTGATTGCTGCTTTCTCGTCAGCACCGGCTTCAGCCGCAGAACATTACGCCAGTGGTTTCGGCGGTATTTCCTGGATGAGGAACCTTGATTTAAATAGCTCCTATCACTATGGAGCACCTCTACCGCTTGGTTCTGTTACTTCCCAGAATGTTGATTTGGGCTCAGGCGTCAATCTGCTTGGAGCTGTCGGTTGCGATTATGGCGACTACCGTCTGGAAGCGGAGGTCGGTTACCAGCGCAACAATGTCAAATCAGGGATTGACTATAATAATGGGGTCGTAATTAACTATGCTGGACAGGGTGTCAACTACAGTATGAGGGGCAATGTCTCTGCGCTCTCCCTCTTGGGCAACGGTTACTACGATTTTGACCTCGGCAGCAAGGTTGAGTTCTATCTAACAGCTGGCGGCGGTGTTGCTCAGGTTTCATTGCATGATGTCGATGCGGTCTATGCGCTTGGTGTTGTGCCGCTTACTGCAAACCCAAATCCAGGAAACAACGATCATTCTACCACCCTTGCCTACCAGTTGGGTGGAGGTTTTGCTGTACCTGTTGCCAACACCGTCAAACTTGATCTCCGCTATCGTTACTTTGCAACAACGGACTTCTCCGTTGCCGGAGGATTCAATGGCAATATTGCAAGTCACAGCGTTCTGCTTGGCCTGAGAGTCAACTTCTAGGCAACGTTCACATCAACAAAAAAAGAGGCCTGCAATGCGGGCCTCTTTTTTTTAGAGATGCACATCGCTCTCTCTTCATGAACTGCTTTTCAGACGGGATATTTCATCCCGAAGCCGGGCAGCCTCTTCATAGTTTTCATTGGTGATCGCCTCATTGAGGGCTGTGTGCAGCTCGTCAAGCCGTGCATCCGGATTGAGTGAACCGACGTAACGCTCTTCGGGCTGTTCTGCAACCAGATCATCTTCACCCTCCTCCTTCTGCTCCTCCTTGATACCAGCCTCATTCATAATCTCTTCGGTAACAAACAAGGGGGCATTAAAACGCACGGCAATGGCTATGGCATCACTTGGACGCGCATCAATTTCATGCACCTCACCATTAACCTCACAGATCACTTTAGCATAAAAGGTCTCATTATGCAGTTCATCAATAATGATTTCATTGACATGCAGATGAAACGCATCAGCAATATTCTTGAACAGGTCGTGGGTAAAGGGGCGTGGCGGTTTGATATTTTCAAGTTTCAGGGCAATGGCCTGCGCTTCAAAACCACCGATAATAATGGGAAGCTTGCGCTTTCCCTCTACTTCATAAAGAATAAGAGCATAAGCTCCGTTGGTATGGGGGCTGGTTGAAAGCCCGAGAATGTCAACCTGAAGTTTACGCATTGGCTGAAAAAAATTAACGTTACACCACGGGGCTTAACTGCACATCCCTTGGCTCTTAACACTAAAGTACAGTTAATCATTTCGTCTTCAAAAATTCCTTTACCGCGTCAATCAACTTTGGCACTACCGTATATACATCACCAACAAGAGCATAATCGGCAATATCGAAAATCGGCGCATGAGGATCACAGTTGATGGCAACAACCGTACCGGCTGAACCGATACCCGCAAGATGCTGCAGAGCCCCCGATATGGCGCAGGCAATATAAAGCCGCGGTGCAACTCTTTTGCCGGTCTGGCCGATCTGTTCCGGATGGGCTCGCCATCCGGCATCAACCACAGGACGACTCGCCCCGACAGCACCACCAAGCAGCAAGGCAAGCTCTTCAAGGAGTCCGAACCCGGCCGCACTGCCCATCCCGCGCCCTCCGGCAACAATGATGTCGGCCTCGGCAACATCGATGCTCTCATGATGCATCACCATCCGACGCACGACCGGTTGCAGCTCATCCGCAGCACCACAGGAAAAATCAAGAGGATGAAAAACAATGCTACCTGTAGAAACGGAGCCGGAAAGCTCTGTGCTTGCAATCAGGATATAGATCCTTATCGGACGCTGGGGTACTAACAAAGCCATGGCCGATCCCGAATAAACCGGGCGAAAACACCCGCCATCACCCTCCGCACTGAAAAGAGAGCATCCGCTCAAGAGTGAGGCCTGCAGTCGCACCGAAACTCTTGGTGCCAGCTCCCGGCTGAGCATGGTATCGGCAAAAAAGAGTGCACTATACTCACCGGTTTTCATGGTATCAACAACCAGCCGCGTAGAGCAGTGCGCATTATAGCCGCTGAGGCTCTCTGCACCGGCATGATACACAACACCATCTCCCATCAACCGTCCATCAAGCTGCGTCAAATCCGCTGGCCCCAGGATGATACCACTCACCTCCACTCCACCCGACAGCCGAGCATACTCCTGAACCCGGTTCCAGATCTTGAGAGAGCTTTTTTTGACAACCCCCTCCCGCTGTTCGAGAAATACCAGAAATTTAGGCATCACGCTCTTACGCTTTGTTCTTGTTGTCAACCCGGTCAGAAAAAATCCCTTCAGAGGAGAGAAGTCGGAGCAACTCTTTTTCATCCGACACAAACCGGCATTTTTTCTTCCGCTCAAGGGGCTGAGTATCGCTCATCAATACATAAGGAGAGGAGGTAGCGGTGCTCTGAAACGATTCAATGGTTTTTTTTCGGGCCTCCATGACCGCCTTGATTGAGGTTTTACGCGGCACATTCAACCCTTTTTCAGCCGTAAGCACTACCGGAGAGCGGAGCTCCAGATATTCAATACCGCACTCAATCTCCCTCTGCAGCTCTAGCCCCTCTTCGGAAACCCTCAAAGCCGTCACGGCAGTAACCGCTTCAATACCAAGCAACTCTGCAAGCATCAGCGCTACCTGCCCGCTTTGAAAATCCGCCGAGTGTTTGCCGCAAAAAACAAGATCGGGTAACACTTCCGGATAAAAGGCCGCAATCGCCTCGGAAAGCCTCAAGGCTATCAGAAAAGGATCAGAGGGCTCACTGCCGCTCACCGCAACTGCCCGGTCTGCACCCAGAGCAAGGGCTTTCTGCAACAGCTCTTTTGCCAAGAGAGGAGCAACGTTGAACACCATCACCCGGCTTCCCTCAAAACGCTCCTTGATGCGCACCGCCTCCTCAAGGGCATATTCGTCATAGGGATTGATAACCTCATGAACTCTCGAAAAATCGATTGCTCCATCAACAAATCCAATAACTGAAGCCGTATCCGGCACTTGGCAGAGACAGACGGCAATATGCAATTGAGTCGCAGTATTCATCCAGAGAAGTTGATCAACGGTTGCACCGTTCTTTAAAAAAAACGGTTCGGGCATGGCAAAACCAAAACAAGAGCAAAGGGAAAAAGACCGTTCCTGATTGCGTGAGCTTGCAATCGCAATATAATTCAGAGTGTACATAAAAAAAGCCGCTTGAAAAGCGGCTTTAATCGACCAGTGCCCGAGAGGAGATTCGAACTCCTACACCTTTCGGCGCTACCCCCTCAAGATAGTGTGTCTACCAATTTCACCACTCGGGCTTGTCAACATCCAATAAAAAAATCCAGTGAGAATAGAAGGACTCGAACCTTCGACCCTCTGCTTAAAAGGCAGATGCTCTACCGACTGAGCTATATTCTCAACCAATAACCAAGGTACAATTGTACCGGAACTTACTTGTTCTGGTATCTCAAGCGCTTCTTATGCCGATTCTTACGGCGCATTTTTTTGCGCTTGTGTACCGCCATTTTATGACGTTTTCTCTTTTTTCCGCAGGGCATATAGTAAGTGTCTTTCCTCTTGTTTTAAAGGCAGATAATATAGGAACATTTTAATCAACTGCAAACTCTAATTCATCTTTTTAAGAGAACAACCCCTCTCGGTCAACCGTTTCAGCAGAAGGAAAAAAACCGCTCTCTCTCCGGAAACTTCCCTGCCTGACAACCAGCAACTCCCTGTAAAGCTTCCTCTAAAGGCTGCAGCCGAATCTTCTCGCGCTTCAGCAGCGCACACACTCTCTGCATGACCAACTGATTTCCCTGAGAAGGGGTTACTCAGGCATTCATATATTTAAAGAACTCCTTGTTATCCTTGGTATCAGCCATCTTCTCGCGCATGAACTCCATGCACTCAATCGGATTCTTGTCAGCAAGATATTTTCTCAGCAGCCAGGTTCTGGAGAGCTCTTCCTGGGTAAAGAGCAGCTCCTCCTTACGGGTACCGGAACGGAGAATATCAATGGAGGGGAAGATGCGGCGCTCGGAGAGGCGGCGATCAAGCAGCAGCTCCATATTACCTGTACCTTTAAACTCCTCAAAAATAACATCATCCATACGAGAGCCGGTATCGACAAGGGCAGTGGCAATAATCGTCAGACTACCACCCTCCTCAATATTGCGGGCCGCACCAAAAAACCGTTTCGGCTTGGTCAGTGCATTGGCATCAATACCACCCGAAAGAATTTTGCCGGAATGGGGAATGATGGTGTTATGAGCCCTGGCAAGCCGGGTAATGGAGTCGAGCAGAATCACCACATCACGACCAACCTCAACCAGCCGTTTTGCCTTTTCAAGCACCATGTCGGCCACAAGCACGTGACGCTCCGGATCCTCGTCAAACGTTGAGCTGACCACCTCTGCCGGTACACTCCGGGCCATGTCGGTCACCTCTTCAGGACGCTCATCAATCAGCAGAACAATAAGGTAGACTTCCGGATGGTTTTTAATGATCGCATTGGCAATCATCTGCAGAAGCATGGTTTTACCGGTTTTCGGCTGCGCCACAATAAGACCTCTCTGCCCTTTGCCGATCGGGGTAAAAATATCCATAATGCGACCGCACGCTTCAGACTGCTTGGTTTCAAGTTTGAGGCGTTCACGGGGAAAAAGAGGAGTGAGGTTTTCAAAGTAGGGGCGTTCGCGGGTAATTTCCGGATCATTACCGTCAATGGTATTGATTTTCAGCAGAGCAAAAAAGCGCTCACCCTCCTTGGGCGCTCGGACCTGACCCGATACCGTATCACCGGTTCGCATGTTGAAGCGCTTGATCTGTGAGGGGGAAACATAAATATCGTCGGGAGAGGAGAGGTAGTTGTAATTGGCTGATCGTAAAAAACCGTAACCTTCCGGAATGACCTGCAAAACCCCGGTGTTGACCATCACATTGCCACTTTCAGAATCGGTGTTCTTCTGCGACTGAGCTTCGATAATCTTGAAAATCAGCTCTTCCTTTCGTAATCCTGCAGCCGTCACCCCAATCTCTTTGGCTAAAGCATGCAACTCATAAACCTTCATTTTCTGGAGCATATTGATGTCCAGACCCTTGGAAACCGAATTATTCGACATTGTATTGGTATTCAACGCTTGTTATTTTAAAAAAGCAACATAATAGTTCTGCAAAAAGCATACGCTTGCCCGTCGCAACGAATCCAATCATCATTGCCGGATACCGTAAATCATTGACGGGTATTATCGTTAATGCTTTGCCATGTAACATGAAAGCAGGAAAAAGAAGATGACAGGGGAAGACTCTCTATAATTGAAAAAGGGATAAGTACACAAAAGGAATTATGGAATGGGATACTCTCGATTCAATAAAGGGAGAATTCTCGGTAGTTTGAATTAAATATAAAATTTTTTCCATTAATAAAGAGTCCTTGGTCAATGCTTTATTTATGCATCAGCCGAAAGCAGATCTCCCGCCAGATAAAACGAGCCGGTTACCAGAATCATGTCATCCGGGCAAGCGATTTGGCGCAAATAAGCAAGCCCCTGGCGACCACTACCCTGCACGGTTACCTCTCTGCCTACTTCTGCACAGAAGCGGCCAAGTGTTTCCGGCGGCACACTCCGCTCAGAGGGAATAGGAACAACAACAAAAGAGCAATCAAGGCGGAGAAGCTCACCAATAACCGCACGGGCATCCTTGTCCGATGCCAAACCAAGCATCACGAAAACCCGATTGAATCTGTGCCGTAACGGCAAAAGGGCGTTGACCGTGGCCCGCATACCATCCGGATTGTGCGATACATCAAACAGAATGGTGGGCTCAACCCCGACTCTTTCAAGCCGCGCCCGGTAACCGGTCTGCAACATTCGTTCAAGACCTGAGCGGATTGCCAGACATTCAACCCCGGCATCTTCCGCTACCATAACGGCAAGAACCATATTAAAAGCATGAAACGAGCCGGTAAGCGGTGCCTTCAGCGAAAGATAGTGGTGTGCCTCTGTACACACATCCAGCTTAAGCGCGCCGGCGTCAGCCGTAATATTGCTGCAGCGTGCATCCCTGCCTGCAACAAAAAGCGGCGCACCACACAAGCCTGCCACTCGCTCTATCGGCTGGAATGCTTCCGGATCCGAAACAGCCGTGAAGACCCGGCACCCTTTTTTGATAATGGCCGCTTTTTCAGCCGCAATAAGAGATAAGCTCCCGCCCAGCCACTCCGTATGATCCAGGCCGATTGTTGGAATCACTACATAGTTTGACTCAACCACATTGGTTGCATCAAGCCGTCCCCCCATGCCGGTCTCAATAACCGAGACCTCAACTCCCTCATCGGCAAACCAGGCAAAGGCAAGGGCGGTTGTCACCTCAAAGAAGGTTGACTGAAGCTCAAGAGCCGCTTCCTTCAGTTGTGAACAGTAGTAAGCCACCTTTTCACGGGGAATTTGTGCCCCGTCAATACGCATTCTTTCGGTAAAGTCAACCAGATGGGGCGAGGTATAGAGCGCGGTCTTCTTTCCGCTGGCCTGAAATATTGAGGCAAGAGCCCCGGCAACCGTCCCTTTACCGTTGGTACCGGCAATATGAATCACCATGCCCATCCGCCTCTGCGGTGAACCCATGCAATCAAGCAGGCGGTATACCCGCTCAAGGCCCGGCTTTATACCGAAGCGGTGAAGTGGGTAGAGAAAATCAAGAGCATCCTGGTAATTCACACGCCGCACCTAACTGTTATGGATTGAAACAAGTGCCGTCTTGACAACCTCTTCGAGCGTCATCGCCTGATGGTTTTCGAGAATAGTGACAACCGCTTTTTGCACAACCGCCCGGGAAAATCCAAGCGTCACGAGAGCCGTAACGGCGTCATCACGCAGTTGGCTGGAGTGTGGTGAGCCGCTGGCAGATCGAGTCGTAAGGGGGGGAAGCTTCAGAATTTTATCCCGCAACTCAAGAATAATCCTGGCGGCGGTTTTTTTGCCGACACCGCTGATGCCATAGAGTCGTTCAGGATTATTGGCCAAAATGGCTTCATGCACCTCCTGCACCTCCATGCCGGAGAGGACCGCCATGGCAAGGCGTGGCCCAACACCTGAAGTAAGTATCAAAAGGCGGAAGAGTTGGCGCTCCTCTTCGCGGAAAAAGCCATAAAGCTGCAAGGCATCTTCCCGGACGGAAAGATGTGAAAAAAGCCGCACCTCACGGCCCGGTTCGGGCAACTGACGATGGGTGCTTGCGGAAATCAAAAACCGGTAGGCAATACCGGAAACATCGATAACCGCTTCTTCCGGCATGGCTGACACAAGCCTGCCGCAAAAATATGCAAACATGAAAAAGAGGTATGGAAACCCGGCCTGAAAACGCTGCAAAAAAAGTTTGCATAACCGCTTCAAACCGGATGTCAGACAATAAAGATCACAATGAGCCCTGGCCGGATGCTCTTACTCGCCCTTCACGTAACTGTTCATGAGACGTGTCAACTGGGACTTCTTGCGGGATGCTTTATTGGCATGAATATAGCTCTTGACCCCGAGGCGATCGAGTTTCTGAACAGCCGAACGATAGGCGACTTCAACCACAGCCTTGTCAGCGCTGCTGTCAATGAGTTTCTGCATGGTTTTAACCAGAACTTTCAGTTCTTTCTTGCGTGCACGGTTTCTGGCATTTCTTCTCTCTGACTGCCGAAGTCTTTTTTCAGCCGATTTGTGTAAAGGCATATACGAGTGCTGTTAGGATTTCAATAACAAAAGGCATGTAATATAGAAGAAACCCCTGAAGATTCAAAAGATTTTTCTTTCCTCCCTTTTCACCCCCGCTACCCGCCCTGCCATGCATCACCTCCGGCATTCACCTGCCTTGCATCAAAATTCGTCGCTCTTTTTCTTATATTGCGCCAACTCTTTCACCAGTTCAACCTACCCGAGAATACTATGAGCCTGATGATCAGCGTTTCCGGCATAAGGGGCATCGTGGGCGAAAGCCTGACCCCGAAAAATCTTACGGCATTTGCCATGGCATTTGCTTCATGGACTCTTCAGGAGAAAAAGAAGCGCCACGCTAACTCTCCCCAGGAGCGACCACGTATTGTTATCGGCCGGGATACCCGCCCGACGGGCAAGGCCATCGGGGATCTCGTCAGCAACACCCTTGTGCTTTGCGGCTGCGACGTAACCGACCTCGGCATTGCAACCACACCCACGGTTGAAATTGCCGTGGCCGATGAACATGCGGATGGCGGACTGATCATTACCGCCTCCCACAACCCGGTTATGTGGAATGCCCTGAAAATGCTCAACCACCGGGGCGAGTTCCTGAGCAGTGCCGAAGTTGCCGAACTGCTGGCCATTGCCGAAACAGAGCTGTTCAATGCCGCACACTGGAACGAGATCGGCGCCATTACCCCGAACGGAGAGTACGGCGACCTCCATATTGCAAAAGTGCTTCAGCTCTCCTCCATTGATCCCGAGGCCATTGCCCGCGAGCACTACAAGGTGCTGGTGGACTGTGTTGAGGGGGCCGGCTACGAAATTGTGCCGGAGCTCTGCCGCCAGCTCGGCATTGCCACCACCCTCCCCTTTGCCTGTGGCGGCAGCGGCATCTTCCCCCGCAACCCCGAGCCGATTGAGGAGAATTTGGGCTCCACCATAACGGCAGTCAAAGAGAGCGGATGCGACTTTGCCCTTGTGGTTGACCCCGATGTTGACCGGCTTGCGCTTATCTGTGAAGATGGCACGCTCTTTGGAGAGGAGTACACCCTCATTGCCTGTGCGGACTTTTATCTTAAAAAGCACCCCGGGCCGGTAGCCAACAACCTCTCCAGCAGCCGTTCACTGCGCGACATTGCCACCCGTTACAACGTCGCCTGTTACAGTGCAAAAATAGGTGAGGTCAATGTGGTTGAGCTGATGAAAGAGAAAGAGGTGGTGATCGGCGGAGAGGGTAACGGCGGCGTCATCCTGCCCGAGTTGCACTACGGCCGCGACGCCCTTGTCGGTATCGCCCTCTTCGTCCAGGCCTTCACCCTCTGGCGTCAGGAGCACCGGGGCGGCACCCTTTCAGAGTTCCGTCGCCACTTCCCCGATTACTCGATGTCCAAGCAGAAGATCCTCATCGGTAAAACCAGCCGCGAACAGCTTGAGCAACTCTTTACCGATATCGCCCTTCGCTACCCGGAAGCCACGGCGAACCGGCTTGACGGGCTGAAGCTTGATTTTGCCGATAGTTGGGTGCATTTACGCCCATCAAACACCGAGCCCATTATCCGCATCTATTCCGAAGCGCCTACGGCGATCCAGGCTGAAGCGCTGGCCAGCGAGCTGAAAGGTGAAATAGAGAAGAGAACTTTGGGGCGTTAAGGAGCTGATGAGTAACGAACAGAGCACAAAAAAAAGTTTCAGGCCGCAGCAGGATGAGCTCCTTAAAAAAGGGAAAAAAGGTTCCATAGACCGCTACATTGTCTCGCGCCTTTTCGCCTACGTCAAGCCCTATAAAGTGCTTGTGGCTACGGCCATTGCCGTCACCCTTGCCGGCTCCTTTCTCGGCCCGCTACGCCCCTATCTGACCAAAGTTGCCATTGATGACCATATTGCCAAAGGGGATCTGCACGGACTGGGGATCATCAGTCTCTTCCTTGCCGGAGCCATTATCCTTGACGGTATCAAGCAGTATATCACCACCTGGCTGACCCAGATTATCGGCCAGAAAGCGGTCTTCAATCTCCGGATGGATATTTTCAAGCACCTCCAGAAGCTCCCGGCACGCTTCTACGACCGCAACCCGATAGGGCGGCTCATTACCCGCACCACCAGTGACGTGGAATCGCTCAACGAGATGCTCTCCAGCGGTATCATCACCATCTTGGGAGACATTTTACAACTGCTCTTTATTGTTGTGTTGATGGTCTGGATCGACTGGCAACTGACCCTTATCGTGCTCTCCATCCTGCCGCTGATGATCTATGCCACCATCCGCTTCAAGAACAAGGTTCGAGCGGCTTTTCAGGATGTGCTGACCCATCTGGCCCGGCTCAACTCCTTTTTTCAGGAGCACTTGACCGGTATGACCATTGTGCAGCTCTTCAACCGTGAAGCAGGCGAAGCCGAGCACTATGCCGCCATCAACCGCGATCACCGCGACGCCAATATCCGCACCGTCTTCTACTTCTCCATCTACTACCCGCTCATCGAGGTGCTCAGCTCGGCCGCGGCCGGTCTGGTGATCTGGTACAGCGGCGTCCGCCTGCTCAGGGCCGACCTCAGCATCGGCGTGGTGGTCTCCTTTGTGCAGTATATCTGGCTCTTTTTCCGACCGCTCCAGCACCTTTCCGACCGGTTCAACGTGATGCAGACCGCTATTGCCAGCTCCGACCGCATTTTCCGACTGCTTGACGAAAAGGAGGGGATCGAGGAACCTTCCACCCTCACCGCTCCGGCAACATTCCGGGAGAGTATTGAGTTCAAAAATGTCTGGTTTGCCTATGACGGCGAGAACTGGGTATTGAAAGATATCTCGCTCTCGATCAAGCATGGCGAAAAAATTGCCATTGTCGGCGCCACCGGCAGCGGCAAAACCACGATGATCAATATTCTCTCCCGCCTCTACCCCATCACCAAAGGCACAGTCACCATAGACGGTATCCCCTTGCAGGATATACCGCAACATGCCTTGAGAAAACTGGTTGGTGTGGTCATGCAGGATGTCTTTCTCTTCTCCGGCACCATCCGCGAAAATTTGGCCTTCGGCAATCCCGATGTTTCGGATGAGGAGATTCGGGAGGCAGCACGGGTTGTCGGTGCCGACCGCTTTATCCAGCAGCTTCCCGGCGGTTACGAGTACCGGGTGCTTGAAAACGGCACGGGGCTCTCCACCGGGCAGAAACAGTTGATCGCCTTTGTGCGCGCCCTCCTCTACAACCCGGAAATCCTTGTGCTGGATGAAGCTACCAGCTCGGTTGACACGGAAACCGAAACCCTGATTGATGCCGCAACGGCAAAGCTCATGAGTGAGCGCACCTCAATCATTATTGCGCACCGGCTCTCAACCATCCAGAAGGCCGACACCATTATTGTGCTGCACAAGGGCGTTATCCGCGAAAGTGGCAACCATCAGGAGCTGCTGGCAAAACGAGGCCTCTACTACAAGCTCTACCTGTTGCAGCACCCCGAGCAGACCCTCCATGAGAGATAACTCCTACAGGTTGCTCTCCCTGAGCACCTTGACCGGCTCAAGCTTTGCGGCTTTAGCCGAGGGGAGAATGGCCGCAATCGAGCTGATAAAGACCGTCACCCCAATCACGTAGAGAAAGTAGAGCGGATTGGTCGACATGCTGAAACCGCTTTTGGTGAGCGGCCCCTGAGAGCTCTCGATAGGAAGCGAGGCAAAAATGTTGATGGAGCCAACCGCAAGCACCCCGCCAACAAGCGCGCCCACAAGCCCCACCATAAACCCTTCAAATATAAACATCCCTACCAGTTGCAGGGCCGAAAAGCCAAAGGATTTCATGATGGCAATGTCGCGACTCTTTTCAAAAACGGTCGTCACCAGAATATTGGCCACGCCGAAACCCGAAACAATGCCGACAAAGGCCACAAGCGAGAAGACAATGTAGCCGATACGGGCAAAGAGCGAGAGCACGCTGGCATTCTCCTCCTGCCAGGTGATGCACCGATACCCCGTAACCCGTTCGAGTTCGCGCGCCAGCGACGCATTCTGGAGCGGATCAACCACCTTCAGCGCAATGCCTGAAACCTTGTTTGCCGGCAACCCTTCAATAATCTGGCCAAGCTTGAGCGAAACCAGCACGCTGTTATCGACCGCATTGACGCCGGAAAAAAAGATACCGGCCACCTTGCACTGGCGGCTGATGCCCGATGCCGGGATGATGGTGACCTGGTCATTCAGCTCCAAATTCATATCCCGCGCCACGGTACGCCCCACAAGGAGCGCGTTGGGTGTTTTTTCAAAAAGGGCAATATCGCCCGAAGTCAGCTTTTTCTGAATGCCGCTGATCAACTCCTCCCGCTCAATCTCAACCCCTTTCAAGAGCAGCGACTGGTTACGGCTCCCCTTGACCGCCATCACCTGCGATGCAACATAGGGTGAAGCAACCGTCACCTGCTTCCGATAGGTCGGAGAGCTGAAGAGGTTCAGAATCTGGCGGTAGTTCGCCACCTCCTCGCGATCCTGCTTCTGGATATTATCATCCACAAATGCAACCGCTTCCGGCCTCTGGCGCTCAAGCAGATTGACCGGCATAAGCTCCATCTTCTCCCCTTTCACCGTAATGTGGGGAGCGACGTTGACAATGGTTTCAATAAAGGAGTCGAGCAGCCCACGGGTAAGGGAGATGGTGGTAATCAGCACCATCGTGCTCACCGCCACACCGGTAATCGTGGTCAGCGTCTGCTTCCGCCGGCCCAAGAGATGCCGCATGGCTATGGAGAACAAGGTTTTCAGCATGATGAACTTCCGGGCAAGCGATAGAGAATTACCAAATCCAAGTTCAACCTATTTTTGAAGTATCGAGAGGGAAAGGTCATAAATGTTGTGCCAAATTTTTGAAAAATAACCCTTTTAAGGCGGTTACTTTTTCCAGTTCTCGATCCTTAAGCCTGCAATTCTTTCGAAATGGCTCACATTGTTTGTTACCAATGTCAGATCATTCTCAATCGCTATACCGGCAATCAATAAATCAATGTCATCAATTACTTTACCGGTTTGTCTCAATAATGAATACAATTCAGCAGAAATTTTTGCGGATTTATCAGTCATTGGTACAACAATATTTTCTGCAACAAAATCCTCAAAAACGTTTAATTGCTTGAGTGCGCTTTTTGCCAACAGCCCTCCAACAATCTCATAATAAGTTATCAGACTTATCTCAATCAACTCATATTGCTGCAAATATTTCTCAAAATTGCCAACAACAACCTCATCACCTTTGAAATAGTAAGAGAGGATATCAGTATCAATGAGAACCCTATTCATCAATCCTCCTTCTGCTTCTCTGACGATGGTTTATCAACTCATTTGTCAAATCATTAAATACAGTATCATCAATATCCCGCCAAACTCCGACAAATGAGATCGTTTTAGATTTTGGAATAACACCTTCTTCGAGTTTAGAAACAAAGTCATCCAACTCTTTTAACTTATCAACAGGAATACGATTTATTTTCCTTAATATCTGGGTTCGTCTCTGTGTATCAGTAATCATAGCACAATCATTTTATGAGTATTTAACTATACTGCTTCTTGAGAAGCGCTTTTAACTCGTATGCTCTTGATTTTTTCGAAAACCACAACCTGATTTTTTTCCGACTCTTCAATATCAAAATCATCCTGCAATCCGAGCCAGAATTTAGGGGAGTTTCCAAAATAGGAGCCAAGCCGTAACGATATTAACAGTACTTTAATCAATTATTTTGTTCTTTTTTTAACTTTAGTATGTATAATAATTCTTCATCAAATCCATTTTCAGTTATCAATTCAAAAGCAATTATTTTTGACATCAATACTCTTATTACTCGATAATTTTGATTCTCTCTAAAAGCAAAAACGATAATACCTGTCGAAATTGAATTAAAGTTAATCTCAATTTCTTCATGTTTTACTAATATCTCAAAAACCCCATCTATCCAATAATTAATTGATATTTCTTTTGTGGGAGTAAAAACATTTTCTTTTGAACCTACAAATACTGAGTAAGTCTCAATGAAAAGCTCTAATTGCTTAATTAATTCAGTCTTCTTCATAGTTAATTTAGCTTTTCCAGAGCAGAGCTATAAAGCATTACAAAAGACATAACAACTGTGAGTGCAGTATTTTATAATTTTTTTTAAGACTATATATCTGCACATAAATTATCATATTATCATATTTTCATCTTTATACTTTCAAACGGTATCCACATAATAATTTTTTCAAGAATTTTTCATCACAAAGCTATTTATCAACTTCGGGGTATCTTTTACTAATTGTAAATTTTTATTCGGAAAACTTGTAAGTTAATTGAAAATGTTTGGCTTTCAGATTCAACAAATAACGTCTCAGTCAACAGCAGGGATAAATCAGTCCAAGCCTAGAACAGTATTGCTTGTTTTGAGCAAGCTTTCAGAAAAGGTGCTAATAAAAAGACTATAACAGTAAAAAAATATACGTATTACATTTATGAAAGCAAAAAAGCGCCGCACGGCACGTTGTCGGGGGGTAGGCAGAGAGATCCCTCCCTTCGGTCGGGATGACACAAATGAGGGCTGGATGACAGACGCGTGACATCAGTTGAAAAAGAGAGGGGCAACCTGGAAGCGAGAGCTGAGTAAAAGGTGGCAGGTGGTGCTGTGGTAATAATAAAGAGCTTGCGGGGACGCTTCTGTTATTGTGTACTCATGGAGTATGGGATATTTTTATTAAGTTACGATTTAAACCTCCAGTATCTGAAAAATCCTGCAAGGAACATATCCGGGGCGGCATGAGCGACAAGAGCAGCAATAGAACAATAGATCGCAAGCAGAGCCATGTTGAGATATGCCTGCATGGAGATGTTCTCTTTAGCGGAAAGAGCACGGGTTTGGAGCGTTACGAATTTGAAAGCAATGCGTTACCGGAAATTTCATGTTCCGAAATAAGCCTTGCCACCACCTTTTTGGGCCGTACCATTGCGGCTCCGCTGATGATCTCCTCCATGACCGGAGGTTACAACGAAGCGGAGGAGCTGAACCGCCAGCTTGCCGAAACGGCCGAACGGTTCCAGATTCCACTCGGTGTAGGGAGCATGCGCCAGGCGCTTGAAAACAGTTCACAGCGCGAAAGTTTTGCGGTGGTCAGAAAATATGCGCCAACCATACAGCTTTTTGCCAATATCGGAGCGCCCGAAATAGCGAAGGGCCTCACCGAGAGCGAAATCAATATCTTGCTGGAGCTTATCCGGGCCGACGGGCTCATTGTGCACCTTAATGCGGCGCAGGAGCTTTTTCAGCCGGAAGGCAACACCGATTTCCGCCACTTCCTTGATCAGCTCACCACCCTCACAGCCAAACTGCCCGTGCCGGTGATTGTGAAGGAGGTCGGGTGCGGCATCTCGGCATCAGCCGCCCGAAAGCTTATTGCAGCAGGGATTAAAGTTATTGACGTGGCTGGAGCCGGTGGAATCAGTTGGCAGAAGGTCGAGGAGATTCGCTACACCCGTGAGTTCGGCGGGGAGAACCGTTTCAGCCTCCAAGCGCTGGACGAGCTGCTCAACTGGGGTATCCCTACAGCCGAGTGCCTGGTGGCTATCCAGAATCTTAAACAAGAGGAACCACGCTTCAGCTCCATAGAGATTATTGCCTCAGGAGGGATTGCGTCCGGCATCGATATTGCCAAGTCGCTTGCGCTTGGCGCGCAGCTTGCGGCTTCGGCCCGCAATATCCTCAAAGCCCTCCATGAAGGAACGCTTGAAAGAACGATAAAAAGCTGGCTGAACGACCTCCGAGCCGTGATGTTCCTCACCGGAGCCGCCACCATAGATGAGCTTCGCCGTAAGCGCCTTATTATTAAACAATGACCGTTTCACTATGCAGATACCCATAACACAGCAACTCGTCGAAAAAAAGTACAACGAGTACCACACCAGAATAAATGACGCTCTCGGAAAATGTTTCGATACCGAGAGTCCGGTCACCCTCTATGCTCCGGCCCGCTATATTCTTGAAGGCAAGGGAAAACGCATCCGCCCCTTTTTGACCCTGCTCGCCTCCGAATCGGTATGCGGCTCTTCGGAAGAGGCGCTCAAGGTGGCGCTTGCGGTTGAGATTCTGCACAACTTCACCCTGATCCACGACGACATCATGGACCAGGCCGAACTCCGCCACGGCCGCCCAACCGTGCACAAGCAGTGGAACACCAATGCGGCGATCCTGACGGGCGACATGATGATTGCCTACGCCTATGATCTCGCCCTGCAGGCCAAGAGCAACCGCCACGGCGAACTCATCCATATTCTCAACCATGCCAACATCACCATTTGTGAAGGCCAGGCGCTTGACATGGAGCTTGAAGAGAAGCAGGACGCCACCATTGACGACTATCTCGACATGATTGCCAAAAAAACCGGTCGCCTTATCTCGGCTGCACTTGAAGCTGGCGGGGTTGCGGGCGATGCAACAAAGGAGCAGTTGGATAATCTGGTACTCTTCGGCGAAAAGATCGGCCGGGCCTTCCAGATACAGGATGACTACCTTGATATTATGGCCGATGACGGCAAGTCCGGCAAGATGGCGGGCGGCGACGTGATCAACGGCAAAAAAACCTACCTGCTGCTCCGCTCGCTTGAACTGACCAAGGGCAAAGAGCGCGACCTGTTGAACTCGGTCATTGAGAACAAAGGGATCAGCCCGGAACGGGTACCCGAAATAAAGTCGATCTATGCCGCATGTGGCGTGCTTGATGAGACCGCTGCTCTCATCAACCAGCATACCGAGGAAGCGCTCAGCGCCGTGGATCAGTTGCCGTATGCTGAAGGAAGAGAGTACCTTAAAGGGTTTGCCAATATTCTGATGAAACGCGATTTCTGAACCTCTTCAGGGGGGTAGCAATACTCCCCGCTGCAAGGGAACAATGGAAAACACAAGCCTCCTGCTGCAGCTCACCCTGATTCCCGGTATCGGGCCGGCGAGAATCAAGGCACTCCTAAACTGCCTGCAAAATATCCGTCAGGTGATGCAGGCGGAAGTGGATGAGCTGGTGACGGTGCCGGGCATCGGAGAACCTCTGGCGCGCCAGATACACGACTTTCTGCACCAAACCCAAACACGAGAGGGTGCAATAAAAGCTGCAGAAGCGCAGATTCAGCAAGCGCACCGCCACAAGGCAAAACTCATCACCATTCTCGACGCAGAATATCCTCCACTGTTAAAACAAATTTACGACCCGCCCCCCTGCCTTTTTGTACGCGGAGAACTTCCTTCGCCCCAGACGCCCGGCCTTGCCGTGGTCGGCACCCGCAATGCATCGCAATATGGAAAACAGTGTACCGCACTTTTTTGCAAAGAGTTGGCCAGTTACGGCATTGTGGTCTACAGCGGACTTGCCTTTGGTATTGACATGGCGGCACACCAGGCAACCCTTGAAAATGGAGGGATAACCATTGCCGTGCTGGCAAGCGGTGTTGAGCAGGTCTATACCGATCCGAAAGGGCTGCTTTGGCCGAAAATCATTGAACGAGGTGCTCTCGTTTCAGAGGAGTGGATCGGCTCGGAACTGGTGCCAGCCAAATTCCCGAAACGAAACCGCATCATATCCGGCATCTCGGCCGGCACCCTCATCGTGGAATCGGATCTGAAAGGGGGAGCGCTGATTACAGCGGCGACGGCTCTTGAGCAGAACCGCGAGGTCTTTGCCCTTCCCGGCAACATCTTTTCACGCACTTCCCGGGGCACCAACAAACTGATCCAGGATGCTCAGGCCAAAGCGGTCATGAGCGTGGATGATATTCTGGTTGAACTGGGCAAGAATTTCGCAAAAAAACCGGCTTCACCATCGCAAGAGAAACCACGACCTCCCCTCACGGCCACAGAGCGATCCATCGTGGAGGGAATGAAGGGTGAGAGGGTTCATATTGATGCTCTTGCCGCCGCAACCGCTCTTGATATCTCTTCACTGCTGGTTCACCTCTTTGAACTCGAACTCAAGGGAGCGGTTGAGCAAGAGCCCGGACAGTTTTTCCGCCCGACCTGAAACTCTCTATAAAAACACTCCTCAAGCCATCTGAATTCCCCAGCTCAATGCAAGGGTTCCGATAAGCTGGCCTAGTGGCGTAAACATGGCGGCTTTTTAGCTTTTTATAGTTTTTTAACAAGGAATTATTACCTTTGAGGGTATAATTTTCAACAGGAGGATATTATATGCCTTTAACTCATTTACATGATAACCTAAACCATTGAATTGATGAATCATTCAGGAGGAGTTACACGTGTTATGCGCCGGATCATGATGGCGGTTGTCCTGAGTTTGCTGCTGGTCGGACCGCAATCATTCGCCGCACAGGGGGCAAGCAAAGTCGGTGTTGTGGATTCAGGAAAAATCCTGCAACTCTTGCCTGACACCAAACAGGCTGAAGCAAGCTTGCAGGCTGTTGCCGCTCCACTGCAAAAAGAGCTGGAACGGATGAGCCAGGAGTATCAGAAAGGACTTGTGGCCTATCGCCAGCAGGCCGCAACCCTCTCAAAAACAGCAAGAGAGCAGAAGGAGAAGGATCTTGGCCTTAAAGGTCAGGCGATTGAAAAATTCCAGCAGGAGAAGTTCGGCCGTGGCGGTGTGATTGAAGCAAAACAGCAGGAACTCTATCTCCCTATACGCAAGAAAGTTCTTGCCTCCATTGAATCCATTGCCCAGTCGGAAGGATTCAACCTGGTGTTTGAAAAAAGCACGTCGCTCTATACAACGCCTGAAAATGATCTGACCTTCAAGGTGATGAACCAGTTGAATATCAAGTAAGGCTCCGGCAACGGTGAAACACGCTCTCGCTTTTGTTCAGGTAGGTGTTATACTGACCTTCATATGGGGATGCGGCAATCCCGAAAAGGAGCGCCGCTCTCCCGAAACAAGCTTTATCGGCGTCAATCATCCCGTTCAGGAGAGTTGGGGCATCAAACTTGCCATGACGGAATCAGGTATCAGGCGCGGACTCATTGAAGCCGGCCACGGCGCGGAGTACAAAATCGGTGCCGGTACGGAAAATCATCTTGACCAGGGGGTCAAGGTTACCTTTTTTGATGCCAACGGTCAGCCGTCAACCATAATAACAGCACAAAAAGCCGTTATTCATGACAATCAGGATATTGAAGCCATGGGTAACGTGGTCATGACCTCCAAAGGCAGCACGGTTACGGTCATTACAACCGAGTATGCCAAACAGTCCGGCAAAGACAAAATGATCCGCTCCGACCGGTTCATAACCATTACCAGACCCGAAGAAACCATCAGGGGATACGGTTTTGAAAGTGACCAGGCCCTGAAAAAATACCGGATTTTCCGGGGAAGCGGTGAATCTTTTATAAAACAATAATGAAGTGCGCTCGTTCATGAAATTACATGTCTTGAAATCAAAAATCCATAACGCGATAGTGACAAATGGTGATCTCGAATATGAAGGGAGCATCACCATTGATAGTGAGCTTCTTGAAATGGTCGATATGATTCCGAATGAAAAGGTTCTTGTCGTCAACAACAATAACGGTGAGCGATTTGAAACCTACATTATCAAGGGAGATCGTGGATCCCGTGAAATTCAGCTCAACGGAGCCGCCGCACGGTGCGCCCTTGTGGGTGATGAGGTTATTATCATGACCTTTGCGGTCATGGAAGAGGCTGAAGCGAGAGCCTATAAACCGATGGTCCTGATTGTTGACCGGAAAAACAACCCCAAACGCCGTCACCGTGTCGGTGAAGAGGATGAACAGTTATCTTGAGTTCCCCACCCCTGTAACCCCCAATGATCAAGCAACATCATGGCACTTGCAGTAATTATTATGGCCGCTGGAAAAGGCACCCGGATGCAGTCCGATCTGGCGAAGGTGCTTCACCAGGCTAATGGCCGACCGGTTATCGAGTATGTTCTTGACAAGGCGCTCGCCCTTCAGCCTGAAAAAGTGGTGCTTGTTGTAGGCCATCAGGCCGAGCTGGTCAGAAAAGCAACCGAAAGGTACGAGGTTGAGTACGCGCTTCAGGAGCCGCAACTTGGTACCGGACATGCCATTATGCAGGCAGAAGAGCCGCTTCGGAATTTTCAGGGAGAGATTTTGATTCTCTCCGGCGATGCGCCGCTGGTTACCAGCCAGACGCTCGAAAAACTGATTTCTTTACACCGTAAAGAGGGTGCCGCAGCGACCGTTCTAACCGCAGAGTTCGATGACCCGACCGGATATGGCAGGGTTATCCGTCAAAAAAACAGCGAGAGCATCCTGAAAATTGTTGAACAGAAGGACGCCTCCCCACAGGAAGCAGCGGTCAGGGAGATCAACTCAGGGATTTATGTTTTCAATGCGGAACTGCTCTTTCAGGCGCTTGGGCAAATCAACACCAACAATGCCCAGAAGGAGTACTATCTGACCGATGTTTTCGCCATCTGCTTCCAGAACGGCCGCAAGGTGTGCGCCTTCAAAACCGAGAATCCGAATGAAATTCTTGGCATTAATACCCCGGAACAGCTCCGGGAGGCCGAACGGATTTTGGCCGGATAAAACCCGGGGCTCCCGTTAGCGGGAAAAAGTAAATGGAATGTACGGGGGAGGTGAAGAAGTTATTTTCTTGAACGGCGGGACTTTTTTGCCTCACTCTCTTCCGGTATGTTCAGCTGACTTCCGACGGTGACTGCACCGGGAACCGAGACGTCAATATCCGGGCCATCTTTCTGGATGCCGGTTTCATGCATGGAGTAAAACTCCACCAGATTACCATCCGGATCCATGACAAAAAAAGCCCTTCCTTCCCTTCGATGAGCCGGGCGCGTAACCAGGTGAGCCCCACAGTCATCCAGATAGAGAGCGGCAGCATCAACTTCAGCATCTGAAGCGAGCCTGAAACCAAAATGATCAACTCGGATATCGCGTGCCTCGGGCGTACCGGGAGTTTCAGCCTTCACCAGCACCAGCATGTCCGAATTAAGGCGCAGATAGGTAATATTGGCCCCTACCCGATGATCGAGCTTGAGGCCAAGCATTCCAGCATAAAACTCCTCGGCAAGACGCAGGTCATTGACGCGAAGGGTGATCTGGTTAATCCCCGTCAGTTTCATCATCTTCTTCAACTTGAACGATTTTTTTCTCAGTCGGTTTTTCCAGTGAGTAGTCGTACTTGTGCTCGAAATACTCGGCAACGGCCTTGTGTGATGCCTTTTCACGGCACTCAAATTCAAGGCTGATGGCAATCTGCTCAGGAAAAACCTTGTCCGATTCAGACTCGCTGGTAGGATTACGGATCATCTCCCGGTATGGCAGCAGCTTCTCTTCAAGCTCGGCCCGCTCATCATCATGTATTTTTTTGGCTCTTTTGGAAATGGCAACCACCGTCTCGTACAAATTCGAGTGCGCACTTCTCAACGTATTCAGGTCAACAGGTTTAACCGACATTGCACTTGTTTTTAGTATTTGAAAGAAAATTGCTGATTATGGCCTCAACCGCATCAACCGTTTGCTGGAGATCATCATTAACGACAACCTGGTCGAAGCGGTCAGCATATTCCAGCTCGAGTCGGGCCCGCTCAAGGCGCCGCTGCAGGCTATGCTCATCTTCACTTTTCCGCCCTTTCAGGCGCTGCTCCAGCACCTCCATGCTTGGAGGTTTAATAAACAACAACAGTGAGTTATCGGGAAAGAGGCGCTTGAGGCTCAACGCACCCTTGACATCAAGGTCAAAGAGAAGATGGGTGCCGGTAGCAATAACTTCAAGGGTTTTCTGAAGCAGTGTACCATAATGGTTATCAAAAAAGAACTCATGCTCGATAAAGCCACCTTCACGGATTTGCTGCTCAAAATCCTCTCTGCTGAGAAAATGATAGTTGACCCCATCCTCCTCTCCCGGCCGTTTTGTACGGGTTGTCGCCGAAACTGAAAACCTGATATTTGGTATCCGTTCAAGAATCAGCTTCGCGATGGTTGACTTGCCCGTACCCGATGGGGCTGAAAAAACAACCAGTTTCCCCTGCCCTTCCCGCTCTTCAACCATTATAATTTACTCTATATTTTGCAGTTGTTCGCGGATTTTCTCAAGCTCTTCCTTGATATTGACAATTTTCTGCGAAATCTCAGCGTTCTGGGATTTGGATGCAATGGTGTTTGCTTCACGCAACTGCTCCTGCAGCAGAAAATTCAGCTTGCGGCCTGTGCCGCTCTCTTCGTTATGCAACTCTTCAAGAAAAAACTTGTTATGGCTGGCAAAGCGCGTCAGCTCCTCGGTAATGTCAAGCCGGTCGGCCGCCAGAACCAGTTCCATCTCAAGCCGGTCACGACTATAGGCAAGATCCTTTCCGGCAACCGCTTCCACTTTCGCGGCAAGGCGTTTTCTTATGGCCTCCAGATTATCAGTGGCAAGCAGGGCAATATGAGTAAGGGTACGCTCAATTTCCGAAATGCGCTGGCTGAAATCCACGGAAAGCTCCGCACCCTCACGGCGCCGCATCTCCCTGAGACGGGAGATCGCTTCCTGCAGAAGCGGTTTAACAAAGGGCCAGAGGGTATCACTGTTGTCAAGCCGGGTTGCGCCGTTATCGAATATTTCCGGAAACCGGAGCAACTGCTCAAGCGTCACCGGAGCCGAAAGCTCAGCTTCAGTGCGGAGGGTATCGAGCAACGATTTATAGGCTTTCAGCTTTGCAACATTGAGCGTAACCGGAATCGGCTGCTCTTCGTCAAGCTGGATCTGGATAAAAACAGAGATTTTGCCTCTCTGGAAATGTGCGCGAACCATCTCGCGCACCTCAAGCTCAAAAGAGAGCAGAGGACGGGGAAGCTTGACACTGATTTCGGCAAACCGGTTATTGACCGAGCGCAACTCAACGAGAGTCCTCAGTCCATTCTCGGTTGAATCCGCACTGCCATACCCGGTCATACTTTCCAACATAATGATCCCTGCTGCGTGCTGTTGTTAAAAAGATAACCCGCAGAGCCGCACCAAGGGCCCTGCAGAGATCTGACAGAAAGAGTTCTGATTACTGGAGTTACTTGCGAAGATCCAGTTCAGCAATCACTTTACGGTAACGGTCGATATCGACATTTTTCAGGTAATTGAGCATTTTTTTGCGCTTGGCTACCATCATCAGCAGGCCGCGACGGGAGTGCTTGTCCTTCGGGTGCAACTGCAGATGACCAGTAAGATCAGTGATTCTGCGGCTGTATAACGCAACCTGAACCTCGGACTTGCCGGTGTTCGCTTCTGAACCGCCGAACTGCTTGATAACTTCCGCCTTATATTCCTTTGTCAGACTCATATCTCTTGATTTGTTATGTTAAATCGATTGACCTGCAATATAATATTATTCGCAATACAACTCCACCGTTATTTTATCTTTTTCAAGCTGCTGTTTCAGCTCCTCCAGATTGGCAAATTTCCTCTCCTCCCGGATGAAACGGAGCACGGAGAAGCTAATATCGGCACCGTAAAGGTTACCGCAGTAGCCAAGAATATGGGCTTCAACCGTTTTCCGGCCCTCCGAAGAGACCGTGGGACGAACCCCGATATTCATCATGACCATAAACCGCTGAGCGTCAATAACGGTGCTTGCCAGATAAACCCCTGCACGCGGCAAGAGCTTCTCCTCTTGAGAGAGCTGCAGATTCACGGTCGGAAAACCGATCCGGCGCCCCAGCTTCTCACCCTCCACCACCCTGCCGCTGATCATATAGGGAAAGCCGAGAAACTCATTGGCTTCCTCAATCATGCCGCTTTCAAGCAGTTGCCGTATCCTTGTGCTTGAAAAATGCTCATTGCCGATGAGTACCTCATCAAGCACCTCCACATCAAAATCAAGCTCCTGACCGAGCGAGTCGAGTGTCTTGCCGGTGCCACTCCGGTTATGGCCAAAAGCGTGGTCATAACCAACAATAATGCTTTTGGCCCCGAGCACCTTGACAAGCACATTGCGGATAAAATCCTCAGAGCTGCGCGAGGCAAAATCCGGGGTAAAGCGAACAACAAAAAAAAGATCCACATGCTCCGAGCGAAGCAGCTCAATTTTTTCTTCAAGGGTGGTCAAGAGTCCAACCGGACCGGCAACTGGCCCCTTGAGCACCCTTCTTGGATGCGGCTCAAAGGTAACAACAACACTTCTCAGTCCGCGCTGTTCGGCAATTGCAACCATCCTTGAAATAATGCGGCGGTGCCCCTGATGCACCCCGTCAAAGGAGCCTATAGTGACGGCTGAAGGAGTGGGAAAAATATCGGCAGGTGAGTGGGAACCATAACCGTAAACAGCATGATTATCATATTCAACAATACGCATAGATCGTTCTTTCTCCCTTCAGCTTGCCGTTGTTGAAGCGTGCGGCTGCAGAATCTCGCCAATCATCTCCGGCAGGGTTCTGGCCGAGCTGAGCTCGTAAGGCCCAATGGCAACCCTCCGAAGCGTTGCGAGATAGCCTCCCACACCAAGAGCTTCCCCAAATTCATGGGCAATAACGCGGATATAGGCCCCCTTGGAAACATGCAGGATAAAGTGCACTATCGGCAGTTCAATCCGGGTCACCTCAAAGCGGTGGATTACAATCTCCTTGGCTTTCCGCTCCCTCACCACCTCACCTTTGCGGGCCAGTGCGTAGAGCCGTTTGCCATTGTGCCAGGCCGCCGAGTGCATGGGCGGCTGCTGAAGATGGCTGCCCACAAAAGCTGCAGCAAGTGCGATAATCTGCGTCTCCGTCAGGTGATCCACACTGCACCGGGCGTACTCCTCGGTTTCAGTGTCATGGCTTTCGGTTTTGACGCCAAGCTTGATTGTTCCGTCATAAACCTTGTCGAGCAGTTCAAGTCCCGAAATCTCCTTGGTTTTTTTGCCCGATGCCAAAAGCAGCAGCCCGGTTGCTTTTGGATCAAGCGTACCACAATGACCGACCTTGCACTTCCGGCCGCTCTGCTTGTAGGTATTGCGGATTTTTGCAACAACATCGAACGAGGTCCAATCCAGCGGCTTGTCGATCAAGAGAAATTGGCCTTCATCACCAAGAGGCGCTCCGGAAGGAATGTTCATGAACTGCACAGGGTTAGAATACATGCACGCAACTAATCGTTTTCGACAGGACCTTTCCGCACCTGATTCAATAGCTCCTCAATGCGGTTTGCCCGCTCATAAAGGCGATCTTCGCGGAACTCAAGTTCCGGAATACGACGGAAATGATGGCGAATACGGCCGGAAAGAATCTTTCGGATCGTCTTGGTCTCCTCCTGCAAAAGCGCAATGGCTTCCGCCTGTTCTTCCGCCGTACCGATAATGGAGACATAAATCCTGGCTATACCCAGGTCCGGCGTCACCTTCACCTCCACAATCGTGATGAGCGGGCCGCTGCGCGGAAGCTCCTTCTGAAGGATTGCCCCGATCTCCTGCTGGAGCAGTGAAGCAACTTTATCGGTACGTATCGACATAGATCAATATTGGGATGTTCACAATTTCCGTTTTTTCTCAACGATTTTATAGGCCTCAACAATGTCGCCGACCTTGATATCATCATAGTTCTTGAGGCTCATACCGCACTCATAGCCGGCATCGACCTCCTTGACATCGTCCTTGAAACGCTTGAGTGCTGCAAGCGTGCCTTCGTAAATCTGCACGCCGTCACGAAGCAGGCGAACCTTGGAGTCGCGGAACACCTTGCCCTCAAGCATATAGCATCCACCGACATTGCCGATTTTCGGCACCTTGAAGACCTGGCGGATTTCCAGCGAGCCGAGGCTCTCTTCATGGAGTTCGGGTGAGAGCATACCCTCAAGCGCTTTTTCAACATCTTCAAGCACATGATAGATAACGCTGTAAAAGCGGACATCAAGATCTTCCTTCTCGGCCAGCTTTTTGGCATTGACATTCGGTCGTACCCTGAAGCCGATAATAATGGCATCAGAAGCTGCAGCAAGCAGCACGTCCGTTTCGGTAATCTGGCCAACACCCTGGTGGATAATCTGAACCTTGACCTCTTCATTCTGAATTTTCATCAATCCGTCAGCCAGCGCCTGAATGGAGCCATCGGTATCGGCCTTGATAATGACACTCAGCTCTTTCATCAACCCCTCCTTGATCTGGCGGGCAATGCTGTCGAGCTTGACACGGGTACTGCGGCGGAAATCATGCTCACGGCGGATAACCTGACGCTTCTGCGCAAGATCACGAGCCTCCCTGTCCGTCGGCATAACCGTCAGTGCATCGCCCGATTGCGGCAGGTCCTCAAATCCAAGCACCATGACCGGCTGTGAAGGACCGGCAACCGGAATCCGCTTGCCGCGTTCATCCATAATGGCGCGAACCTTGCCCAGCGTGTTGCCGGCAACAAAAGGATCGCCTACCTTCAGGAATCCGCGCTGCACAAGCACCGTGGAGATAACGCCCTTGCCTTTGTCAAGCTCTGACTCAACAATGATACCGCTGGCTGTAATATCGCGGGAATAGTTACCCCGAAGCTCGCGTATTTCCGCTTCAGTCAACACTTTGCCCATAAGCTCGGCAATACCGATTCCTTTCTTCGCCGAAATCTCCTGGCACTGATATTCACCACCCCACTCTTCAACCAGCACACCGGCTTCGGAGAGCTGGGTTTTGATCTTCTCGGGATTGGCTTCAACCTTGTCAATTTTATTGAGGGCAACCACAATCGGCACACCGGCCGCCTTGGCATGGTTGATAGCCTCGATGGTCTGGGGCATGACGCTGTCATCGGCCGCCACCACCAAAATAACAATATCGGTTACCTGCGCACCTCTGGCCCGCATGGCCGTAAAGGCTTCGTGGCCCGGTGTATCAAGGAAGGTGATTTTCCGGTTCCCGTCAACCGTCACTTCATAAGCGCCGATATGCTGGGTAATACCACCGGATTCACCGGCAACCACATTGCTGTTGCGGATATAATCGAGCAGCGAGGTCTTGCCGTGATCAACGTGGCCCATGATGGTCACAACCGGCGGACGGGTTTTGAGATCCTCTTCGGCATCCTCTTCAACAATCACGGCCGTGGCCTCAACCTCTGAAATGAACTCGGCCTCAAAACCGAACTCAAGGGCGATCAGTTCAATCGACTCCTTATCAAGTCGCTGGTTGATGGTAACAAACTTGCCAAGCGCAAAACACTTCTGGATAATATCCTTTGCCGTAACGCCCATCAATTCGGCCAGTTCATGCGGTGAAGCGTACTCGGTCACCCTCACAATCAGGCGCTGTGATTCACGGTATGCCTCGGCCTCCTCCTGCTCACGCTCACGATCAATGCGGCGCATCCGGCGGAATTTCTGACGTGATCCCGTACCGCTCGAATCTTCAATACCACTGATGGTTTTCTGGATATTGGCTGAAATGACTTTATCGTCAACTTCGGGTTTCTTTTTCTTTTTGCCTTTCTTCTTTTTGAGAGAGCTGTCCACCACGGCCGTTTTAGGCTTTTCATCACCCGCCGCCTTCGCTGCCGGCTTCTTGGCAACCACCCCTTTCTCTTCGGAGCGAACCTCCTCGGTAACCTTTGGATCAAACTCCTCTTTCAGGGCATCAGCCTGTTCCTTGAAACTCTTTTTACGATTCTTCTTGCCTCTTTCAGCCTCGCCACCCCGTCCGGCATTCATATCAAGGGTGCCAAGCACGGTAAGGCCACCAATATTCTGCGGAATGTCAAAAGAGACTATCTGCTCGTTGGCCTGCGGCTCTTCTCGTTCTCTTTTGAGTACAGGTGCGGGTTCCGGTTCCTCAATAACAACCGGCAACGGAGGCTCCTCCACTACCGTTACAGCAACCGGCTCTACGGGCTCGGTTACCTCAACTGATGCAACCGGGTGAACCGGCTCCGGAGCTTCCATACTCTCAACAACCTCAACACTCTCAATCGGTTCCACCACAGGAACTGGCTGAACTACCGGATGAAGTGGCTGAACACTCTCAGGAATCGGGAGTACCGGTTCCTCCATGACCACCTCCGGCTCGACTTGAGCTTCGACTACAGGCGGAACGGGATGCGCCTCTTTTTTCTCTTCATGAACCACCACAACCGGGGCTGGAGGCGGAGCAAGCGTTTCGCGAAGATGCTGCTCTTTTTCATAGGTTTTGCGCGACTGCTCTTCAAGCCGCGTCAAACGCTTCTGCTTCTCCTCGCGGATTTTGCGGGTCTCATCAACCATTTTCTTTTCAACGCTGAAGTGACCGAAAATCCGGTCGCGGACATCTTCACTTACCATAGAGGATGTAGAGGCCACTTTGCCCCCTTCCTGCTTGACAAAAAGTAATACTTCCTGCGGACTCACCTGCAGTTCTCTTCCTATATCACTTATCCGATATCTCTTTTCCATGTCCTCAAGGGCCATTACATCCTCCTCTGGATTTAAAAACTCTTTACTCTCTCTCTCGAATGCTTACTCTATACCTGGCTGCTCAGTTGATTCATCCACCGCCGGTTCATCAGGCTCAGGTTCATCGCCATCGTCAAAAATACCCTGAAAATCCGATTCAGAGAACTGCTCCTTAACGGTTTTAAAGATATTCTCGGCAATCTTCTTCCAATAACGCTTTTCATCATCGGTCACTTTACGTTCCCGTGGCTTTACACCGCTCTTGCGACCTTTACCAAAAACCGTCAGCTCTTCGGTCTTTGGCGGCCCCAAAAGCGCCAGCTCAATCTCTTCAACTCCGGCTTTCAGCACCTTTTTGGCGGTATCAAGACCACCATCAAGCAGCTGGAAGATCATGTCATCACCAAACTCTTCACGGAACTCGATGATATCGATATCGTTCGGATCCTCCATCGACTTGTCGATCACATCACGATAAACATCAATCTCATAGCCGGTAAGCTTCTCGGCCAAATGGATGTTATTGCCATTTTTACCGATTGCATATTTGATCTGGTCAGGCTTGAGCATCACCCGTGCTTTCCGGGTTTTCATATCGGCATGAACCGTCAGCGGATCAATTTTGGCCGGCTGCATGGCCCGCGAAATATAGATCTGCGGCTCATCGGTGTAGTAGATAACATCAATATTTTCGTTGTTCAGCTCCTTGACAATGCTCTGGATCCGCTTGCCACGGTAGCCGACCGTCGCACCGACCGGATCAATGCGCGCACTGGTCGACTCAACGGCAACCTTGGCCCGCTCACCCGGCACCCGTGCAATCCCCTTGATCACAATCAGGCCGTCAAGAATTTCAGGCACCTCATGTTCGAACAACTTGTACAAAAAGCGGTCATCGACTCTCGATACAATAACCTTCATCCCACCGTCCGGCTTTTCCCGCTCGACCATGTTGCCATCATCAAGCTTTACCTTGACACGCTCGCGCTCAATACGCTTGACATAGAGCTTCATCCTCGGCGTTCTGCGCGGATTATCCTTTTTCATCATCTCCGACTTCGGTAGCACAAGCTCAACCCGATGATCTTTTGACGTATTATAGGTAAAAATCACTTCATTTGAGCGAATCTGGTAGACCTCGCCGGCAATAATCTCGCCGACTTTTTCAAGGCACTCTTCGTAAACAACAAGACGCTCAAGATCGCGGACTTTTTTCTGCACAGACTGTTTGATAATCTGTATCGACTTGCGGCTCAGGTAGTCTTCAAGCTTGATCGGCCCCTCTTCATAGAAATCACCGATCTCCAGAGAGTCATCAATTTTGCGCACCTCATCAATGCCGATCTCAATACTCTCAATGTCTACTTCCTGGACAATCTTTTTGAGAATATAGACCTCAAAATCGCCGCGTTCGGGGTTGATGAAAATGTTGGATTCAACTTCAGGATCATAATCCTTCCGGAGCTGCTTCTGGATAATATCCTTGAGAAGATCGGCAATATCCATTTTTACAGCCGCACTTTCCGTACGCTTATCCAGAAAGATCTTCGACTGCTCGATTTCACCGAAAGCGCTGGCAATCTGCGCTCTCCTGTCCACTCCCTCAGCTTTTATCTGCTTTCTGACCATCTCATTCTTTGATTGTGCATTTTTAAAAAGAAAATTTCACCGCACCAAAAAAATCTATAATTCCGCCTCAGGCACCGCACGAGTTACCTGATCAAGATAAAGTGTTATACTTTCAACTTTTGTTTGACGTCCACCCTTTTTATTTTTTTCCGGCATTATAACAATCCGTCCACCCCTTTCATCCGCAAGCGATACCTCCAAGAGACGCCCTTTCAGCTCAATCGGTTCCCCTGCATCACCGGTATAGGTAAGCTGCAAAAGCCGGTTAAGATGGCGGCTATATTGGCGCGCCATGAGAATTGGCTCACCAAGACCGGGAGAGGAGACCAGCAGCTCAAAATCTTCTCCAAGCACCCCCATAAGTTCCTCATCAGCTTCAAGGCGCTCCCTGAGACGTCGGCTCAAATAAGCGCACTGGTCAATACGGATTCCGGTATCGGTATCGAACAACAGCTCAATTTTGCGGCGGCTGGCCGGGCCTTTTATCTTGAGATCCAGAAGATATGCCCCTTCACCCTTTGTGCCCACAGAGGCATCCATAACCTGCTGAACATAATAGTTTATGCGCTCTTGCATTGAATACCCCACACGAACTTTTTTTCAGAAAACAAAAAAGTGGGGAACCCCCACTTCAGATAAAGATAACTGCCACGTCGCCAAATCCAGAGCCCAATATACGAAAAAACCCGGCAACAGCAACACCCCTTACACAACATCCCGTTCTTTATCGGTAATGTGGCTCTCCAGCACCTCATAATCCGCATCTTCCGGCGGTTTGGCTGAAGAAAAAGAGGCGGGGGAACGTCCGCTGGTGCCAAATCCGTCAACACGACGAATAAAGAGCCCCTTGCGCAACGTCCGCACCACCATGCGGATCACCAGAAACACAAGCGTCAGAAAAAGAATTACTTTCACCATTTTATTTCAACAATTTTCAGCTTCGTCAGAGAAGATTTCTCCCTTCGGTGAAATGAGAGCGCAAGCCAACTCTTTTTGGAGAGTGGCACAACACCGCTCAGGAGGCCGTGAGCAGTGCCTTGAGACGGTTTTCGTTGACCCGGTACTTGAAGGCAAAAACGCCGTCAACAAAAACAACCGGAATTTTCAGCCCGAACTCCACCATCAGTGCCGGATCGGTGGAGATATCGGTTTTTTCAAGCTCAAAGGGCAGAGTCGCCTGGACTTTCTGCAACACCTCCATGGCCTCGTCACACAAACAGCACTCTTTTTTGCCGTAGATCGTCACCTTGTGGCGCATAACGCTTATGATTTCAAGAGCTCCCTCTGCGCCGGCTCACGGAGAATATCGAGCACAGCCTCCAGCGAAAGCGTTGATTGTTCAGAAGTAACCAGATTTTTAAGTGCATAGAGCCCGCTTTGCTCCTCCTCTTTGCCAATAAAGAGCGCATAGGAGGCCCGCATCTTGTTTGCCTCGCGCATCTGCGCCTTCATGCTTCTGGCGGCCAGATCGATCTCGGTCTTGATACCGGCCTTACGCAAGCGAAAGGCAATCTGCATACCGTGATCCAGCAGCTCCTGCTCCTGAAGCACCACATAAACAAGCGGAGCGTGAGGGATCAGGGCTGCAAAAAGCCCCTGTTTTTCCATGGTGATGAGCAGCCGCTCCATGCCGACCGCAAAGCCTGCGGCTGGCAGATCCTGGGAGTTGCCAAGCTCACGGGCAAGACCGTCATAGCGCCCACCGCCACCAAGGGCATCCTGCGCCCCAAGCTCTGAACTGGTCACCTCAAAAGCTGTATGGCAGTAATAATCAAGCCCGCGGACAAGCCGGTGATCAACGCTGTAGGCAATACCGCGTTCCGAGAGATAGAAGAGCACTTTTTCAAACTCCTCAACCGAAGAGGTCGAAAGGTAGTCATATAAGCGTGGAGCACCTGCAATAATATCCTGAATGGCCGGATTTTTGGAATCAAGAATGCGGAGTGGATTTTTTTCAAGCCGCTCTTTTGAGGAGTCGTCAAGCTGATCATGAAACGGCGCAAAATAGAGCTGCAGTGCCTCCCGGTAACGGAGCCGGTCGGCCGTGTCACCAAGAGAGTTGATCCTGAGATTCAGGCCGGTTAATCCGAGCGACTCAAAAACCTGCATCATGAGGGTAATAACTTCAGCCACAGCAACCGGCGACGATACACCGAGCAGTTCAGCCCCGAACTGGGAGAACTGGCGCTGCCGGCCAGCCTGCGGTCGCTCCTTGCGAAAAAGCTCGCTGATATAGTAGAGTTTATGCACCGGAGCCAAAGAGAGCAGGTTTTTCTGCAATGCGGCCCTCATCACACCGGCGGTCATCTCCGGGCGAAGCGTGATGGAGCGTCCATTTGGATCCGGCAGAAAGGAGAACATCTCCTTGCCAACAATGTCGGTTGTCGCACCGATGCCTCTCTGGAAGAGCTCGGTATACTCAAAAACCGGAGTTCGTATCTCACTAAAGCCGTAGAGAGAGGCCAAGGTATGCACCGCTCCCTCCACATACTTCCACTGGGCGGCTTCATCCGGAAAAATATCCCTCGTGCCTTTAACGGCCTGGTATTGCGGCATAACGCTAATAATCCCTTACTGGTAAAAATGTTATATCTGGGGAAAATCCTTCTCCTCTTCCCTGAAAAGCTCAAGCACCTCCTGGGGTGACGTTGCAAGCAGAAGGCGCTGGCGCACATCATCACGACCGGCAATGCGTGTAATTCGGCCAAGCAATTTTAAATGCTCCGCAAGCATCTCGGCTGGCGTTACCAAGAGAAAGACGATCCGGACAGCTTCGCCATCGATTGAATCAAAATTGATATCGTGCTTGAGGGTGGCAAAGGCTAGAACCGGCTCGGTTACGGCATCGGTCTTGGCGTGGGGAAGAGCTATTTTTTTGCCGATACCGGTTGACATCTCCTGTTCACGCTTTAAAACGTCACGTCGAAGGTGGTCGATATCCCTTACTCCCGCGTGATCGGTAACAATGGAAACCATTTTTTCGATCACCTGGCTTTTTGAAGCCAGTTCAAGATTCAAAACAATATAGTTCCCGGAAAGAAGGCCTTCAATTTTCATTATGACAACCTCTTGCATTTAATACGCTTACCTCGCCAAACAACGCTGTTGGCTTGAACAGTGAAAGCGTAATATAAAAAAATAGTTAATGCATCCCGCTCCGGAGCCGTTTCACCCCATCACTTGAGAACGTGCATGGTGATAAAGTAGATCAAGGGCGATATAAACATAATGGTATCAAACCGGTCGAGCACTCCGCCATGACCGGGAATCAAGCCTGAAGAGTCTTTTACTCCGGCATCTCGTTTAAACATTGATTCAATAAGGTCTCCAACCGGACTTGCCACGCCGATGAGTAAACCAATCACCAAGGCTGTCGTTAACGAGAGGTCTGGGGCAAAATGCCCGAAAACCAGCGCGGCCGCAAGGCTGCCTGCAAGACCGAACAAAAAGCCCTCCCAGGTTTTATGCGGACTCAGGCGTTCAAACAATTTGCGATGAATAAATTTTCCGCCCAGGGTACTTCCTCCGAAATAGGCCGAGATATCGGAGGACCAGACACAGAGAAACATCAAAAAAACCAGCGTCGCCCCGTTTGCGTCAACCGCATCAAGACGAAGCCGCAAAAGCGCGCCAAAAGAGAGATTGACATAGAGGAGACCCGGAAAAACTGCGCCCAGATTAAGCATCGGAGAGCCCTCATCCAAAAAAAGCTCCATCACCAGAAAGAGCAGCACGGCAGCAAGCAGGAGCTCCCACACTTCAGCCAGATGCAGATAGAAGTTAAGCTGCAAACCAAGCGTGATGAGGAGCAGAATCCAGAGCGGCGGCGGCTCGGCCTTGTGCCGGGCAAGGCGATGAAACTCAAAAACCGCCACAAGCGCAAGCAGTGAAAACAAAACAAAAAACCAGACCCCGCCCACACTGATCACCCAGAGCAGAAGAGGAATACCTGCAAGAGCCACCAGGACTCGCTGCAATAAATTAACGCTCAAGAGTTTACCCATACCGTACGTTTTAAACCAACTGATCGCTATGCATATTCACCGGCTCATCCGACGCTCGTTATCACTCTATGACTCACTAAGGAGCGAGCGGGAGAAGTGCCGGATCACCATCATAAAGAGCAATAAACTCCCTGCAACAACCAGCCACCACCAGAGCGTATGGACAAGTAGCTCCGGCTGGGAGTGTTTCGCCACCTCACCTTTATCGCCTGATAACAGGAGAAACAACGCTGCCAGATTGTTGAAGAGATGAACAAAAAAAGGCAAAAAGAGATTTCCTGATTTACTATAAATATAGCCAATATACCACCCCAGCAAAGCAAGGGGCAAGAGATTTGCTGCACTGAGATGAAAGATGGCAAAAACAAAGCCGGTCAGCCATACCGCCCCGCCACCGGAGAGTGAGCGGGTGTAATTCTGCTGGATATATCCCCTGAAAAGCAGCTCTTCACAGATGGCCGGAGTCAGGGCAAAAACAGCGGCAACCGCCATAAACTCTGGCAGAGAGCGCACAAGCGCAAGGGTTCGCATAAAGGAGTCCATCAGCTCACGCTGACGAACCACTTCAGAGCCTGCCGCGCCGAGAGAGGGCCACAAATAGAGATCCTGCAACTCGGTAAGGGTATGCAAGAGGGGCTGAAGGAGAAAAATGCCAGCAACAGCAAGCAGGGCTGCACCAAAATTGATCGGCTGGCCAATCCCTAAAAACGCCATCGCATCTTTAGAGAAAGGATTTTTTTTTGCCGTGTGCCATCCGGCCAAGAGGAGCGCGGGCAGGGCAAGGAGAACCATCTGCCCAACCATCTGAATCAGGCGGAGCGAGGGTAGCTGGCTATGGTCGGGATGCATAAAGGAAACACTCCCGGCGGAGGAACCATAAACAACCGTGAAAAGCAGAGCGCCGGCCAGCGGATAGAGCACCATAATGGTGACAACAAACAACGTATTGGCCAAAAAAGAGGGCCGCCGCAGCAGAAACGGATCGGAAGGGGTAAAGGATGAGATTGAGTTTGGTGACTGCACGATGAATCCCTGAAAATTTAATACTTTGTCTTGCGTGATCAACTGAAAGGCCGGAGCTGGAAAGGCAGCGGAAATGCCGCTCCAGGCCAAATTCAGCATCCGGATAACACCGGTAATTAAAAAAGTTACGGATGAATATCCTCATATTTGATGCAACACCTCGCTGGTCGGGTGGAGCAAACCGAATTCTCTTATTCAGTAAAGAACTGCAAAAACGCGCTCACCAGGTAACGGTCTGCTGTCTGCCCGGAAGTGGCCTTGCGAACCGCCTGCCCGAAGAGCATATCCCGGTCACGACCCTCAATCCGAAATCGGATCTCAACCTTTTTATCGTTCCAAAACTCATACGGCTCATCCGGCAGAACCAGATTGACCTTATTGAGATCTGCTCTCCGAAATTTTACTGGGTCGCTTCTCTCGCGGCCAGACTAACGAACCGGAAAGTCATCTTGACCCGCAATGTCCCTTACCGGAAAAAAGGGATAAAAAAGCAGATCAACCGCATCCTTTATAATACACTTGTTGACCGGATTATTGCGATCTCAGATAAAATCAAACGTGAGCTTATTGAAGATTTCACGCTACCGGAACAGAAAATCACCGTTATCTATGACGGAATAGATCTCCAGCGTTTCAATCATCACAAGGCAGAAGAACGGACAAAAAGAGCTGGTCACCATCTGGTGGCGGTCATAAGCCGGCTGGATGAAAATAAGGGGCTGGAGTGTTTTATCAAGGCAATTCCAAAAATAGTAGAAAAAATCCCCACGATTCATTTTCTTGTCGTTGGCACAGGCCGGATTGAAGAGAAACTCAAGGAGTTAACCAAACAACTCAACATAGCCGACCGGGTAGAATTTACCGGGTTCAGAAAAGATATTGCTGAA